>NZ_JBYPZI010000001.1:0-86594 GCF_057815145.1 Tsukamurella sp. II2bb
GTGATCGCCGACCGCTACGAACTCCTCCGGCTCATCGCCACCGGCGGCATGGGCCAAGTCTGGGAAGCCATGGACACCCGCCTCGACCGCCGCGTCGCAGTCAAAGTCCTCAAAGCCGAATTCTCCGAAGACCAAGAATTCCTCGCCCGCTTCCGCAACGAAGCCCGCACCACCGCCGCCCTCAACCACCCCGGCATCGCCGGCGTCTACGACTACGGCGAAACCGCCGACCAAGCCGGCGGCGCACCCCTGGCCTACCTCGTCATGGAACTGGTCAACGGCGAACCCCTCAACGCCGTCCTCAGCCGCCTCGGCCACCTCAGCCAGGCCCAAGCACTCGACCTCCTCGAACAAACCGGCCGCGCCCTCCAAGTCGCCCACACCGCCGGCCTCGTCCACCGCGACGTCAAACCCGGCAACATCCTCATCACCCCCACCGGCCAAGTGAAAATCACCGACTTCGGCATCGCCAAAGCCGTCGACGCCGCACCCGTCACCAAAACCGGCATGGTCATGGGCACCGCCCAATACATCTCCCCCGAACAAGCCTCCGGCGAAGACGCCACCGCCGCCTCCGACGTCTACTCCCTCGGCGTCGTCGGCTACGAATGCCTCGCCGGCAAGCGGCCCTTCTCGGGCGAGGGTGCGATCACCGTCGCGATGAAGCACATCCGGGACCAGCCGGAGCCGCTGCCCGGTGACCTGCCGGCGCCGGTCCGCGAGCTGATCACCCTGACCCTCGGCAAGGACCCGCGGCAGCGCTACGCCAACGGCGGCGAGTTCGCCGACGCGGTCGCGGCGGTGAAGGCCGGGCAGCGCCCGCCGATGCCGCGCGGCTGGACCGGCGCGGCGCAGACGGCCGCGGCCGCCGTGAGCCGTCCGCCGGAGACCGCGGCCACCACGGTCGTGCCGTCGTCGCGGCCGGGGCCACAGCCCGTCTCGCGCAACTCCGCCCCGACCCCGCGGGCGGCGGCACCGTCGACCGCGGCCGACGGCGGCGGCTGGACGAAGGCCCAGAAGACGATCCTCGCGGTCTCGGTGGTCCTGCTGCTGATCGCCGCGGCGATCGTCGGTGGCTACCTGCTCACGAGCAGCGACGAACCGGCCGTCCCGCCGACGTCGACGAGCGTGACCGACACCGGCACCGTCGCGCCCCCGCCGACGGGGACCTCGACGCAGGCCCGGCCCACGACGACGCAGCCGCCGCGGACGGTGACCGAGACGTCGACGGTGCAGCCGACCACGCAGGCGCCGCCTCCGCCGCGGACGACGACGCAGGCACCCCCGCCACCGCCGACGACGACGCAGGCCCCGCCTCCGACGACCACCGAGCCGCCGGTCACCGGGGGTGAGCCGACGACGAAGCCGCCGTGCACCGGCATCTTCGGGATCCCCCTCCCCTGCAACAACTAACGGATGACGGACATAGACGAATGACTACCCCGCCGCGTCGCATCAACGACCGCTACGACCTGGGCGAAACGCTCGGGTTCGGTGGCATGTCCGAGGTGCACCTGGCCCGGGATACGCGTCTTTCGCGCGACGTGGCGATCAAGATCCTGCGTGCCGACCTGGCCCGGGATCCGAGCTTCTACGAGCGGTTCCGGCGGGAGGCGCAGAACGCCGCCTCGCTGAACCACCCGACGATCGTGCAGGTGTACGACACCGGTGAGGCGCAGACCCCGGGGGGGCCGCTGCCGTACATCGTCATGGAGTACGTCGACGGTGAGACGCTGCGCGACGTGCTGCGCCGCGACGGCACCATCGCCCCGCAGGCCGCGATGACCTGGATGGCCGACGTCTGCGCGGCGCTGGACTTCAGCCACCGCAACGGCATCGTGCACCGCGACATGAAGCCGGCCAACGTGATGCTCACCCGCGCGGGCGAGATCAAGGTGATGGACTTCGGCATCGCCCGGGCGATGAGCGACCCGTCGGCGGGGATGACCCAGACGGCGGCCGTCATCGGCACCGCGCAGTACCTCTCCCCGGAGCAGGCCCGCGGCGATTCCGTGGACGCCCGTTCCGATGTCTACGCGGCCGGTTGCGTGCTCTTCGAGCTGCTCACCGGGCAGCCGCCGTTCACCGGCGATTCGCCCGTCTCCGTCGCCTACCAGCACGTCCGCGAGGATCCGCCGACACCGTCGTCGATCCTCGAGACCGTGCCGCCGGAGCTGGACTCGATCACGCTCAAGGCGCTGTCGAAGAACCCCGCGAACCGCTACCAGACGGCCGGCGAGATGCGGCAGGACCTGATCCGGGTGCTCGCGGGGCGCAAGCCCGAGGCGCCGATGGTGCTGTCCGACTCCGAGCGCGAGGCGCTGCTCACCGAGCCCTCCCGGCCCCGTCGGCGCGCCGCCGCCCCGGTCGCCGCCGGCGGCGGCGCGGAGGGCGCGGCACCGTCGAACGACGATCCGGCGACGGAGGTCGTCGAGGCGACCGCGGCCCCCGCGCCCGTCCGGCGCCGGCACTCGGCCCCCGTCCGGACCCGGAGCCGCTCGAGCCTGCTCCTGCTGATCTCGGCCGCGGTCATCGCGCTGGTCCTCGTCGGCGGTACCACCTGGTACCTGCTCAACAGTCGCGGCGGCGAGCAGACCGCGACGGTGACCTCGCAGATCGGCGAGCCCGCCGCGGACGCCCAGGTCGCGCTGCAGAAGCTGGGCTTCACCGTCGAGGTGCAGCGCATGCCCGACAACGCGGTGCCGCCGGAGCACGTGATCTCGACGCTGCCCGGGCCGAACGCGAGCGCCGCGAAGGGCTCGACGGTGGTGCTGCAGGTCTCGACCGGTCCGAAGATCGCCGCCGTGCCCGATGTCGCGAACAAGCCCGAGAAGGAGGCCCGCGAGATCCTCGAGAAGGCGGGCTTCACCGTGGCCAAGGACGTCAAGAACGATCCCTCGCCGACGGTGCCGAAGGGCAGCGTCATCTCGACCAACCCGGCGATCGGCACGAAGACCCAGCAGAGCACGCCGATCCAGCTGACCGTCAGCTCCGGTAAGGAGCAGGTCCGGGTCCCGGACGTGACCAACACGCAGGTCGACCAGGCCACCTCGAACCTCAAGGGCCTGGGCTTCGACGTGAAGATCCAGCAGGTCGACAGCTCCACCGCGGCGGGCACTGTCATCAGCCAGAACCCGGCCGGCGGGTCGAACGCCGACAAGGGCAGCACCGTGACGCTGCAGGTCTCCCGTGTCAAGCCGATCAACATGCCCAACGTGATCAACCAGGATCAGAACGCCGCCCGGGCCGCGCTGATCCAGGCCGGGTTCTCGGACGGGAACATCACGGTCGTGGTCGACGCCCCGTCGGGCCTGTTCGACCGCGGGCGGGTGTGGGACACCGACCCGAAGCCCGGTACTCAGGTGGACACGTCGGCGTCGATCGTGCTGCACGTCCGGCGCTCGTAGCCGCGCCGACGAGCCGTAGAACTCACGAGTGCGGTCGGTTTCCCACCCGATAGCGCGGGAAACCGACCGCACTCGCCGGTGATCGCCGTCCGGCGATCACCCGAGCGCCGCGGCCACCTCGTGCTCGAGCTCGGCGATCCGCGCCTCCGGGACATCGAAACCGCACACCGCCAGCCAGTTCGCCAGCATGCGGTGCCCGCCCCGCGTGAGCACGGACTCGGGATGGAACTGGACGCCGTGGATCGGCAGCTCGCGATGCCGGAAGGCCATCACGACGCCCGACTCGGTGCGCCCGGTGATCTCGAGCTCATCGGGGATCGTGGGCTCGAGCACCGTCAGCGAGTGGTAGCGGGTCGCGGTGAACGGGTCCGGGAGTCCGGCGAGGACGCCGTGGCCGTTGTGGTGCACCAGCGAGGTCTTGCCGTGCAGCAGCTCGGGGGCGCGGTCGACAGTGGCGCCGAAGACCGCGCCGATCGCCTGGTGCCCGAGGCACACACCCAGTAGTGGGGAGCCGGCCTCGCGGGCGGCCGTCACCATCGCCATGGTCTGTCCGGCGCGCTGGGGAGTACCGGGCCCGGGGCTGAGCAGCACACCGTCGTACTGCGCGGCCGCAGCGGCCGGATCGTCGAGCCGCGAATCGTCGTTGCGCCAGACGTCCGCCTCCACGCCCAGCTGGCCGAGGTACTGGACCAGGTTGAACACGAAGCTGTCATAGTTGTCGACGACGAGGATCCGCACCCGTCCACACTAGCGGGCTGGGGTCACGCAGGTACATCCGATAACCTGGCAGGTGAACAGTACCCAGGTAGAAGGAAGCCATGCCGAAGTCGAAGGTCCGGAAGAAGACCGATTACACGATCAACACCGCCACGGATTCGCGCACGCCGGTCAAGGTGAACGCGCCGTCGGGCCGGTGGTTCGTGGTCGCGTTCCTGGCGCTCATGCTGGCCGGCCTGGCCTGGCTCCTCGTCTACTACGTCGGTGCGGATCCGAACGGCCTGGGCGCGCCCGGCAAGCCGCTGGAGTGGATGGCCAACCTCGAGGCGTGGAACTTCGCGATCGGTTTCGGCCTGATGATCGCAGGCCTGTTGATGACGATGTGGTGGAAGTAGCTCTGACCAGCGGAATCACATCGATGTATTTCATCCCCAGCTGTGGATAAACCTGTGGATAACTGGAGCGCTCCGCGCGGCGTGGGCGTCGTCCTGCTCGTGTCCGGCGTGATCCTGGGCGCCGCCGCCATCGCCTTCCAGGCGATCAAGGATCCCGTCGGGATGGTGCTCGTCGGCGTGGGCGTGACCGCCCTGATCTACCTGGGGGTCCAGGTCCTGGTGCTCCGCCCGCGTCTGTCCGCCGACGGTGCCGGCGTCGTCTACCGCGGCGCCTTCGGCCGCAAGGTCTTCCCGTGGGACGGCCTGGAGATCAAGCGCACGACCACACGGCACTGGGGCCGCGAGTCCGTGCTCCTGGAGCTAACGCGCGGGGATGACCTGCTCTTCCTGGGCCGCTGGGAGCTCGGCGAGGCGCCCACCCTCGTGGCGCAGCAGCTCGAGGCCCTGCGGCCCGGCGCTCAGTAGCGGCGCGCGGTGACGAAGCCGCGGATTCCGGCGACGCGCACCGGCACGCCGGCCGTGACGGCCTCCACGACCTGTCCGCCGCCGATGTACAGCGCGGCATGGCCGCCGCCGTTCGTGATCACCACGTCGCCCGGGCGCAGGTCCGCCTGCGCGACCGGGGTGCCCGCACTCATCAACGAGTAGCTGCTGCGCGGCACGCCGACGCCCGCCTGGCCCATGGCCCAGGTGACCAGGCCGGAGCAGTCGAAGGAACTCGGCCCGGCCGCGCCGTAGGAGTAAGGCATACCGACGCGGGTGAGCGCCGCGCGCACGACCGACGAGCGGTCGGGTCCGGCAGCCTGCCCCGCCGCCTGCGGGGCCGGGGCCTGTGGGGCGGGAGCCTTCGGGGCCGGCGCTTGCGGGGCCGGAACGGGGGCGGCCTGGGCCACCGCCGGTACTGCGACGAGTCCGATCACCGCGACGGCCGCCCCCAGGGCTGCGCGCATCGTGCCGCGGCGAGCGCTGCGGCGGGGCATGGTCCTCGTACTGTCACTGGACACCTTCGTCGACTCCCGACTCCGGTGGAGCGGCGTGTCGGTCACGCCTCGGTCTCCACAAGATCACGGAAACGTTACGAAGGCCGGACATCGAGTGTCCATCTCAAAGCGGCCGTTGTGCGGTGAACATGCTCACCGGCCCGGACGGATCGAGATCGGGCTCACACGATTTCTTCATCGTTCGGGAATTCGAAGCCGATTACGATCCACACTGATGGATCAGTGAGACGAAGTAATTATCTTTCGGGTAGTTGGAGCACGCGAGCCCGGCCGGTGATCCGGCCGGGCTCGCGCTGATGTCGGGGTGACTACTCCTCGACGGTGATGGAGTTGATCGTGATGTCCTTGACCGGACGGTCCGCGCGGTCGGTCTGCGTGGCGCCGATCGCGTCGACCACCTTGCGGCTGGCCTCGTCCTCGACCTCACCGAAGATCGTGTGCCGGTTGTTGAGGTGCGGCGTCTTGCCGACCGTGATGAAGAACTGCGAGCCGTTCGTGGCCGGACGGCCGATGTTGGCCATTGCGAGGAGGTACGGGTGGTCGAACCGGAGCTCGGGGTGGAACTCGTCGACGAAGTCGTACCCGGGGCCGCCCGTGCCCGTACCCGTCGGGTCGCCGCCCTGGATCATGAAGCCGTCGATGACACGGTGGAAGATCGAGCCGTCGTAGAACGGTCCCGACGTACCGCCGGAGGCGTTCGTGGTGGTGTATTCCTTGGTGCCCTGGGCGAGTCCGAGGAAGTTCGCCACGGTCACGGGAGCGTGATTGCCGAACAGGGCGATGCGGATGTCGCCTTCAGAGGTGTGCAGGGTCACGTGGGCGGTAGCGTTGGAGTTGGTCACACCGACATTCTGCCATTTTCCACACCCTGCCAACCCGTGGAGACCGGATAAGAATCGGTGGAAAGACGCTCCCTCGTCCGCTGAAAGGATCACGCCTCCATGGCCACCTCCCCTCTTCTCGACGACGCCCCCGCCACCGACGCACCGTCGAACGTCCAACGCCTGGTCTCCGGCCTGGGCCAGAGCATCGTCGGGCCGGCCAACATCGCGCGAGCGCTCACGGGCCTCGCCCTATCGCTCACGAGCCGGACGCTCGCCGGGATCTACGGCCTGCTCCGGTCGTGGCTCGCCCCGGCCGAGGTCGATCCGGAGCGCGCCATCACCCTGTCCGACGATGCGCCGTCCCGCCCGGCGTGGCGCAGGCCGCTCGTGATCGGCGCGGTCGTGGCGCTGGTGCTGGCGGTCGGCGGGCTGGCCTTCAAGCTGCTGCGCACCCCGTCGGCACCGCCCGTCGCGCCCGCTCCGCCCCGCGTCCGGCCCGCCAGCGGCGCCACCGGCGACAGTGCCCCGGCCGCCGTCGAGGAATCGGAACCGGCCGACGAGGCGCCCGTCGAGTCCGCGGCCGACGAGGATCCCCGCAAGAAGGGCGAGTAGCCCTAGCCTTCGCCGTGCGCGTGCCGCCCGGCACGGTCGAAGATCATGATCAGCTCGGCCGGTCCGTCCGCGGCGGCGATCGCGTGCGGCGTCATGGTGTTGAACTCGGCCGATTCGCCGCTCGCCACCTCGATCGTCCGCTCCCCGAGGGTCAGGCGCACCCGGCCGGTGAGGACGAAGAACCAGTCGTGGCCCGGGTGGACGCGGGGCTCGGGCGCAGCCGTGGACTCGAGCCGCATCTTCATCGCCACGATGTCGCTGGTGGGGCGGGTGAGCAGCCAGGTGGTCCGGCCGTCCTGCCGGCTGGGCGCGGGGCGCAGCACCACGTCGTCGGCCTCTCCCGCGTCCAGCAGTGCGTCCAGGTCCACCTGGAGCGCCTTCGCCAGCGGCACGAGGATGTCGAGACTGATGCTGCGACGACCCGTCTCGACGCGGCTGATCGTCGAGGCACTCAGCCGGGTCCGGGCCGCGAGCTCGTCCAGAGACAGCCCCAGGGTGGTGCGCAGGCTCCGCAACCGCGTCCGCACCAGGTTCTCGATCTCGCCCAGCTCCGTCATCATGCGAATATAGCAAGACATCTTGCGGCATCTGCCAGAGATGGCCACGCTGGGAGCCATGAATCACATCGAACGCCACTGCGACGTCTGCGTGATCGGCGGCTCCGCGGCCGGCCTCGCCGCGGCGCTGCAGATCGCGCGGCAGCGCCGCTCCGTCATCGTCATCGACGCGGGCGAGCCCCGCAACGCCCCCGCCGAGCATCTCCACGGCTACCTCGGGTTCGACGGCGCCGCACCGTCCGACCTGCTCCGACGGGGCCGCGAGGACGTGCGTGCCTACGGCGGCGAGATCCTGTCCGGCTCGGCCGAGCGCGTGACCCGCACCGCCGACGGCGCCTTCCGCGTGGAGCTGCGCAGTGGGCACGCCGTCCTCGCGCGCCGCGTCCTCGCCGCCACGGGCCTGGTCGACGAGCTCCCCGAGATCGACGGTCTCGCGGCGCGCTGGGGCCGCGACGTGCTGCACTGCCCGTTCTGCCACGGCTTCGAGATCCGCGACCAGCGCGTTGTGCAGCTCGTGAGCACCCCGCACGAGCTGCATCCCACGGCGCTCCTGCATCGACTCACCGATCGGCTCACCGTCGTGGTGGATCCGGCGCTCGCCGACGACGAACGCCTGCCCGCCCTCCGGGCCGGCGGGGTGGACGTGCGCACCGGCACCGGGCGCCGCATCATCACCGACGGTGCGGTCCTCACCGGCGTCGAGCTGGCCGACGGCACGGTCCTGGACGCCGACGCCGTCTTCGTCCGCCCGCGCTTCCGCACCCGCGCCGACGCCTTCGCCGGCCTCGGGCTCTCGGCGACCCCGCACGCCTCGGGGACCGGCGACGTGATCGCCGTCGATGCCACCGGCGCGACCTCCGTGGCGGGACTGTACGCCGCCGGGAACGCCACGGATCCCGCCCAGCAGCTGCTCTCGGCCGCCGCGCACGGCAGCACCGTCGGCGCGGCGATCAGCTTCGACCTCGCCGAGGAGGATCTGCGCGCCGACGCACGGCCGTCCGCGAACCGCCGCGACTGGGATCACCGGTACGACGGCGAGCGGATCTGGAGCGGCAATCCCAACGGGACGCTGGTGCACGAAGTGGAGGGTCTCGCGCCGGGACGGGCGCTCGACGTGGGCGCCGGCGAGGGCGGCGACGCGGTGTGGCTCGCCGGGCGCGGGTGGACGGTGACCGCGGCCGACGTCTCGGCCCGCGCGCTCGAGCACGTGGGCGCCGCGGCCGCGGAGCGCGGTGTCGCAGTCATCACCCTCCTCGCCGACGTGGGCGACCTGCGTCCGTTCCCCGCCGGCGCGTTCGACCTGGTCAGCGCGCAGTACGCGTCGATCCCACGCACGCCCGACGGGCGCGGCGCGCAGAACCTGCTCGACGCGGTCGCGCCCGGCGGCACGCTGCTGGTCGTCGGCCATGATCCCGAGGCGATGCGGACGGTGGCCGCCGACGCCGGGCACGCCCCCTCCTTCGATCCGGACGCCTACCTGCAGGTCCCCAAGATCGTCGCACTGCTCTCCGGGTCCGATGACTGGCTGATCGAGGTGCACGAGAAGCGCCCCCGCCCGCACGGCGCGGCGTCGAGCCACCACATCGAGGACGTCGTGCTGCGCGCCCGCCGGCGGGACTTCTGAACTATCCCCGCCAGCCCGTGGGCTGGTGCGCCTGGATGGCGAGCAGCACCCAGGCCAGGGCGATGACGAGGAACAGCCCGTCGACGCCGCCGCCACCACCCCGGTAGTGGACGGTGGCCGAGACGATCATCGCGATCAGCGCGGCCGCCCAGCACAGAGCGCAGCGGCGGTTCATACCCCCAGGGTATGCCGCCGCTGCCGCATCTCCCAGCTGGAAACCGCTGGATTCCTCAGACGGCCGCGGGCGCCGTCCGGGCTGCACCGCGCGTCACCGTCAGACGGTGCAGGAGCTCGCCGCCGACGAGTCCGATCGCGCCCCACAGGATCGCCTGCGCCAGGAAGGAGTAGGTGCGGAACCAGTACAGGTCGTCGGGATCGAAGCCGTGGGGCGTCGCGGCGTTCGCCGGCAGCAGCAGGCAGGCGAGTGCGAAGCCCACGACGACGAGCGCTCCGCCGGCCAGCGCCGCGCGGTACGCCCCGAGCCGCGGCACCGTCGCCGATCCCACGGCCCACGCGGCCGCGACCAGCGCCAGGCAGATCGCGACCATGAGCAGGTAGGCGCCCGTGCGCTCACGGATCGTGTCGGGATCGCCGACGACGGGCGGGTTCGGCGGGTACTTCAGGTACGGCAGGGCGTAGATCCCGGCGAACAGCGAGCCGGCCACGGCCAGCGCGACCGTCCGCGGCGTCCACTGCGCCAGCCTGGGCGCCGCGACGCAGTAGGCGACGGCGAACAGCGCGCCCATCGCGATGCCGAACAGGATCAACCCGGCCCCGAGTCCGACGTTCGCCTGGACCGTCCGGCTGAACAGCTCGGCCTCGTCGTGCCCGGCGTGCTCAGCGGCCTTGCGGGCCTCCTCGAAGTCGACGGCCCGCCCGATGATCGGCTCCACCAGGATCCGCCCGAAGACGAAGGCGAGCAATCCTCCGGTCGCCCCGGCGAGTGCGCCGCGGGCGATGACGTGCTTCTCCACGGCTCCCCCGGTCAGTGGCAGGGGAAGCCGAGGAAGTGCCGGGCGTCGTGGAAGAACTCGTGCACGTGCATGTCGTTGCCGAACACCGAGACGGCGCCCTGGTCGATGCCGATGAAGTAGTACGCCAGCACGGCCAGGAAGAGCGTCGTGCTCAGCCAGACCGCGCGACGGGAGATGTGCAGCGAGAGATCACCGGCGTGTGCGGTGGTGGATGCGTTCGCCATGAGCGGCGCTCCTTCGTCCGGGGTTTCGCGCCCGGGTAGGCGGTTCGACGGTGCCCGGTCGTCCGGGCCCAGCGCCGGCGCGGGTCTGGCTTCACAGTGGCGCGACCGCTCCCGAGGGGATTCCGCATCCGGCTCGCGCAGTGTAGCGCGCCCGCGGGCCCGGGACAGGGCGCGCGATCGCGCATCGTGCTGGTACCGGGTCAGGCGTCCGGCCGCCCCCCGGGCTCGCAGGTGCCTGACGATCAGGCCGGCGAAGACGAGTGCGCATCCGACGGGGATCGCGGTGCTGCCGGCCATCGCGGCGAGAAGACTCAGCGACATCGTCGGTTCGATGCTGTCCGCGCCCAACGCGGTCGTTTCGGGACGAGTCCGAAGGACGATCTCGACCAGTGCACCCCCGGCGATCAGCAGCCAGCCGGCGGTGAGGATCCAGGATTTCGGGGCGATCACGGGCGGCCTCAGTCGTCTTCGCCGGGCCGGGTGCTACCCGGTTCGGGCCGGGTGTTTCCGCCGCGCGGGAGGGAGGCGATGACGATGCCCGCGGCCAGCAGGCTGCAACCCAGGGGCAGCGCGACCGCGCTCGTCAGGTCGACGATCGTGCCGATCTCGTTGAGATGCTGTTCCACGGGAGTGATCGCCCCGTCGATCGCCAGCAGCACGTCGGTCATCGCGGTCTTCGCGAAGACGCCCACGAGGATCAGGATCAGCGCCCAGGTGAACAGGGTCTTGGGTCTACTCGAGAACACGATGTCCTCCCCCCTCGCTTCCCACAGGTGTCCGCGCCTCTTCCCCGGGCTGCAGAAGTCGCCCCCGCCGCGCGGAACTCCAGGCGGGTTCGTGTGGGCTAGATCCTAGCCGTACCGGCCTGGGGACCAGCGGCAATGGCGTCGTGATCGCATGATGGATGCTCCATCTCGGATCGCCCGGCCACGAACCATCACACGATCCACGTCGGACCTCACGTTCACACGACCGTGAGCGTCTACCGGATAGAGGACATCGAAAGGAGAGAGCACATGAACGTCAGGAATCTCGTGGCCGAGACCGCCCTGGGCCCCTTGACGCTGGTCGCGGACCACGACAGGGTCACCGGGCTGTACTTCCGTCATCACATCCGGCGTCCCGCCGAAGCGACGTTCGGTCCGCGCGTCGACGACGACGCTCTGCTGAGTGTGGCGGCGCAGCAGGTCGGCGAGTACCTCGCGGGCGAGCGCCGTGAGTTCGATCTGCCGCTCGCGCCGGACGGGGACGACTTCCAGCGGGCGGTGTGGACGATGCTGCAGGAGATCCCGTACGGCAGCACGACGACGTACGGGGCGATCGCCGGGCGGCTGGGTCACCCGGAGACGGCGTGGCAGGTCGGGCAGGCGGTGGGCGCGAACCCGCTGTGCGTGCTGATCCCGTGCCATCGGGTGATCGGCGCTTCGGGCGCGTTGACCGGCTACGCCGGGGGGCTCAAACGCAAGCGCGCGCTGCTCGACCTCGAAGCGCACGCCGGCGCGACGCCGCACCTACCGCTGCAGTGGGCCCCGGGCGACTCGGGCGATACAGGCGGCACGGGCGTCGCGCGGGAGGCGAGTTCGGCATGAGAGCTCCCTTCGAGCGGGTCGTCGACGAGCACGCGGCGACGGTGCTGCGGGTCTGTCGCGCGGTACTCGGCGCGCACGACGCCGAGGACGCGTGGTCCGAGACCTTCCTCGCCGCGATGCGCGCGTACCCGCAGCTCCCCGACGACGCGAACGTCGAGGCCTGGTTGGTGACGATCGCGCACCGTAAGGCCATCGACCTCATCCGGGCGTCGCAGCGGCGAGCCGCGCCCGTCGACGCGGTTCCCGAGGCGGCGAGCAACGAGGCACCGTTCGACGGCACGTCCGAGGAGCTCTGGTCGGCGGTGGCCCGCCTGCCGGACAAGCAACGGCAGGCGGTGGCGTACCGCTACGCGGCCGACCTGCCCTACGCCGAGATCGCCGGGATCCTCGGCGGCACCGTCGAGGCCGCGCGCCGCGCCGCCGCCGACGGACTGAAGAACCTACGAAAAACCTATCCGGGCGCACACTGAGAGGAGAACCATCATGAACGAGTCCATCGATCCCCGCACAGACATCCCGGGCGCGCTCTCCGCGCCCGTCAGTTCCGACGCCCTCGCCCGGCTCCGCGGCCGGCTGACCGAACACGCGCAGGCCCAGGGGCTGCTCGACGTCGCGTACACGGTCGTCGACTCCCCGCTCGGTGAGCTGCTGCTCGCCGCGACGGACAAGGGCCTGGTGCGCGTGGCGTTCGCCCGCGAGGACCACGACCGCGTCCTGGAGACCCTCGCCGAGAAGCTCAGCCCGCGCATCCTGCGGGCACCGGGCCGGCTCGATCGCGTCGCACGCGAGCTGGACGAGTACTTCGAGCACCGGCGCAAGGCCTTCGACATCGAGCTGGACCTGTCGCTGTCGCACGGCTTCCGGCAGCTCGTGCAGAGCCACCTCCCGGAGATCGCCTACGGGCAGACCCGCAGCTACCGCGAGGTCGCCGAGCTCGTCGGCAATCCGGGCGCGGTCCGCGCCGTCGGCACCGCCTGCGCGACCAACCCCATCCCGGTGATCGTGCCCTGCCACCGCGTCGTCCGCACGGACGGCAGCCTCGGCGGGTACGTCGGCGGAACGGACGCAAAGTCGGCGCTCCTGCACCTCGAGGCGGCGTGATCATGGCCGCCTCGACACTGCCGGCCGCGCCGGCGTCCGCCGACTGGGACCGCATCGAATCCGACCTCGACGCTGTGGGCGGAGCACTGCTGCCGCGGCTGCTCACCGACGAGCAGACCGTGCGCATCCGCGAACTGTACGACAGCGAGGAGCTGTTCCGCAGCACCGTCGACATGGAGCGCTACCGGTTCGGGCAGGGCGAGTACAGGTACTTCGCCCGGCCCTACCCGGACCCGATCGACGAGCTCAAGCACACCCTGTACCCGCGGCTGCTGCCGATCGCCCGACGCTGGTGGGCACGGCTCGGCCGGGAGGCGCCCTGGCCCGACGACCTCGACGAGTGGCTGCGGATGTGCCACGACGCCGGGCAGCCCAAGTCCACCGCGATCCTGCTCAAATACGGCCCCGGGGACTGGAACGCCCTGCACCGCGACCTGTACGGGGACCTGGTGTTCCCGCTGCAGGTGGTGATCGGACTCAACGACCCCGAGACCGATCACACCGGCGGGGAGTTCCTCCTCGTCGAGCAGCGGCCGCGGGCCCAGTCGCGCGGGACGTCGTTCACGCTGCCCCGCGGGCACGGGCTGGTGTTCACCACCCGCGACCGGCCGGTCCGGTCCGCGCGGGGCTGGTCCGCGGCGCCGGTGCGGCACGGGGTGTCCGCGGTCCGATCGGGTGAGCGGCACACGCTCGCCCTGGTCTTCCACGACGCCGCCTGAAGAACGGAGCTCCTCGTGTACACGCTGCGCGACAGCGCGAACCGGCCGTTCCCCAGCGCCACTCCCGGTACGTGGGGCGGGCACCGTCGGAGCAGGATCTACGGCCGCCTCGACTGCCCCGCGTCGCTGCGGGCCATCGCCCGCGGCGGGTACGTGGCCCACCGCGTCTTCTTCGCCGACGAGCGGACCGCGATCGCCGCCGGCTACCGCCCCTGCGCGGCGTGCTGCCGCGACCGCTACCTCGCCTGGAAGGCGAACCACCCGAAGGACTCTCGATGACCGCATCCCTGCACCGCCCGGCTTCCCCGGCCAGCCCCCGGATCCCCGACCGGACCACCCTCGACGCGACCGATCGGCCGGCGACCGCCGAGGAGCTCGCCGCCGCGCTGGACGAGGCCGAGCGGCGCGGGGCCCGCCGGATCTGCATCGGCTCGGGCCGTAGCCCGATCGCCGGCGCCACCGCGCACGCCGTCACAGCGCTGTGGGAGGCCCGCGGCGGCACCGTCGCCGATGTGATCGACTGGACCGAGACCGCGGCGTCGTGGCTCCGCCCCGCGCAGCGTCTCGCCGACAGCCGCGCCGATGCGTGGATCACCGTCGGCACCGGCCGCGGCTGGATGCAGATGATCAGCCGCTTGCTCTGGTCGACCGACTGGCGGCCCGACCGCACGATCGTCGTCGCCGGCGACTCCGCGATACCGCCCGTCCTGACCGCCCTCTACGACTGGGACCTCGGCGGGCTCAGCGGCACGACCCGGGGAGGTGAGTTGTGGACGATCGAACGTCGGGGCCGGCAGCGGACGCGCTGACCCTGTTCGCCCTCGACCGGTCCGTGGCGCAGGTCGCGCCGGGGGCGCACCTCGTCCGCGGCTGGCTCGACCTCGAGCAGCAGGCTTGGATCGTGCGGCAGTTCCACCGGTGGGCGCACGGGCCGGTCCCGATCCGTGCGGCATCCGTTCGCGGGCATCGCATGTCCGTCGAAACCGTGTGCCTGGGATGGCACTGGCAGCCGTACCGGTACACGCGGGCCGCGACCGACGTCAACGGCGCCCGGGTGCTCCCGTTCCCGGAGTGGATGGTCCGGCTCGGCCGCCGTGCGCTGGTCACCGTCGGTTATCCCGACGACGAAGCCGCCGGCTACACGCCCGACGCGGCGCTCGCCAACTTCTACGCCGCGCAAGCCCGCATGGGGATGCACCAGGACAAGGACGAGCTGTCCCTGGCGCCGGTCGTCTCGCTGTCGATCGGCGATGCCTGCACGTTCCGGCTGGGCAACACCGAGAACCGGAACCGCCCGTACACCGATCTCGTCCTCGAGTCGGGCGACCTCCTGGTCTTCGGTGGACCCGCCCGACTGGCCTACCACGGCGTCACCGCCGTACACCCGGGCACCGCGCCGGCCGGGTGCGGCCTGGAGGCCGGGAGGGTCAACATCACCCTGCGCGAGACCGGGATGACCGACTGAGGACCGCCCTTCCCGATCTGATCTCACGCTCCGGGGCCCCGCACCGTCTACCTGCTGACCGGTTCTCTCTGATCAGCGTGGAAGGGCCCAGCGATGGCATCGAAAAGATCGTGGCGCGACGAAACGTTCGGGGTGGCGCGGGGAGACGTCCTCAGCGAGGTGGTCGCGATCCTCGGCGCGGACCGGCACCCCCGGTCGACGTGGCGTGCCGCGACCGCGGCGTTCGTGAATCTGAGGAACCTCGACGGCGTCGAGGACTACAAGGTCTACCTGCAGCACCTTCAGGACTTCGACCTGCGGGTCTCGGAGAACTCGCTGTTGGAACGGGCGGGCGCCGCCATCGCGGCCTACGGGCCGCCGAGCGGATTCGGCCCGGCACCGGCCGTCGACGGGCTTCCCCCGGCGGCGCAGCGGAGGACCTTCGACCGGCTCGCCGAGGTCCTGAGCATCCCCGAGCCGCCCGAACGGTACTGGCAGTACGCCGTGGTGGTGCTCACCGCGACCAACCCGCTGGGCGTCACCGACTCAGCCAGCTACTACCTGCAGCGGCGGACGGACGACTCGCCCCCGGACCGGATCATCGACCTCGTCACCGCCACACTGCAACGCCGCCTGATCACCAATGCCCGCAGCGGCCTGCCATGACCGCATGCCACGAACCCGCTGGGCACGGCCGATCGGCCGCCGGCGGGTCTCCACCGACATCTCACGTTCTCGGAATTCGCAGCGTCTACAGAGCGGATACCCACGTGAGGCGGTATCCAACCCGATGCATAGGAAGTGAGAACATCATGTCGATCGAGGACAACAAGGCCGTCGTCGGACGCTGGTTCACCGAGTTCTGGGGCAACCCGTTCAACCCGGCCGTCATCGACGAGCTCGCCGCCCCCGATATCCGCTTCGAGTACTCGCTGCATCAGCCCCTGCGCGGCCGCGACCAGGTACGGGCCTTCGCCGAGGGCTTCCGCGCCGCGTTCCCGGACCTGAACTTCTGGGGCACCGCAGACCTCATCGCCGAGGGAGACTACGTCGTGGGCCAGTGGGAGGGCGGCGGCACCCACACCGGTGACATCGACTTCACCGATCTGCCGATCGGCTCGGTGGCCGCTGCCTCAGGAAAGACGATGCGGTTCACCGGCACCACCGTCCTGAAGGTGCAGAACGGCCTCATCGTCGAAGAGGTCGGCCTCGACGACGGCGTCACGGTCCTCCAGCAGCTCGGCATCATCCCCGCCAGCTGACCCGAACCGCCCGCCGGACCCGCGCCCGCGCCCGGAGCGCCCGGCGGGTCACGTGGGCGGGCACGGCCGACGAGGTCGGGCCCGCCCACACACCCCAGCCAGGCACGCCGTCCTCCGGGAGTGCCTTCCTCACCCACCGACGCCCGCCCGGGCCACCGAAGAAGGACACCCCGATGAGCATCTCCAGCAGCTTCCGGCCACCGATCGCGATCCCGCTCTTCAGCGCGCGCACGACGTCTTCGAGCGGTGGAACATCACCGTCGGCCCGACGGCCGGCGACGACCTCCTCCAGACGCCCCGGCCCGGAGCGACGGAACTCGCGGCGGCGCTCGGCACCGTCCTCCGATTCCTCGAGCCGGCGACCTAGCCCGACGGTGTGCGGCCCCGCACCGAGCGCCCCTCCACGATGAGAGCAGGTCCTCCCATGAAATCCGCCCATCCTTCGACCGGGCCGCACGATCACGACGACCGCGTCGGCTACATCGCCGGTGCCTTCGACGTCCTCACCCCCGGGCACCTCGATCTGCTCGAGGCCGCGGCAGCACAGTGCACCCGCCTCGTCGTCGGCGTCGCCACGGACGCTCTTTACGAGCGACAGGAGCACCGTAAACCGATGCTGCCCTACGCCGACCGCGCCCGCATGGTCGCCGCACTCCGCGCCGTCGACGACGTCGTGCCGTACCGGGCCGGCCTCACCGATACCTGGAACGAGGTGCGATTCGCCGTCGCGTTCGTCGAACCCTCCGCCGCCGGCACCCCCGAACTCGCGGCCGCGCGCGCCGTACTCGAAGCGAACGACGCCCGGATCGTGGTCCTACCCGATGACTACCGCACCGCCGGCACGCACCTGCTGCGGCACCTCGTGCAGCGCGTCGCAGCGATCTGACCGACGGCGGCTGTGCACACGAACGATCAGAGCCGGTATCCGCATGCTCGGATACCGGCTCTGATCGGTACGTCTTCTTGTGGAGCCTAGGAGATTCGATATCTCTAGGAGTCTCCTGACTGTCCACGACGTGGCTGACGGGGGTCATCGTGGCTGTTGTGGCCCTGTGGCGGTCGGTTTATCTGCAGGTTCTCCTCGACGGATTTCTTGCGCGGCCGGTGGCCGCGTTCCCAGCTCGAGGAGTCGGCTGCGGAGCGCCTCGTTCTCGGTGCGTAGTTGCTCGAGTTGTTCGGTCAACTGGCGGTTGCGGTCGATCGCGGTCGTGAGCTTGGTGCGGAGGGATTCCACGCTTGCCGCGGTCGAGCGTTCGGTTCCGGCGGTGGCAGTGCCGCGTTTCGCGTCGATTTCCTGTCGAAGCAGAGGTTGCTTGTAGAGGAAGCTGGTTGAAACGTCAGCGGCGCGGGCGACGGCGACGAAGGTGACGGGTTGTCCGGTGTTGTGCAGCCGGGTGATGGCTCGGCGTGCGCGGGCGGTCGCGCTGGTTGTGCGGGCGGCGGCGGCCGCGGTGAGGCGGGCGGTGCGGTGATCGCGGTCGCCTTCGCTCACCTGGGTGCCTGCGCGTCAGAGCCGATTTCGTCGATGAGCTTGGTGACCTTGTCGAGCATGCTCTTGTTCAGTTCCGCTGCCTGGCTGTCGCCGTTTTCCTGTGCTTGGGCGGCGAGCTGTTTGAGCTGGTCGCGGTGGGTGATGTGCGCGCCGAGGAAGGTGCGGCCGCCGGAGTCGTGGAAGGAGCAGTCGATGCAGGGGTTCGGGCGGAATTCGCAGCGTTGCGTCGCGGGGAGCGTGCAGAACCCGTTCGGAAGTGCGGTGGTGAAGCGGGCTCGCAGTCGCTCGACGGTGGCGTCAGCGCCGTTGTCGGGGTTGGCGTCCCAGAATTGTCGGGCTTTCCGGGCGAGGGTGTCGTCAGTGATCCGAGCGTAGGTCGCGGTCATGGTGTCGCTGTGGTGACCGAGGAAGTCGCGGACTTCCGGTTGGGTCCATCCGTTGTTGAGCAGGTTCATCCCGATGGTGTGGCGGAAGCGGTGGACGTCGCCGCCGGAGATCTTCTCGCCGGTGGTGATCGAGGTGGTGATGTCGTGCCCGCGGAACAGTGCGGCGAGGCGGTGGCGCAGGCCGCTGGTCGACCAGGGCTGGGTGCGGCCGGCGACGGCGCTGGACCGGGCGCCGGGGAAGAGGTGTTCGGCGTCGGGTCCGTAGGTGTCGCGGACGCGGGCCTGCTGGTCGCGGATGATCGTAGCGAGGCCATCGGGGACGGGAAACCGTCGCCAGGCACTGGTTTTGGTCATCCAGTATTCGATCCAGTACCCCTGGTCGCTGTGTTGGAGGCAGTCGATCGGGAGGGCGACGAGTTCGGAGATGCGGCACCCGGCCCACCGTGTGGTGGCGATCATCGCTCGGAGGGTGGGATCGGTGTCCGGGTTGTCGACGATCCGGGTGTCGATGCGTTCGATGACGTCGGGTGGGAAGGGCCTGGGCCGGCGGGTCTTGCGGTGGACGTTCTCGCCGCGGCGCAGGAAGACCGCCGATCCGAGGTCGTCGACGAGTCCGCAGTCGCGGAGTGTTTCCAGCAGGTAGGCCGCGGTGTTCGCGAGCTGAGAGTTCGCGGTGGTGTCGGGACGGCGTGTCCATTCGAGGTAGTCGAGGAACATCGTGCGGGTGACCGCCGGCGGTTCGGGGACGGTGCCGTCGAGGGTGAGGAACTGGGCGAGTTGGCGGGTGGCGCGCAGCCACTGGGTGAGCGTTCCCCAGGACATGCTGGAGGTGGAGAGCTGTTGGCGGGCGAGGCGTTTGACGGCGTCTTTGAGCCAGGGCACCGGGACGGTGGCCCAGTCGACAGCGGTTCGTGTCGCCCCGGCTTGGGTGGTATCGAGGACGAACTCGAATCCGTCGCGCCAGTGCCAGTGATCCGCCGCCCATGGGTCGGGGTCGGTGGCCCCGTGCAGGAGCCGGAAGAATCTGCGGATGTAGGGGGCGCACAGGGAGTCGAAGTTGGTGTAGGGCCAGTATTGCCGGCACAGCAGCAGCCAGTCGTCGACGGGGCGTTCGGTCAGGGAGCTGGTGATGCGCCCGTCGGCGACCTCGATGAGGACGATCAGGACGCGGCGCAGTCCGGCGTTGGGGGTCCAGTCGCCGCGGCCGATCTTGGTGGCGGCGACGAACCGGATTTCGTCGGCGGCCGCCGCTGGGATACGGCGGAAGTCGACCGCCTGGGTGGTGGCAGGCCGGCCGCGCGGCACACCGACGGGCAAGGCACTGATGGTGGCCCAGGCGTCGAAGTCGCCGGGCTGTCCGGCGCGGAACCACTGGAAGTAGTGGGCGTAGCACAGCCCCGAGGTGGCGGCTGCGCGTCCGCCGGGGCCGCCGAGCCAGTACCGTTCGCCGTCGCAGTCGATGACGGCGCAGGGGTCGGTAGCGGCACGGCGGCGGTCGCCGGCGACATCGACGACCGGCCACGTCGCTGCGCACCAGGGCCCGTCCGGCACCTGCAGAGCAGGGACGTCGCGGGGCCCGGACCGGGCTCGCTCGCCGTTACCGTGCGCCATCGCCGTCTCCGTTCACTCGGTGCTGCTGCGGTTCTCGCCAGACCAGATGCTCGGTGTGGCGGAGCTTTTCGGCGAGGTCGTCGCTGGCGAGGTGGATGTACACGTCGGCGCTGGTTGAGTGGGATTGGCCGAGGCGGGCGGCGATTTCGGCGGCGGTCCATCCGGCTTTGGCCAGGGCGGTGGCGTGGGTGTGGCGGAGCATGTGCGGGTTGAGGTCGTCGATCCCGGCGGCGGCGCCGATCCGTTCGATGAGCTGGTAGGCGTTGGAGTAGGTCATCGGACCACCGACGGGTGGGCGGGAGAGGTTGACGAACACGTAATCGCTGTCGACGTGGGCGATCTCATCGAGCAGGTACGCCGCGTACAGGTCGAAGAACCGCCGCGGCGCGTCGACGATGAACTGGGTCTTCTGCTTCGACAGGGCGCCGTTGGCGTTGTCGTCGCGCCGGCAGATCATCACCTGCCGGCGCATCGGGTTCAGGTCGCCGTGGCGCAGGCCGAGCGCTTGGCCGACCCGCAGGCCCAGGTCGTACTGCGCCGACAGCAGCAGCCGGTCACGGGTGGTCGACGCCGCGGCGAGCAGCTTGGCGAAGTCAGTCTCGAAGTCGATCACCTGCACGGTCTCGGCCGGCTGCCGGTCGGGGCGGGCCAGGCGGGAGACCTCGCGTGGACGACGCTGCTCGAGGTGGGCGAGGAAGCTGTGCGCGCGCCGCGGCAACTTCGACGGATTGCGGGTCAGCACCAGGTCCTGCGGTCCGCGACCCTCGACGCGGTGGAACTCGTAGAACTCACGTACCGCGGCGCTGACCGCTTTCACGGTGCCGGGTGCGCGGCCCCCGCACCGTGACGGCAGCGGCGGCAGTCCTGCGGTGAGGACCGCGACGAAGTCGCACAGCTGCTGGAAATCCAGCTCATCCCAGGAGATTCCCCGGGCAGCGAGCCAGCGGTAGAACTGGCTCAGGTGCCGTGCGTACGAGCGGACGGTGTTCCGGGAACGCCCGATCGCCCGCTGCCAGTGCAGGAACTGCTCGATCTCGGGCACCGGCAGGCCCTGGTCGTCGACGACCGTCCACGACCGGACCCCGTGAACAGTGACCGGGGCGGCCCTCATCGCTGGTCCTCGATAACGTCGTCGCGGCGCGGCCGGCGGGTCTTGATGTCGGTGCGGCGCCGATCCTGCTCAACGCGTACGAGATCCTCGGTGCCGACGAGGTCGTCGGCGGTTAGCCGCCCGGGCAGCCACCGCACATCCCGCTTGCGCCAGGCGGCGTACCTCTCCTGCACCCGATCCATCGGCACCTCGAACCGTTCCCACTGCACCCCTGGGGCGCTGACCCAGATCCGCCGCACGTGCGAATCGGTGGCCGCGTCGTAGTCCCAGGTCAGTTCGCAGTGCGTGGGATCGCCCACCAGCTGCAGGGTCTGGGAGTCCTGCTTGATGAACGCCTTGCGCCGGGTGTTGGTGCCGTCCATCTCCTTGTGATGGATCGCCAGGTAGGTGCGGCCGTGGCTGCTCACCTCCGACCACTGGTAGGGCCGTTTGACCAGGTGCCCAGGCGGATGCATCCCCTGGGCGCTCAACCAGACGTTGGTGCCGGCGGAGACGAACGCCGCGACATGGCTGCCCCGCAGCAGCGGCTGCAGCATCGTCTGCAGATGCGCAGGCTGCTCCGCCATGAGCGTGTTCCAGTGATCGACCGCGGCCAGCAGCAGCGCGCCGATACCGATCGTCACCGGACGCAGGATCCGCTGCGCCTCCTTCCGGGACACCGTTCCCGGCAGCGGGTTGAGGTCGTCCATGAGTGTCGTCACGATCTGTCTCCTCTCGATGTAATTACTTGCGTGGAATTTTGCCTAACGTGGTATAGTTCTCAGGTAGGCAACACGCCGTGACCTGCAGAATTAGCCGCACCGGTTCGCCTCGATCTCGCGACCGAGACGGGCGTCACATCAGTCACTTGCGTTTCGGGTGCAGATAACCGGGCCGGTAGGAAAATCGCAGTTCACACGGTGTTTCTGCGCGGATTTGCGGTGGTGCCGCGATAGCGTGGAACGCAGGGATCGATCGAGGGATATGGAGGCGATCTGGGTGACGGCACTCATCTCGCAGGCCGAGGCGAACCCGGTGATGGTTGCGCTGACGCGACTGGCGCACGGCTGGTCGAAGAAGCGGCTCGCGGAGGAGGCCGGGGTCTCCGGATCGCACGTCACCCGGGTCGAGGCCGGTGCGCTGCCGCTGGCCGGTAAAGCGCTCGACGACTACGCACGGGCGTTGCAGTGCCCAGTGGACGCTCTGTGCGTTGCGTTCGAGCGTTCCCCTGCGCAGGGCACGCACTTCCGCGCCAACGCCACCACCGCGGAGTGGAAGCGCGACCGCGTCTGGGCGCGCGCCAACCTGGTTGCGATGCGCCTCGGCCGGGTCGTGGCCCACACCGACCTGGACCCGGCGCTGGCGCTGCCCGATCTCGACCCCGGGGACTACGCCGCCGAGCTCGGTGAGATCACCGTCGCGCAGGTCCTGCGCCGGCTCTGGCGGATCGCCGGGCCCATCCGGTCGATGGTCGAGCTGCTGGAAGCGGCCGGAGTCTTCGTCGTCGTCGAGGACTTCAACGACCGCGAGATCGACGCGGTCACCCTGCGTGCCACCGCGCATCACCCGCACCTGGTGTACGTCAACGCTGCCCTGCCGCCGGACCGGATGCGCATGACCCTCGCGCACGAGCTCGGGCACCTGGTGATGGATGCGATGACCCTGGTCAGCCCGGCCGAAACCGAACGTCGGGCGGATGTCTTCGCCGCCGAGTTCCTCGCGCCGGTCGACGACATCGGCCCGGCGCTGGACCGGGTCTCGACCCGGACCATCCACGAGCTCGACGAGTTGCGCCTGGACTGGGGGGTGAGCGAGTCCTCGCTCGTCGTCCGAGCACGTGAGCGTGGCGCGCTCTCCGACCGGCAGTACCGGGCGATGTTCCGTCTGCTCAACGAGACCGGCCGGATGTACGGCGCCCGGCCCGGTGTCCCTGCCGAGACCCCGGAGCTCGCGCGGGATGTCCTCGCTCAGCTCGCCACCGACGGATACAGCACCACCGAGCTCGACGCCCTGACACTGCTGAGCACCGACCGGCGCACCAGCCTGTTCGGTGCACCCGAAGGTGCCACCGCCGGCAGCCGGCATCTGACCGTCGTCTAACACCGCGGGGCGTCAAGGATGTCGCGGTGGGGCTGGAACGGCGAGGACGCGGTCAAAGACCACCACTGGAAGGTCCCACACGGGTGGAACAAGGCGGTGCAGGCCAAAGAGCAGGACGACGCCGCAGGCGGCCGCCACAACCGCGTCATCCGCACCGCGCCGAACGCGCTGGGGCGGGTGGTCCTGCGGTGCCAGTACCGGCGCCTCTACGCGGAGTTGCGGTGGACCGATGCGACGAAGAAGCACGCCGAGTACCTCGGCGAGATGACCTGGCAAAGCCGCGCCGACAACCTCGCCGCCGCATGGCGCGCAGCACACGCCCGCGGTCTCACGGCCAAGGTCCTCGAGGAAGAGTCCGCCGAAACCTGGTAGCAGCTAGCCCGGTGCCGCGCTCTACTGCATCCAGCGGGCGCAGTCTTCGGATGCCCGTGCCAGGACGACCTCCAGGCGGCGGGGATCACGCGGGCCACTGGTGAGGTACGTGATCGCGCTCTGGTCGTCGAGGTCCGCTGACGGCGCGCACATCCAGCAGGCCGCCGTCCACGGCTCGGCGGCGCGCCGAAGGGCCTGCCAGATGGTCAGCAGCCGCTCGTCCACCCAGCGACCGTCGGGGAACTGCCACACAGGGAACACCGGTGTGCCGCCGGCCAGCGGAACCCAGATCACCTGCTCCGCGGCGACCATCCGCGCCAGGTCATCGCCATCCAGACCGAGGTACCCGGTGACACCATCGGCGTCGTAGAAGGGCCCGACGATCCCGTCGAGGATCGCTCCCTCATCGTCGCCGGCGCTCGTCTCGTCCACGCACGGTGATGATCCGCGCGGTCCGGTGCACTTGTCCACCCGAATATCCCCGCGCCCTGGGGTCGATCCAGAGTGGATACTGACGACCATGACGGGAAGCGGCGACGAGGTGCGGTTCATCTCCGGCGATGAACGGCTGGCGCGGATTCTCGCCGACCCGCAACGGCGGGCCCGGGTGGGCGCCATCACCGCCGAGATGGACCTGATCGATCAGCGGTACCGCACGGCCGCCCACCTACTCGACGAAGCGGTGGCCACGACGGCCGCAGAAGTCGGTGCCGGCACGACCGCCGAGGTGCTCACCGCACTCCAGCGTCATCTCACCGCCGCTGGCGTGCGCGAGGTCGGCATCACGCTCACATTCGATGATCACGACGCGACGGTGCCGTGGAACCGGATCGCCGAACACCTCCTGCGCGACACCGACGACTGACCGCCGTGCACCGGACCCGCACCGATCTTCTAGTTGGGTGCGGACTCGTCGGGGACGAATCCGCTCGCCGCGGCGTCGGCGGCACACAGGGTCCGGACCCAGGTCCCGCGGCGTGTGAGGCCGCCGGCACGGCCGCATTGCTCGCAGGTCAGCTCCGAGCGTCGTTCCGCCGCCCGGATCAGCTCGTCGAAGCCCGGCCGGGGCCGGTCCGCTTCGAACTCCACGTAGTACCGCAGCCCACCGAACTTCTCCTTGACCTGCGCCAGCTGGTAGCCGGGGTCGATCGCCGCAAGCTCCCGGTCGAGATCGACGATCAGCCGGTACCAGCCTGGCCCGACATCCAGGGACCCGTACCACCCGGGAAGGAACCGTGCGCGGATACCCGCCAGGTCGTCCTCACTCACCTCGTCCATGCAGACCAGCCTGCCAGCACGCGGACACCGCGGTATGGGAGCGCCCGGCACCACCAACCTGCTTACAGGCCGAAGGCGCCGCCCGAGACCAGGATGACGACACCGAGGATGATCAGCACCAGGGGGAAGAGCACGCTTTCCCATCGTTCGAGGATCTCGGCGATGCGGCGGCGGGTGGCAACGAACCGGGCGATGTAGACCAGTGCCCCAACCAGGATCAGGAAGACCACGCAGTAGGCGGCGATCGCGGTGCGGCTGATGCTGACGAAGACGGGCACGTACACGCCGATGTTGTCGCCGCCGTTGGCGAAGGTCACGCCCGCCACGCCCAGGACGCCGACCGCGTTCCCCGCACCCTTCCCCGCCGCGGAGTCATCGCCGTCGCCGTCGTTGTCGCGGTATTCGCGCCAGCTCGACCACGCTGCCCGCAGCCCCAGGACCAGGGGGACGAGCCCGAAGTACGGAATCGCCGCGACGGGGAGGAATGCGCCGGCCCCGAGGGCGATCAGCACCGCGACGGCGAGAATGCCGGCGAATCCGAGGTACTGCCCGGCGGTGATCTTGGCCGTCAGGTGCCGCTGGCCCGCGCCGCGGGCGAAGAACAGGGAGATCACGATGATGTCGTCGATGTTGGTGGCCACGAACAGGCCCACCGCTTGCAGCACGGTCGAGATCATCACCGGCCACCCCGCCGTGACGGGGTGGCTGTGGTGGTCGCTCGGTCGAATCGGCCGGCGCAGTCGGCTGAGCAGAACCACCATCGGCCGGCGTCGGTGTGCCGGTGTGCGGGGGCGGTCGCCGGGTCGATGCGGGCCCCGCAGATCGGGTCGTGCGGGTGTCGGGTCTGCGTGAAGGTGATGCTGTGCAGGTCGATCGGGGCGCTGATGTTGCGCAGGCTTCGCGGGCCGAGGGCGGCGGTGGGCACACCGGCGCGGGTGGCGGCGGGCAGGAGCGGGTCGGTGATGACGGCGTGGCCGGCGCCGGCGAGGGCGGTGATGCGGGCGGCGATGTTGACCGCGTGCCCGAACAAGTCGCCGTCGCGGCGCACCGCGGTGCCGTGGTGGATTCCGGCGCGGAGGGCGAGGAATCCGTCCTCGTCGGCGGCGTGCTCGGCGAGGGTGGTGGCCGTGGCCAGCATCGCATCGGTGGTCTCGGCGGTGAGCATCACCGCATCGCCGATGGTTTTCACCAGCCGGGCCTGCGGGTGCAGGGCTCGCCGGGCCTGCTCGGCCAATCGGATCGCGAGCTCGGCGGCCTCCTGGTCGCCGCACATCTCGGTGAGCACGCTGTAGCCGGCGAGGTCGACGAACGCCACCGCGACCTCCACCTGTTCGAGGCCGTCCAGCTCGGGCCGCGCACCGTGATGATGCCCGTGACGGGGCCCGCCGTCGGGCTCTGGCGTGGTCATCGGCCTGCGGTGCGGGTCGCGCGGAAGCGGGTCAGTGCCGCGTTCTCCCGGACGGTGAGGTCCCGCAGCGGCAGGCCCGCGAGGTGCGGGCGCAGCTGGCCGCGGTCGATGAACCGGTGCGGAGCGCCTTCGAGCCGGTGCAGGATCCGCGCCGGCGCGGTGCCGAGCAGGTCGTAGCCGACCAGGGTTCCGCCGGGATGCAGCACCCGGACGGCTTCGCGCAGCGCCTGCTCCCAGTCGACGACGTGGTGCAACATGATGAACGAGACGACGGTGTCGAACTCCCCGTCGCCGAAGGGCAACGCGGTGGCGTCGGCCACCTGCGCCACGGCCCGGTCACCGAAGCGCTGCAACCGATCCTGCGCGGCGTCGACCATCACCGGGTCGAAGTCGGTGACGGTGAGCTGCACCCGATCCGCCGGGGTGCACGCCGCGAGCAGCTGCGCGGCCATCGCGCCCCCGCCGCCGCCGATCTCCAGCACCCGCCCGGTGGGACGCACGCCCTGCAAGGCCCACGGCAGCACCCATCGCCGCGTCGCTGCCTCCCACGGCGTGCTGCGGCAGAACAGAGACTCGATCGTCGACATTGACGGCATACCCAGCAGCTCCCAACACCCGCTCAGGCCACCGGTCGGCAGCCTGTTCCTCGCGGGAACTCGATTACACCACAGAATGCCGCTATCATCGCCGTATGACGATGAATGAGTGTTCGGTGGCGACCGGCGCACAGCTCGATCCCGCGGTCGCGTTGTTCCACAGCCTCTCCGACGGGACCCGGTTGGCGATCGCGACCCGGCTGGCCCACGGTGGTGAGGCGCGGGTGGCGGATCTGATGGCCGAGCTGGGTCTGGCGCAGTCGACGGTGTCGGCGCACGTGGCGTGCCTGCGGGACTGCGGGCTGGTGCAGGGCCGCCCGGAGGGCCGGCAGGTCTTCTACAGCCTCGCCCGCCCGGAGCTGATGGACCTGCTCGCGGCGGCGGAGACGCTGCTCGCGGCGACCGGCAACGCGGTGGCGCTGTGCCCGAACTACGGCACCGACAGCGCCTCCTGCTGCGGCCCGGACGCTGTCACGCCCGAGGAAGCTTCGGCGGCGAAGGTGGTGCGGGGATGAGCGACGCGTGCGGGTGCGGGCACGACGAGCCCGCCGGCGAGGACGAGCAGGCCCCTGAGCATTGGTGGCAGGTGCGGGAGCTGCAGGCCGCCGCGGCAGCGGCGGTGTTCCTGCTCGCCGCGTACATCGTCGGGTGGAGCGGCGGACCGCAGCGCGTGTCGCTGGTGCTGGAGTGGATCGCGCTGCTGATCGGCGGGTGGACCTTCGTCCCGTCCACGCTGCGGCGCCTGGCCAAGGGCAAGATCGGCGTCGGGACGCTGATGACGATCGCCGCCGTCGGCGCGGTGATCCTCGGCGAGGTCGGCGAAGCCGCGATGCTCGCCGTGCTGTTCTCCATCAGCGAGGGCCTCGAGGAGTACGCGGTCTCGCGGACCCGCCGCGGCCTGCGGGCGCTGCTCAACCTCGTCCCCGACACCGCGACCGTCCTGCGCGATGGCGCCCCGACCACCGTCTCCCCAGCCGAGCTGGCGGTCGGGGACCGGATGCTGGTCAAGCCCGGTGAGCGGATCGCCACCGACGGCCGGATCACCGACGGCCGGACCGCCCTGGACGTTTCGGCGATCACCGGCGAATCCGTGCCCGTCGAAGCCGGACCCGGCGACGAAGTGTTCGCCGGGTCGATCAACGGCACCGGCGCCCTCACCGTGGAGGTCACCACCACCGCGGAGAACAACTCGCTGGCCAAGATCGTGCAGATCGTCGAAGCCGAGCAGTCCCGCAAGGGCGACGCGCAGCGCCTGGCCGACACCATCGCCAAGCCCCTGGTGCCGGCGATCATGATCTTCGCCGCCGCGATCGCGATCCTCGGGTCCCTGCTCGGCGACCCCGCAACGTGGATCGAGCGGGCCCTGGTCGTGCTCGTCGCCGCCTCCCCGTGCGCGCTGGCGATCTCCGTCCCCGTCACCGTCGTCGCCGCGATCGGCGCCGCCAGCAAGATCGGCGTCCTGGTCAAGGGCGGCGCCGCCCTCGAAGCCCTCGGCCGCGTCCGCACCGTCGCCCTCGACAAGACCGGCACCCTGACCGCGAACCGCCCCGCCGTCGTCGACATCGCCACCACCACCACCGGAACCGGCGTCGAGTCGAATGCCCTCGGCTCGGGTGTCCGGTCGCCGGAACAGAACCGGGTGCTCGCCATCGCCGCGGCGCTCGAAGCACACAGCGAACACCCCCTGGCGCGGGCGATCCTCACCGCCAACGGTGACCACACCGTCGCGGCGGCAGAGGTGCAGGCCGTGCCCGGGGCCGGGCTGACCGGTCTCGTCGACGGGCGCCCCGCCCGGCTCGGCCGGCCCGGCTGGATCGACCCGGGCCCACTCGCAGCGCGGGTCGCGGCCATGCAAGCCAGCGGCGCCACCGCGGTCCTCGTCGAAGACGACGGACAGGTCATCGGGGCGGTCGCGGTCCGCGACGAGCTGCGTCCCGAAGCGGCCGAGGTCATCGACCACTTGCACAGCGGCGGCGCCACCGTCGCGATGCTCACCGGCGACAACTCCGCCACCGCCACCGCCCTGGCGCAGATCGCCGGTATCGACGACGTGCACGCCGACCTGCGGCCCGAGGACAAGGCCCGCATCATCGGCGAGCTCCGCAAGGACCGGTTCACCGCGATGGTCGGCGACGGCGTCAACGACGCCCCCGCCCTCGCCACCGCGGACCTCGGTATCGCCATGGGCGCCATGGGCTCGGACGTCGCGATCGAAACCGCCGACGTCGCGCTCATGGGCGAGGACCTGCGGACGCTGCCGCAGGCCCTCGATCACGCCCGCCGAGCCCGAACGATCATGCTGCAGAACGTGGCCCTGTCCCTCGCTCTGATCGCGATCCTCATCCCCCTCGCACTGTTCGGCGTCCTCGGCCTCGCCGCCGTCGTCGCCGTCCACGAACTCGCCGAGATCGTCGTCATCGCCAACGGCGTCCGCGCCGGCCGCGTCACCGCGCTCCCGCCTGCGCCCCAAGAAGCGCGCTCGGAGCCGGTGGTTCAGCAAGCGGCGTAACCCCACAGCGGACACGGGTCGTGCCTCGGAGCGCGTTACCGAGGCACGACCCGCACGGTCCGCGGTGTACGGCCTCTGCTCGCGGATTTCGCTCCGGGCGGTGACCTGCACGGCGTCCCTTGGGAATCCGGGGGACGCCGAGGTTGTGCAGGCCGTCGTGCTCGGCTCTGGCGCCTGCGCTAGACATGCGTAGACTCCGGTCTGTTCGTTTGGGTTCGAGGGGATGCGCCTGGTATTTCGCGCGCGCATTTCGCACACCGCTCCTGCGAAGCAGTGCGCCACCGTCGAGCAACCTCCTACGTAGTTACTGGCACGCTCGTACCAATGTCCCGGAGATCAGATCGCAACCGCACCCCCCGCCCGAAGCCCACGTCTTCCCCGCTCGATCACACGCCGCTGATCACGGCGCTGCGGCAGGTGGAGATCGCCGTCGACGGATTCAACCGCGAGGCCGCACGGATCGAGGCCGAGTACGGCATCGCGATCTATCCGGAGCGGGTGGGCAACATGCACACCGATCTGGCGCGCTACATCGAGGTCGCGATCGGCATCGTCGCACGCAAGCTGCCGGTCGCCGTGTACGGGGCGGATAGCCGACGCTGGACAGGCCCCCAGTCCCCGCGGCAGGTGTTCGCCCTGTACGAGGCGGCCGGCGACAACACCGCCGACTACCTGACGCAGATGGCTCTCAACGCCGAGCGGATCAAGGCCAAGAAGGACGACCTCGACCGCAGCCTCAAGCAGAAGTGCCTGCGGCCGAAGACGAACGGTAAACCGTGCCAGATGCGGCCGCTGTACCAGGCCGGAGTCGGCCACCAAGAAGGCTTCGGCTGCTGGCGCCACGCCACCGACGACGAGAAGCTCGAGCTCGAAAAGTCCCGAATCGCCATCGAGACCAAGACCAGCTGCCCCGGGTGCAAGGCCGGTCCCGGTGAGACGTGCCTGATCCCCACCGAGGACGGCCTCACCCCCGCCCAGGCCGGCCTCACGATGGTCGACGGCGAGTGGCCCCGGGTGCGGGTCCTCGGCGGCGTCGAAATCCACGTCCCGCGGATCGAACTGATCTATCCTCGCGTCCTCGAGCCCGCTGTGTAGGTCTGCCCCTGGCAGCAGCGCGAACCCCGGGGCCCGAAACACAGGCCCCCAGGCGGCACCCAGATGAACACACCACCTAGCGTTCGGGACAGCGAGCCCGACCCCGAGACGAGGAGTCCCCATGACGGATGAGCCGGATGTCCAGCAGGCCCCTGACGTCAACGATCCGCCGTCGGAGACGGTGGATGAGCTCGCGGACGGTATGCGTGGCCGGTGGGTGGTGGCGTCCCAGGGATCTACGCACCTGTGGGATCTGGACGCGTTGACCTACACGCGCCGTCCCGGCCCCGCCAGCGCCTCGGGGGCGTTCGACTACGACGGCATCGCGCACCGGATCACCCGGGTGACCCGGTGGCCGCGGGTGGGCGATCAGTCGCTGGTCTGGTTCGACGATCCCGCGAGCCCCTTCGATACCGAGCAGTTCCGCCGCTCTTCGGTGATCGTGTCGATCACCCGCGCCCCCGAGGTGGCCGATGGCGAACCGGGCGACGGTTCCGAAGTCGGTGACGCCGGCTGAGTCCGGATGGGCGCGGGCGGTAGTCAGTTGCGGCGTTCGATGAGGACCACGTCGCGCCAGCGGCCGTCGCGTTGGCCGATGCGTTCGCGGGTGCCGACGGTGCGGAAGCCGGCGTTCCGGTGCAGGGCGAGGCTGGCGTGGTTCTCGGGGAAGATCCCGGTCTGGATGGTCCACACCCCGGCAGCTTCAGCAGACCGGATGAGGGCCTGCAGCAGCGCGGCTCCGATGCCCTGCCCGGCGTGTCCGGGGTCGACGTAGACGCTGTGCTCGATGACGCCGGCGTAGACGCAGCGCCCCGAGACGGGCGCCGCGGCGACCCATCCGATGACCTGCCCGCACGGGGTGAGGGCGACGAAGCGGTGCTGGGGTAGGTGTCGTTGGTCGAAGTCCGTCCAGCTGGGTGCGGTGGTCTCGAAGGTGGCGTTGCCGGTGTCCATGCAGGCTTGGTAGATCGCGAGGATCTGTGGCCCGTGCTCGGGCCGCATCGCGACGATCGCTGGGGCCGCCGCCGGGGCGGCGGACCCGGGGGTGTCGTCGTCGCTGGTGGTCACCTGTTCAGGCTAAGGGCGCTGCGCTGGTGGTGCAGCTGGTGCTCGCGGACCCAGTTCTGGGCGGCGACCTGCACGGCGTCCCACGGGGACCCGAGGGGCGGGGTGTAGGACAGGTCGAGCTCGGAGAGGGCGTCGACGGTCATGCTGTGGTGCAGGGCGGTGGCGTAGGTGTCGACGCGCTTGGAGATCTCAGCGGTGCGGTGCCCGATGAGCTGGGCACCGAGGAGTGCGCCGGTGTTCTGGTCGCCGGTGATCCGGATGCTGATCGGGGTGGCGCCCGGGTAGTAGGCCTTGTGATCGTCCGGTGTGGAGGTCGTCGACACGGGCACCCAGCCGCGGTCGGCGGCGAGGGCTTCGGTCTCTTTGAGGCCGGTGCGGGCGGCGACGAGGTCGAAGATCTTCACGACTTGGGTGCCCAGGGAGCCGGTGTAGCGGGCGGTACCGCCGAGGGCGTTCTCGCCGGCGACGCGGCCCTGCTTGTGCGCGGTGGTGCCGAGGGGGAGCCAGGTGATGCCGAGCTGTCGATGGTGGGTGTGCACGGCGTCGCCGGCGGCGAAGACGTCGGCCAGGTTGGTGCGCATCTGCTCATCGACGGCGATCGTGTTCTTGATGCCGAGCTGCGCCCCGGCTGCGGCGGCGAGGTCGGTGTCGGGGCGCACGCCCACGACGACGAGCACGAGATCGGCGGTGAGGTGGTCGGTCTGGCCGTCGCTGCTGGTGGTGACGGTCAGGGCGCCGGTGTCGGTGCGGTCGACGGCGGTGACGAGAGTGTGGGTGCGGACGTCGACCCGGTTGCGGACCAGTTCGTCGTGGACGAGGGCGCCGAGTTCGGGTTCGACGGTGGGGAGCACCTCGGGGAGGGCTTCGATCTGGGTGACGGTGATGCCGCGGGCGGTGAGACCTTCGGCCATTTCGAGGCCGATGTAGCCGGCGCCGATGATGATCGCGGTCTTCGGGTCCTTGGTGGTGAGGGTGTTCATCACGGCGAAGGTGTCGCCCATCGAGTGCAGCAGGTGCACGCCGTCGGCGGGGCCGAGGTGGTCGAGGCCGGTGATCGGGGGCCGCACGGAGACGGCGCCGGTGCCGATGACGAGGGCGTCGTAGTCGAGGTCCCGGGCGGCGCCGTCGGGGCCGGTGACGGTCAGGCGGTGTCCGGCCGGGTCGATGGCGGTAGCTCTGGTGTCGGTGTGCACGGTCATGCCGGTGGCGGCGAGGTCGGCGGCGGTGCGGTGGGCGAGGTTGCTCCAGTGGGTGACCTCGCCGGAGACGTAGTACGGGATGCCGCAGATGGAGAAGTTCGGGTAGGCGTCGGCGACGACCACGGTGACCTCGCTGGTGGGGTCGAGTTCGCGGGCCCGCAGGGCGGCGGAGATCCCGGCGTCCGATCCGCCGATGGCGATGATCTTGCGTGCAGACATGGGGTGTCGGTTCCCTTCCAAGAACAGGCAAATGAGGTGGAGCAGGCACGGCGGCGCTGACGGCGGTGAGCGGGCCGTCGAGCAGGTCGATCCAGGAGGGTGGGTCAGGTGGTGGCTGGATGGAGCTCGGTGAGGAGGGCTTTGACGCGGCGGTCGAGGTCGTCGCGGATCAGGCGGACGGTCTCGATGGGGTGGTTGTCGGGGTCGGCGACCTGCCAGTCCAGGTACCGCTTGCCCGGGTAGACCGGGCAGGCGTCGCCGCAGCCCATGGAGATCACCACGTCCGCGGCCGCGACCACGTCGTCGGTGAGCGGCTTGGGGAACTCGGCGGCCAGGTCGAGCCCGACCTCGGTCATGGCCTGCTCGACGATCGGGTTGATCACCGCGGCAGGAAGCGACCCGGCGGAGCGCACGTGCACCGCCCCGGCCGCGTGGTGCGTCAGGAGCGCGGCGGCCATCTGCGAGCGGCCCGCGTTGTGGACACAGATGAACAGCACCTCGGGCACGGTCTTGGTGCTCGCACCCGTCGACTGCGCCAGGGCGGCGAGCCGCTCGGCGGCGAACCGGCCGGCGAGAGTCACCAGGTGGGTGTGGATGCGGGCGGTGCGCCGCAGCGCGGTGTAGGACTCGAAGACGACCCGTTCGACGGTCTGCTCGGAGACGATCCCACGGTACTGGGCGGCGAGCCGCTCCGCGGTCCGCGACAGCAGGGCCTGGGGCATCAACAGGTCCGGTGTTCCGGCCGACTCGGTCGTGGCGTTGGCGTTCATCCGACTTCTCCCGCTTCTCGAGCTTCCCGGCCTGCTGGGGTGCTACCGGGTGGTGAGTTCAGCTGCCAGCGCGGTGACGCGGGCAGCGATGTCATCGCGCACGAGGCGCATCCGTTCGATCCCGTCGATGCCCCGCTCCGACGGCTCGTCGGTGTCCCAGTTGACCAACGCGACACCGTCCGGGGCGTCGACGACGGCTTCGCGGCCAAGAGTGACCACCAGATCCACCCGGGCCAGCAGCGCCGGGTCGATGGACTTGGGGGTCTCGCCGGTGATGTCGACACCCACCTCGGCCAGGGACTGCGCGGACAGGCCGTTGACCGCGGAGCCGGGCTTGGTCCCGGCCGAGTGCACCTCGACGGCCTCGCCCGCGGTCTTGCGCATCAGGCCGGCGGCCATCTGCGACTTGCCGCCGTTCTTCACACACACGAACAACACGCTCGACGTGCGGGTTTCGTTGTCGGGCATCAGTTCACGCTCCTGGACGGATCCGCGGTCGCGGCGGTGGCGGACGGGGTGAGGGGGAATCGCTTGCGCAGGGCCAACGAGACATAGACCAGGCCGACCAGGACGGGGACCTCGATGAGCGGCCCGACGACACCGGCCAATGCCTGCCCGGAGGTGGCGCCGTAAGTAGCGATCGCGACGGCGATGGCGAGCTCGAAGTTGTTGCCCGCGGCGGTGAACGCGAGGGTCGTGGTGCGCTCGTAGCCCAGGCCCATGACGGCGCCAAGTAGATACCCGCCGCCCCACATCACGGCGAAGTACACCAGCAGCGGTAGCGCGATGCGGGCGACGTCCCACGGGCGGGAGGTGATCTGCTCCCCCTGCAGAGCGAAGAGGATGACGATCGTGAACAACAGCCCGTACAGGGCCCACGGGCCGATGCGCGGGAGGAACTTCGCCTCGTACCAGTCGCGACCCTTGGTCTTCTCCCCGATCCGGCGGGAGAGGAAGCCGGCGAGCAGCGGGATGCCCAGGAAGATCAGCACGGACTTGGCGATCTGCCACGGCGAGGTGCTAATGGTGGTCTGTTCCAGGCCGAGCCAGCCGGGCAGGATCGAGAGGTAGAACCAGCCGAGGACCGCGAACATGATCACCTGGAACACCGAGTTCAGCGCGACGAGTACCGCGGCGGCCTCCCGGTCGCCGCAGGCGAGGTCGTTCCAGATGATCACCATCGCGATACACCGGGCCAGGCCGACGATGATCAGCCCGGTGCGGTATTCGGGCAGGTCGGGCAGGAAGATCCACGCGAGGGCGAACATCAGCGCGGGGCCGAGGACCCAGTTCAGCAGGAGCGATCCGAGTAGCAGCTTGCGGTCGCCGGTGACGGTGTCGAGGCGGTCGTAGCGGACCTTCGCCAGCACCGGGTACATCATGATCAGCAGGCCGAGTGCGATCGGCAGGGAGACGCCGTCGACCTGGATCTTCTCCAGCGCGGTGTTCAGGCCCGGGATCATGCGGCCGAGCAGCAGGCCAAGGGCCATGGCGACGCCGATCCACACCGGTAGGAATCGGTCGAGGGTGGAGAGCTTGCCGACGACCGGCTGATGCTCGGTCGTCGGGGTGGGGCTGGTCACGAGAGAACCTCCAACGAGCTCGCGGTGGTGGCGGGGTCGCCGGACTGCAGGATCCCGGCGAGCGAGGACAGGACTTCGGGGATGACGCGGTAGTACACCCACGAGGCGCGGCGCTCGGACTCGAGCAGGCCGACGGTCTTGAGGACCTTGAGGTGGTGCGAGATCGTCGGCTGCGAGACGTCCACCGCCGGCGAGATGTCGCAGACGCAGGCCTCGCCGCCCTCGTGGCTGGCGATCAGGCTGAACAGGCGCAGCCGAATCGGGTCGGCCAGGGCCTTGAACACCGCCGCGAGGTCGACGGACTGCCCCTCCGACAGGGGCTCACGGACCAGCGGCGAGCACCGCACGGTCACATCGGTCAACGGAATCGAATTCGACACACGTCGATATTGACAGATATCGATCCAGTGCACAAGACGACGCGCGTGGAACCCGACCCAGAGCACAGCGATGGCCGCCACCAAGGTCGGTGACGGCCATCAATCAGGAGCATGTCAGCAGCAGTTCGCCGACGCCGGAGTGCAGCACGCAGCCGGCGTAGCGTCGGAGTTCTCGGCGGTGGTCGCCGGGGCAGGTTCGCCGTTGAAGGTCTCGGCATCGGCAAGGACGGTGTAGACCTCCCAGCGCTCGGCGTCAGGGGCGGTGACCCAGACCTTGTCCTGGGTGGCGAAGCAACAGGTGGCGCCGATCTCCTCCTCGGTGAACAGCTGCTCCTGCGTCAGGCGGGCGATCTCAGCGTGAACCTTGTCGCTGGAGTCGACCTCGACGCCGAGGTGGTTGATGCTGCCGCCCTGGCCGGGGTTCTCCAGCAGGACCAGCTTGAGCGCCGGGTCGGCGACAGCGAAGTTGGCGTAGCCGGGCTTGACCTTCGCCGGGCCAGTACCGAACAGCTTGGTGTAGAACGCGATCGACTGATCGAGGTCGTCGACATTGAGGGCGAGCTGGACGCGGGACATGAGAACCTCCGAGGCTTCGACATACATCTAATTGGTGTGCGGTTCAGTTCTAGACCACACTTTGACATATGTCAACGAGTAGGTAGATTGGAGCCATGCCCAAGACGCTCCCCGTCGTCGACATCAGCGCCCCGATCTGCTGCGCCCCGCTCGCTGCCGGCGTGATGGACGAGGCCGCGGCGCTCGAGCTGGCCCTGCGCCTCAAGGCCCTCGCCGACCCCGCCCGGATCCAGCTGATCTCGATCCTCATGGCCGCACGTCCGGGCGATGTCAGCACCGGCGACCTCGCCGACACCGTGGGCCTGTCGTCGGCGACCATCAGCCACCACCTGAGCCAGCTCAAGAAGGCCGGCCTCGTCAGCTCCGAGCGGCGGGGGATCAACGTCTTCTACCGCGCCGAACCTGACTCCCTTGAAGCACTCCGGGCTGTCCTGGCCACGTGTTGCTAGGGCGAACGCGCCTCTCGTGCACAGGTAGCGGCTCCCAGCCACCTTCGCGAGGCTCCCGGGCGGAGGACCAGCGATATCGCCTGCGGCAGGATCGACACACGTGGACAACATCGAGCAGCGGCTAGAGCAACAGCTCCGCGAACGCGGCATCCCCCTCACCGCGGCCGAGTTCCTCCGCGCCGTCCTCGAAGCCTTCGATGCCGTCTCGTCCGACGGCGTTTCCGTGCCGTAGCGGGACAACGTTCGGCAAGAGCATAGTGCGCTGTAATCCACAGTACCAGTGACTATTCGGTCCTTGACTGCTAAAATCAGCAGTATGCTCCCCACGGGTCCCCGGACGATCGACAGCTTCCGCCGGGTCACTATCCCGGCGAAGGTGGCGAAGGCGTCCGGAGTGCGGCAGCCTTCGTGGGTCCGGATCGGTGTCGTCGCCGACCAGAGGATCGTCGAGATCGTTCCCACTCGCGGCCCGCGCGGGACGAAGCCATCCGCGCGGGGTAATCCGGATCGCCCCCGGCGGCTGCGGACGTCACGACAGGTCGCGCTGCCGGCAGCGGTCCTGGACTCGGCCGGTCTGGACATTGGGAGCGTCGTGGCGTTCCTGGCCCTGGAGGACCGCATACATCTGTTCGCCGCGTCGCGGGTCATCGCCCCGGAGCCCACCCCCGTGGAACAGGAAGACCAGTGACGGCGCGGCGACGTGCCCGGCCGATCCGCGCATCTGCGGGTCAGATCCCGCTGTTCGAGGTCCCTGTAGTTCCTCCGGCGGATCTGGTCGACGCGGCCGTGGTCGCAGCTGCGGAGCTCGTCCTCGATCGCTCGGTGTCGGTGTTGCCGCGGACCGAACTGTCGGGACTTCGCGGGTATCCGGTAATCCGATGGTCGTCGAGCATCGCCGAACGAATGTCGTCGGGTGCGGGACCGATGCTCGACGCGCAGGTCCTCGAGCTGTGGGAGATGTGCCCGGCGGAGGGCGCGGGGGCGCCGCCGGCGGCACCGTTGAGCATCGTCGGGTTCGTCGCCACCGGGCAGTGGAAGAGGGCCCTGTACGTCGCCAGCGAGCTTCGCGGGTTCGGGGAAACCGTGGTGCTGACCGAGCGGCGCCCCACGGCGCTGAGCTTGACGGCGGCGGACCTCGCCGACGTGAGCGTGGTGCATACCTCTCACGCCGGCGAGGAACTACTGGTGCGGGGATCGAAGGTTGCCGATCCTCCGCGGATCGTCGCGGTGCGGTACTGGGAGGAGCGGCTCTTCGCTCACGCCCTCGCGACAGGGGTGCCGATCACGCCGCAGCCGGCTCCGGCGTAGCGCCGATCCACGCCGACAGGGCGCGTTTGCGCTTCCAGTCCCCGCCGGTGAGCCGCTCGATCTCGATGTTGCTCTCGTGGGCAGCCTCGCACATCGCCGTCCACGCCTGCGGGCCGTTGTGCGCGGCGATAGCGGTGGCCAACCCGCGACCGAGCATCGCGACCGCGGAGACCGAATGCGAGAACGCTGCTGCCTTCGGGATGTCAGCCGTGCGGATCCAGGTCAGGTCCCGCCCACCGCAGAGTGCGCAGTCGCAGCACCACGCGGCGTGGGACTCGTCCTTGAGGTAATGCCGCTCGAACGCCGTCAGCGACGTGTACGCCAGCAGCTCCGGGAGGATGAACGACACCGACCCGCTGCTGCCGCCCCCGCCGATGTCGGGGTAGATGTGCCGGTACGTCGTCGACGAACCCAACGCCGCGCCCGCGGCGCCGTACGCCAGCGCCCCCAACCCCGCCGTGTCACTACGCAGGAGCAGCACCGGGACATCTGCCGTGAGGACGTGCACCAGCCCGGTCACGACGTTCGTACGGTCGAACGGGTCGTCTGTGTCTTCGACCATCAACGCCACGGGGATGCCGTGCGCGTTGATCTCAGACCGGAGCGAATCGGCGGCGTGCGAGAGCCACCAGCTCGCGATCGGCAGCGCCGCAATCACCTGTCCACCGAAGCGGGCCGCCGTCTTCAAGGTGGTCCGCAGCCCGGCGGTGTCGCCCTTGGCCACATAGCCAGAATCGGTCAACGCCCACGTCAGGCCCGCGCTACGTTGCACGGTGATCCAGTCGCGGGTCGGCTCCGCCGTCGCCATCTTCCGCTGCCGGCCGCTGTAGAGGTTCGCGTCGAGCAGCAAGGCTGCGTCGGGGCACTTCTTGCGGGTCTGATCCGCCGCGGTCCTCGCAACCGCGGAGCGGTGGGTCCGGGACTGCCACGGCACGGTGAAAACCGCGCCGACACCCTCCGCCGCGATCAGAGCGCGAGTCGGGTCGATCAAGGTCGTCGGGACCTGAACGAACAGGTCCGTCGACATTCCCTCAAGCCGGTGCTGCCCGACCTGAATGGGCCGGGCCTCACCTGTCCGTTCAGTGCTGGTGGAATCGGTAGTGCGATCAGAGTCGCAACTGTCGTTGGTCAACGGTGCCTCCTCAAGGCGTTGTGGATGAGCCACCACGCCGAGGTCCGCATCGCTCGCCCACACCTACCGTTCCGGTGTTTGGCGAACCCGCGCACACCGTCTACCATCGGAGTCGTCATCCAAAGACATTCGCAACGGTCACGGTATCGAGGGCTCGCGCCCTCGGAGCGGTGATTCAGTTGTTCAGCGGAGCCCGGTTCGTCTGCAAACGAGCCGGGCTTCAGCTGTCTCTATTCTAGAGCCTGAACATGACAGGTCTCGGGACGTCGTCACCTCTACGTCACCTATGGCCCTACCGACGCGAGGAGCCCCCAGGCCGGTGGCCTTGGGGGCTCCTCGCTGATGACATCGTCAGCAATTCAACATATCTGTGGAGGCTAGGGGATTCGAACCCCTGACCCTCGCCTTGCAAAGGCGATGCTCTACCAACTGAGCTAAGCCCCCGTGTGTGGTTGTGCACCCATTGCTGGGCACCGTCCCCACCGCCAAACTACGACCTCGTGGTGGACATGTCCACCACAGCATCCCTGCTGGTCAACCCCTCACCGAGCCTGTCAGCTGGAGATAAGGACCGAACTCCTGACATCCGCCTTGCAAAGGCGGCGCTCTACCAACTGAGCTAAGGCCCCGAGTGGGGTTGTGGTGGGCCTAGGAGGACTTGAACCTCCGACCTCTTCGTTATCAGCGAAGCGCTCTAACCGCCTGAGCTATAGGCCCTTGAACCGAGGCGAAACGTTACCAGTCCGCCCCGAGTTCCACAAAACCGCTGGTCAGTCCCTATCGGCGAGGGTCACCTCGATACCGCCGACGAGGTCCGCGCAGAGGTTGTAGATGAACGCGCCCACGGTCGCCAGCGCGGTCAGCAGGATCACGTTCGCGAGGCCGGCGAGGCCCGCGTAGGTGAAGACGTTGCCGGCCGTCAGCAGGCTCACACCCGCCTGCTCGTTGGTCAGGGTCTGGAAGCTGTCGTTGATCTTGGCCCACACGCCCATGCCGCTGAGCACGATGTACAGCGCGCCGACGGCGATCATCCACACGAAGAACAGCACCACCGAGACCACGCCGGTCAGCTTGAACGTGGTCCACGGGTCGATGCTCCGCAGCTGCATACCGGCGCGGACCGGCCCGATGGGGGCCTGCGTCCGCACGCCCGCGGCACGGGTCGGCGAGCCACCCACGGTATGCAGGTTCGACGGTGCCTCCCCCGCCGGGGCCGCGGCCGAGGCCGCCGGCGCGGGGGTGTCGGCGGCCGCCTGGGCGGGCACGGGCACCGTCGGCGCCGAGGCCGGGGCGACGTGATGGATCTTGTCCAGATCGGGGAGGTTCTTCGGCAGCTCCTCGCGCTCCACACCCTCCGTGGGCGCGTCGACCACACGGCCGACATCGGTGTCGCGTCGCGGAATGCGGACGGGCTGCCGGCCCGCCTCCGGCCCGGACTCCGGCGGCTGGCCGGATCCGGTTCCAGGGGTACTCACATGCGCTCCTTCGTGCTCCGCGGCGGCTTATGCCTCGCCGTCCGTCTGCTCGGGTTCGTCGCTCTCATCGGCGTTGCGGGCGATGGCCAAGAGACTAGTGCCTTCGGCCAGGTTCATCAGCCGGACACCCTTCGTCTGACGGCCCGCCTTACGGACCTGCCGTGCAGCCGTGCGGATCACACCACCGCCCGACGTGATGGCGTACAGCTCGGTCTCGTCGTCGACGATGAGCGCACCCACCAGGTCGCCGCGCCGCGGGTCGAACTGGATGGTCAGCACGCCCTTGCCGCCGCGACCCTGAACAGGGTAGTCGTCCATCGCCGTTCGCTTGGCGTAACCGCCCGAGGTCGCGACGAGCAGGTACGTGTCTTCCTGGACCACGTTGAGCGCCAGGAGCTGATCGTCGCCGTTGAATCGCATGCCCTGGACACCCGAGGTCGCGCGTCCCATGGGCCGCAGGGCCTCGTCGGTGGCCTTGAACCGGATCGACTGCGCGTTCTTGCTCACCAGGAGCAGGTCGTTCTCCTGCGAGGCAAGGACCGCGCCGACCAGCTCGTCACCGTCGCGCAGGTTGATGGCGACGATGCCGCCGCTGCGGTTCGAGTCGAAGTCCTCGAGCTTGGACTTCTTCACGAGCCCGTTCTTGGTCGCGAGGATCAGGTAGGGCGCGTCGTCGTAGGCCTTGATCTGGATGACCTGGGCGATCCGCTCCTCCGGCTGGAAGGCGAGCAGGTTGGCGACGTGCTGGCCACGGGCCGTGCGGCTCTGCTCGGGGAGCTCGTAGGCCTTGGCCCGGTAGACCCGCCCCTTGGTAGTGAAGAACAGGATCCAGTCGTGGGTGGAGCACACGAAGAAGTGCGCGACGATGTCGTCCTGCTTGAGATCGGCACCCTTGACACCCTTGCCGCCGCGCTTCTGGCTGCGGTAGAGGTCCGTCTTGGTGCGCTTGGCGTAGCCGGTCTCCGTGATGGTGACGACCACGTCCTCGCGGGCGATGAGGTCCTCGTCGGTGACGTCGCCGTCCGCCGCGATGATCTTGGTGCGACGGTCGTCGCCGAACTTATCGACGATCTCGCCGAGCTCGTCGCGGACGATGGCGCGCTGGCGCTCGGGTTTGTCGAGGATGTCCTTGAGATCGGCGATCTCGAGCTCGATCTCGGCCAACTGGTCGATGATCTTCTGGCGCTCGAGGGCCGCGAGGCGGCGCAGCTGCATGTCGAGGATGGCGTTGGCCTGCAGCTCGTCGACGTCGAGGAGCTGAATCAGGCCGGCGCGCGCGATCTCGGTGGTCTCGGACCGCCGGATGAGGGCGATCACCTCGTCGAGGGCGTCGAGCGCCTTGACCAGGCCGCGCAGGATGTGGGCGCGCTCCTCGGCCTTGCGCAGGCGGAATCGCGTGCGCCGCACGATGACGTCCAACTGGTGCGCCACGTAGTAGCGGATCATCTGGTCCAGGCGCAGGGTGCGCGGCACCCCGTCGACGATGGACAGCATGTTCGCGCCGAAGCTGGTCTGCAGCTGGCTGTGCTTGTAGAGGTTGTTGAGCACCACCTTGGCGACGGCGTCGCGCTTGAGCCGCACGACGATCCGCATGCCGACGCGGTCGGAGGACTGGTCCTCGATCTTGCTGATGCCGGCGATCTTGCCGTCGCGCACCTGCTCGGCGATCGACAGCACGAGGTTGTCGGGGTTGACCTGGTAGGGCAGCTCGGTGATGACGAGTTCCGTTGCGCCCTTGGAGTCCTCCTCCACGGACACCACGCCGCGCATGCGGATGGAGCCGCGGCCGGTGGAATAGGCGTCCTTGATGCCCTGGCTGCCGACGATGAGGCCGTGAGTCGGGAAGTCGGGGCCCTTGATCCGCTCCATGCACGCCGCGAGCGTGGCCTCGGAGTCGGCGTCGTAGTTGTCCAGGCACCAGAAGATCGCGTCGGCGAGCTCGCGCAGGTTGTGCGGTGGGATGTTGGTCGCCATGCCCACGGCGATGCCGCCGGAGCCGTTCATGAGCAGGTTCGGCACGCGCGCCGGGAGCACCGTCGGCTCCTGCGTCTTGCCGTCGTAGTTGGGCACGAAATCGACGGTCTCCTCGTCGATGTCGCGCAGCATCTCCATCGCGAGCGGCGTCAGCCGGGCCTCGGTGTAGCGCATCGCGGCGGCGGGGTCGTTACCCGGCGAGCCGAAGTTGCCCTGCCCGTCGATGAGCGGGTAGCGCAGCGACCAGGGCTGCGCGAGGCGCACGAGCGCGTCGTAGATCGCCGTATCGCCGTGCGGGTGGTAGTTACCCATGGTCTCGGCGACCGGCTTGGCCGACTTCACGTAGCCGCGGTCGGGCCGGTACCCGGCGTCGTACGACGCGTACAGGATTCGGCGTTGCACCGGCTTCATGCCGTCGCGGACCTCGGGCAGCGCGCGGCCCACGATCACACTCATGGCGTAGTCGATGTAGCTGCGCTGCATCTCCTGCTGGATGTCGACCGGTTCGATCCGGTCGTGGCCACCGGTCTCGGTGGGCGGGGTGGTGTCAGTCATGGAAATCCTTCAGCATCAGGCGGTTCGACGGTGCGGTGGTCGCCCCGGAGGGCGACCGTCCGGCTACACGTCGAGGAACCGCACGTCCTTGGCGTTGCGCGCGATGAACGAGCGGCGGGCCACCACGTCCTCACCCATGAGGATCGAGAACAGCTCGTCGGCGGCGGCGGCATCGTCGAGCGTGATCTGCTTGAGCACGCGGACCTCGGGGTCCATCGTGGTCTCCCACAGCTCCTTGGCGTTCATCTCGCCCAGGCCCTTGTAGCGCTGGATGCCGTCGTCCTTGTTGATCTTCTTGCCGGCCTTGAGACCCTCGGCGAGCAGCGCGTCGCGCTCGAGGTCGCTGTAGGCGAACTCCGGCTCGGCGCCCTTCTGCCACTTGAGCTTGTAGAGCGGGGGCTGGGCGAGGAAGACGTGCCCGTGCTCGACGAGCGGGCGCATGAACCGGAACAGCAGCGTCAGGAGCAGAGTCGCGATGTGCTGGCCGTCGACGTCGGCGTCGGCCATGAGCACGATCTTGTTGTACCGCAGCTTGGCGATGTCGAACTCGTCGTGGATGCCGGTGCCGAACGCAGTGATGATCGACTGGACCTCGGTGTTCTTGAGCACCTTGTCGATCCGGGCCTTCTCGACGTTGATGATCTTGCCGCGAATGGGCAGGATCGCCTGGTACATCGAGTCGCGGCCACTCTTCGCGGAGCCGCCGGCGGAGTCACCCTCCACGATGTAGACCTCGCACTTGGCCGGGTCGTTGCTGCGGCAGTCCGCGAGCTTGCCGGGGAGGCCGCCGATGTCGGTGGCGCTCTTGCGGCGCACCAGCTCTCGCGCCTTGCGGGCCGCGAGCCGGGCCTGCGCCGAGGCGGCGGCCTTCTGCACGATGGTCTTCGCGTCGGCCGGGTTCGAGTCGAACCAGAACTGCAGCTGCTCGCGGGCGATGCGCTGCACGAAACCACGGACCTCGGAGTTGCCGAGCTTGGTCTTGGTCTGGCCCTCGAACTGCGGCTCGGCGACCTTCACGGAGATGACCGCGGCGAGGCCCTCGCGGATGTCGTCGCCGGAGAGATCGCCGTCCTTCTCCTTGACCAGTTTCTTGTCCTTGGCGTAGGCCTTGACGACACCGGTCAGCGCGGTGCGGAAGCCCTCCTCGTGGGTACCGCCCTCGTGGGTGTTGATGGTGTTGGCGAAGGTGTGCACGGACTCGGAGTAACCCGAGTTCCACTGCATCGCGATCTCGATCTCGTGGCCCTTCTCCTTGCCCTCGAAGGAGATGATCGAGCCGTGGATGGGCGACTTCGACGTGCGTGCGTTGATGTGCTTGACGTAGTCGACCAGGCCGTCGGGGTAGTGGAAGATCCGCTCGCGCTTGCGGGGCGCGACCTCGGCCAGCGCCGCGGCCACGTCGTCCTCGTGCGCCGACGGGGCCTCCTCGGCGAGGGCGTCCTCGGGCACCTCGACGGCGATGGGGCGCTCATCGGTGAGCGTGATGGTCAGGCCCTTGTTGAGGAAGGCCATCTCCTGCAGCCGCCGCGAGACCGTCTCGAAGTCGTACTGGGTGGTCTCGGTGAAGACCTTCGGGTCGGCCCAGAACCGCACCGTCGTACCGGTGCGCTCGGTCGGCTCGCCCTTGATCAGCTCCTCGGCGACGGAGTCGCGCTTCTTGTCGTCCCAGTGGAAGTTCTGCTGCCAGTGGAAGCCGTCGACGTCGATCTCGACCTCGACGCGGCTGGACAGCGCGTTGACCACCGAGATACCGACGCCGTGGAGGCCGCCCGAGACGGCGTAGGCGTCGGAGTCGAACTTACCGCCGGCGTGCAGCGAGGTGAGCACCAGCTGGACCGTGGGGACACCCTTGGCGTGCATCGCGACGGGGATGCCACGGCCGTCGTCGACCACCTGCACACCGCCGTCGGCCATGAGCGTCACATCCACCCGCGTGGCGTGGCCCGCCATCGCCTCGTCGACGGAGTTGTCGACGACCTCCCAGATCATGTGGTGCAGACCGCGCGGCCCGGTGGTACCGATGTACATACCGGGGCGCTTGCGCACCGCCTCGAGGCCTTCGAGCTGCTTGATGGAATCTGCGCCGTACGAGCCCTTGGGCTTGTCCGCGTTGTTGTCAGCCACCACGATGTGTTGGCGCTCCTTCGTCGAAACCACCGAGCGAGCGGCCGCGAACTTCCGCCGACCGGGCGCGCCGCGATGGTGATCGGGCAGCACCCCGCGGAGACGAGGCGCTCTTGCCCTTCTAGTCTACTCCTCTTCACGAGGATGAATGCGCTTGCCACGCCCTGATCGCGTCGCAGACGCGATCAACCTCGTTTCGGTCGGCTCACTCCGAATCGTGATCCGACGCGTACACGGCGACGCTGGGCCGTGAACAAGCAATCGATCGTAGGGTCGGGGTATGGATCGCAACGAGATCAACGACTACCTGACCCGGTACGCGCAGACCCTCACGCTCTTCGACTCCACTGCCGCCGCCGGCCTCTGGGCGGAACCCGCGATGATCGTCGACGACCACTTCTCCGGGGTCCTGGACGACCGCGTGTCCATGGCCCGGGGCCTGGAGCAGTCGTATCCGCTGTACCGAGCGCTGGGGCTGGCCTCCGTCGGCCACGAACTCCTGGACGTCACGCCGCTCACCGGGGCCGTCGTCCTACTCCACGTCCGGTGGCTCTTCCGCGACGCCGACGGCGAGCCGCTCACCGACAGCACGGCGTACTACATCGTGCGCCGCGACGACGACGGCCTGCGCGCGTGCGTCTGCATCCAGGTCGACGACGCCACGAAGCTCCAGGCCCTGGCGGCCGACCGCGGTATCGACCTCGCCGCCTATCTGCCGGGGTCCCCCTCCACCTAACCGTAGGTATCGCGCGGGCCCCGGCCGGGGACGTGCAGTGGTCCCTTGCGCCAGCTGGGTGCGCTGGGGCCGGTGATGTGCAGGGAGGTGACGACGCCCTGCCCGACCGCGGCGTTGATCTTCGCCAGCAACTGGGACTGCATCAGGCGCAGCTGCGTGGCCCACGCCGTCGACTCGGCGCTGACGTAGAGCACCTTCTCGCGCAGGTTGACGGCGCGCGCGTGTGCGGCGACATCCGCGCCGACGACCGTCTCCCAGCAGCCGAGAACCGTTCCCTCACTGACCTTCGCGTCCCAGCCCCGGGCCTTGGCGATGCCGCCGATGAGCGCCCCGAAAGGCTGCGGATCCCGGCCGTCGGGCGAGGGCCCGCTCCACCGCTTCGAGCCGCGGCGCAGCCGGCGCACCCCGCCCGTCATCGGTTCGGAACGGCCCTGGCCGACGGATTTGCCGGCCGCCTTGGCCGCCGCGCGCGCCTCCTCGAGCGCACGCCGCGCGATGGCCGAGCCGTGCAGCTGCCCGTCATCGTTCTGCCCGGTCATGACACCTCCCTGCGCCCGGAATCCTCGTCTCCGAGGCTACTCGCCACCACTGACGTCCTCGCCGGAGACGGCCACAGTCGACACCCGAGATCACCGACCCGGATACGGCAGCCTGATCTCCTCCGTCACAGCGTCGGCCGCGCCATCGCTCTGCCGGGCCAGGAGCTCCTGCACACTCACCCGGTCGCCGGCAGCGGTCCGACGATGCCGCGCGACCGGCCGGGTGCGCAGGAAGATCGCGACGATCAGGCACGCGCCCGCGCCGACCCCGGCGGCGACGAGGTTCGCCGACTGCATCGCCGAGACGAAGCCCTGCTGCACGGCGTGCCCGAGCGCGGCCTGCAGCTCGGGCGGCGCCTGGCCGACCGCCCGCACCCCGCCGATGACCGAGGACTGCGCCTCGGCGCGTACGCCGGCGTCCAAGGGCAGCCGGGCCAGGTCCTCCGTGACCTGCACCGAGTACAGATGCGCCACAACCGAGCCGAGGATCGCGACCCCGAGCGCACCGCCGACCTCGCGCGTGGTGTCGTTGACCGCCGAGCCGGCTCCTGCCTCCGCGGACGGCACAGAGGTCATCACCGAGGTCGTCGCCGGACCCTGCAGCAGGCCGAGGCCGACGGCGATCACCGACATCGCGGGCAGGACCTGCGTGAGGTAGTCCGCGGATTCGGTGAGCAACGAGGTCAGGACGAAGCCGGCGGCCATGATCGCAAGGCCCAGCGCGATGGTGAACCGCATGCGGCGCTCGGTGTTCGCCAGTGCCGCCAGCGGGGTCACCGCGACGGCCGCGAGCGCGAACGGGATCACCCGCACCGCGGTCTCCAGCGGGCCGTACCCCAGCACCGCCTGGAAGTACATGATCGTGATGAAGACGAAGCCCAGGAGGCAGAAGAAGCCCGCACAGATCGCGAACGATCCCATCGCGAAGCCCCGGGACCGGAACAGGGTCACGTCGAGCACCGGGTTCCGATGCCGCCGTTCGTAGCCCACGAAGGCGAGCAGGAGAACCACGGCGCCGATCAACGCGCCGACCACGGGCGCGCTGCCCCAGCCGAAGTTCGGCGCCTCGATCAGTGCCCACACGAGCAGCGTGATCCCCGAGATCGACAGCAGCACACCGAGCAGGTCGAAGGACGGCCGCTCGGATCCGAAGGACTCGGGCACCAGCGCCAGGCACCCGGCGATCGCGACGATCGAGATGGGCACGTTGATCCAGAACACCGACGACCAGGCGAAGTGCTCGACGAGGTAGCCGCCCACGACGGGACCGATCGCGATGGAAGCGCCGGCGGCGGCGGACCACACGGCGATCGCCTTGGTCCGTTCCACCTTCTCGGGGAACAGGTCCGAGATGAGAGCGAGGGTGGCGGGAAAGATCAGCGCGGCGGCGGCGCCCAGGGACGCCCGCGCGGTGATCAGCTGCGCCAGCGACGTGGACCGGGTGGCGAGCACCGAGATCACGACGAAGCACACCAGTCCCGCGACGAGCACCCGCCGTCGTCCGAGCCGGTCGCCGAGGTAGCCCGTGGCGAGCAGGAGGCCGGCGAAGACCAGCGTGTAGGAGTCGACGATCCACTGCAGGGCGCTCATCCCGCCGCCGAACTCCTCGCTCAGGGTGGGGAGCGCGATGGTGACGATGCTGTTGTCCATCCCCGTCATGAGCACGGCGATGCACAGGGTGCCCAGCGAGATCCAGCGCGTCGAGCCGGACGAACGGCCGACGGTGCCGGTCATGCCGGGGTTCGGCGGGGCGGGACGCCGGTGCCCACCTCACCGAGGAAGGCGTCGAAGGCCGCGACGAACTCGTCGCGTCCGCCGAGGTCCGCCGAGGCCGCCGCTCCGGTCCGGCGGGCACCGTCGACGATGCGCTCGTCCCGCACCAGCCGCAGGACTCCCTCGGCGATGGCGCGTGCCGTCGTGCGGCCCCGGGCCAGAACCGCGCCGGCCCCGGCGGATTCGACCCGGCGCCCCCAGAAGTGCTGGTCGAAGGCCTGGCTGCAGACCAGCGACGGGCGGCCCGACGCAGCGGCGATGGCGGTCGTGCCGGCACCGCCGTGATGCACGAGAGCCGCGCACCGCGGTAGGACGGCGTCGTGGTCGACATCCGGAACGATCAGCAGGTCGGGCGTGTTGACGATCTCGTCGGTGCTCCGCGGCGACCAGCCGGGCACGGCGAGGACCCGCATGCCCTCCGCCGCCAGGATCTCCGCGGCACCGCTGACGACACCGTCGAAGTCCATGACCGGCATGCTGCCGAACCCCACGTAGACGACGGGGCGCTCGTCCTGCGCGATCCACGAGTCGATCAGGGCGTCGCGCTCGGCGCGGTCGGCGGGCCGATCCGCGATCCGGATGAAACCGATCCGGGGATGCCGCGCGTCCTCTCGCGAGCGCGGCGGCACCAGTGCCCGGCCGAAGGCCTCGACGCGCAGGACGTCGCGGCCGGCGAGCACCGAGCGCGGGTTGATCACCCGGCGCGGATAGCCGACGCGCCGGGCGAGCGCGGCCGTCTTGGCGAAGATGCTCAGCGCCCAACCGATGTCGAAAAGCCGGTAGGTCAGGGGCAGCAGCACAGGGATGCCGGCGGTGATGTCCTGCAGCCGGGGCTCGAGCAGCGGATTCGGCACGGCGCTGTGCACGTCACCGGGGAAGTACTCCACCATCACCAGCGGGGTGTTCCCGCGGTGCGTGACCACCGCGGCCTGTTCCTCGAGGATGCGGGTGCTGATCACACAGTCGACGTCCTCGCAGAACGCGGCGAAGCGGCTGTCGAACTCCTCGCCGTGCGAATCCGCGAGCTTGCCCAGCTCCCGCAGCTGGGTGGTGGTGCTCGCGCCGAAGAACTTCTCCTGGCCCTGCGGGGACTGCAGGAACTGCTTGAGGTCGAGCGTGGTCAGCACGTGCGGCTCGAAACCGTGCGCGCGGACGTACGCCTGCGCCTCGACGGTGCACCCGATCTTCACGGTGTCGCCGCGATCGGTGAAGACTCGTGCCACGGCCAGCAGCGGGCTGATGTCGCCCCGCGAGCCCATACATGCGATCGCGATGCGCACTGTTCATGCCCCTTCTCTACGATCTCGCCGAATCATGGAGGTGTCCATGGGTTGTTCGGCGCAAGTACAGCACTGTACGCGGCGCAGTGCTAGGACGCAGACCACGTTCCGTCGGCGGCGACGCCGCGTGCGAGCCGGGAGAGACGGGCGTCCGCCGGGCCTTCGACGGTGACGTCGTAGGTGGCGGCCCGGAGAGCCGGGGGCAGATCCTCCGGCACGGCCGCGGTGACGATCACCTGTTCGGTGCCCGCCGCGACCTCCGCCAGGGCGACCCGGCGCTTGGCGTCGAGCTCGGCGAAGACGTCGTCGAGCAGGAGGACCGGCTCGGAGCCACCGGCGCGCAGCAGCTCCACCGACGCGAGCCGCAATGCCAGTGCATAGGACCAGGATTCGCCGTGCGAGGCGAAGCCCTTCGCGGGCTCGTTCCCCAGCCGCAGGTCGAGGTCGTCACGATGGGGACCGACGAGGCAGACGCCGCGCTCGATCTCCCGCGTCCGCGCCGCGGCGAGCCCGTCCAGCATGAGGCGCTCCAGTTCGGCGACGGACGCGGCGGCGGGGTCACCGTCGAAGCCCTCGAACAGGGAACTCGAGTACCTGATGGTGGCGGCGCGGGAATGGGGCGCGAGGGCGGCGTAGGCGATCGTGAGATGCGGTGCGAGGGAGCTCACCACCTCCAGCCGGGCCGCGAGCACCTCGGCGCCGAACCGGGCCAACTGCGCATCCCAGACGTCGAGGGTCGAGAGCATGGACTCCGCCTCGCTCCCGCCGCGCCGTGCGGCGGCGAAGGCCGTCTTGAGCAGGGCGGTGCGCTGCTTGAGCACCCGCTCGTAGTCCGCCTTCTCGGCGGCGATGCGCGGCGTGCGGAGGATCGCGAGATCGTCGAGGAAACGGCGGCGGCCGCCGGGCTCGCCCCGGACGAGCGCGAGGTCCTCGGGCGCGAAGAGTACGGACTGCAGGATGCCCAGCAGCTCCCGCGGCCGGCGGCACGGGGCGGTGTTGATCCGGGCCCGGTTCGCCCGGCCGGCGATGATGTCGATCTCCGCGGTGAGCTCGCGGCCGGCGTTGTGCACGGTCGCCGAGACGGACGCCGATTCCGCACCCACCCGGATCAGCGGCTGGTCGGTCGCCACGCGGTGCGAACCGAGCGTCGCCAGGTAGTTCAAGGCCTCGACGAGGTTGGTCTTGCCGAATCCGTTACGGCCGACGAAGACACTGACGCCCGGTTCCAGGTCGACGGTGACGTCGTCCCAGGACCGGAAGTCGTGCAGGGTGAGCCGGCGGACGTACAAAGGAGCGGTCGGCCCCGTCAGTCGGCGCGATGAACGGCGTGCCCGCCGAACTGGTTCCGAAGCGCGGCCACCGCCTTCATCGTGTCCGAATCGTCCTGCCGGGACTGGAATCGTGCGAAGAGGGCGGCCGCGATCACCGGCGCCGGCACCGAATGCCGGATCGCCTCCTCGACGGTCCAGCGACCCTCGCCCGAATCCTCGGTGTAACCGGTGATCTCGGACAGGCCCGGGTCCTCTTCGAGGGCCTTGACCAGCAGATCGAGCAGCCAGGAGCGCACGACCGTGCCCTTGCTCCAGGCGCGCATCGTGCCGGCGACGTCCTCGATGAGGGGCTCCGCCTCGAGCAGGTCGTAGCCCTCGCCGTAGGCCTGCATGAGCCCGTACTCGATGCCGTTGTGGATCATCTTGGCGTAGTGGCCCGCGCCGACCGGGCCGCTGTGCACGAAACCGTCGGCGCGCTCGCCCTCGGGCCGCAGGGCGTCGAAGACCGGCAAGGCGCGCTCGACATCCGCGTCGGAGCCGCCGACCATGAGGCCGTAACCGTTCTCCAGGCCCCACACACCGCCCGAGACGCCGCAGTCCAGGTAACCGATGCCCTTCTCGGACAACAGCTTCGCGTTCACCTGGTCGTCGGTGTAGCGGGAGTTCCCGCCGTCGATCACCAGGTCCCCAGGCTCGAGGATCTCGGCCAGCTTGCGCACCGTCTCCCGCGTGGGATCGCCTGCGGGCACCATCACCCAGACGATGCGCGGACCGGTGAGCGCCTCGGCGAGCGCCTCGAGCGAGGGCACGTCCGTGACCTCGGGACGGGGGTCGTAGCCGATGACCTCGTGCCCGGCATTACGGATGCGCTGGCGCATGTTCGCGCCCATCTTGCCCAGACCGATCAGACCCAACTGCATGTTCGCGGCACCCTTCCGTGCGGAGACGACGGTTCGATCAGCCGGGCAGACGCACCGGCATCAGCAGATACGTGTACGGACTCTGCGGCGCGGGGAATGCGCCGGAGTCGTCCGGCTCGTAGCCATTCTCCACGGCGGGGCGCAGTACCGCAGGCCGACTGGGAGTTGTGAATCCGAAGGTCACCGACTCGGTGTGGATGGCCGCGAGACCGTCCTGCAGGTAGCCGGGGTTGAAGGCGATCGTGAGCGCCTCACCCTGGAAATCGGCGGGCAGTTCCTCCTCCGCCTTGCCGGCGTCGTCCCCACCGGCCGAGAGGCGCAGCGTGCCGTCGGAGAACTCCATCCGCACCTGCGCGCCTCGGTCCGCGACCAGGGCGACGCGCTTGATCGCCTCGAGCAGGGGCGCGATCTCCATCGTGGCCAGCGCGGTGTGCGAGGCCGGCAGCAGCTGCCGGAACTTCGGGAAGTCGGCGTCCAGCAGCCGGGTGGTGGTGCGGCGATCCGCGCCGACGACGCCGAGCAGGCCGTCGGCGCCCACCGCGGACCCGGCGCCGAGCGCGATGCCCACCTCGGGATCGGAGGCGAAGGTCTTCGCGGCGTCCGACAGGGTCTTCGCCGGAACCAGCACTGCTGCCTTGACCTCGGACGACGCGGGCTGCCAGTCGAACTCGCGGACCGCGAGCCGGAACCGGTCCGTCGCCGCGAGGACGATCTTCTCGCCTTCGATCTCCACCCGGATGCCGGTGAGCATCGGCAGCGTGTCGTCCTTGCCCGCCGCGATGGCGACCTGCGAGATCGCCTCGGCGAAGGTCCCGCGCTCGATGGCACCGGTCTGCTGCGGGAGCTCCGGCAGCTGCGGGTAGTCCTCCACCGGCATCGTCGGCAGCGAGAACTTCGCGCTGCCGCAGGTGATCGCGACGCGGGTGGTGTCGAGCTGAACGTCGACGGGCTTGTTCGGCAGTGCCTTCGTGATGTCCGCGAGGAGCCGGCCGGAGACGAGCGCCTGGCCCTCGTCCGCCACCTCGGCACCGACCCTGACCTGCGCCGAGACCTCGTAGTCGAATCCCGAGACCGTCAGGCCGTCGTCACCCGCGGTGAGCAGGACGCCACCGAGAACCGGCACCGGGGGGCGCGACGGCAGGCTGCGCGCCACCCACGCGACGGATTCGGCGAACTCCTCGTGCGGGACGCGAAACTTCATGCCGACGGGGCCTTTCGGTGGGGGTCGTTCGGGTACGGCGTGGCGGGCACGACCGTGAGGCCTTCGATGCTATAGGAGCCGGACCGATCCGGTGTCGTTCAGGTCTCCCCCGATCCGAACGACACGTCCGGGCGGGCGGAGCGCCCGGACATCCGCGCCGCCTCTTTTCAGAAGAAAGAACTGATGAAGAAATATGTCATCGTCATAAGCCCTGTGGAGGATGTGGAAAGACGCGATCGGCGCAGCGCGGGTGGCGTGTCGGGGTGTTGACGACCCGCCGCAGGGGTTGTGGAACTACATCCGTGTAATTGGTGAGGAATCCGGTCTGTGGAAACCTGTGGATGAACTCTCCCCAGGTCACTCCTGGGTTTTCGGGGATTCATCCACAGGCTGTGTGCAGTACTGGTGAGTAATCCACAGTTCTCGGCGCGGGGCTCGGCGCGTACGGTGTGACCATGGGATATCCGGATCCACAGCGCCCTGGAGAGCACCCCGGCGGCCAGAACTACCCGCCCGGGCAGCAGGGCGGGAACGTGCCCAGACCCACACGCGGATACGAGCGCCCGGAGCCGCCCACCGAGCAGTACGACGGTGGCTATCAGCTCGGCTACGCACAGGGTGCCTACGGCGATCAGTACGCCCAGTACGGCGGGCCGCCGCCGCAGGGCCCGCCGGGCGGTCCTGGCGGGCCTTCGGGGCCCGGTGACGGCTCGGGCGGAGGCGGGAACCGCAAGCTCCTGTGGATCGCCCTGACCGCGGTGGTCTTCGCCCTCGTCCTGGCCGTCATCGTGGCGCTCGTGGCGACCAGCGGCGGACCGTCGAACACGGCGTCCGAGGGGACCACCACGACGCAACCCACGACCACGACGAGCAGCAGGCCGAGTGGCATCACCCTGCCCAGCGGCGTGCCGTCGGGCATCTCGATCCCGCCCATCCTCGGGGGCGGCTCCACGACCGGGCCGAACGCGCGGAAGTGGCGGGTGGAGGTGACGGGCACCGGCACGGCCCAACTCGTCACCGTCGGCGTCCCCGATACGGACCTCTTCGGTACGCAACCGCTCCCGTGGTCGAAGGAGTTCACCTCGGACGCGATCCTGGTGACGGTCACGGTGCTCGGCTATACGGGGGACGTGGGCTGCACGATCACCCGCGACGGTGCCACGATCGCGCGGCAGAACAGCGCCGACGGTTCCGGCGGACCGCTGATCTGCACCGCCGGCCGCTGACGCCGGGCGCCGCGGCTACTGGCTGCGGCGCTTGACGCGCGTCGTGAGCTCCTGCACCTGGTCGTAGACCCGGCGCCGCTCGGGCATCTCCTTGCGGATCTTGCGCTCGGCGTACATGACGGTGGTGTGGTCACGGTCGAAGATCTGTCCGATCTTCGGCAGCGAAAGCTCCGTCAGCTCACGGCACAGGTACATCGCGATCTGCCGCGCGTGCGTCACGGCGCGCGCCCGCTCGGTGCCCTTGAGGTCTGCCACGGAGATCTCGAAGTACTCCGCCACCACCGAAAGGATGGTGCTGGAGGAGATCTCGATGGTCGTGGTGTCCGGCACCAGATCGCGCAGCACCATCTCGGCGAGCTCGTAGGTCACGTCGGTCTGCGTGAGCGAGGCGAACGCCGTCACGCGGATGAGCGCGCCCTCGAGCTCGCGGATGTTGCGGTCGATGCGGGTGGCGATGAGTTCGAGCACGTCCGGTGGCACGTGGATCCGCTCCATCTGCGCCTTCTTGAGCAGGATCGCCATCCGGATCTCCAGCTCGGGCGGCTGGACATCGGTGATCAGGCCCCACTCGAACCGGGTGCGCAGCCGATCCTCCAGCGTCGCCAGCTGTTTCGGCGGGCGGTCGGAGGAGATCACGATCTGCTTGTTCGCGTTGTGCAGCGTGTTGAAGGTGTGGAAGAACTCCTCCTGGATACCCAGCTTGCCCTCGAGGAACTGGATGTCGTCCACCAGCAGGATGTCCACGTCGCGGTAGCGCTGCTTGAACTGGACCTGCCGGTCGTCCTTGAGCGAGTTGATGAAGTCGTTCGTGAACTCCTCCGTGGAGACGTACTTCACGCGCATCCCGGGGAAGAGCCGCCGTGCGTAATGGCCGGCGGCGTGCAGCAGGTGGGTCTTGCCGAGCCCGGACTCGCCCCAGATGAAGAGAGGGTTGTACGCGCGGGCAGGGGCCTCCGCCACGGCGAACGCCGCCGCGTGCGCGAACCGATTCGAGGCGCCGATCACGAAGGTCTCGAAGGTGTACTTCTGGTTCAGGCTCGAGCCCGACGATCCGGTCATCGCCGCGCCGTTGGCGGCCGGGCCGGTCATCGGCGGGGGCAGCTGGACCGACGGTGACGGTGCGCCGGGCATGCCGGCGGTGATCTCGCTGATGGGAACGGCGAGATCGGCCGTGCTCGGCCCCGTCGGCACCTCCGTGACGACCGGTGACGCGGCGGGCGCGACCGGGGGCATGGCATCGGGCGAGATCCGGACGCCGAGCTCGACGTCCTGGCCGAGCCGGGTGGTGAGAGCGGCGACGAGCGGCTCGCGGAGGCTGCGCTCGATCGCGTCCTTCATCAACTGCGAGGGCACCGCTACGAGCGCGAAGCCCTCGGTCAAGGTCAACGGCTGTACCAGCTTCAGCCAGGCCTTCTCCTGCTTGGTGAGGGTGCGATCGGTGTTGTCTCCGCAGAGTTCGTCGACCACGGCGGTCCACGTCTCGATCAGCGGATCAACGGTCATCAGGTCCTCCACACCGGGTTCGTAGCCAGCCGTCCCGGCTTGCGTCCGGCGTACTCGTTCACACATCGATCGTCGAGCTGTGCAAACTGCACCCCACCCGACCTGCGAAAGAACTGTACTCCACAGGTTTATCCACAGGTGTGGAAGACCCGGCGTACAGGTGTTGTCGGCCACGTGCTCCGGCCGTGAACGTCGAGGTAGGAGGACTATTTGCTCAGCGTCCTAAGGAAATCGGGCTACGGTTCGGAACCGACTCCGCTACACGCCCGGCACCGATCGGTCCGGGGCTGCCGTGCTCGGGGGTCACGGGGTGCCGTGGCCGTGCTCAGCAATCGCATTCGGCAAAGTTAACAGAGTGGAGCGCGGTCCTCAAGATGAAGCACATACCCGCAGGCGACGGTGGGATGTCGCGGATTCTCGGCGTGTCGTCTAACACCGATTGTGAGACGCGTCACGCGTCCTCGCGGGTGTCGGTTTGACCTTGTCAGCGGGTATAAGTAGTCTTGACCGGTCTGTGCGCACACCGATTCGTCGGTCGAGTTCGACCTCAGGTCGAGCTTCATGTGCCGCCGAAGAAGTTTCCGTCCATCGATCGACGGTGCACCCCGCACCGTCCACTGAACAAGGAGTGTCACCGTGGCCAAGGGCAAGCGGACGTTCCAGCCGAACAACCGTCGCCGCGCGCGGGTGCACGGCTTCCGTCTTCGTATGCGCACCCGTGCCGGGCGCGCCATCGTCTCCGCGCGTCGTACCAAGGGTCGCGCGAAGCTGACGGCCTGATTTTTCCTCTCGCGTAGCGCCACCGCGCACCGGTCCGTCCAGGCGAAGTGGAGCTGTTGTAAGGGGGATGGAGAAGGAAGGCACGCCGTGTTACCCGCTCGCAACCGCATGAGTTCGTCGCGCGACTTCAGCGCGGCGGTCAAGGGTGGGCGGCGCACGGGTCGTCGGTCCATCGTGGTGCACGTGGCGAACAGGACCGATCCGGCTGCTCATGACCGCCCGGTTCCCGCTCTCGAGGGGGGACCGGGCCTCGTCGTGTCCGGACTCGATCCGGTCATCCCGGCACCGCGGGTCGGGCTGATCGTCTCGAAGGCCGTGGGTAACGCGGTGGTCCGCCATGCGGTCGCCCGCAGGCTGCGCGCCGCTGCCGCCGCCGTCACCGGGCAACTCGACGACGGTGCCCTCGTCGTGGTCCGAGCGCTGCGTGCGGCGGCAGATGACGATGCGAACGAGCTGGCAGCGCAACTGCGTTCGGGCCTGACGAAGTTGGGCGCCTTGTGAGCGAGAGAACGCCGGCGGGCGCCGGGAGCACGGTACGCGCGGCGCCGCGGCGGGCATTGATCTTCGCGGTACAGCTGTACCGAACCTGGATCTCCCCCATGCGCCCGCCCACCTGCCGGTTCATCCCCACCTGCAGTGAGTATGCGGTGGAAGCCCTTTCGGCACACGGCGCGGTGCGGGGCGTGTACCTCAGTACCATTCGCCTGCTCAAGTGCGGGCCGTGGCACCGCGGCGGCTGGGATCCCGTTCCGGACTGACCTTCGCCGCCAACGGCTTTCACCGCTCGATGCGCGAATGTCCGCGCTCACGAACCTCTCGAAGAACAGATCGGCAAGGAGCACCGCCCCGTGTCAAGTTTCAATCCGATGTCCTTGGACTACGTGTACTACCCGGTGTCGGGCATCATGTGGGTCTGGCACAAGGTCTTCTCCTTCGTGCCCGGCCTCGGCCCCGACAGCGGCATTACGTGGGCCCTCTCCGTGGTCTTCCTCGTGCTCACCCTGCGCGCGATCCTGTACAAGCCCTTCGTCAAGCAGATCCGGACGACGCGGCAGATGCAGGAGTTCCAGCCGCAGATGCAGGCCCTGCGGAAGAAGTACGGCAAGGACCGTCAGAAGATGGCCCTGGAGATGCAGAAGCTGCAGAAGGAGCACGGCTTCAACCCGCTGCTCGGCTGCCTGCCCGCGCTGCTGCAGGTGCCGGTGTTCATCGGCCTGTTCCACGTGCTCCGCTCGTTCAACCGGATGAGCGGCGGTACGGCACAGATGTTCGGCTCGCCCGACATGAACGCCTACGAGACCCGGCACACCGCCAACTACTTCTTCTCCGCCACCGATGTGCAGAGCTTCCTCGACGCGCGGCTCTTCGGCGTCCCGCTCTCCTCGTACGTGCAGGAACCCGTCGCACAGTTCCAGGCCTTCATGCCGGTGGGTCCGGATCTCGCGTACATCGAGCCGAACTTCCAGAAGTCCTGGATCATCGCGCTGTCCGTGCCGCTGATGATCATCGCCGCACTGGCGACGCACTTCAACTCGCGTGCCTCGATCGCCCGCCAGCCCGTGGCCTCGCTGGACAACCCGCAGACGGCCATCATGAACCGCCTCATGCTGTGGGTCTTCCCCATCGGTGTGCTCGTCGGTGGCTTCTTCCTGCCCGTCGCGATCCTGATCTACTGGGTCACCCAGAACATCTGGACGTACTGCCAGCAGCACATCGTCTTCGGCAAGCTCGACAAGGAGGAAGAGGAGAAGAAGCGCCTCGCCCAGGAGAAGCGTGCGGAGAACGCCCCCAAGCCCGGCGTGAAGCCCAAGAAGGGTGGCGCCGCCGCGCCCGCGGTGACGAAGGCCGCCGAGACCACGGAGTCCGACGATGCCGAGGCGCCCGCGGAGGATGAGGCACCGTCGAAGCCCGCCCCCGGAGCCAAGCCCAGGCCCCAGCACCCGGCCGCGAACGCCCGGCAGCAGCAGCGCAACCAGCAGCAGCGCAACCGGAACCGCAAGCGCAAGCGCTGAGCGCGCGCCACGAACCCCTGATGATCGAATTCCCAAGGAGTACCCATGCCTGACGACGTGACCGTCGAGGAGGAGCAGACCGCGACCGCGGAGGCGCCGGCCGAGAGCCCCGCGGACGAGGACGACGAGCTGGTCGAGGAGGGCGAGATTGCCGCCGACTACCTCGAGCAGCTGCTCGACATCCTCGATTTCGACGGCGATATCGACCTCGATGTGGAGGGTGGCCGCGCGATCGTCGCGATCGACGGCGGCGACGATCTCACCAAGCTGGTCGGGCCGCGCGGTGAGGTGCTCGACGCCCTGCAGGAGCTGACCCGCCTCGCGGTGCAGCAGTCCACCGGCGACCGTAGCCGCCTCATGCTGGACATCGCCGGTTGGCGCGCGGGTCGGCGCACGCGGCTGTCGGCGCTCGGCACCGAGGTGGCCAAGCGGGTCGTCGAGTCGGGCGAGAAGGAGTCGCTCAAGCCGATGACGCCGTTCGAGCGCAAGATCGTCCACGATGCCGTCGCGAAGGTCGACGGTGTGCGGTCGGAGAGCGAGGGCGCGGAGCCCAACCGTCGCGTCGTGGTGCTGCCCAGCGCCTAGACTGGTTTCAGGTGAACGATGGGTCCCGGGCCGTGCGCCTGGGGCCCATCGTCGTTTCCGGGTGAGATGCCCGAACGGAAGACGGCTGTGTGACAGGAGAGGTTTCACGTGGAACAGCGCGACGAGGTGACGGACGCGTCCGGCGGCGGTACGGCGGCGGACCTGCCTCCCACTCCCCCGGTCGCGCGGCAGGTCTTCGGTGATCGTCTGGAGCTCGCCGAGGAGTACGCCCGGGTCCTCGCCACAGACGGGGTGGTCCGCGGGCTCATCGGCCCCCGGGAGGTGCCGCGGCTGTGGGAGCGGCACGTGCTTAACTGCGCGGTGCTCGGCGAGCTCCTCGAGCCCGGTGAGACGCTCGTGGACATCGGGAGCGGTGCCGGCCTGCCCGGCGTCCCGGTCGCCATCGCCCGGCCCGACGTCGAGGTGATCTTGGTGGAGCCGCTGCTGCGTCGCGCGGTCTTCCTCGAGGAGTTCTGCGGACCGCGCCTGCCCAACGTCCGGGTGGTCCGGGGGCGCGCGGAGGAGCGCGCGGTCGTCGACGCGGTGGGTGGTGCCGACGCGGTGACCTCTCGTGCCGTCTCCGGGTTCCCGAAGCTCGCCCCGTGGTCCGCTCCCCTCCTCCGCGATGGCGGACGATTGTTGGCACTGAAGGGGTCGCGTGCCGCCGAGGAGATCGAGGAGCACAGCGCGGTCCTCTCCAAGGCCGGGCTGCGTGAGCCGGAAGTGGTGCTCTGCGGTGTCGGCATCGTCGATCCGGCGACCACCGTCGTGCGTGCAGTGCGGCGAGCGGTGGCTCCGAGGAAGCGCGCGAAGTCGCGACGCTGATCGGAAACGGTCATTTGCGGCACGGTCTGTGGGTGCCCAACCACCCACCGGCCGTTTCGACACGTGACGCTAGGCTTGGCTGTGGCGGGAATTGTGAGGCTCGGCCGGCCTCGGAATGAGACGGACGTACCTGTCTGGCGCCACGCGGTCGGTCGATTCCGGTCGGCGTGAGACGGCGGACCGGCCTCTCGCTCGCGTCGTTACCGCTCGAACTTGCCGGCCTCCCGTGGCGTTGTCGGGCGGAGCTCGACGAGATGTCCGCCGGACTCGCCGGCGAGTCTGGATACGACGCCGAGCCCGGCCGCGCTGGCATTGGAGCGGAGATCGATGAGTGGACTCGGGTCTGCGTCGGTTTAGAGGGCGCCCGGCGACTGCGGTTCGGAGCATGGGTGGCGGGATGATCCGTGGCGTGTGGATGCCATGACTCCCCCGGCCGGATCGTGTTGTCAGGACGGAGCCGGTCCGAAGCACCGCGTGGAACGCTCGAACATGCGGGACGTTCGTCGACCGTAGCGCGAGGTGTCCGCGCGTCGGATGGAAGGCCCTCGGCACTGAGATGATCCGCGCGCCCCGGCCGGTGCTGGAAGCTACCGAAGCGGTGTGCCGGGAGGCGTCACTCCGGGATCTGTTCGCCCGCCCGCCGGTGACGGTGGAGGGGTGCGGACGCGCTGAACTCCGCTGGGGAGGCGGGCGTTGTCGGGCGTCGGGCTGACGTCCCGATCCGCCGGCCGCGGGGCTTGCCCGCCTTCGGGTCGACGTGCGGGGCCGTGGTGGCGGCGCACGTTGCGGAGCACCAGAGGTTCGCCGTCGCCCTCGGGCGAGGAGATCACAGGATCGCGAGATGCGGGGCGTGGGTTTCACGTGAAACGAGGCGACCGGGTCTCTCCTCCCCCGACCGCGGTGCCGGCGATCCCGAGTCGAACTCTTGGGGGTGACGGTGGTATCCACTGGCTGCTGTATCCCGCCATGCGGCGGACTGTCCGGCTGGGTGGGTCCACAGTGTCGTCCGGATGCACATGCGTCGACGAAGGGAGGCGCCCGAACTCGGCCGGCCCCTGCGGGCTCCGGTGGGCGCACACGTTCCTAGGACGCGACCGCGGCGTCGTCGATGTCGAGCGGGCGCGGGAACGATACCGATAGCGGTCGGGCTGGGGAGCGACTCGTGCCGGAGCTGTCGTCGCTGCCGAGGCGATGACGCCGCTACGGCGATACGAATGCGGGGGCCGGGGTACGGCTCGGGAAGGGGTGAGACGGTATGTGGGTGTCGTGCCAATGCCGGGATGTCTGCTGCCGTGCGGAGTGCTCCCGCGGGGACCGCGGTGTGGCGACGGGTCTGGACGGACTGCTCTGTGGATGACCGATCGCCCGCCCGTCGTCGGTGAGTACGGCGTGCCGGCGCGACTGCGGATCGGTGTCTTCCCGGGAGCGGAACGCGGTGCGTGGCGTGAGTAGACGGGGCTTGTCCGTCGACGGAGCCGGAGCAGTGTGCCACGACCGATCCGTCCCGTGCCGTTCGCCGTGGGCAGTACACCGCGCCTCCCGGCGACACTTCGGGCGAGGCAGCGCCCGCGTCCGACGGCACCGGTCAGGAAGTCTCGACGCCGCAATGGAACGGGCCGAGGGCCCGGCCACGGTGCTCGCCCCTGCGCTCGCGGGCGGTGCCGCGTCGAACGGGTCCCCTCCCCTGGGCCTCCGAATGGCGATTCCTCGTGGACCCGTGCGTGCTGCGGCGTCGCATACGGTGTGTTGACCGGCGCTCTGATCTCCGCCGCGGGCACAGGTCATCGACGGATGAGCCGATTGCGGTGGGACCTCGCCAGAGGTGGTGGGCGTGAGCGGCGCGGGTTCAGCAGACGGGGGCGTGCCGGCGCGGCGAGCTGAGAGCGCGTGCCGGCTGTCCGCGTCGTCGGTCCGACGACTGTCGGATAGCCGCGGGAGGCGAGCAGTCCCGCTCGCGTGTGGGCGCCGATGTACAGGTGTGCCGCTGCGGCATCTGCGGCGTCCGGGATAGGAGGGTCACTGTTTCACGTGGAACAGATGCCCCGATCGTCCGCGCCGCTCGGATTCCGATGCCGGGATCGGAGATCGCAGCGCCCGGCGCGAAGGCTCTCGGGCGAGCGATCGGCAGCACTGGGAGGCGCCGGGTGAGACGGCGGTTCGACCGACCTCGCCGTCGAGCGTTTCACGTGGAACACGTGCCAGGTCGAGTGCCGACCCGCGGGGGCTCTGAGAATCAGGTCCGCGGACAGCTCGCGTGTGTGATGGACCGACGGCCCGCCCGTCCGACGGCGATCGTCCGTGTGAGCGCGCATCCAGAGCGCGACTCACGGTCGCCGACGGGAAGATGTCCGGGCGTCCCCCTGGGACACCGTGAATGCCGCGGCTGATCTTCACCGCGCGAGCACCGGCACGGTGGCCCGCACCGTGCCGCGAGCCGGGGCCGGCCGCGTGAGAGCTTGTGCCGACAGGCCTGCGCGGCATCGTCCGGACCACGACGCGACGGTGCACAGCTGACTCTCGCCGCCTGCCCGACCGAGAGCGCGCCGTGGCGAGACGGCCGGCTCCGACGCGTCGATCTCCGGCGGAGAGCGTGGCGGCTCCGGATGATGTCGGAGCGGGCCGGTCGGAGGCGATGGCGGGCGAGCGTCGACGACGGCGGGGGCGTGGTGGGACGCGCCGACGTCGAGGCCGACGCGCTGTTTCACGTGGAACCGTCCATGAGACCGACCGGACGACGTGATCTGAACGACGGGTCATGGGTACCGGGCTGACGCGCCCCGGCGGAGAAACTAGGATGAGGGGCAACTGCTGAGGAGAGCGCGTGACTGATCACGAATCCGGCTTCGACGTTTCACGTGGAACCGCTGAAGACGACACCCCGATCGCCGCGGCCGCCCGCCGCGCCAGCCAGGTCCTGACTCCCGGAGCGGCGGGCACCCTGCCCAAGCCCACCGAGCGTCGTACCCTGACGATCGCCAACCAGAAGGGTGGCGTCGGCAAGACCACCACCGCCGTCAACCTGGCCGCGGCGCTCGCGCTGCAGGGGCTGCGGGTCCTCGTCGTCGACCTCGACCCCCAGGGCAACGCGAGCACGGCGCTCGGCGTCGATCACCGCTCGGGCGTGCCGTCGACCTACGAGCTCCTGCTCGGCGAGACCACGCTGGAGGAGGCGATGGCGCAGAGCCCGCACTCCCCCAACCTCTACTGCGTCCCCGCGACGATCGACCTGGCCGGCGCGGAGATCGAGCTCGTCAGCATGGTGGCGCGGGAGACGCGCCTGAAGAACGCCCTCGCCAGCGCGGCGGCCGACGACATCGACTACATCTTCATCGACTGTCCGCCCTCGCTGGGACTGCTCACGGTGAACGCGCTCGTCGCGGCCAAGGAGGTGCTCATTCCGATCCAGTGCGAGTACTACGCGCTGGAGGGCGTCGGCCAGCTGCTGCGGAACATCGAGCTGGTGCAGGCGCACTTGAACAAGGACCTGCACGTCTCGACCGTGCTCCTCACGATGTACGACGCGCGCACGAAGCTCGCGGACCAGGTGGCCGCCGAGGTCCGCAACCACTTCGGCGAGCGCGTGCTCAGCGCCACGATCCCGCGCAGCGTCAAGGTCTCCGAGGCGCCCGGCTACGGCACCACCGTCCTCGACTACGACCCGGGTTCGCGCGGAGCGATGAGCTATCTCGATGCCGGCCGAGAACTCGCCTTCCGTGGCGCAGGGCAGGCGGTGTAACCGTGGCCGGGCAGAAGAAGGGCGGGCTCGGCCGTGGTCTCGCGGCACTGATCCCCACCGGACCGGACGAGGGACCGCGGCTCGGCAACGCCGCCGCGGACGTGATCATCGGAGCGCGGGCGGAGGCCCCGTCGGCCAACCGGGCCGGCCGCCCCACCGATCGCCCGACGGGCGCCCCGTCCGGCGCCCAGGGCGGGGAGGCACCGTCGGACCTCGCGGACTCCGGCGCGGTGTACCGGGAGATCCCGCCGACGGCGATCCAGCCGAACCCGCAGCAGCCGCGCACCGTCTTCGACGAGGAGGGCCTCGCCGAGCTGATCCACTCCATTCGCGAGTTCGGGCTCATGCAGCCGATCGTGGTCCGGCCGCTCCCCCGCCCGCAGGGCGACGTGCGCTACCAGCTCGTCATGGGCGAGCGCCGTTGGCGGGCCAGCCAGGAGGCCGGCCTCACCGCCATCCCCGCGATCGTGCGCGAGACCGCCGACGGCGACATGCTTCGCGACGCGCTCCTCGAGAACATCCACCGCGTCCAGCTCAACCCGCTGGAGGAGGCGGCCGCCTACGCGCAGCTGCTCGAGGAGTTCGGCGTGACGCACGACGAGCTCGCCGCCCGCCTCGGACGCTCGCGGCCGGTGGTCACCAACACGATCCGGCTCCTGCGCCTCCCCGTCGCCGTGCAGCGCCGGGTCGCCGCCGGCGTCCTCTCCGCGGGTCATGCGCGCGCGCTCCTCGCGCTGGAGGCCGGCGCCGAGGCCCAGGACGCGCTCGCCGCCAGGATCGTCGCGGAGGGCATGTCGGTGCGGGCCACCGAGGAGGCCGTCACCCTCGCGAACCGTGGGGACGGCACCGTCGTCCCCGCCGCCCGGCAGCGTCGGCAGCCCGCGGACCCCGGCCTCCGGGAGGTCGCGGACCGGATCGCGGACCGGCTCGACACCAAGGTCACCGTCTCGATGGGCAAGCGGAAGGGAAAGATCGTCGTCGAGGTCGGTTCGGCCGATGACCTCGAACGGATCGTCGCCCTCCTCGCCGAGAAGTGATGCACCATGGCACTGACGATCGTCCCGCTCACCCTGGGCGGCTTCGACGACCTCCCGCGGCACATCCGCCGCTGCGTCTACTGGGAGGTCGCGCCGGACGGTGAGACCCTCACCGACACCGAGTTCGACAAGGAAGCCTGGCTGTCGATGCTCATGCTCGAGTGGGGCTCGTGCGGGCAGGTCGCGATCGACCACTCCGTCGACGGCACGACCCGGGTCGTCGGCGTCGCCTTCTACGCGCCGCCGCGGAGTGTTCCTCGCGCCGTTCACTTCCCCACCGCGCCCGTCAGCCCCGACGCTGTGCTGCTCACCTGGGTCGGTACCGAACCGGGTACGGACGTGCGGGTCAAGGAGGAGCTGGTCACGGCGGTGTGCACCGATCTGGTGCGTCGCGGCGTCCGTGCGGTGGAGGCCTTCGCACTGCTCACGCCGGTCGGGATGCTCACTGAAGATGTTGTGGCACAACTGAATTGTGGTCCGTGTGGATGCAAGACCCCACCGTTGACGGACGCCGACTTCCTGGAGCAGATGGGCTTCGAGACCGTCGCCCCGCACCACCGGTACCCCCGGCTGCGTCTTGAGCTCTCGGAGGGCCTGGGGTGGAAGGCCGGCGTCGAGCACGCCCTCGAGCAGTTGCTCGCGGAGGGCGCCGCCGAAGCGGCCCTCAGAACGGCTCTGGAGGGCACGGGAGACGCCGCCGCACCCGTCGGGAGGGCCGGGGAGGGCTGAGGCCGTACGGGGCCGTTCAGGCTCCGACGGTGCCCGGGCCCGTCAGGCCCGGTTCTCGGCGTTCTCCTCGAGCTCCAGCAGCTCGGCGAAGGTGTACGTGCCGGTGGGGCGGTCGTTCTCGCCCAGCAGGTACAGCCGCTTGACCGCCACCAGGATCGCCTCGGCGATGGTGTCGCGCATCTGCGGCGAGGCCAGCACCGCCGCGTCGTGCGGGTTGGTCACGTAGCCGACGTCGATCTGCACCGTGGGCATCCGGGTCAGCCGGACGATGTCCCAGGTGCGGCCGTGGTAGTGGCAGTCGGACAGAGGTGTGCGCGCGACGATCTCGCGCTGGATGAAGCCGGCCAGATTGCGCCCGATGGTCGAACTCGCGCCGTGCGAGTTGCCGAAGTGGAACGACGCCACTCCGTGGGCGCGATCGTTGCGGTAGTGCGCGGTGCGCAGCGCGATCATCATGTCGGCGTCGAAGGTGTTCGCCGTGTAGGCGCGGGTGCTGTCGTCGGCGTCCATGCCCCGCGGACGGGACAGGTAGGTCTCCATGCCGGCGGCGGCCATCCGGCCCTCCAGCCGCGAGCCCAGATCCCAGAGGATCTCCTCCTCCGTGATGTGCCGGCCGTCCGGGCCCTGCACGGCCAGGCCGCGGTCGGGGCCGCCGAGGCCCGGGTCGATCACGATCCGCTTACCGGACAGACGGGGCCCGGAGCTGCGGACGTGTTCCTCCTCGCGGATCGCGTGCGGCGATCCGCCCGTCACGCGCGAGCCGAGGAAGGTCAGCGAGCGCAGCGTCGCGGGGCCGCAGATGCCGTCGGCGACGAGCCCGAACTCGCGCTGGTAGGCGGACAGGCCCAGGTGCGTCTGCGGACCGAAGAGACCGTCGATCATGCCGGCGTAGAAGCCCAGGTTCTGCAGGCGGGCCTGCAGCGCGGCCACATCGTCGCCTGAGGGCGGCGCGGAGGCGATGTAGCTCAGTGTGCGCGCGCCCAGTTGGTAGGTGGACTCGCGCAGGGCCCGGTACGTGGCCGGACCGACGACACCGTCGACGAGGAGCCCCCGCTGCTGCTGGAAGGCGCGCGTGGCGCGATCGAGCCGACGGTCGAAGACCGCTTCGGGGACGGTCCATCCGTTGACGACGAGGTCCGTCGGCGCCACGTAGTCCCGGAGGAATCCCTGGTCGGCGAGGATTCCGCGGATCTCCGCCACGGCGCCACCGTGATCACCGAGGCTGATGCGTGGCATGGAGCACCCTTCGCTAGCTTCCTGCGGGCGGGCCGCTCGCAGGTCGGGAAATCGAGTACACGATACGGCCTCCGGGCCCACGGACCAACGCGACGGCGAATCAGACCAGGCCGTCGAGCTCCTTGAGGATGGCGGACTTGCTCTTCGCCCCCACCAGCTTGGTGGTGGGCTTCCCGCCCTGGAACAGGATCAGCGTGGGGATGCTGAGCACCTGGTAGTCCCGCTGCGTGCCGGGGTTCTGGTCCACTTCGAGCTTGGCGAAGACGACCTTGTCGCCGTGCTCGGCGGCGAGCTGCTCCAGCACCGGCGCGACCACCTTGCAGGGGCCGCACCAGGTGGCCCAGAAATCGACCAGCACGGGCTTGTCGGACTGCAGGACCTGCTCGACGAAGGTGTCGTCGGTGACCGTGACGATGTCGGCCATGTCTCTCCTCGGGGAAGGGGGTGGGGGCTTACTGGGCGATCGCGGCGGTGCGCTGATGCGCGAGCCAGCGCTCGGCGTCGATGGCGGCGGAACAGCCGCTGCCGGCCGCGGTGATGGCCTGGCGGTAGGTGTGGTCGACGAGGTCGCCCGCGGCGAAGACACCGGGCACTCCGGTGGCGGTGCTGCGGCCCTCGACCTGCACGTAACCCTCCTCGTCGAGGGTGACCTGGCCGGCCACCAGCGCCGAGCGCGGGTCGTGGCCGATCGCCACGAACAGGCCCGTGACCTCGAGAGTCTCCACCGCGCCCGTCACCGTGTTCTCGACCAGCAGCGACTCGACGGACTTCTCGCCCTGCACCGCGTTCACCTTGGTATCGGTGAGGAAGCGGATCTTCTCGTTCGCCCGCGCGCGGTCGAGCATGATCTTCGAGGCGCGGAAGTTCTCGCTGCGGTGGATCAGGGTGACGGACTTCGCGAACTTGGTGAGGAAGATGGCCTCCTCCATCGCGGAATCGCCGCCGCCGACCACCGCGATGTCCTGTTCGCGGAAGAAGAAGCCGTCACAGGTGGCGCAAGCGCTGACACCGCGGCCGAGCAGGGCCTCCTCCCCGGGGATGCCGAGGTAGCGCGCCGCGGCGCCCATCGCGAGGATCACGGCGCGGGCGCGGTAGCTGCCCTCCGAGGTGACGATCTCCTTGATCTCACCGTCGAGCTGCACGGACTCCACGTCCTCCATGCGCAGATCGGCGCCGAAGCGGATGGCCTGCTCGCGCATCTCGTCCATCAGCTGCGGGCCCATGATGCCCTCGCGGAAGCCCGGGTAGTTCTCCACCTCGGTGGTGGTCATGAGTGCGCCGCCGAAGTTGGTGCCCTCGAACAGGATCGTCTTCAGCTCGGCGCGCCCCGCGTAGACGCCCGCCGTGTATCCGGCCGGACCCGATCCGATGATGATCACGTCCGCGATATCGGTGCCAGCTGCAGTCATCTACCTACCCAACCCTTGAAGAAGCGCCCGGTGTTCCCGGGCCGACGTGTGTGCCAACAGCGGCGGGCCCCTGGATGTTCCCGCACTGCCCGGCGTCCAGGTTACGGTGTGCCCCGGCGCTCCGCCGAGACGCCGCTGAGCGTGCGGTGCACCAGGACGGACGAGGCCTCGCCCCAGGCGCAGGCCGCCGTCACGGCGAGCACTCGCAGTTCGCCGAGCGCTCCCCCGGGGAGGAGAAGGACGGTGACGTGATCACCGCGCAGTCGCATCGTGCCCGCGCCCAGCAGCGTGCGGTGCTGGGCCGGGACCGACGCGGCGTCCAGGCACCGGGCCAGCGCACGGGCGTCCGCGAAGGGGCCCCGGTCTCCGCCGGGGACGGCGGCGGCCAGGAGCACGCCGGTGTCCGGAAGGGCGGGTGAGTCCCGCACGGTGTTCAGTGCGACGGTGACGGCCAGGACGCTGACCGCGGCCGCGGCGGCACCGAGGAGGAAGCGGCGCTGGTGCAGCGGCGGCGTGGGTGCGGGGGCGGCGCGGATCGCGGCCGCGATCCGGCGGTCCCCGAGCGGGTTCTCGGCCGAGAGGCCCTCCGGGGCCGACCACTGCGCATAGGTGCGGTCGCGGTACTCGGCCAGGGCCGCGTCGAGCCGGGCTTCGTCCGCGCGACGACGGGGCCGTTCGTCATCCTCACCGCCGTCCGCCGGCGGTACTGCCTTCCGCATCGGAAACCTCCTCTCATGAATTGGACGCACCAGCCCTCCGATCGGTTCCCTCGATCGCAGTACATATTGTGCGGATGTCGTAGAACACGTCGTCGGAGCGCGGGCCGTGGTCAGCGCAGCAGGCGCTCGAGCCGGGCGCGGGCGCGGGCCCGCCGGCTCTTGACGGTGCCGGGCGCCACGCCGAGCAGTTCCGCCGCCTGCGCCACGGACAGTCCGTGCATGTCGACGGCCACGACGGCGGCCCGCTGGTCCTCGGGCAGCATGCGCAGGGCCGCCTCCACCGAGAGCCGGCGTTCCAGCTCCTCGGCACCGCGCCCGTCGTCCGATGCCAGCCCGCTCACGTCGTCGGGCATGGGCAGGGACGTCCGCACCTGATTGCGCCGGGCCCGGTCCAGGCAGGCGTTGACGACGATGCGGTGCAGCCAGCTCCCCACCTTGCAGTCGCCGCGAAAGCTCGGCGAGAGCTGGTAGGCGCGCAGCATGGCGTCCTGCAGGCAGTCCTCGGCGTCGGTGTAGTCGCGAATCGTGCGCAGTGCCGTCGCGCGCAGCTGCCGGCTGTGCCGGTGGAAGAGCTCGGCGAAGGCGTCGCCGTCGCCGCGGGCGGCAGCGGCGAGGAGGCGCTCGTCGGAGCGTTCGTCGCCGTCATCGCGCCCGGGCGGCGCAGCGCCGCCCGGGCCAGGTGCATCGGTCACCGGATCCCCCGACCCGGCCGACTGCGAGATGGTGTTCCCCCACTCGGTCATGGACGGATGGTAGGGGCGGAGATGACGGTTCTGAGGCGATTTCTTTGCAATTCGTCAACCGCACCGGTTGACGCCGGAAAATACGCGATCGCACATAGTCTCCCGCAGGCTCAGGTTCTGTACTACTATCCCGATAGGCCAGGTGGCGCACCCGTCGCTGTGGAACTTCCTTTCACTGCGCGAGCTATCAGGAGGCCTCTCATGGTCGAACCGTCCCGTCCGTCCGTTCCCCTGCACTCCGCCGGCGCCGGCGACGTCCCGTCCGACGCGGCCACCGTGGACGCCGCCGTCGCCCGCGCCCAGCGCTGGCTGCGTGCCAGTCGCGGATCCCGTCCCGCTGAGGTCGGCCGGCGGGAGGCCGCCGCAACCTCCAGTCTCGCAGCGCTGCTGCATGATCCGAGCGGCGTCGAGTTCACCATGGGCTTCGTCGATCAGGTCGCGCGGCCCGAGGACGACCACGTGGCCGCGAAGGCCCTACGCCGACTCGTCTCCCCCGCCGCAGGCGGGGCGCCGGGTAAGGCGTTCATGAGCCCCGTTGACGCGGCGCTGCTGCGCGCCGGCACCGTCGCCGCTGCGATCGCACCGTCGGTCGCGATGCCCGTAGCGCGCATGCGATTGCGGCAACTGGTGGGCCACTTGGTCTTCGACGCCGAGGGCGACAAGCTGCAGCGCCGCCTGCGACGTGCCCGCGAGGTGGGGGTCCGGCTGAACCTCAACCTGCTCGGCGAGGCGGTCCTCGGCCAGGGGGAGGCGGACGATCGCCTCGCCCGGACCCATGAGCTCCTCGACCACCCGTCCGTCGACTACGTCTCCATCAAGGTCAGTTCCGTGGTCGCCCAGCTCATCCCGTGGGATCTCGAGGGCAACCGTGACCGGATCGTCGAGCGGCTGCGGCCGCTCTACCGCACGGCCCGCGACGGGAGGAAGTTCGTCAACCTCGACATGGAGGAGTACAAGGACCTCCACCTGACCCTCGAGGTCTTCACGACGCTCCTGGGAGAGCCCGAGTTCCACTCCCTCACAGCGGGAATCGTGCTCCAGGCGTACCTTCCCGATGCACCCGGCGCTCTCGCTCGGCTGACGGAGTTCGCCCGCGCCCGCGTCGCCGCGGGCGGCGCCCCGATCAAGGTCCGCCTGGTCAAGGGCGCCAACCTCGCGATGGAGCGCGTGGACGCCGAGCTGCACGACTGGCCGCTCGCGACGTACGGGAGCAAGGCCGATGTCGACGCGAACTACCTGCGGATGGTCGATCGGGCCCTGCGCCCGGAGAACGCGGACGCGCTGCGGATCGGTGTCGCCTCCCAGAACCTCTTCTCCGTGGCGTACGCCGTCGAACTCGCGGAGCAGCGGGACGTGCAGCGGCAGTTGGACATCGAGATGCTGCAGGGTATGGCGCCGATGGAGGCGGCCGCGGTTCGGGCGGATGTAGGCTCGCTCATCCTGTACACGCCGGTCGTGCGCGCGGGCGACTTCAACGTGGCCGTGAGCTACCTGGTGCGGCGGCTCGAGGAGAACTCGTCGAGTGAGAACTTCCTCTACTCCATGTTCAGCCCCGATGCCGGAGCGATCGCCGTGGAGGAGGAGCGGTTCCGCACCGCGGCCGCCCGGCGGGAACTGGTGCAGGACGGCCCGAACCGCGTACAGGACCGCGGCCGCGAGACGGTCGTCGCCCAGGACGGCCCCTTCGTCGGGGAGCCGGACACCGATCCGTCGACCCCCGGCAACCGGGCATGGGCCCGCGCTGCACTGACGCGGCCGGACCACGTCGAACCGCCTGCGCGGGTGGAGGACCCGTCCGCCGTGGACGCCGCCGTGGACGCCGCGCTGACCGCGCAGCGCGCCTGGGCATCACGGCCCGCAGCGGAGCGGGCCGCGCTGCTGCACCGCGTCGCGGACGAACTCGCCCGGCGCCGCGGCGACCTCCTCACCGTGATGTCCTACGAGGCGGGTAAGACCGTCTCCGAGGCCGACCCCGAGATCTCCGAGGCCATCGACTTCGCGCGTTACTACGCTGACAGCGCGCTCGGCCTGCACGACGATGAGGCGGTCTTCACCCCGCACCGGCTGGTCGTGGTCACCCCGCCGTGGAACTTCCCCGTCGCCATCCCCCTCGGCGGCGTGCTGGCCGCCCTCGCCGCGGGTGCGGCGGTGATCATCAAGCCCGCGCCCCAGGTCCTCCGCTGCGGTACCGCCGCGATCGAGGCGCTGCACGCCGCGGGGGTGCCCACGGACCTGGTGCAGCTGGTGAACGCCGACGAGGCCGACGCGGGCCGGAGGCTCGTCACCCACCCCGCGGCCGACGCGGTCGTACTCACCGGTGCGAGCGAGACCGCGGCGCTGTTCCGTGGCTGGCGACCCGAGCTCGAACTGCTCGCTGAGACCTCGGGCAAGAACGCGATGGTCATCACCCCCGCCGCGGATCCGGACCTCGCCGCGAACGACCTGGTGCGCAGCGCTTTCGGGCATGCGGGCCAGAAGTGCTCGGCGGCGTCGCTGGCGATCCTCGTGGGCAGCGTCGGATCCTCGCGGCGGTTCCTGGGGCAGCTCAAGGACGCGGTCCGGACCCTCGTCGTGGGAGAGGGACACGACCTCGGCACCACCGTGGGCCCCCTGATCGAGCCCGCGGCGGGCAAGCTGCTGCGGGGCCTGACCCGGCCGGGCCCCGGCGAGAGCTGGCTCGTCGAACCGCGCAAGCTGGACGACGCCGGCCGGCTGTGGAGCCCGGGCGTCCTCGACGGCGTGGCCGAGGGCAGTTGGTTCCACACGACGGAGCTCTTCGGTCCGGTGCTCGGGATCATGCGCGCCGCCACCCTCGACGATGCGCTGCGGCTGCAGAACTCCACCGGATACGGCCTCACCGCCGGCCTGCACAGTCTCGACCCCGGCGAGATCGCCCATTGGCGGGAGAAGGTGGAGGCGGGGAACCTCTACATCAACCGGCACATGACCGGTGCCATCGTGCAGCGGCAGTCCTTCGGCGGATGGAAGCGATCCTCCATCGGGCCGGGCGCTAAGGCAGGCGGTCCCAACTACGTGGCCCAGTTCGGACACTGGGCCGATAAGGCGGTGCCGACCGCTCCCGAGGTCGCGTCCACGGTGTTCAGCGAGCGGATCATCGCCGCCGCACGGCACCTCGGGGACGAGGACGTCGCCTGGCTGCACGCGGCCGCCGCTTCCGATCAGTGCGCCTGGGAGCGCGAGTTCGGCGTCGAGCACGACCCGACGGGGCTGGCGAGCGAGGCGAACGTCTTCCGCTACCGGCCGCTCCCCCACCTGGAGGTGCGGGTGGGCGCGGGGGCGCGCCCCCGCGACCTCGTGCGGCTACAGCTCGCCGCCGCCCGCACCGGCACGCGGCTCGACATCACGGCGAGCCCCGACGCGCCCGCCCTGCCCTTCGAGGCCCCCGTCCGTGCGGTGCGGGAGTACGCCGACGGGCTCGGCGGCCGCGCGGAACCCGTGCGCATCCGCGTGCTCGGTACCCCGGAACCCGAGGTGGCTGCGGCTGCGGCCGAGCACGGCCACAGCGTGCTCCGCGGCCCGGTGCTGCTCTCCGGCCGCCGCGAGCTGCTGACCGTCCTGCGGGAGCAGGCCGTCAGCACCACCCGCCACCGCTACGGGCACCTCGCCGCCGAGACCGGCACCCACGGCTAGGTCGCCGGTACGCTACGCCCACACCCCCGAGGTGCCCCGCCGGTGGCTGCCGACGAGGTGATCGTCGACGATGCCCACCGCCTGCATCAGCGCGTACATCGTGGTCGGCCCCACGAACCGGAAGCCGCGGCGGCGCAACTCCTTCGACAGTGCGACCGACTCCGGGGAGGTGGCCGCCACGTCCGCCATCGTGCGCGGGGCGGGGGTGTGTTCGGGCCGGAAGGACCAGACCAGATCGACCAGCCCGCCGTCCTCGCGCAGCGCCACGACCGCCCGGGCGTTGCCGATCGTCGCCTCGATCTTCTGCCGGTTCCGGATGATCCCGGCATCGGCCATCAGGCGTTCGACGTCCCGCTCGTCGAACGCGGCCACCGCGTCGGGATCGAAGTCGGCGAACGCCGCCCGGAAGGCCGGGCGCTTGCGCAGCACCGTCGCCCAGGACAGGCCGGCCTGGAAACCCTCCAGGGCGATGCGCTCGAAGAGCCCCCGCTCGTCCCGGACCGGCATGCCCCACTCGGTGTCGTAGTACTCGCGCAGCAGGCCCTCGGCCGCCCAGGCCGGGCGGGCCAGCCCGTCATCGCAGATCACCACGCCGTCGCTGTGTTCCGTCATCTCGCCCCCTCCGATCGACAGCGCCCGGGAGAGGCGCCGTCTTCGCACCGTAGAGCACGGCACCGACAAGTCCGGCCCAAGGGAGCCTTCAGCGCCGGCGGCAAGGATCGGACCCATGCCCGTCCGGCTCGAGAACCTCCGGCTGATCCGCGCACGCTGGTGCCTGCTCGCGGCCGCGCAACCCCTGCTCGCCGCCGCGGGTGCACCGCTGCCCTTCCGGGTCACCGTCGACGGGGGCGAACGCGGGGTCGCCCGGTACGACGCCTCGTCGTCGGCGGGCGCCACTCTGGCCTGGTTCGGCCCGGGCAGGGCCGTCCTCTCCTGCGGCGACCTGGGATGGCGCGTCCCGGGCGCGCCGGGGGCGGCCGAACGACTGGCGGGAGCACCGTCGTGGCTGGACCACGTGACGGCGCTCGACCACCGGATCGGGCCGGGCCGGTACGGCTGGACCGGGATCTGGGACGACGATGCCCTCATGGCCGGTGCGGAGCCCGAGCCCGGGGCGCCGCTCCCCCCGGTCGGTGGATCCGAGGAGGTCGCCGCGGCGCTCGGCGCGCGCCTGGAGAACGCCGACGGGATGCATCACGTGGTCCGGATGTGCGAGTACGAATGGCTCGACGCCGTGTCGTGGTGGGCGGCCTTCGGCGCGCTCGCTCCGGACCGGATGCTCGACGAGGCCTGGCAGCGGCTGCGGGACTGCGGGCTGACGCAATGGACGGGCGCGGGCCCGCGGTACGACGGTGTCCCGGGCCGCGATCCGGAGCAGGCGAGGGCGGCTGCGGAGGAGCACGCGCGGGAGCGGGGGTTGCAGATCCCGGAGGAGGTGCGGGTGGTATCGACGTTGCGTACCGGAACCGGTTGGCGGGTGCGGTTTCTCGACTACCGCGATGCGGGATCCGCTGGGCCGCTGGTGATCTCGGTCCCGGATTCGGGTGCGGTGTGGATCGACGACGACCGGGGCGTCAGGAACCCTGGAAGGACACCTGGTTGATCGTGGTGTACCAGTCGTTGCCGGATTCCTTGGTGAGTCCGGTGATCCACACCAGGACGTAGCGGGAGCGCGGAGCGACGCTGCTCACGTGGAAATCGTTGGCGCCGGGGCGGAGGGTGCCGGACCACACCAGCGAGGTCTCGTCCAAGGACTTCACGGAATCCTTGGTGGCGGTGCGCACCTCGATCGTGGTGCCGCTGCTCGGGGAGGTGATCGTGCCGCGGGTCAGGGAGACCGCCTTGTCGAGGGTCACCAGGAAGCCGACCCCCTTCTTGAGGTTGCCGAACGCGGGACCGGCCTTGTAGGTGTCCGTCTTCCACGACGGGCTCTTCCCGGTGAGCACGTTCGACAGGTTGGCCGCCGAATCCTTGGAGGAGGCGAAATCCACGAGCGAGACGTCGGTCGCCTTGACGGGCGCGCCGACCCCGGGAGCAGGCGCGGCGGCCGTGTTCGACCCGGGGGACGCGCTCGAGGTGTACAGCGAGCTCACACCCGACTGTGTGTCCTTACCGCCGGTCAAGCTGCTGATCAGCAGGGTGAGGCCGATGATCACCAGCAGGGCCACCGCGCAGGCCGCGATCACGAGCAGCGGCACGTTCTTCTTGCCGCCCGAGATCCGCTGCAGCAGGGTGGACTTCGCCGCACCCGGGGTGGCGGGTGGGGTCTGCTCGGCCGCCGGGATCGAGCTCGGCGCGGGCCGGGCGGCCTGGCGCGGCGTCTCCCGGGGGGCCTCCTCCCGCACCGGCGTCAGCAGATCCGTCTTGACGTCGACGACCGACGCCTGATCGAGCAGCTGCTGGACGGTGGCGGCGGTGCGGATGCCCTGGCCGCCCTCGAGGGTGCGGGTGGCGACGGCCGAGATCTCGAAGGGGATGTCGCGCTTGGCGTCCCGCGGCTCGACCGGGTTGCCGTTCGCGTCGGCATCCGCCTGCCGGATACCGGCGACGGTGCCCTTCCCGGTGGTCACGGTGCGGCCCGTCGCATCGTCGAGCGGCCAGCGTTCCAGGAGGAGGGCGTACAGCACGGCGCCCAGGCCCCGGACGTCCGACTCCTTCGAGGCGTCGGCGAGCGTGCCGGGGAAGGCGAGGTAGGCGTGGCCGTCCTGCGAGATGCGGACGCGGTCCGGGTGGTCGATCGACAGTGCCGCGCCGGCGCGGTGAGCGCCCTCGGCGGCGCCGGCCAGCGCACGCACGGCCTTCGCCGCGCCGATCGCCGACGGGTGCGTGCCGGCGACGTCGGCCAGCGAACTGCTGGGTATCCACTCCGCCACCACGATGCCGCCCGAGCTGCCGCGCACCACGTCGAGGACGCGGGCCAGGCCGTTCGAGTGGACGCGCCCCAGGCGCAGTGTGCGGGAGAGGATGGACTGCGGGCCCTCGCCGCGCAGGCTGATCTGGGCGCCGCGCTCGGGGACGGGGGCCGTCTGCTCCGAGTCGACGAAGGTCAGCGCCACGTCCCGATCGAGGTTGATGTCGCGCGCCTGCCAGAACTGCAGCCCGCGGATGCCGCCGTAGTGCTCGATCAGCCGGTACCGGCCGCCGGCGACCACCGCGCCGGGAATCAGCTCGGGGCCGCGGGGTGTCTCGCCCTCGTCCCAAGCCGTGGCGCCGGACTCCTGCGCCGCCGGGAGGCCGGCCTGCGGGGCATCCGGCACCGACGGCAGCGGCATCCGTCCGGTCCCCGGTGCCTCGTTGCCGGACGTGCCTGCGGAGTCGTCCTCGGTCACTGCGAATGCTCCTCTTCTGCGGTATCGAAGGCCCGTGGTCGGTGTCTGCGCGGTCGCCCGCGGGCGCCGGGGAACATGGCTTTGACCAGCATACGGGAGGCCGATGTCGTCGGCGATCCGCGGCAGCTGGGCCGTGATCTCCTCGCGGCGCAGGCTGGCGTAGGCCTCCAGCTCGTCGAGCCGCATCTCCCGGGTGTCCGGGGTGCTCGAGGCCTGCGGTGCGGAGTCCGACGGTGCGCTTGGGCGCAGCGCCGGCACGAACCGGGCCGCGAGCCGGCGCAGGGGCGCCAGGATCGCCAGCACGTCCGGTACCCGCCAGAGCGCGAGCAGCGCGTAGATCAGTGTGAGGCTGAGGGCACCCGCCATGGCGAGGTACAGGAAGGCGCCGAGCGGACCGCTGCGGTCGACCGCTTTGAGCACGCCCAGCTGCATGATCGCGTACACGGTCACGGTCACCAGTACGGAGACGGTGACCGTCTGCACCAGGGTGCGGGTGACGTTGGTCAGGTGCAGCGGCCCGAGGGTCCGGCGCAGGAGGTACCAGCCCATGATCGCGCCGGCGGTGTAGGCCAGGCCGCGCGCCGTGCCCACGAACTCGACGATCCGGTGGTCGCCCTCCACGAACACCGGCACCAGGTAGGACAGGGCGATCTGCACGGCCACGATCGCGATCACGATGCCCGTCGGGATCCACGCCCGCTCCTGCGCGTAGAACACCCGCAGGTGGATCAGCACCATCGCGTACGGAACGAGCACGAACGCCGAGAAGGAGATCGCCGTGCCGAGGAAGTTCGCGTCGTCCTGGCTGAACTCGCCGAAGTTGAACAGCGCCCGCCCGATGGACGGGCCGAAGACGGTCATGAAGACGACGATCGGGACCAGCGCCACCATCGTGATGCGGGTGGCCACCGACAGATCGTCGAGCACGGCGTTGCGGTTGCCCTCCGCGGCGTTGCGCGACAGGCGCGGCATCACCGCGGTCAGGAGCGCCACCCCGATCACGCCGTACGGCAGCTGCAGCACCATCCAGGCGTACTGGTAGATCGCGGGCCCACCGTCGGAGGCGTGGGACAGGATCGGGGTGACCGCGTACCAGCCCGCCTGCGAGATGAAGACGTAGGTGACGATCGCGATGCCCATGCTGCCGAAGTGCTTGAGCCGGTCGTCGACGCCCCACCGCAGGCGCAGCTTGATCCCGGAGCGCCGCATGGCGGGCAACTGGATCAGCGCCTGGAGCACCACGCCCAGGGTGCTGCCGATCCCGAGCACCAGCAGCTTGGGCTGTCCCATCTCGGTGGGATCGAGCGTGAGTTCGCCCGGCATCAGGTAGAAGGTCACCAGCGTGGCGATCTGCACGGCATTGCAGGCGACCGGGGCCCACGCGCCGGGTTTGAACTCGTCGCGGGTGTTGAGCATCGCCGTGAACAGGGCGGAGAGCCCGTAGAACATCAGCTGCGGCAGGAACATGATCACGAGCGCCTGCGTGAGGCCCTCGTCGACCTTCGAACCGCCGACCAGCAGCCCGACCAGCAGCGGCGACAGTGCCAGCGAGGCGATGAGGGCGATGCCGAGGATCGTCAGGGAGAGGGTGAAGAGACGCTCGAAGAAGGCCTGTCCCCGGTCCTTGTCCTCCATCTCCGCGCGGACCAGTACGGGGATCACCAGCGCCGTCAGGACCTGACCGAGAACCAGCTCGGAGACCTGCTGCGGCATCTGATTGGCAATGCTGAAGGCCGAGGCGATCGCGGGCCCGAGGATCGCCGCGAGGAGCACGGTGCGCAGGAAGCCGGTGACGCGCGAGGTCAGCGTCGCGACCGCGACGGAGCCGGTGGAGCGCAGGAGGCTGGCGGTGCCGGCGTCGTCCTTCCCGCCGGCGGCGGGACTGCTGCTCGGCGGGATGTGCCGGGGCTCGGCGCGGCTCATGTGTCCTTCGGTTCCGGGTTCTCGTTCGGGGCGGGCGGTCGATGTGCAGCGTAACTGTTCGCGATCCGCTTCTCGTGCTCGTCGGGCGCAGGACGATCCGCATCCGCCGGATCGGGACGGCCGCGGAAGCGGCGCCACAGGCGCCGGCCGGCCAGCAGTACCAGCAGGATCCCGGCGCCGCAGGTGATCCAGAACAGCGGCTTGCCGTAGGCGTTGGAGTGCACCGAGACGGAGATCGGATCGCCCAGCGGCATGTTGCTGCTCGAGCGCAGCGTGAGCTGGACGGAGATCTGCCGCGAGTAGTCCACCGTCGTGGGCAGCTCGATCTGCCGGGTGCCGCGCGCGGGCAGCTCCTGCACCTCGGAGGCGTCGATGGTGACGCCCTCGGGGGCGGACCAGTCGATCACCGTCCGGATCGGCAGCGGCAGATCGTTCCGGGCGACGATGAGCAGCGGCGACTTGTCCGAGGCCAGGGTGTAGGCGCCGCCGGGGGTGACGAACCGGACCGACTGCAGCTGCGCGGCCATCGACGCGCGCGCGGCCGTCAGGCGGATGGCGGCGTCACCGTCGACGGCGGGTCTCGACGGTGCCCACCGCAGCGCACGCACCGCGTCCTCGCGCAGGGGCGAGGTGTACATCCGCGGGGTGAGGGCGCTCTTCGGCAGGGGAAGAAGGGCCGCGCCGAGCTGGTCGACCTGCCGGACGTGCGCCGCCGCGGCCGTGACGATCCGGTCCGGGACGCGGGAGGCCGTGGTCCCCGGGGGCTGGCGCAGCGTCCAGGGGTCCGCAGCGCGGGCCGGGTCCCGGCCCGCGGACTGCGCGGAGGCGACCACGTCACGGAAGGTGCGCGGTTCCGCGAGGCCGGTGCCGAACTGCGCCGAGACGGCGTCGAGGACGGCGCGGGCGTCGTCGGGCCCGGCGGCCCAGACCTGCGGCGGCACGATCAGCGTGGTCCGGCCGGTGACCTGGGCGACGGGGTCCGTCGCCGTGCTCGCCGCCCAGCCGCCCGGTGGCGCGTAGCGCTGCGTGGGGTCGAGGGCGGCGGCGGTGACGGCGCCGACGGCGGCCTGCCGGCGCATCGTCGCGGATTCCTCTGCGATGGTGAAGGTCGAGGACGTGGGCACGGTCCCCGTCGGGCCCGGGGCGACGCCGCGTTCGGCACCGTCGGGGACGCGCCCCATCGCGGCGAGCGCGGCGGAGACGCTGGGATCGAAGACCGCGGCACCGATGCCCTGCCCCACCGGCACGATGCCCGACGGTGCCCCGCGCCCGCGGTCCGGCGCCTTCACCGCGGTGGCGGCGACGACCGTCGCCGAGAAGTCGGAGGCGCGCAGCTGCCGGGCTCCGTCGGACAGGAGAACCCCGGACGTCGGGAGCGCGACGCCGCGTACCGACTGCACGCCCAGGATCGAGTCGATCACGTCGGACGGGGTGTCCAGCGCCGCGCGCTGCAGAGAGGGCTCCGCGGAGCGGCCGAGAGCCTCGAGATCCACCTGGCCGAAGGGCAGCGCCACCACGCACGAGTCGGCGGCGACGTGCTTGAGTCGCTCCAGCCAGGCGGTCGCCTGGTCGCTGCCGGTGCCGGCGGTGCTGGGCCCGCGCGGGTCGGCGGGATTGCGGGAGACGCGATAGGGGCCGGTCATCGCCTGGACGGTGACGAGCAGGTCCGGATCGATCGCGAGGCAGGCGGAGGCGCGCAGCGCGGTGCGGCGCGGGTCGGGCCCGCGGGTCGCGTCCTCGTAGGCGGACAGCAGGCCGTCGAGCCGGCCGCCCCCGGCGAGCGAGCCGGCGAGGGCGTCGTCGACGAGCCGGACCGGCACGTCGCCCCCGCCGGGCACGCCGCCGGCGAGTTTCGGGTTGTCGGCGAGCGGCCACAGCAGCGTCACCTGCGCGGGCGAGCTGGTTACCGCCTTGTCGACGGTGTCGGCCGTGTCGGTGCCGCCGGCCGGCAGGCTGAGCACGGGCAGCAGGGTCCGGGAGTCGTCGAGGCGGGCCTCACCGCCGTACGCGGGCTTGCCGTTGAGATTCAGCAGGATCGGGTACACGCCGGGGCGGTCGATGCCGAGGGTGGGGCCCCGCGTGGCCGGCGTGGCCCGTACGGGGATGGAGACCGCGAAGGACGTCCGCTCCCCCGGTCTGAGCACCTTCGACACCGACTCGAACCGGCCGAGCGTGTCGTAGACGTTGTTGTCGGCGACCATGTCCGAGCGGAGCTGCGCAGACGTCGAGACCGCGGGAGCGCGCTGGATCCGCAGGCCGAGGTCGCTGACGTCGCGGTCGCCGAAATTCGTCACGCTGCCGCGCACGACGACCTCGTTCGGCGAGGTGTCGGTGATCCGGGAGGTCACCTCGTCGACATCGATCCGGACGAACTGCGCATCGGGCAGGCCGGCGCCGCTCGGCGCGGGGAGGCCGGTGATCGCGATCAGGAGCGTCAGCACGCACAGGAGGCGGGCCGACCGACTCACGTCTGACCGCTCCCGCCACCTCCGCTGCGCCGGCCGCGCGCGCGACGCCCGCCCCGCCGGCGACGGGGCTTGGGTGGATCGTTGCGGACGGCGTTGCGCTCCGCGGCGGCGCGCTCGTAGGCCGACGGCTCGCTGCGCGGCTCGGCCGCCTCTCGGGCCGCCAGTTCGTCCGGGCGGGCGGCCAGGTCCTCGATGACGGTGCGGGCCGTCGCGACGAGCTTGCGCTCGTCCGAATAGGTGAGCCGGGTCGCGAGCTCGGCCAGCGGAACCCAGGCGACCTCGGAGACCTCGTAGTCCTCGGTCGAGAGGTCGCCGCTCTGCCAGGAGAGCAGGAAGTGATGCACGGTCTTGTGCACGCGGCGGCCCTCGACGGCGAACCAGTAGTCGATCTTGCCGATGGGTGCGAGCACCGAGCCGGTGAGGCCCGTCTCCTCCGCGACCTCGCGGATGGCGGTCTGTTCGGCCGTCTCCCCCGCTTCGATGTGCCCCTTGGGCAGCGACCACAGGGTGCGGCCCCGCCGGTCGACGCGGCCGATGAGGGCGGCCCGCAGCTCGGCGGCACCGTCGAGGCCGGCCACGACGAGGCCACCGGCGGAGGTCTCCCGGACGGTCCGGACGCGCGAATCCGGCCGGGCCCGGCCGACCGCGGGGCGTTTGGCCTTCGAGGTCGGGGTGCCCTGCTTGCGCGCGGACCCGGCCTGCTGAACCGGCTCCGACGGTGCCTCGGCCCCCTCCGGAGGCGCCTTCTGATCGGTGACCGACGCGAGCTGGCCGCGGCCGCGGCCGCGGCCGCCACGACGGCGCCGACGCCGTGGCCGGGCTGCGCCCGGCGTGGCGTCGCCGACCGGACCCGGGCGCTGGGGGCGGCCCGGGGAGTCGGCGGATTCGGCGGAAGTCACCCCCCGATGCTACTGGCCGGTTCCGTCCCCGGACGCCACCGTCGCGTTTTCCGCGCGGCAGTAGACTGACCGGTCGTGACAGACAGCTCCCCCGACGGCGCCGCCGAGGCGCGCGCCGAACGCCGGACCCGGCTCCTCGCGGCGGCCCACATCTCGCTGCGCGGATTGTCCGACGTACTGGCCCCGCTGGGCGCTCGCTTCGCCGATGCCGGGCATGAGCTGTACCTCGTCGGCGGATCGGTCCGCGATGCGCTCCTCGGCCGCCTGACGAGCGATCTGGACTTCACCACCGACGCCCACCCGGAGCAGGTGCAGGAGCTGCTGCGCGGCTGGGCCGACGCGATGTGGGACACCGGGATCGAGTTCGGCACCGTCAGCGCCGCCTTCCACGACCAGCAGATCGAGATCACCACCTACCGGGCCGAGGCCTACGACCGGGTGACCCGCAACCCCGTCGTGCGGTTCGGCGAGAACCTGCACGACGACCTGGTGCGCCGCGACTTCACGGTCAATGCGATGGCCGTGCGGATCGGCCGTGACGGCGCGGAGGACTTCCAGGACCCGCTGAACGGGCTCGACGCCCTGCTCGCCGGTGTGATCGACACCCCGGCGACCCCGGAGGAGTCCTTCTCCGACGATCCGCTGCGCATGCTCCGCGCCGCCCGCTTCGTCTCCCAGTTGGGCTTCGCCGTGGCGCCGCGGGTGCAGGCCGCCATGACGGACATGGCTGCGGAGATCGACCGGATCACCGCCGAGCGGGTCCGGGCCGAGCTGGACAAGCTGATCCTGGGCGAGTACCCCGTCGACGGCATCGTGCTGCTCGTGGACACCGGGCTCGCGCAGCGCGTGATCCCGGAGATCCCCGGGATGAAGCTCGCCATCGACGAGCACCACCAGCACAAGGACGTCTTCTGGCACTCGATGACGGTGCTCAAGCAGGCCATCGACCTCGAGGAGTCCGATCCGGACCTCGTCCTGCGCTGGGCCGCGCTGCTGCACGACATCGGCAAGCCCGACACCCGCCGGCACGAGCCGAACGGCGGCGTCTCCTTCCACCACCACGAGGTGGTCGGCGCGAAGATGGTGCGCAAGCGGATGCGGGCCCTGGCCTACCCGAAGGCGGTCACCGAGGACGTCGCGCAGCTCGTCTTCCTGCACCTGCGCTTCCACGGCTACGGCGACGGCCAGTGGACCGATTCCGCGGTCCGCCGGTACGTCACCGACGCCGGGCCGCTGCTCCCCCGGCTGCACAAGCTGGTCCGCGCCGACTGCACGACCCGCAACAAGCGCCGCGCCGCGAAGCTGCAGGCCACCTACGACGGTCTGGAGCAGCGCATCGCGGATCTCGCCGCCAAGGAGGACCTCGCGCGCGTGCGGCCGGACCTCGACGGCAACGCGATCATGGAGCTCCTCGGGCTGCAGCCGGGCCCCGAGGTGGGCGCGGCGTGGAAGTTCCTCAAGGAGTTGCGCCTCGACCGCGGTCCCCTCGACCGCGACGAGGCCGAGACCGAGCTGAAGAAGTGGTGGGCCGCCCGCCAGGGCTGAGCGATCAGCGCGGACGGTAGACGTGCGCGCGATGATCGATGTCGGTGATGAGGATCGCGTGGGCGTCCTCGTCGATGCGCAGCAATACCCGGTAGGCACCGCGTCGCGCGCTGCGGCGCCCCGCGAGATCGTCCCGAAGCGGCTTGCTCAGCCGGTGCGGATTCTCCGCGAGCGGTCCGGTGATGAACTCGACCACCGCTGCGGCGATCTTGAGCGGCAGTCGTTCCAGGGCGCGTTGGGCGGCGCGACCGAACCGGACCTCGTACACCGATCGGGCGCCGGATGCGCCGGTGGTCACCGTGGCGGCAGCCCGAAGCGGGCACGGACCTCGTCGCCCGTGGCGGCTTCGCCTGCGGCGTACGTGGCCTCGGCTTCGGCGATCGCCTCAGCGGTGCCGCTCCGCGAGAGCCAGAAAATGGTCTCCTGCATGGATTCCAGGTCGTCGACCGACATCAGCACCGCCGCCGCACGGCCGTGCCGGGTGATCGTGATGATGTCGTGTGTGTTCTCGGCGCTGTCGATCAGCGCCGAGAGCCGGTCCTTCGCCTCGCCGAGGGGCACCGTCGTCATAGTGGTCATTGTAACCTCACTCCTAGCCTTATTCCGGCCATAATTCTGGCTAGAACTCCGAGGTCCCGGTGCCGGGGCCGAGCGGGACGGCACCGTCCGCCGTCTCGTCACCGTCGGTGTCGAAGAGGAGGACGTCGGGCGTACCGTCCCCGTCCGTGTCTCCGACCGCCTGACGGGCCGGCTGCCCCGGTTCCGGCGGGACCGCGGTCACGGTGGCGCGGGTATCGGGGACCTGGGCGACGCCCGGTATCGGGCAGGTCGACGGTGCCGCCCGCCCCGCGGTGCCGGCGGCGGGTCCCTGTGCGTGCGCCTGGCCGGCCCCGGACGCCCGGTCCGGTTCGGGAGCGGCGGTGGGTACGGACCACTGGCCCGAGCCGTCGTCGCGGAAGGCGGTCTCGCGGACCCCGTCGTCGTCGAGATCGAGCGCGGCGACGTCGGCGCGCCCGTCCCCGTCGAGGTCGACCATCGCATCGTCGACCCGGCCGTCCCCGTCGAAGTCCAGCAGCACCGCCCCCTGCTCCGCGGGCGAGGTCCAGCGGGTGACCGTCTCGCCGTCGCCGAACCAGTACTCGATCAGATCCCCCATATCAATTGGACGCGCCAGCGGCCTCCGCGGTTCCCGGGCGGCGGTAGAGCGCCATCACCGCGCCGACGGCGACGGCGTACAGGAGGCCACCGAAGGCGGCGAGGGGGCGGCAGACCCCGTCGAGGGGCACCACCGCCGCGGCGATGGCGATCGCCCCCACGAACGTGGCGTTGAACAGCGCGTCCTGGAAGGCGAAGACCTGGCCGCGCCGCTCGTCCGGCACGTCGAGCTGCATCGCCGCGTCGCCGGAGAGCTTGACCACCTGCCCGGCGAGGCCGAGCAGTGCGGCGGCGGCGACCAGGACGGCGAAGTTCAGCGTGAGCACCGTGAACTGCGTCAGGCATGCCGCGACCAGCGCGCCGACCACGGTGTTGCGGCGTCCCCACCGCGCCACCGCGATGGGCGTGAGCACAGCGGCGACGAACATGCCGACCGCCGTCGCGCCCGCCACGGAGCCGAACCCGGCCAGCCCCAGCGTCCCGTCGGTGAAGTGGTGGCGGGTCAGCAGGAGCAGCATCATCGTGTTGAAGCCGAAGACGATGCGGTGCGCCCCCATGCCCGTCAGGGCGGCCGTCACCGACGGTGCCCGCCACGCGGCGAACGCGCCGTGCGCGAGTCCCGCGGCGATGTCGCCGAGCGCGGAGGCGGGCTTCTCGTGCTTGCCGGTGAGGTCGTGGTCGGGCCCGAGGACCCCCGCGGGGAACCGGGTGGACAGCAGCGCGCCCAGCACCGCGACGAGAACGGCGCAGGCGAGGACCCCGGCGCCGCCCACGTCGTCGGAGCCGAAGACCGCCCGCAGCCCGACCGCCGTGCTCGCGCCCACCGCCGTCGCACCCGCTCCCAGCGTGGTGGTCAGGGAGTTGATCGCGACGAGCTGTGGCCGGTCGACGACGTGCGGGAGCGCGGCGGAGAGCCCCGATGCCACGAACCGTCCGGCGCCGCCGACGGCCAGCGCGACGACGAAGATCGCCGTCTCCCCCGCCCCCGACGCGAGTACCGCGGCGCACGCCGCGATGAGCAGCGCGCGGGCGAGATTGGCGACGATGAAGACTCGCCGCCGGTCCCACCGGTCCAGCAGTGCGCCGGCGAAGGGGCCGATCACCGAGTAGGGCAGCAGCAGCACCGCGAGGCCGGTGGCCACCGCGGCCGGGCTGGCGCTGCGCTCGGGATTGAAGACGATGGCGGTGCCGAGCCCGGCCTGGAACAGGCCTTCCGCGTACTGGCTCAGGAGCCGTACACCGAGCAGGCGCAGCAGGTCGGGGAGGTCGCGGAAGGTCCGCCACGCCGGTTTCGCAGCGGCGGCCGGTGCATCCGCTCCGCTGGTCGTCACGCGCTACAGCCTATCGGCGAGGACGCTTCCCCGTCGCCGGACGCCCGATGGTCGTCGACGTGCCATGATGGGGGTGTGGGTCCCGATCGTTCGAATGAGTCCGCACCGGGCGGCGCGTCCTCCGGCGAGTCCGGGGACGCGGCCTTCGAGGTGTCCTCGGGCGCGCTGCTGGTCGCCTCGCCGGAGCTGGTCGAGCCGACGTTCGCCCGCACCGTCGTCTATCTGATCGAGCACAACGAGTCGGGCAGCCTGGGCGTGGTTCTCAACCGGCCCAGCGAGTCGGCGGTGCACGGCGTGCTGCCTCAGTGGCACGACCTGGCGGCCAAGCCGAAGGCCGTCTTCGTGGGCGGCCCGGTGAACCAGTCCGCAGCGCTGTGCCTGGGTGTGGTCAAGGCCGGGGTCGATGTGAACGGCATCCGCGGCCTGCAGCCCGTCGCCGGCCGCGTGGTCCTGGTGGACCTGGACTCCGATGTGGACATGATGGACGAGCTGCTCGACGGGGTGCGCGTCTTCGCCGGGTACAGCGGCTGGGGCATGGGTCAGCTCGACGACGAGCTGGCGCGCGACGACTGGATCCCGTGCACCTCCGTGCACACGGACGTGCTGGTGCCCGCCAGGGTCGACCTGTGGGGCAAGGTCCTGCGCCGTCAGGGCCTGCCGACCGCTCTGCTCGCCACCCACCCGGTGGACGTCTCCGTCAACTGACAGCACCGTGGGCCCTTGGCGATGCCCGGGCCCCCGGTCGGCTGGCGACCGCTCACGATGTCGGGTTCTGGTGCGTCAGAGGTGTTTTTGTGTACACCCTTAGTAACCAAAAAACAAAAAGCGGAGGGG
>NZ_JBYPZI010000001.1:86604-120630 GCF_057815145.1 Tsukamurella sp. II2bb
CCCTTTTTTTTTTTTTTTTTTCTTCATGTTTTTTCTTCCTCCCCTCCAACCCCCCAGAACCCGACATCGTGAAGTGATCAGGCCGCGACGGTCTCCGGCTTCAGCTCCCCCCCGTACCGAGCGGCCGGCCACGCGCGCGAGCGACGGCTCCGTGATCGGCGGTCCAGCGCTTCAGTCGAGACCGAAATGGTCCGACACCTCCGCGATCGTGTACTCGTTCCGCAGCTTGCAGGCCGAGTTCTGATTCGCGAAGAAGCCGGGTTTCCAGAAGGCTTCGGCTCGGGGCGCGGAGTTGAGCCATCGCACCGGCACGACCCATTCGCGCTGATCCTGAGGACCGTCGCGGTCCGGGAACAGGTACGTGCCCCGGAGCGCCAGAGTCGACAACGGCACCTCGGCTCCGTCGGCACGGACGGTCGAGTCCTCGAACGGCCGCGCCTGATCGAGGACTTCGCCCACGCCCACGAACCCCGACTTGGGGATGTGGGTGAAGACGCGCGCCCCGACCGGTAGCTGTCGTAGCGTGCGGGAGAACCACTCGCCGCCGCCCGCGGAGACGAAGCCGTATGTGCGGGCATCGTCCCAGTTCCGCCCGTCGGCTTCCTCGCCGAAGCTCACGTACCAGTCGTGGCCGTTCCACGGGGCCTGCTTCTTCGTCGATGACGCGCCGCCGCTGCGGGTGGCCGTGACGCTCGCGTCGTCGATCAGCCAGGTTCGTGCGAGGTACTCCCGGTCTCCATCGGCGAAATAGTCGAGGAGCAGCACGTTGATCGGCACCCGGTAGCCACCCGACAGGTAGGCGACGAGGCGTTCCGTCGCGTCGTCCATATCACTGGCGACCACGATGAGCTGGTGCCGCGCATTGAGGTCGTCGGGCGCACCGTCGCCGAACACCCCGGCGAAAGCCTCGTCGAACGACGATGTCGACCCGTTCCGGCGCTGGTACTCGTCGAAGATCGCACGGACCTCGTGATTGTCCAGATCCTGGACCCAGGACGCGTAGTCGAGGACCTGGGCGACGACGTCCCGTGGTGTCCGGTCGCGTTTGAGCTCGATGACCACGACGTCGCCGTCGGCGGTGACCCCCAGCAAGTCGATGAACTTCCCGTACTTGGTGGGTACCTGGCGACCGATCAACAGGATGGGTTGGCCGAGCACGTCGGTCTGCGTCTCGATGATGTCCTCGAGACGCGACTCCAGAGTGAGCTTCGTGGCTTGTACGCGCCGCGGTTCGCCGTCGATTCGCCACAGTGCGATCTTCGTGCCCATGGCTCTCCCATCGATCGATCCTGAGCAGCGTACGCGGTCGCGTCCTGCGGACCGTTTCAGGCCGTGACGGTCTCCGGTTCCAGTTCCCGGCCGTACCGGGCGGCCAGCCACGCGCACATCATGAGCTGGATCTGGTGGAAGATCATCAGCGGCAGCACCAGCAGGCCCACGGGTTGCCCGGCGAACAGTACGGCGGCCATCGGCAGGCCGGTGGCCATGGACTTCTTCGTGCCGCAGAACTGGATGGCGATCATGTCCGCGCGGTCGAAGCCGAGCCGCTCGGCGGTGGTCCGGGTCAGCCAGAGCATGAACAGCACCAGCAGCACGGACAGCCCGATCAGTTGCACCACGCCCACCCAGGACACCTGGCTCCAGATGTGCTCGCGCATGCCGGCGGAGAAGGCCGAGTAGACGACCAGGACGATCGAACCGCGGTCCACGTACTTGAGCGCGGCCGCGTGCTTCGTGACGAACCCGCCCACCCAGGGCCGCAGCAGTTGCCCGAGCAGGAAGGGCAGCAGCAGCTGCAGGCACAGGTCGATGATCGAGTCGCTGTGGAAGCGCACCTCGCCGGTGGTCGCCATCAGCGCCAGCACGAGCAGCGGGGTGACGAGGACGCCGAGCAGGTTGGACACCGAGGCGCTGACGATCGCGCCGGGCACGTTGCCGCCCGCGATCGAGGTGAAGGCGATCGACGACTGCACCGTCGACGGCAGCAGCGTCAGGAACAGCACCCCCGCGTAGAGCTCGGGCCGCAGCAGCACCTCGGGCGCGAACCGCAGCAGCACCCCGATGACCGGGAAGACGACGAAGGTGAAACCGAGGATCACCACGTGCAGCCGCCAGTGCTTCAGTCCGGCGATCGCCTCGCGCGGGTGGATCCGCGCACCGTAGAGGAAGAACAGGACGGCGATGGCGACGGTGACGGCACCGTCGACGACCGGCTCGGCGCGCCCCGTCGCGGGGAACAGAGCGGCGACGCCGACGGCGGCGAAGATCGCGAGGATGAAGCCGTCGATCGAGAGCTTGGCGAGGAACGTGCGCATCGCGCTAGGCGGGGCGTGCCTCGTGGTCGCACATGCCCTTGAGAGCACACGCGCCGCACCCGCCGGTCACGCCGCAATCCTCGGCGGGGTCGTCCGACGGTGCCTCGCCCGCGCTGCAGCAGGTGGCCTCGGGCATCTGCAGGCGGGCCTGGATGGACGCCGCCCGGGCGCCCTGCAGGGCGCCGAAACCGGCCAGGAAGAGGCCCGCGAGCACTGCGACGCCGACGGTGACGAAGGACCACGGGGCGTCCATGGCGAGGCCGATCAGCGCGCCGGCGCCGAAGATGACGCCCGCGGCGACCAGGCCGGGCCCGGCGACGCGGTTCGCGGTACGCCACAGCAGCGGGTCGGACAGGGTCTGTTCGGTGCGGACTCCGACGATGCCGTTCTCGGGAAGGCGGCCGGCGAGCCCGGCACCGCCCACGATGACGGCCGCCACCGCGGCCAGGGCGAGGATCACAACCAGCACGAGCACGATCTCCAGTTTAGAGACCTGTGCAAATCGTTCGCGCCGAGGTCTTCGCCGGGCCGACCAGGGACGTCTCTAAGCTGGTGGGGTGACGCAGAACGTTGAACAGAGTCCCTCGGCCGGCCCCGCCCACCGGTACACGGCCGAGCTCGCGGGCACCATCGAACGGCGGTGGCGGGATCAGTGGCGCGCGGACGGCGTCTTCAACGCCCCGAACCCCGTGGGCCCGCTCGCCGGCGCGGAGGGCGCGCTCCCCACGGAGAAGCTGTTCATCCTCGACATGTTCCCGTATCCCTCGGGTGCGGGCCTGCACGTCGGGCATCCGCTGGGCTTCATCGCGACGGACGTCTTCGGCCGGTACCACCGGATGAACGGCGCCAACGTGCTGCACACGATGGGCTTCGACGCCTTCGGCCTGCCGGCCGAGCAGTACGCCGTGCAGACCGGCACGCACCCGCGGGTCACCACCGAGAAGAACATCGCGCGCTACCTCGAGCAGATCGGCTCGCTCGGTCTGGCCCACGACGAGCGCCGCCGGATCTCCACCACGGACCCCGAGTTCTACCACTGGACGCAGTGGATCTTCCTGCAGATCTACAACGCCTGGTACGACGCCGCCCAGGACCGCGCCCGGCCCATCGCCGAGTTGGAGGCCGAATTCGCCTCCGGCGCTCGCGCTCTCGACGACGGCCGTGACTGGTCCGCACTGACGGTGGCCGAGCGCGGCGCCGTGCTCGACTCGCACCGACTGGTCTACGAGAGCAATTCGCTGGTGAACTGGTGCCCCGGGCTGGGCACCGTGCTCGCCAACGAGGAGGTCACCGCCGACGGCCGCAGCGAGCGGGGCAACTTCCCGGTCTACCGCAAGCAGTTGCGGCAGTGGATGATGCGGATCACGGCGTACGCCGACCGCCTGATCGACGACCTGGACGTGCTCGACTGGCCCGAGAAGGTCAAGTCCATGCAGCGCCACTGGATCGGCCGCAGCCGCGGCGCGCGCGTGAGTTTCGCTCCCGCGGGCGTCGAGGTGGATCCGATCGAGGTCTTCACCACCCGCCCCGACACCCTGTTCGGTGCCACCTACATGGTGCTCTCCCCCGAGCATCCGCTGGTGGATCGGCTGACGGCCCCGGAGTGGCCGTCCGAGGTGGACGAGCGCTGGACCGGTGGTGCCTCCTCCCCCGCCGAGGCGGTGGCCGCGTACCGCGCGTCGATCGCCGCCAAGTCGGACCTGGAACGTCAGGAGGGCAAGGAGAAGACGGGCGTCTTCCTCGGCACCTTCGCGGTGAATCCGCTCAGCGGCACCGAGATCCCGGTCTTCATCGGCGACTACGTGCTGATGGGCTACGGCACCGGTGCGATCATGGCCGTCCCCGGCCACGACGTGCGTGACCACGAGTTCGCGACGAAGTTCGGCCTGCCCATCGTCGAGGTGGTGGGCAGCGAGGCCGGCGTCGCCGAGGAGGCCTACATCGGCGAGGGTCCGGCGGTGAACTCCGCCAACGCCGATCTCGACATCAATGGGCTCGGGGTGGCGGAGGCCAAGGCGGCCGTCATCGCTTACCTGGAGCAGACCGGAGCGGGCCGGGGCACGGTGCAGTACAAGCTGCGCGATTGGCTGTTCGCGCGCCAGCGGTACTGGGGCGAGCCCTTCCCCATCGTCTTCGGCGCCGACGGTGCCCCGCACGCTCTGCCCGAATCGCAACTGCCCGTGCTGCTTCCGGAGGTCGACGACTACGCGCCGGTGTCCTTCGACCCGGACGACTCGGATTCCGAGCCCTCGCCTCCGCTGGCCAAGGCCTCCGACTGGATGCATTTGGAGCTCGACCTCGGCGACGGCCTGCAGGACTACACCCGGGATGCGAACGTGATGCCCAACTGGGCCGGCAGCTCCTGGTACCAGCTGCGCTACATCGATCCGACGAACTCGGAGACCTTCTGCGCCAAGGAGAACGAGGCCTACTGGACGGGCCCGCGGCCCGAGGTCAACGGCGCCGGCGACCCGGGCGGCGTGGACCTGTACGTGGGCGGCGTGGAACACGCCGTGCTGCACCTGCTGTACGCGCGCTTCTGGCACAAGGTGCTCTTCGATCTGGGCTACGTGACCTCGCGGGAGCCCTACCGGAAGCTGTTCAACCAGGGCATGATCCAGGCCTACGCCTACACCGATTCCCGTGGTGTCTACGTGCCCGCGGAGGACGTGGTGGAACGGGACGGCAGGTTCTTCCTCGGCGAGCAGGAGGTGAACCGCGAGTACGGCAAGATGGGCAAGTCCCTGAAGAACTCCGTGGCGCCGGACGACATCGCCCGCGATTACGGCGCCGACACCCTGCGTGTCTACGAGATGTCGATGGGCCCGCTCGATCAGGACCGGGCATGGGCCACCAAGGACGTCGTGGGCGCGCAGCGCTTCCTGCAGCGCGCCTGGCGTGCGGTGGTCGACGAGGAGACGGGCGCGGTCCGGGTCACCGACGAGACCCCGTCCGACGAGTCGATGCGGGTGCTGCACAAGACGATCGCCGGTGTGCGTGAGGACTACGCGGAGATGCGGGACAACACCGCCATCGCCAAGCTGATCGAGCTGACCAACCACCTCACGAAGGCCTACCCCGGCGGTGCGCCGCGGGCCCTCGCAGAGCCGCTCGCGCTGATGCTGGCCCCCGTCGCCCCGCACATCGCGGAGGAGCTGTGGAACCGGTTGGGCCACACCGAGTCCCTGGCGCACGGGCCCTTCCCGGTGGCCGAGAGCCAGTGGCTGGTTCAGGACACCGTCGAGATCCCGGTCCAGGTCAAGGGCAAGATCCGCAGCCGGATCACGGTCGGCGCCGATGCGTCCGACGAGGCACTCGAAGCCGCCGCCCTGGCGGATCCGAAGATCGCCGAGCTGCTCGACGGTGCCCCTCGCAAGGTGATCGTGGTGTCGGGCAAGCTGGTCAACATCGTTCCGTAGCACGGGGGTCCCGGCCATGACGTCACTCGTTGACCAGCTCATGGCCGGCCCCCGTGGCCGCGAACTCTGTCTGTTGGCGGCCTGCTTCGCTGACGCGAGCGTGTCGCGCGCGCACCGGATGGTCGAGGCTCGCCTCGAATCGGGTGTGGCAGGCGGCTGGCACGCGCCGGGTGGGATTCGGAGTGCACCGGGCTCGGAGGAGGCCCTGCGCGTGCTCGCCGACGCGCTCGCCGACGTCACCGTGATCGGGGACCACTGGATCCACCTCGCGCTGGAGACGACAGTCGAGGGAGCGATGTACTGGCAGGAGCCGTGGAGTATCGGGGCATCGCTCCCGGAGCTCGATGGCGAGTTGCAGCGGATCGCAGAGATCATCGCGCAGGTGCCTACCTCGCAGTGGTGGTCCGCGCCGCTGTCCTGTGATCAGCACCAGGTGCGGTTCCTGCCCGTCGATCATGTGGCGGCTGTGGACGCCCCGGCCGCGGTCATCCTCGCCGCTGCGTATCGGTGTCGTGATGTCCGTGAACCCCTGGCTACCTGTCCGCGTGGTGGTCGGGTCCGCCGTTCGGTCTGATTCGGACCTGCTCGGCGCCGGCCGAGGGACCGAGCGGTCTATTTCTGGTAGAGGACGGATACGGGCAGGTCGAGGCTTCAGTCCATCGTGCGCACTTCGAGAACCCCCGAGGTTTCGAGATCGATTCCGAGGAGGCGTGGGCTCAGCTGTGTCGGTCGCACCCCTTCGATGCCACGGAATCGAAGTCCCGCGACTGGTACCGCACCACCGGACTCGCCGACACCCGCTGGGTGATGCCGGACTGGTCGGTGGTGGCGCAGGAGTACGACGCGGTGCACCTGCAGGTGGGGGCGTATCTCGCGGCCAGTGGCACCGCGATCGAGGTGGAGCCGGGGGTGCACTCGGTGATCGCGGGGTGGGCGCCGGGGGACACGTACTGGCTCACCGATGTGGTCGAAGTCGACCCTGTGGGGCGGATCTTCGTCAAGGATCAGGACGACGACCTGTGGCATCCGACGGAGGAGACGGCGTGATCGGTTCGGTCCGAGAGCTGGCGACCGCGGAGCGTGCGAGCCTGCTCGAGCTCATCGAAACCCTGACCCCCGAGCAGTGGGCAGCACCCAGCCTGTGCGAGGGCTGGACGGTGCGCGACGTGGTGGCGCACCATTTCAGCTACGACATGCTCACGCCCGTGCAGACGGCCCGACGGGTGATCGCGGGACTCGGCTACCCGGGCGGCCCGAACGCGCTGGGCATCGAATACCTTGCGGGGCAGAGCAACGAGGAGCTGATCGAGACCGTTCGCAGGCACCTCGACCCACGCGGGCTCGTGACGGCGTTCGGCTGCCGCGTCGCTCTGACCGACAGCATGCACCACCAGCAGGACATCCGCCGCCCCCTCGGGCTGCCGCGGACCGTCCCCGCGGAGCGGATCGTGCCGGCACTGAACTTCTCCCTGTGGGCACCGCCGATCCGTGGCGTCGTGCACGGCAGGGGAGTGCGACTGATCGCCGACGATCTCGACTGGGCCTTCGGTCGCGGGCCCGAGGTCCACGGCACGGGTGAGGCGGTCCTGATGGCGCTCGGCGGTCGCGGCGATGCGCTCCGTGATCTGACCGGGCCCGGCCGGGATCGCCTCGCACGCAACTTCGGCGTGCGTCTCTGATCGGTTGGCCACGCGGCGGGCGTCACTCGCCGTGCCGGCTTCTCGCGCTGCGGCCGTTCCCGACTCACCCTCAGTTCACGCTGCAGCGGCCGAAGGCCACGGCGGATCGACGCGCCACTGGTTGTCGGCGTCGTGTTCGGAGAGGAGGGCTTCCAGGACGGGTGGTCCGTTCGGCCCGTCGAGCATCGCACTGATGTCGTCGTGAATGGTGCCCACGAAGTCGCGGTAGAGGGCGCGCTCGTCCTCGGCGCGCCAGGCGTCGGCGTACTGCTGGCGTCGCTGCCGGTGGTGCTCCAGGGCCAGCCGGTAGAGCTCCTGTGGATGGCGCGCGTGGTTCACGCGGAACTCGCCGGTGGGGTCGCCGGTGCGGCGCCACCCGGTGCGGCCCGCGAACTCGTCGTCCTCGGGCAGGGTGACGGTCTCGAAGCCGCGCCGGACCTCGTCATGGCTGGGGACGACCTTGCCGTGGTGCGCATCGCAGGCGAGTGTCAGGACGTCGATATCGGTGCGGCCGCCGTCCGCCCATTCGGTGATGTGATGGACCTGGCACCGCGTGGCGGGGGCATCGCATCGCGGTGCACTGCAACCCTTCTCCGACCCGTACAGCGCGATGCGCTGATCGGCCGATGCGAGTCGCTTCTCGCGGCCGAGGTACAGGGGGCGCCCCGCCACATCGAGCAGTAGGACGTACCGGGGATTGGCGCCCATCATTCGCAGCGCATCCTCGACGGGTAGGCGACCCCCCGTGGCGGTGGTGGCGATACCGGTCTCGGACTCGAGCTGATCGATGCCGAGGGTCACGATCGGCATGCACGGGACGCCGCGGTGCTGCCCGAGCAGCCCGGAGCCGATGGCGGCGTGCAGAGCCGCGATCAGGGCGTCGTGATTGCGCTGCGCCGTGGTGCGGTGATCCCGTTTCGCGGCGGCCGCAACGGCATCCGCGTCATCGATGTCGACCGGGGCGTCCGCGTCGTCCGGGTTGTTGACGCCAGGGCGGGCCAGCTTCTCCAGCACCACGTCCATCAGCGCCCGCGCCTCGGGCGAGAGCACACCGGTCAGCCCGGACATCAGGTCGTCGCCCTGCTTCCCGACGCTCACCTCGCGGGCCCGGGCGACATCCTCGGCGGAGGGTTCGGCACCGTCGGGGTCGATGAGCTCGTAGGCGCGGTTGCCGAGCCGCGCGATGTCGTCCGGCGTGCAGCCGCCCACCGCGGCGGTGACCAGCATGTCCTCCAGATCGTCCAACTCCGGCATCGTGAGCTTGCGCGCGCACTTGTCGAGCGCCTTCTCGACGGCACAGGCGTGGCGTTCCGAGACCTGCCCCGCGCGTTGGGCGGCGGCGAGCAGGGGGAGCCGCGGCCCGGGGGCGTACCCACGCTCCTGCCGGGGTGCGCGGGATCGCGCACCCCGGATCCGTTCCCGCGCTTCCGAGCCGGCGAGGTGGAGCTGGTCGACCAGCATCTCCTTGGCGCCGGTGTACCCGAGCCGCCCGGGTAGGCCCTGTTCGACGCCGACCTCGGTGAGCCAGTACTGGCTGCTGGGCACTTTCCGGGCCGCGCATTCGAGCCGGCGCAGCCCGTCGAGCACCTCCGATGAGGAGAGCATGACCGGGTTCGCGGCTGCCAGCCGTTCCGCGGCGTGTTCGAAAGCGAGTAGGGCATCGAGGTAGTCTGCAGCAGAAGTCTTCTCGATCATCGCACGCCCCCTTTCGCTACCTCCATGATACGCCGATATTCGAGAGTCTGCACTGAAATCGAACACGAACGCACCTCGTCGCCGGCATGCTCTACTCTGGGAACTCAAACGAGAGGGGAGCGCCGGATGCGGCTGATCGACGATGCTGAGCGCCGCACGCGCATGGCTCGTAACCACGCCCTGGCGCGGCCGGCGTCGTCACTCGGCGATGCGGTCCGGTCCGTGGTCGCGCTGCACGCGACAGAGCCCGCCACGCCCTACCTGTCGCTACGAGCGCGCCTGGAGCGCTTCGTCATCGGTGATCTCGAGCGCGAGCTGTACACCCAGCGGTCGCTGGTGAAGCAGCTCGCCATGCGGCGCACCATGTTCGTCTTCCCCAGGGCGCTGCTGCCCGCCGCGCTCGGCGCACCGTCTGCGCGCGTGGCGGTACAGGAGTACGCCAAGGTACGCAAGGACGCGGAGGCCGGCGGTATCGCGGCCGACGGTGCCGCCTGGCTCGCTGAGGCCCGTAGCGCCGTCCTCGAAGCGTTGCGGGGCAGGGAACTCAGCGCACAGGAACTGCGGGAGACGGTGCCGGAGCTCGTCGGGCAGGTCACGCGGTTCGAGGGCAAGAAGTACGGCGGGGACCAGCATCTCGCGCCGCGGGTGCTCACCTGGCTGGGCGCGGAGGGCGATATCGTCCGCGCGCACAACGCCAGTCACTGGCGGGTGAACCGGAACCTCTGGGCACGGGCGGACGACTGGTTCGGCGCACCGCCGGAGCGCACCGATACCGCAGCCGGCTACGCCGAACTCGTGCGTGAGTATCTTCGCGCCTTCGGTCCGGTCACCGAGACCGACGTGGTGTGGTGGTTCGGGACGACCAAAGCGGCGGTGCGGCAGGCTATCACGGACATCGATGCCGTCGAGGTGCGCCTCGACGACGGCCGCACCGGGTGGGTCCTCGCGGAGGATGTGGACGCCCCGGCGCCGGTGGAGCCCTGGGCCGCACTGTTACCCGCGCTGGACCCGACTCCCATGGGCTGGAAGGAGCGCGACTTCTACCTCGATCCCGGGTTCGCGGCGGCGATCTACGACCGCGCGGGCAACGCGGGCACGACCGCGTGGTGGGACGGACGGATCGTGGGGGCGTACGTCCAGGACGAGGACGGCACCGTCGAACCGGTTCTGCCGCAGGGTGTCCCACGCGAGGCAAGGCAGGCGCTCGCGAACGAGGCGGACCGGCTCACCGCATGGCTCGACGGGGAGCGGGTGAACTCGCTCTACAAATCCCCGATCACGTTGCCGGGGTACAGGTCCTGATCAGCGGACCACGGCGATCGCCAGGCCGTCCCAGCCCTTGATCCCCACGGTCTGCAGGGCGGTCGCGTCCAGCCGCGGGTCGGTGCCGAGCCGCTCGAGGGCGCTGCGGATACCGTCCCCGTCAGGACTCTCGTCGTGCAGGCGGCGGACCACGTTATCGAGCACGATGACGGTGCCGGGCACGCTGAGCCGCAGCGCCCAGTCGAGGTAAGCCCGGCTGTTCGCCTTGTCCGCATCGATGAAGACCAGGCCGAAGGGCCCTTCGACGAAGGGGAGGATGTCGAGCGCGGCACCGACCCGGATCTCTACGCGGTCGCCGAGCCCCGCGGCATCGAGGCCCGCACGGGCCACCGCGGCGTGCTCCGGCGAGTACTCCACCGTGATCACCGACCCTTCGGCACCGACGGCACGGGCGAGCCAGGCGGTGCTGTAGCCGCCCAGCGTGCCGATTTCGAGGACTCGATCCGCCTGGGCGATCGTCGCGAGCAGGTACAGGAACTTGCCCTGGGTGGGGGAGACCGCGATGTCCGGCAGGCCGTGCTCGGCCCGCGCGGTACGGAGCGGTTCGAACTCCGCGGAATCCGCAACCACCGTTCGCTCGAGAAGTTCGTCCGTCTCGGCCCAGAACTCGCTGCTCACAGCCCGACCCTACGCCGTGCGGTGCCGCTGCGACACCCCTGGACCTTGCGGGAAGCGCTCCGCGGTCCTAGTGTCTGCCGTGCATGCAGCGCGGTCGCACTGAAGCCACGGGTGGGGAACCGATTCCGACACTCGCCCGAGGAGTTCTCATGCAGCACAAGGTGATCGCATCCGTTCTGCGCCGCCGCGCGGCGGCCGCCGTCGTGGCCATCGGCGCGACCGGCCTGCTCGCCGCCGCCGGCGGCGGTGTCGCCACCGCGACGCCGGGCCCGGGCCCCGCCCCGGACAACCTGTGCCGAGTGCCCGGTCTCTCCGCCACGATCACCCCGGACGGACCGGGCCGCGCCGGCATCGCCGGGGCGGCGGATTTCGGTCCGCTCTGGGCGGGAATCACCTTCAAGGCGACCGGCACCCTCGACTGGCGCAATCTCCGGACGGGAATGACGGGGCACGTCACCGGGGAGGGCGTCAACGCGGCGTACTTCCGTGCCGCGACGGGGCCGGGTGACGTGGAGTTCCGCGTCCTCGTCCACGTCGCCGACGGACCCGGACCGGTGCCGTGGCACGACAACTGGACCCGGGTGTGCACGGGCCGCTACCTGGTCCGCTGATCAGCGGGGCCGGAGCACGATCTCGGTCGGGTGCGCATCGCCGGGGGTCTCGATCGCCGAGACCACGGCGCCCGCCACCGTCTCGGGGCGCAGCAGCCCCTCCGTGGAGTACTCCCGGCCCTCGGCGGTGAAGATGGCCCGTTGCATCTCGGTGTCGATGCGCCCGGGAAAGACGCTGGTCACCCGGATGCCGGGCTCCTCGGCACGGAGCGCCTCGGCGAAGGCCGTCAGACCGAACTTGCTCGCGGCGTAGGCGCCCCAGCCGGGATTCGCGCGCCTGCCGGCGCCGGAGTTGATGAGCACGACGTGCCCGCCCGCGGCGCGGAGCGCGGGGAGCAGCGTCCTCGTCAGTTCCACGACGGCGAGGAGGTTGATCTCGAACATGTCCCGCCAGTCGGCGGCGGGGGTGTCCTCGATACGCCCGATCCGGCCGAGGCCGGCGTTGTGTACCAGCACGTCCAGGCGTTCGATCGGCGCGGCCAGTCCACGCACCGCGCCGTGATCGGTCAGGTCGGCCGGAAAGGCTGCGGCACCGTCGAACTCGGAGACGAGGGCGTTGAGCGCGGGGGAGGGGCGGCCACCGAGGAGGAGGCGGTGCGAACCGCCCAGACCCCGGGCGATGTGCGCCCCGAGCCCGCGCGAGGCGCCGGTGACGAGGGCGAGAGGGCGTGGATCCGAACTCATGCGGCCAGCCTATCGCCGTGAACGCCGACTCCCCGCCCGCGGGAACGCGGGCGGGGAGTCGGTGGGATCGATCAGAACTCGGCGTCGCCGACCAGGGCGGCCTCGGCGGGCACCTCGCGGGAGTCGGCGCCCTTGCCGCGCACCTGGGTGAGGATCACCGCGGCGACCACGCAGGCGATCGCGCCGATGTAGAACGGGGCGGCCGGGCTGCCGAACCAGGTGGCGAAGTGGGCCACGAAGGTGGCGGCGAGGGCGCCGCCGGCCCAGCGGAGGAAGTTGTAACCGGCGCTGGCGACGGGGCGGGGCGCGTCGGCGATCGACATCGCGGTGCCGGTGAACAGGGTGTTCAGCACGCCCGACGGGATGCCGGACAGGACCACGACGGTGACCACCACGGCGACGTTCTCGTGGCCGAGGGCGGCGACGACCAGGAGGACGCCGTATCCGATGACCGCCGCGATGGAACCGATCCGCTCGCCGAGCGCGGCGGCCACCTTGGGGGCGAGCCAGACACCGCTCACGGCGACCAGCAGGCCCCAGCCGACGAAGACGGCGCCGACGAAGTAGGCGCTGCGGTGCAGCACGAACGGCGACCAGGCGAGGATGGTGAAGAAGGCGGCCGTGTAGAAGGCCGAGCCCAGGCCGGTGAGGAACAGGCCGCGCTGGCGCAGGGCGCGCAGCGGCGCCAGGGGCGAGACGGTGCCCTCCCGCTGCCGCTTCTCCTTCGCCTCGGCCGCATCGGACTTCAGCATGACGGCGCACAGGATCGCGCCGATGAGCATGAGGATCGCCGTGCCGGCGAACGGTCCGCGCCAGGAGACCCCGCCGAGGACGGCCCCCAGCAGCGGGCCCACGGCCAGGCCGACGCCCAGCGCGGCCTCGTACAGCAGGATCGCCCCCTGCTGGCCACCGGTCGCGGCGGCGACGATCACCGCGAGTGCGGTGGCGATGAACAGTGCGTTGCCCAGGCCCCAGACCGCGCGCCAGGCGACGAGCATGCCGATCGAATTCGCGAGGGCGCAGGCCCCGGTGGCGATCACGATGAGGAGGAGGCCGGCGATCACGGTGCGCTTGGCGCCGAACATCGAGGTGAACCAGCCGATGAAGAGCATCGCCACGACCTGCACGCCCAGGTACGAGGAGAACAGGAGGGTCGTCTGGCTCGGGGTCGCGTGCAGCGACTCCGCGATCGAGACCAGGATGGGATCGACCAGGCCGATCCCCATGAACGCGATGACCGCGGCGAACGCCGTGACCCACACCGCCTTGGGCTGGTGAGAGAGAGTCTCGCGCAGGCTCGGATGCGCGTGCTCGGTGTGGTTACGTTCGGCGGTGGTCGTCATCGCAGCTCCTTTCGATTACTACGGAAGTCTAATTATTACCCCGCCGGGAAACAAGTTCGTGTGACGTAACAGTCAGTCAGAGCGCGTCGCGGTACAGCTCCATGAGCCGGTTCAGCGCGGGCACCGCCGCGTCGAGGGTGTGCCGTTCCTCTTCCGTGAGCTCGCTGAGATGCTCGGCCAGCATCGCGTTGCGCGCCGCGATCAGCTGGGAGGTCAGCTCGGTGCCGTGCTCGGAGAGCTGGACGACGACGGCGCGCCCGTCGTCCGGATCCGGGTTGCGCTCGGCGAGGCCCAACCGCTCCAGCCCATCCACGGCACTGGTCGCGGAGGGGAGACGAATCCGCAGGTAGCGGGCGAGTTCGCCCATGCGAACGGGGCCGAGACGGAGCAGACTCTGCAGCGCCGCCTGCTGGGCCGGCGTCAGGTCGGGGCCCGGAGTGTTGCGCCGGACCAAGAAGTGCAGCTGCAACAGCGGAGGGCGCAGACGCGCAGCGAGGTCCTCGAGCGCGGCCGCGGGCGGCGGCGTCGCCGGAGCGTCGGGTGCTTCGGACGCGGAATTCATGAAGACGATAGTAGGCACAAATGCGACGGTGCCGTTCCCTCAGCGGGGAGCGGCACCGTCGGACCCGGGGGACCGGTTACTACGACCCGATGCTCCCCGACTTCTTCCACACCGCGACCACCGCCGGACGGGGCTGAGGGGAGCCACCGTCGGGCCAGTGCGAGCTGGGCTTGTCGGCCGAGGCACCATCGGTCTCACCGGGGTGCTGCACGGCGACCAGGACGCGGTTCTCGCGCACGACGGGGCCGCACGTCTCGGCGCCGAAGGGCACCGTCAGGAACTGCTTCGTCAGGCCGCGGTCCTTGCCCTCGAGGACGACGCCGAAGAGGCCGTCGTTGCTGTCGAAGGTCGAGTTGGTGCCATCCGTCGAGATCCACAGGTTGCCGTGCGAATCGAAGGTGACGTTGTCGGGGCAGCTGATTCGCGAGACCTTGGTCTTGTCGAAGCCGCCGTAGTAGGTGTCGGCCGCGGCGGGATCGCCGCACACCAGTAGCAGGTCCCAGGAGAACGAGGTCCCCGTGTGGTCGTCGGTGATCTCGAGCAGCTGCCCGCTCTTGTTCTTCACGCGCGGGTTCGGCGTGTCGATGCCGGGCTTGCCCTCTGCGCCACGGTCGCTGTTGTTGGTCAACGCGCAGTAGACCTTGCCGGTCTTGGGATTCGGTTCGATGTCCTCGGGGCGGTCCATCTTCGTGGCGCCCACCTTGTCGCCCGCGACGCGGGTCCACAGCGCCACGTTCTCCGCCGGCATCCCCTCGACGTGCGACTGCGCGCTGCCGTCGGCGTTGGTGGTGAGCAACGGGATCCACGTCCCGGTGCCCCGGTAGCCGCCCTCGGGGACCCTGCCGTTCTCCACCTTCGGGCCCTCGAACTTCGCGACGTACAGCGTGCCCTCGTCGAGGATCCGCATGTTCGCCTCCATCGCGGCGGCGCCCTTGCCCTGCTGGATCTTCCGCGAACTGACGAACTTGTAGATGTACTCGAACTTCGAGTCGTCGCCGCAGTAGGTCACCACGTCGCCGCTGGGCGTCACGTAGATGTTGCCGCCCTCGCGCTTGAGCCGGCCCAGCGCGGAGTGCTTGACCGGCGTCGACTTCGGGTCGTGCGGGTTGACCTCGACGAGGTAGCCGAAGCGGTTGATCTCGTTGGGCTCCTTGGACAGGTCGAACCGGTCCTCGTACTTCATCCAGTGGTGCGCGTCCTCGTCCTTGCCGACGCCGTAGCGCTTCCAGCCCTCCGCGAGGCCCGGCAGCGGCGGCTTGTCGGTGCCGGAGAAGTAGTTGGTGTAGTTCTCCTCGCCCGAGATCATCGTGCCCCACGGGGTGATGCCGCCCGAGCAGTTGGCGATGGTGCCGAGCACGCGCGCACCGGTGGGATCGGCGGTGGTCCTGGTGAAGACGGTGCCGGCGGCGGGACCGCGGAGCTCGAACGGCGTGGAGGCCGTGATCCGCCGGTTGTACTCGCCCAGAACGGGAGTCAGCCTCCCCGAGCCGGGTTCGCCCTTGACCTCCACGACGGAGATCCCGTGCGCGGCCATCTCGACCCGCACCTGGTTCTCCGTCGGGTCACCCTCCTTGTAGCCCTTGAACATCGCGGTGCCGGTCGTGTACTCCTGGTTGCACACCATGAGGAAGGTGTCCGGCTTGCCGTCCACGGGGATCAGGTCGGTGAAGTCGTTGTTGAAGCCGAACTGCTGCGCCTGCGCCTCGGGGGTCTGCTTGTCGAAGTCGAACTGCGGCGCACCCGGCAGCACCGGATCGCCCCAGCGGATCACGACGGCCTGCTCGTAGCCTTCCGGCACCGTCACGGCGTCGGCCTTGTTCGGGGCGACGGGCGCGAAGTCCAGGCCGGGCGCGGTCACGTTCGCCGACGGTGCCCCGCTCCCCGCCGCAGCGCTCGACGATGCCCCGGCTCCGCCGGAGCCGCTGTCGCCGCACGCCGCGAGAACGGTGACCGCACCCGCGCCGAGCGCCGCCACCCCGGCCCCGCGGAGCACGGTGCGGCGCGTGATGTCGCCGAAGTACTCGCCCTCCGACTGGTTGTCGTGCTCGCGGAAGCACTGGTTCCCGCACTTGTACTTGCAGGTCGTGCGCGAGCGCGCGGACTTGCCGTCGTGCTCGGTGAGCAGGCGGAGGTGTGGCAGGCGCATGGGGTCTCCCTGTCGCTGAGCTGGGCTGATCGTGCTGACTCGGCTGAATCCCCGTCAATGTAGAAGCGGTACGTAAGCAGTCGGCAAAGCTCGGGTGAACGATCGGGAGAGGTACGGCACCGCCACGATCGGCTCCACGTGTCGGTCGTCGGTGTTAGCGTCCGCCCGTGGCCTTCAGCAGCGATCCAGGGCGCACCCGTGAGCGGGTGGCGGAACTTCGTCGGTACATGACGAGCGATGTCGACGACGGTGCGCGGCTCGTCTGCGCCCGGCAGGGTTCCTGTCGCGATTCGATCGATTCGACGAGGGTCGACTTCCACGGTGGGCAGCTCTCGCACGTCGGCGAGCACTACGACCTGTCGGACGGTTCGGGGTCATGGCGGGTGCTGGTGATCGCCATGGAAACGGGGCGGGGCCGCGAACACGTGACGCTGGAGCAGCGTCACGAGGAACTGGTCGCATCGATGAACACGACCTTCAAGGGACGGAACCCCCACATGCGGGGCACCACCAGTGCGTTGCGGCTCGCGCTCGGCGGCGTGCCGGGAGCGGATCGGGCGGGCGAGTACGTCGATCTGGAGAACGAGCCGGAGCCGGTCCACGTGATGGAGACGTACGCGATGGCCAACGTGCGGCTGTGCTCGGCCGTCGCGCCGGGCACGACGGAGAGCAGGGGCACGAGGACGATGTCCCGCAACTGCTTTCCCCATCTGCGGAAGACGGTGGAGGTACTGGAGCCGGACTTCGTCATCTTCCAGGGCAAGGGAGCGCGATCCCAGCTCGGTGCGCTCATCCGGACGGTGGGCACCGACGGCCTGCTCGAGCGGGCGCGCATCGGTACGCACGAGACGATGATCGCGACCTTCACGCATCCGTCCACGCCGAGGGCGATCCACAACTGGGGTCAGACCGATAGGCAGTCGTATCTCGTCGATACGGTGGCGCCCACCATCGCCCGCGCCCGACAGATCCACCTCGGTCGGACGTAGCGAGCGCTACCGCGCGGAGTTCAGTCGCGCAGGTGTCGCTCCGCGAAGGCGTCGAGCGCTGCCTCGGTGCCCTGGTACGGCTCGCCGTCGCGCGGCCAGTGCAGGATCACGTCGGTGAAGCCGAGCTCCGCGGCGCGCCCCAGGGCATCGTCGGCGGCGTCGGGCGAGCTCAACGAGTAGGTCCCGCCCGAGTCGATCGACAGGTACCGGTCGACGGTGCCCCGCTCCCGCCCGGCGGCGTCCAGAGCGTCGTCGAGCCGGCGCGAGAGCTCCGCGACGCGGGACCACCAGGCGTCACCACCGTCCCCGTCGGGCCCGGTGGTGACCCATCCCTGCCCCAGTTCCGCCACGAGCCGAAGGCCCTTGGGGCCGTTCGCCGCGAGTACGAAGGGCACGCGCGGCGGCTGCGCGGGCGCGCCGACCATCCGCGCGTCGACGGCCCGGTAGTAGGCACCGTCGAAGGAGATGGGGCCCTCCTGCTCGAACCGCAGGAGGACGTCGAGGCCGCGGGTGAACTCCACGAAGCGGTCGTGCCGCTCGCGGGGCGTGAGCTCGGGCTGACCGAGGACGAAGGCGTCGAATCCCGTGCCGCCGGAGCCGATCCCGAGGAGGAGACGGCCACCGGAGATCTCGTCCACGCCGGCCAGATCCTTCGCGAACGGGACCGGGTGCCGGAAGTTCGGGGAGGTCACGAAGGTGCCGAGGCGGATGCGGTCCGTGGCGGTGGCCGCCGCGGTGAGCAGCGGGACCGTCGCGCCCCAGGGCTGGTCGGCCAGCGTCCGCCAGGACAGGTGGTCGTAGGTCCAGGCGTGGTCGAAGCCCAGCTCCTCCGCCTTGCGCCAGCGCCGGCGCGCCTCGGGCCACGGGTACTGGGGGAGGATGACCACCCCGCAACGAATCCGGTTTCGCACCCACTCACCCTACGACTCGTGACCTCGCCGCACGACCTCGTTCGTTCGAGCCGTACGATCCCCTGCTTGGACCTAGGGTTTTCACGTTCGGCCGAATCCGGCCGCGTCCCCAGAGAAGGGATACACCATGTCCACACCGGCACCCGCCGCGCCGAAATCCGGCGTGCGCGAGTTCACGACTCGGGCCGTCGTCCTCGGCGGCATCATCACGCTGGTCTTCACTGCGGCCAACGCCTACCTCGGACTGAAGGTCGGACTGACCTTCGCCACCTCGATCCCGGCGGCCGTGATCTCGATGGCGCTGCTGCGTTACTTCGCGAATCACTCCGTGGTGGAGAACAACATCGTCCAGACCATCGCGTCGGCGGCCGGCACCCTCTCCGCCATCGTCTTCATCCTCCCCGGCCTCGTGATGATCGGCTGGTGGGCGGACTTCCCGTACTGGACCACCAGCCTGGTCTGCCTGGTCGGCGGCGTGCTCGGCGTCATGTACTCGATCCCGCTGCGGCGGGCGCTGGTCACCGGCTCCGACCTGCCCTTCCCCGAGGGCGTCGCCGCGGCCGAGGTGCTCAAGGTCGGCGACACCGCCGAGGGCGCGAGCGAGAACAAGCGGGGCCTTCGGCTCATCGTGGTCGGATCCCTGGCCTCCGCGGGCTACGCACTGCTGGCGAAGACGAAGGTCGTCGCCGAGGGCCTGTCGACCACGCTGCGCATCGGCAACGGTGGCACGCTCTTCGTTCCCGGTCTCTCCCTCGCGCTGATCGGCGTCGGCCACCTGGTGGGCCTCAGTGTCGGCTTCGCGATGATCGTCGGCCTCGTCATCTCCTACTTCGTGCTGCTCCCGATGTGGACCTCGGGCGATCTGCCCGAGACCGGCAGCATCGCCAAGGTCATCTCGACCGCGTTCAGCACCGAGGTCCGCCTCATCGGTGCCGGCGCGATCGCCGTCGCGGCCGTGTGGACGCTGATCAAGATCCTCGGCCCGGTGCTGCGCGGTGTCGCCGACTCGATCGCCTCGTCGCGCAAGCGCCGCGACGGCGAGCTGGTGGACATCACCGAACGCGACATCCCCTTCCCGTATGTCGCCGGCATCATCATCGCCTCGCTCGTGCCGATCGGCGTGCTGCTGTGGACGTTCACCGGTGGCTCCGCGCTCGAGGGTCAGTCCGGCGGCATCATCACGCTGAGCATCGTCTACATCCTGGTCCTCGGCCTCGTCGTCGCGTCCGTCTGCGGGTACATGGCCGGCCTGATCGGCGCGTCGAACAGCCCGATCTCGGGCGTCGGCATCCTCGTCGTGCTGTCCGCGGCGCTGCTGATCCGCGCGGTCTGGGGACCGGCGGAGGGTGAGACCGCGACCGCGCTCATCGCGTACACGCTGTTCACCGCGGCCATCATCTTCTCCATCGCCACCATCTCCAACGACAATCTGCAGGACCTCAAGACCGGCCAGCTCGTCGGCGCCACGCCGTGGAAGCAGCAGGTCGCCCTCGTCGTCGGCGTCGCCTTCGGCTCCGCGATCATCCCGCCCGTGCTGGACCTCCTGCAGAGCGGCTTCGGCTTCGTCGGCGCCCCGGGCGCGGGGGACAACGCCCTCGCCGCGCCGCAGGCCTCGCTGCTGGCGAGCCTGTCGAAGGGCGTCTTCGGCGGCGACCTCGACTGGGGCCTCATCGGCCTCGGCGTGCTCATCGGCGCCGTCGTGATCGTCATCGACGAGGTGCTCTCCCGCGCCTCGAAGTTCCGGCTGCCGCCGCTCGCCGTGGGCATGGGCATGTACCTGCCGATGAGCGTGACGCTGATGATCCCCGTCGGCGCCGTGCTCGGCTTCTTCTACAACCGGTGGGCCGATCGCTCCGCTACGGGCGAGGTCGCCGAGGGCCGCAAGCGGCTGGGCACGCTGCTCGCCACGGGCCTCATCGTCGGCGAGTCGCTGTTCGGCGTGATCTACGCGGGCATCGTCGTCGCGACCGACGAGGACGAACCCCTGGCGCTGCCCTTCGTCGGCGAGAACTGGGTGCATTGGGGTGAGGCGCTGGGTGTCGTCGTCTTCGCCGCGATCTGCGCCGTGCTCTACCTCCGTACCAAGAAGGTGGCTTCGGCCCCCGCCTGATGCGGAGCCCGTCCGACGGTGCGCGACAGGCGCACCGTCGGACGGCGGGCAGAGGGTCAGCGGCGTGCGGCGACCGGCGCGGGTTCGGCGCCGCTGTCCGAGCCGCCCGCGCGGCGGTTGTAGAGCACGCTCGAGATCAGTGCGGCGATGATCAGCACCACGCCCACGAGACCCGTCACCAGCTCGGGTACCGGGGTGGCGATCGAATACAACAGGATGCCGGCCAGGGCGCCGATCGCCCAGTGCGCGCCGTGCTCGAGGTAGACGTACTCGGCGAGTGTGCCCTTCTCCACGAGGTAGACGGTGAGCGAGCGGACGAACATCGCGCCGATGCAGCCGAGGCCCAGGGCGATGACGACCGGATCCGCGGTGATGGCGAACGCGCCGATTACACCGTCGAAGGAGAACGACGCGTCAAGCACCTCGAGATAGACGAACAGGAAGAAGCCGGCCCTGCCGGTCGCCTTCACCAGCTCCGACGGGCCGGAACGGGCGCTCTGCGCCCGCTCCTCGAGTTGCTCCACGTGGAAGAAGTCGCCGAGGACGTTCACCACGATGTACGTGATCATCCCGAACAGCCCGGCGGTGAAGACGGTCTTCGATTCGTCGGCGTCGTGCGCCGCCCACACCCCCGTGGCCGCGAGCGCGGCCAGGGCCACGACGATCGGGACCCGGCTCAGCCGGCCGATGCGCTGCAGCGGCCCTTCGATCCAGCTCAGCCAGGTGATCTCCCGCTCGGGATCGAGGACGAAGTCGAGGAAGAGCATCAGCAGGAACATGCCGCCGAACGCGGCGATCTGCGGGTGCGCAGCGGTGATCAGCGTCTCGTAGCTGGCACTGCCGTCCGGGAAGTACGCGGCACCGTCGTCCGGCGGGTTGAGGGCGAGGTCCATCGCCTCCACCGGATTGAGGCCGGCCGTGATCCACACGATCGCGAGCGGGAAGACCAGCCGCATCCCGACCACCGCGATCAGGATGCCGACGGTGAGGAACATCCGCACCCAGAAGGCGCTCATGCGCTCGAGCACGGTCGCGTTGATCACGGCGTTGTCGAAGGACAGGCTGATCTCGAGGACGCCGAGGATCAGCGTCACGAGCAGCGCCTGCGGACCGCCGTAGAGGAACGCCGCCACGAGGGCAGCGATCGTGACGGCGAAGGACAGTCCGAAGATGCGGAACACGTCAGCTGATCCTACCGGCGCCGGAGGTCCGTCGCCGAGCCGCAACGCGCGGCGGGGTCGGAGGCGGCAGGGCCCGGCTAGAAATCGAATCCGCCGAAGTCACCGCCGCCGCCGAAGTCACCACCCCCGAAATCTCCGCCGCCGAAATCGCCGAAGCCGCTGCCCCCGTCGCCGCCGAAGTCCCCGCCGGTGTCGCCACCGTCCGCGATGCCGGCACCGTCGGCGAGGACGGCGGGGCCGACCCCGGCCATCCCGGCGAACAGCGAGCTGAACAGCAGATAGCTGCCCACGCCCCAGGCGCCGGCGACGAGCGCCGGCTTCCACCAGGGCTCGCTGTACCAGCCCGCGGGCACCGGGCGGCCGGCCACGACGCCGCCGGGGTAGTAGTTCGGAGTGCGGTCCGACGGGGCCGGCGAGGCCTCGAGGGTGCGCCCCTCGACGTCGACGGACCGATCCTCGGTGATGGAACCGGCGGTGCGCTGACCGTCGAGCTCGGGGATGGGCGGGCCCGGGTCCATGTCCATCGCCACGCGGGCGGCGCGGGCGTAGTAGAGGCCCTCGAGCGCGGTCTGCTTGGCGAGCCGGGCCTGGGCCGGCGTGTTCGCGCTGCCCACCTGCGCGCCGGCGGCGGTGTACCGCTCGCCCGCGTCGGCGAGGGCCTGGCGCGCCGCGTCGTTCGACCCGACGAGGTTGTTCACCTGGCCGGCGAGCCGGTCGATGGTGGCGCGGGCGTCGGCCTGGGCGTCGGAGAGGGCGGTGGACCGGTTCCGGTTGCCGCGGACCACGAGCAGGACGACGAGCGCGACGGCGACGACGGCGACGAGGAGCAGTACGGGATCCATGACCCGACGGTACCGAGAGAGCGCAGCTCGCGGCTGACGAGAACCTGAGCGAATCGGGCGTTTCGCCCAGGGCGAACTCCGGGGCGGGCCACGGGACGCCGCAGGCCCGCCACCCAGGACGGGGGACGGGCCTACGACGGTGACCGGACGCGCCGGCCGGGCGGGGACTAGTCCGCGCCGATGATGAACTCCTCGAGCTGAGCGCGCGCGACATCGTCGGCGATCTGCTCCGGCGGGGACTTCATCAGGTACGCCGACGCGGGGATCACGGGGCCGCCGATGCCGCGGTCCTTGGCGATCTTCGCGGCGCGCACGGCGTCGATGATGATGCCGGCCGAGTTGGGCGAGTCCCAGACCTCGAGCTTGTACTCCAGGTTCAGCGGCACGTCGCCGAAGGCGCGACCCTCGAGGCGGACGTACGCCCACTTGCGGTCGTCGAGCCACTCCACGTAGTCCGACGGGCCGATGTGCACGTTCTTGTCGTGCACCTTGCCGGCGAGCGGGCCGTTGAGGTTCGACGTGACGGCCTGCGTCTTGGAGACCTTCTTCGACTCGAGGCGGTCGCGCTCGAGCATGTTCTTGAAGTCCATGTTGCCGCCGACGTTGAGCTGGTACGTGCGGTCCAGCGTGACGCCGCGGTCCTCGAACAGCTTGGCCATCACGCGGTGCGTGATGGTGGCGCCGACCTGCGACTTGATGTCGTCGCCGACGATCGGGACGCCCGCGTCGCGGAACTTCGCGGCCCACTCCGGGTCGGAGGCGATGAAGACGGGCAGCGCGTTGACGAAGGCCACGCCCGCGTCGATGGCGCACTGCGCGTAGAACTTGTCGGCCTCCTCGGAGCCCACCGGCAGGTAGGAGACGAGCACGTCGACCTCGGCGTCCTTGAGCGCCTGGACGACGTCGACACCCTCGCCCGGTGCCTCTTCGATGGTCAGCCGGTAGTACTTGCCCAGGCCGTCGAGCGTGTGGCCGCGCTGCACGGTGACGCCGGTCGGCGGCACGTCGGCGATCTTGATGGTGTTGTTCTCGGAGGCATTGATGGCGTCCGAGAGGTCGAAGCCCACCTTCTTGCCGTCCACGTCGAACGCGGCGACGAACTCGACGTCGCGCACGTGGTACGGACCGAACTTCACATGCATGAGGCCCGGAACGGTGGCATCGTCGGCCACGTCCTTGTAGTAGTGCACGCCCTGCACGAGCGAGCTGGCGCAGTTGCCCACGCCGACGATCGCAACGCGGACCTTGGTGGAGTTGTCGGTCACCGTTCTTCCCTTCAGTCGGTGTCAGTGATGTCGGCGCCGGGAGCGGAGCGCGCGGGCCGATCCTGTTGGTCGGAACGGGACTCGGCGGCGATCAACTCGTTGAGCCACCGAACCTCCCGCTCCGTCGTTTCCAGCCCCAGCTCGTGCAACTGCCGCGTGTACGTCTCGCTCGAGCCCCCGGCCGCGAGGGCCCGACGGAGCTCCTCCCGCCGCTCCTCGACCTGCCGGCGGCGTCCCTCGAGGATGCGCAGCCGGGCCTGGGCGGGGGTGGCGGTGAAGAAGGCGAGATGTACGCCGAACCCGTCGTCCGTGAAGTTCTGCGGACCGGTGTCGGCGACGAGGGCGGAGAACCGCTTCCTGCCGGCCGGGGTCAGTCCGTAGACACGGCGTGCGCGGCGCTTGCGAGTAGCCGCCGTGGGGCCCGGCGCCTCTTCTTCGGCGATGTACCCGGCGTCCTGCGCACGGCGCAGAGCGGGATACAGCGATCCGTAGGAGAACGCGCGGAACGGACCCAGCAGTTCCGTCAGACGCTTACGGATCTCGTAGCCGTGCATGGGGGACTCGTGCAGCAATCCGAGAACAGCCAGTTCCAGCATCGCCGCCTCCTCTCCCTGGCGCGGCGCCGAGCCCGAAGCGGCCGACGCGAGTGGATCTATCTCATCAATCGATCGGCGGTTGTATCGAGCCGATATATACGACGATACCCCAGCGGTGAACCGCCGGTGAACCTCAGGCGGCGGTGAGGCGGCTCGTGAGCCGGATTCGGACCCGGCTCGCGCGCTGGACCGGGAACGATCGTCGCGGGCGGTATGCCCTTGTCTCGGCGTCCGAGGGCGCGGACACGTACATTGGATCCGTGCGGACGCAGAGGCAAACGGTGGACTACGCGCTGCAGCGGCGATCGCTGCTGGCGTCGGTCAACGCCGGGCGCACCGCGGTGAAGTCGGTGTGCGATGCCGACCCGTACCTGCTGCGCGCGGCCAAGTTCCACGGGCGCCCGTCCGAGGTGCTCTGCCCGATCTGCCGGAAGGAGCAGCTGACGCTCGTGTCCTGGGTGTTCGGCGATTCGCTCGGTCCGGCGTCGGGCTCGGCCCGTACGGACGCGGAGCTGCACGAGCTGGAATCCACTCGCGTGGAGTTCTCCGTGCACGTCGTGGAGGTCTGCAGGTCGTGCAATTGGAACCATCTGGTGCAGTCCTACGTGGCGGGCCTGCCCCCACAGCCGCGCCGGAAGCGGCGCGCCGCTCCCGGCTGAGCGGCACGGCCTGCACGGAACCCAAACGAGACGACGAAGAGACGAGCGGAGAACCAGCGGTGACGAACCCGGGTGGCAAGGACGAGCGGAACGGGGCGGCCGGAGAGCCGTCGCGGCCTTCAGGCCCCACCCCGCCGCGCCCGGTGACGCCGCAGGCCGCGGAGACCATGCAGTTCCCCCTCGTGGCGCCCCCCGGCGCGGACACCACACGTCCCGGCACGCCCGCACCCGGTGCGTCCCAGCCCGGTGCTACGCCCCCGCCCGCCGCTCCCGGTGCGGGTCCGGCTCCGGCCGGTCCGGAAGCCGGCCCCGCCGCGGGTGATCAGAACGCGCCCCGGACCGCGTACCGCCCGCTCTCCGGCCGCCCCGTCGACAACGACGAGCTCGCCGCCGAGGCCGATCGCGGCGCACCATCGGAGCCCGAGCCCCCGGCGGAGCAGCCCGTGGTGATCCGCAAGACCGCCCCCGTCCCCGCCGCGGGTGGTGACGGTCCGGGCGGTGACGGACCCGGTGGTGACGGCCCGGGCGGCGGTGGTCCGGGCGACGGCTCCGGCGACGGGTCCGACGAGCCGGACGACGGTGACCATGACCCCGACAAGAAGGGCCTCCGAGCGCTCGTGAGCGGATCACTCTTCCGACGTGTCGTGACCGGTGGGGTGGCGGGCGTCGCCCTGATCCTGGTCATCGCCCTGCTGGCCTTCCTCGTGGGCTACTGGCGCACTGATGTGCCGCAGCCGGGTGAGATCCAGACGAACCAGGTCGCGACCATCGTCATGAAGGACGGCAACACGCCCATCGCGCGCGTCGTCCCGCCCGAGGGCAACCGCGAGATCCTGCCCGCGCAGGACATCCCCGACGTCATGAAGAACGCGATCATGGCTGCGGAGGACCGCGATTTCGCGACCAACCCGGGCTTCTCGCTCAAGGGCTTCGCCCGCGCCGTCTGGAAGCGCATCCCCGGTGTGGCCGGTGACGGCGAGGACGCCGGCGGCGGCTCGACCATCACCCAGCAGTACGTGAAGAACGCCCTGGTCGGCGACGAGTCCTCGCTCTCGCGGAAGTGGAAGGAGTTGATCATCTCCACCAAGATGTCCAACTCCTGGTCCAAGGACGACATCATGGCCGCGTACCTGAACACGATCTACTTCGGTCGTGGCGCGTACGGCCTCCAGGCGGCGTCGAAGGCCTATTTCAACGTCAACGCCAAGGACCTCAAGGTCGAGCAGGCGGCGCTCCTCGCCGGCCTGGTCCGCGGACCGTCGCTGTACGAGCCCACGACGCACCTCGCCGATGCGACCGGCCGATGGAACTACGTGCTCGACGGCATGGTCGACATGAAGATCCTCGATCCCGCGCAGCGCGCCAAGCTGCAGTTCCCCAAGACGGTCGCGCAGGGCCGCGTCCAGTCCGATGACCTGTCGGCGGGCCCGAACGGCCTGATCAAGACGCAGGTGCTCCGCGAGCTGAAGGACGCCGGCATCGACGAGTCGACGCTGAACACTCAGGGCCTGAAGATCACCACCACGATCGATCAGCAGGCGCAGGCCGCCGCGGTGAAGGCCGCCAAGAACATGGCGGAGAACCAGCCGAAGGACCTGCGCACGGCGATCGTCTCCGTCGACCCGAAGACCGGCGGCGTGCTCGCCTACTACGGCGGTGACGACGGCAACGGCTACGACCGCGTGCAGGCGGGCCTGCAGACCGGTTCGTCGTTCAAGGTCTTCGCCCTGGTCGCGGGGCTCGAGCAGGGCATCCCGCTCTCGCGGGTGTACTCCTCGGCGCCGTTCAAGGCGCAGGGCGTCACGGTGAACAACTCCGACGGCGAGTCCTGCGGCAGCTGCAACCTGGCGACCGCGATGAAGATGTCGCTCAACACCGTCTACTACCGGCTCATGATGGACCTCAACGGTCAGGCCCAGGCGGTCGCGGACGCGGCCCACAAGGCCGGCGTGGCCGAGAGCTTCGGCAGCATCAAGAAGACGCTCGAGCAGGCCGACGGCAGCGGTGTCGAGGGCGGCGTCGTCCTCGGCCAGTACCAGAGCCGCCCGATCGACATGGCCTCCGCCTACGCCACGCTCGCGGCCGAGGGCGTCTACCGCGCCCCGCACCTGATCACCAAGGTGACCACGGCCGATGGCCGGACGCTCCTCGACCGCTCGTCCGATCCCGGTGAGCGCCGGTTCAGCAAGGACGTCGCCAACAACGTGACCGCCGCGCTGCAGCCCATCGCGGCCTACTCGAACGGCCACGGCCTGGCCGGCGGCCGCGCCTCGGCGGCGAAGACGGGCACCGCGCAGTACCAGGACACGGGCCAGAACAAGGACGCGTGGATGGTCGGCTACACCCCGTCGATCTCCACCGCGGTGTGGGTCGGCAACGACAAGGGCGGCCCGATCGTCAACGCCTACGGCGGCAGCATCTACGGCTCGGGCGTCCCGTCGGACGTGTGGAAGCAGACGATGGACGGCGCCCTCTCGGGCACGGACTACGAGTCCTTCCCGACGCCGGGCGCGATCGGCGGGCAGGCCGGCGTCCCCGTGGAGACGCGCGTGCGCCCCTCCACGACGGGCTCGGCGTCCGCCTCGGCCTCGGCCGGCGATTCACCGTCGCGGACGGTGCCGGGCCTGCCCGGCGTGCCGCTGCCGACGTTCCCGTGGGATCCGACGACCACGCAGCCGGGTAATCCGACCTTCCCGGGCCAGCCCACCACCCGGCCCCGGCCGGGCGCGGGCGCGGGGACGGTCCCCGGTACGGGCGCGCCGCGGGTGACCAACCCGGTGCCGTGACGGTTCCCCGGGAGGACGAGGACGACCGCCTGCACGTGAGCCCCGGACGGTTCGACCCCGCCACCGTGATCGAGCCGGACCGGGACGTGCCCAGCCACACCGACGCGGTGGCGCGGGACTTCTCGACCGCGGTCGGCGGCCCCGTCGGAGCGCACGCCCTCGTCGGCTTCCAGCGCTTCTTCACTCCCCTGCGGCTGATCCTGCTGGTGGCGGTGCTCTTCCTGGCACTGGGCTGGACCACCAAGGCCGGCTGCCTGCAGCAGCGGTCCGACGGCGGGCAGCTGGTGCTCGACTGGTCGGGCAACCGTCCGTACGCGGCGATGTGCTACTCGGACACGGTGCCGCTGTACGGCGCCGAGCGCCTCGACGAGGGCCTCATGCCCTATGTCACGCAGTTCTTCGACACCGATCCCACGGGCGCCCGGCAGGAGCGCTACATGGAGTACCCGGTGCTCACCGGCATGTACCAGTACGCCGCGATGAAGGTCGCCAAGGCGTGGGCGCACCTGCACGACGAGTGGGGCGTTCCGGCGGCGATCGAGGTGGTGCTGTTCTTCACAGTGGCGGCCGTCGGCCTCGCCCTGTTCTGGCTGATCGCGGTCTGGGCGACCACCCGATCAGCCGGTGGGGCGGCGTCCCCGTCGCGCCCGGGGGCGCGACGGCCCTGGGACGCGATGCTGATGGCAGCGTCACCGCTGGTGATCGTGCACGCCTTCACCAACTTCGACACGATCGCCGTCGCCGCGATGGCGGTGGGCATGCTGCTGTGGTCGAGGGAGCGGCACGCGTGGGCCGGCGTCGTCATCGGCCTGGGCACGGCGGCGAAGCTGTACCCGGCCTTCCTGCTGATCGTGCTCTTCTTCCTGTGCCTACGCGCCGGAAAACTGCGGCCCTGGTTCACCGCCGCCGCCCTGGCGATCGCCACCTGGGTTGCCGTCAATCTGCCGATCCTCGTGGCCGCTCCGCGCGGCTGGTGGGAGTTCTTCCACCGCAACTCGATCCGTCCTGTCGACATGGATTCGATCTACGCGGTGGTCAGCTCCTTCACCGGCGGCTGGGTGTTCGGGGGGCAGGGCCCGCGCGGCGGCGCCTCCCCGCTGGCGAACGGCATCACCCTGGTGCTCTTCGTGGCCGTGATCGCGGGCGTCGGTTACCTTGCGCTGAAGGCGCCGCGGCGGCCGCGGGTCGCGCAGCTCGCCTTCCTCCTCGTGGCCGGCTTCCTACTGGTCAACAAGGTGTGGAGCCCGCAGTACTCGCTGTGGTTGGTGCCGCTCGCGGTGCTCGCGATCCCGCACACCCGGATCCTGCTCGCGTGGATGACGATCGACGCCCTCGTCTGGGTACCGCGGATGATGTACTTCCTCGGCATGCAGAACAAGGGGCTGCCCGAGCAGGCCTTCACGGCCACCGTCCTCCTGCGCGATCTGGCCGTGATCGGCCTGTGCGCGCTGGTGATCCGGCAGATCTACCGGCCCGACGAGGACCTGGTGCGATCGACCTTCCCGGGGCCGTACTCACCGCCGCTGGACGATCCCGTGGGCGGCGTGCTCGACGGTGCGCCGGACCACGCCGGGCGCCTGAGCCGCAGCGCACAGCGGGGCAGGTACCAGATGAAGACCAGCAGCAGCGCAGCCCGGCCCCAGACCCCGATCCAGACGCCCCACTGAACCCACCACGTGATCGGCTGGTTCGCGGCGTGCTCGGAGAAGTAGTTCCACACGGTCATTTCGAGGCTCAGGTCGAAGAGCAGGTACGCCCCGATCAGCCGCCAGTCGACCTTGAGCAGGACGAAGAAGGGCAGCAGCCACAGCACGTACTGCGGCGAGTGCACCTTGTGGAAGAGCATGAACGCGGCCAGGATCGCGCCGCTCACGCCGAGCCAGGGGTAGATCCCGGTGCGGCGGAAGCGGATCCAGCCGTACACCAGCAGCGCGGCGATCGAGACCACGATCAGCAGTGGGGAGAGGACGCCGACGAGCCCGTCGTAGTCCGCCGGATCGTCGAAGGCCTTGAGCACGCCCCAGTACCAGATCGAGTTCGTCGACAGGTCCGCCGTGCGCAGTTCCTGGAACTTCAGCGAGGCGCGCCAGCCCTCGAAGCCGAGGACCATGAACGGCACGTTGATCGCAACCGCCACCACGACGGCCGTCGCGGCGGTGGCGGCGGCGCCGACCCAGTCGAGCAGCCGCCAGTCGATCCGGGCGCGACGCCCGGGACCGTCGGGCAGCGCGACGGTGCCCGCCCTGCCGTGCGTGAGCACGTACAGCACCAGCGGCGCGACGAACAGTCCCGGGTAGATCTTGAGGTCGAAGCCGATGGCGAGGACGGCCGCCGTCGCCATCGCCGGTATCCGGATGGAGCCGCCGGTCCGGTCCGCCCAGGCCATGATCCCGAAGCCGACGGTCGCGGCTGCGACGACCGGCAGCTCCATGTTGTGGTACGCGTACAGCGCCAGCGGCGGCGCGACGGCCCAGAGCGCGGCGGTGCGACCGGAGATCTTCGCGAGCACCCAGCCGGTCAGCAGCCCGAAGGGGGCGAGGAGCAGTGCCATGTGCAGCAGGAACTCGGCGTCGTTGTGCGCGCCGATCGCGCCGACCCAGAACAGCAGGCCGCTGAGCACGGGGTACTCGATGGCGCCGCCCTGCAGTTTGCCGTCGCCGTCGATCCAGCCGGTGAGGTACGGGAAGACGTGGTTGTCGACCTCGCGCCCCGTCCACAGGTACTGGATGTCGGAGTAGCAGATCCGGCCGGGCATCGAGGCGAAGCCCTCGGAGCGGCCGAACTGGTCGAACGGCGCGCCGGTGCACTGCGCCTTGATCTGATAGCCGATGACGAGCGCTGCAGCGGTGAGACCGAGCACGGTCCACGCCACCCGATCGGGGCGGAAACTGGGCCGGGACATGCGCCCCACCCTATCGGTCCGGGCGAACGGCCCAGGTCGACGGTGCGGTCACGCTCGGCCGGTGAGCGGCTGCAGCGGGTTCGCGTTCCACGCGCCGTGGATCACCAGCAGCGGCCGGCAGAGTCGGGACCCTTGTTAACGATCGTGCATCGTCGACCGATTCCCCTGGATGAGCCGCTCCGACGCGGCGCGGGAGGAGTGGACATGAGGTCGTCGATGAAGGTCGCGGGAGCGCTGGTCCTGGTGGCTGTGGCTGCGGCGGGGTGCGGGGACCGCTCGTCCTCCGGCCCGGGCTCGACGGTGACGGTGACCGCCGCGCCGAGCGCTCAGTCGGGCACCGGTTCCACCGGCACGCAGCAGCCGACCCCGGCGGGACCGTCGGCGACGGTCCGCGTGAGCGTCACGGCACTGCAGACCACCCCCGGGAAGGCGGTCCGGGTGCTCACCGAGTCGGGGAAGACCACGTGCAACCTCCGGGCCGAGCTGTTGGAGTGCCAGTCCGGCGAGTTCGGGAAGAGCTATCGGGCGAAGACCGGCGAACCCGCCTCCGGGTTCGTCTACCGCGGCGGCGAGCTCGGCTGGTACTACGGCAACATGGCGGTCACCGACCCCGCCACCACGATCCGCTACGGGCACACCTACAGCGCCTTCGGCTGGACCGTGGAGGCGTCGGCGGGGAAGACGGTCTTCACCCGCGACGGCCACGGGGTGAGCGTCGACGTCGCGAACACGACCACCTTCTGACGGGCTATCGCCCGTAGACGTGCTTGAGCAAGAAGCGCACCGCCTTCATGTCGCGCGCCTTGCGGTCGAAGGAGAGCAGGTTCATCGGGGCCGGGAACCGCTGTGCGGCGACCGACTGCGGGCGGCTGAACTCGCGGAGCCCGTCCGCCCCGTGGATCCGGCCGAACCCCGAGTCGCCGAGACCGCCGAAGGGCAGCGCCGGAACGGAGGCGAAGGAGAGGAAGGAGTTCACGGCGACGGCGCCGGTGCGCAACCGCCGCGCGAGCGCCCGCCCACGCGCGACATCGCGGGTCATGATCGCCGCCGACAGCCCGTAGCTGCTGTGGTTGGCCCGCTCGATCGCCTCCTCGACGGACGCCACCCGGTTCACCACGACGGTCGGCCCGAAGGTCTCCTCGGTCACGGCGGCCGAGTCCTCGGGGACGTCGACGAGGACGACGGGCTGCACGACGGTCTCGCCGACCGACTCGCGGCCGCCGACCAGGGCCCGGCCGCCGCGGTGCAGGGCGTCGTCGATGTGGCTCGCGATGATCGACAGCTGCCCACGCATGGTCGCCGGGCCGTAGTCCGCGCCGTCGTCGTTCCCGCCCCGGACGGCGCGCGCGGTGGCCGCCAGCTTGTCGACGAACTCGTCGTACCGCTCGTCGACGACGTAGACCCGCTCGACGCCCGCGCAGGTCTGGCCCGCGTTGCCGAAGGCACCGAAGGCGGCGGTGGCCGCGGCGGCGTCGATGTCGGCGTCGCGGTCGACGATGAAGGCGTCCTTGCCGCCGCCCTCGATGGTGACGGGCGTCAGGCTCTCGGAGCAGGTGGCCATGACGGTGCGGGCGGTGCGGGCGGAGCCGGTGAAGGCCAGTTTGTCGACGCCGGAGCGGCACAGCGCGGCGCCGGTCGCCCCGGCGCCGTGCACGACCTGCAGGACGGGCTGTCCGGGGCACGCCGCGTCCCAGGTGTCGGCGAGGAACTGCCCGACGGCGGGTGTCAGCTCACTGGGCTTGAAGACCACGGCGTTGCCGGCGGCCAGGGCGTAGGTGACCGAGCCCATCGGGGTGTAGACGGGGTAGTTCCACGGGCCGATGACGCCGACCACGCCGAAGGGCAGGTATTCGACGGTGGCGGCGAGGTTCGCGCCCAGCACACCCGGCGAGACCCTGTGGCGGCCGAGAACGTTCTGCGCGTTCTTGGCGGCCCAGTCGACGTGCACCACGGCCAGCATGACCTCGAGGAGGGCGTCGTCGGCGGGCTTGCCGGTCTCGGCGGAGATCACCGCGGCGAGTTCTTCTGCGCGGCGGGAGAGCTCGGAGCGGAAGCGCAGGAGCCAGTTGCGGCGTGCCCTGGGTTCCAGTCCGCCCCACCACTGCGCCGCCGCGCGGGCGCGCTCGACGACACCCGCGACGGCGTCCGCGTCGGCGATCGGGAAGCGGGCCACCTCGGCGCCGGTGCGCGGATCGGTGGAGATCAGGTCACCGGGCGTGGTCGTCGACGGTGCGGTCATGGCGGTCCTCCGGGGCGGGAACGGGAATATGTCAATATGTTAGAGACTGTTCTCTCATCTGTGCTAGTTTTCGGCTCATGTTCGCAACGTCTTTCACCGAGCAGTCCGGCGTCCCGTACCCGATCGTGCCGCTGGCGCGGATCGCGGAGGCCGTGGCATGAGCGAGAACTTCCGGTGCACGGTCGACGGTGGCGTCCTGACGATCACGATCACCCGTCCGCAGCGGATGAACGCCTTCGGCATTCGCGCGGCGCGGGAGCTGACCCGGATGATCGAGGAGGCGGACGCGGACCCCGCCATCCGGGTCGTGGTGATCACCGGAGAGGGTCGCGCCTTCTCCACCGGAGCCGATCTGGCGGGGGAGCGGACGGAACCGCAGGAGGCCCTCGAAGCCGTCAACGCCTACGTGCGCGCCATCATCGCGGCGTCGATCCCGGTGATCGCCAAGGTGAACGGGCCCTGCGCGGGTATGGCCGTGGGGTTGGCGCTCGCCGCCGACCTCACCTTCGTCGCCGAATCCGCCTACTTCCTCCTGCCGTTCGTGGGCATCGGCCTGCTGCCCGACGCGGGCACCACGGCTCTCGTCCCCGCCGCGATCGGCCGCACCCGCGCGATGGGGATGGCGCTCCTCGGCGAGCGTCTCTACGGCCCCCAGGCCCTCGCCGCCGGGATGGTCACCGCGGTCCATCCCGCCGAGGAGCTCGACGGTGCCGTCGCCGCCGCGGCGGCGAAACTCGCCTCCGGTCCGCGGGAGGCGATCGCCGCCACCAAGCGCGCCATGAACGCCGCCACCCTCGCCGGCCTCGACGACGCCCTCCGTCGCGAGACCGAGTCCCAGGTCGTCCTGCTGACGACCGACGACCACCGCGAGGGCGTCGACGCCATGCTGAACAAGCGCCCCGCCCGCTTCGACGCGCAGCAGTAGCCGCCGGCAAGCATCTTTCGAAGCGTTCTGCGACGGATCTGGGGGCTATCCACCGCAGAACGCTTCGAAAGATGCTTCGGCCGCCCAGGTCAACAACGCAGCGCCCGCGCCTTTTTCTGGCGGCGCGCACCGGGCACCGTCGACCCGGGTGGACGAGAGGCCCGGGAACATCGGACGAAAAGGGAAGGGCAATCAGCTCTCCGGAGGGGTGGGGGCTACCTCGCGG
>NZ_JBYPZI010000001.1:120640-889115 GCF_057815145.1 Tsukamurella sp. II2bb
AGGGGGGGCCCGCCCCGTTGGGACGCTTTTCCCGGGCCCCTCGGCTCTCAGGCTGGGTGAGTCCTACTCGTAGGTCTCGCCGGCCTCGGCCTTGGCGACCAGCGAGGCGGGGGGCTCGAACTGCGAACCGTACTTGGTCAGCTCCCGAGCGCGGGCGACGAAGGCCTTCGGGCCCACGGTCCCATCGGCACCCTCATAGCCGTTGATGAACTGCAGCACGCCGCCGGTCCACGCGGGGAAGCCGATGCCGAAGATCGAGCCGATGTTGGCGTCGGCGACGGAGTCCATGACGCCCTCGTCGAAGCAGCGGACGGTCTCGAGCGACTCGGCGAAGAGCATGCGGTCGATCATGTCCTGCAGCGGGATGTCGTTCCCGGCGGGGAACAGCTCGCCCAGGCCCGGCCACAGGCCGGCGCGCTTGCCGTCCACGTAGTCGTAGAAGCCCGCGCCGTCCTTGCGGCCGGTGCGGCCCGCCTCCACCATCGCGTCCACCACGGCGTCGCTGCCGTGCGCCGGCAGCGGCGTGCCGGCCGCCTCCATCGCGGCGCGGGTCTCCTTGCGGATCTTCTGCGGCAGCGTCAGGGTGAGCTCGTCCATGAGCTGCAGCGGCGCGGCCGGGTAGCCGGCCTGCTGGCCCGCCTGCTCGATCAGCACCGGGTTCACGCCCTCGCCCACCGCGGCGACGGCCTCGTTGATGAAGGTGCCGATGACGCGGGAGGTGAAGAAGCCGCGCGAATCGTTGACAACGATGGGGGTCTTGCGGATCTGCAGGGTGTAGTCGATGACCTTGGCCAGTACCGCGTCGGAGGTCTTGGCGCCGCGGATGATCTCGACGAGCGGCATCTTGTCCACGGGGGAGAAGAAGTGGATGCCGATGAAGTCCTCCTGGCGCTTGACGCCCTCCGCGAGGATGGTGATCGGCAGGGTGGAGGTGTTGGAGCCGAGGATGGCATCCGGCTCGACGATGTCCTCGATCTCCTGGAAGACCTTGTTCTTGACCTCGACGGACTCGAACGCCGCCTCGATCACCAGGTCCACACCCGCGAAATCGGCGGCGTCCACGGTCGGATGGATCCGGGCCAGCAGCTCCGCCGACTTCTCAGCGGTGGTGCGACCCTTGGCCAGAGCCTTCTCCTCCAGCTTGACGCTGTAGTCCTTGCCCCGGTTGGCGGCGTCGATGTCGATGTCCTTGAGCACGACCTCGATGCCGGCCTTCGCGGAGACGTAGGCGATCGCGGCGCCCATCATGCCGGCGCCGATCACGCCGACCTTCTTGGCGGTGTACTTCCCGTACCCGTCGGGGCGCGAGCCGCCGCCGTTGATCGTCTGCAGGTCGAAGAAGAACGCCTTGATCATGTTCTTCGACACCTGGCCGGTGGCCAGCGAGACGAAGTAGCGGCCCTCGATCACCGAGGCGGTGTCGAAGTCCACCATCGCGCCCTCGACGGCGGCCGCCATGATGGCGCGCGGCGCGGGCATCGGGGCGCCCTTGAGCTGCTTGCGCAGGTTCGCCGGGAAGGCCGGCAGGTTCGCCGCGATCGCGGGGGACGACGGCGAGCCGCCGGGGATCTTGTACCCCTTGACGTCCCACGGCTGCACGCCGCCCTCGGGGTTGGCCTTGATCCACGCCTTCGCGGCCGGGAGCAGCTCCTCGACGGTGCCCACGACCTCGTGCACGAGGCCCACCTGCTGCGCCTTCGCCGGCTTCATCCGGGTGCCCTGGAGCAGGACGCCCATGAGTGCGTTCTGCAGGCCGAGCAGCCGCACGGTGCGGACGATGCCGCCGCCACCGGGGAGCAGGCCGAGGGTCACCTCGGGGAGGCCGATCTGCGAGCCGCGCGCGTCCGCGGCGATGCGGTGATGAGTGGCCAGGGCGATCTCGAGGCCGCCGCCCAGGGCGGCGCCGTTGATCGCCGCGACGACGGGCTTGCCGAGGGTCTCGAGGCGGCGCAGCTGCGCCTTCATCGACTCGACGTTGTCGAAGACCTGCTGCGCGTCGGCCTTCGTCGCCTGGCGGATCAGCCCCAGGTTGCCGCCCGCGAAGAAGGTCTTCTTCGCCGAGGTGAGCACGACGCCCGTGATGGAGTCCTTCTCGGCCTCCAGGCGGTCGATGGTCGCGGCCATCGACTCGCGGTACAGGTCGTTCATGGTGTTCGCGGAGCTGGTGGGGTCGTCCATCGTCAGCACGACGATGCCGTCCGCGTCCTGCTCCCAGCGGATCATGTTCTCTGCCATTGCGTGTTCTCCTGAAAGTCTTCCGGGGCCGTCAGAGGCGCTCGATGATGGTGGCGATGCCCATGCCACCGCCGACGCAGAGGGTCATGAGGCCGTAGCGGCCGCCGGTGCGCTCGAGGTTGTCGAGCACCGTCGAGACCAGCATCGCGCCGGTCGCACCCAGCGGGTGGCCCAGGGCGATCGCGCCGCCGAGCGGGTTCACCTGCTCACGTTCGAGCTTGAAGTCCTTCATCCACCGCAGCACCACGGAGGCGAAGGCCTCGTTGAGCTCCCAGTGATCGATCTGCTCCTTCGACAGCCCGGCCTTGGCGAGGACCTTCTCGGTGGCTGGCGTGGGGCCGGTGAGCATGATCGTCGGCTCGGAACCGGTGACCGCGGTCGCGACGATGCGGCCGCGCGGGGTCAGGCCGGCCTTCTTGCCGCCCGCCTCGTTGCCGATCAGCAGCAGGGCGGCACCGTCGACGATGCCCGAGCTGTTGCCACCCGTGTGGACGTGATTGATCTTCGGGACCGTGTAGTACTTCTGCAGCGCGACGGCGTCGAAGCCGCCCAGCTCGCCGATGCCGTCGAAGGCGGGGCGCAGCTTGCCGAGGTTCTCAAGCGTGGTGCCGGGGCGACGGTGCTCGTCGTTGTCGAGCACGGTCAGGCCGTTGATGTCCTTGACCGGCACGACGGACTTGGCGAACCAGCCGTTGTCCCAGGCCGCCGCGGCGTTGGCCTGCGACTGCACCGCGTACTGGTCGACGTCCTCGCGGGTGTAGCCGTCGATCGAGGCGATCAGGTCCGCGCCGATGCCCTGCGGCACGAAGTAGGTGTCGTAGTTGGTGGTGACATCCTGGTGCATGGCACCGCCGTCCGAGCCGAGCGGCACGCGCGACATGGACTCGACGCCGCCGGCGAGCACCAGGTCGTCGCCCAGCCCCGCGGCGACCTTCTGCGCCGCCATGTTGGTGGCCTCCAGACCCGAGGCGCAGAACCGGTTGATCTGCACACCCGCGACCGTCTCGGGCAGGCCGGCGACCGTCGCGGCGGTACGGGCGATGTCGCCGCCCTGCTCGCCCACGGGCGAGACCACGCCGAGCACGATGTCGTCGATCGTGGCCGGGTCCATCGTGGGGTAGCGGTTCTTGATCTCGTCGATCAGGCCGACGACCAGGTCGAGCGGCTTGGTGGCGTGGAGCGCGCCGCCGCGCTGCTTGCCGCGCGGCGTACGGATCGCCTCGTAGATGAATGCTTCGGGCACGGTGTTCCTTCCTCGGGTGCTGTCGTCCGGGTGGCTACAAGTGAATCACTATTCTTTAACTTTGGGTGATTCGGCTCCCGTCGAACATGTTCTAGAACACAATCGCATACATGACCTCTCTTGAGAACATCGCCTGGTACCCCCGCACCGAGGAACCCCGCAGTTCGCAGCGCAACACCTGGAACAACAGCGTTCGCAACCACGCCGTCATGCGCGGCGATCAGGCGGCCCTGCGCTACCTCGACAAGCAGGTCACCTGGGCGGGGCTCGCCGAGCGGGTCGGCGCCTTCGCCGGCGCGCTGCGCGCGCGCGGGATCGGCGCAGGTGAGCGGGTGCTGGTCCTGGGTCTCAATCGCATCGAGTACGTCGAGGCCGTGCTGGGGATCACCGCCCTCGGCGCCATCGCGGTCCCCGTCAACTTCCGCATGGCCCCGCCCGAGGTGGCCTACCTGGTACAGGACACGATGTGCAGCGCCATCGTCTACGAGGCCCCGTTCGACCCGCTCGTCGCGGGCGTCGCCGCTGCCGGTGCCGAGTTCGGCCTGCGCATCAGGTTCGACGGTGCCGACCCCGCCGCCGGGGCCCTGGGCTTCGAGGATCTCGTGGCCGAGGGGCGGCCCGACCCGCGGATCGACGTCCCCGAGGACTCCCCGGCGCTGATCATGTACACCTCGGGCACCACCGGCCGCCCCAAGGGTGCGGTGCTCACACACGTCAACATGGTCGCGCAGGGGTGGAACAACCTGGTCGCACCCGGCGTCGTCGATCCGGACGGGATCGGCGCGGTCGCCGTGCCGCTCTTCCACATCGCCGGCTTCGGCGTGCTCGCCTCCGCCTTCGTACAGGGCGGCACGTCGGTGATCTTCCCGCTGGGCGCCTTCGATGCGGCGCAGACCCTGGACACTCTCGAGCGCGAGGGCATCACCAGCATGTTCATGGTCCCCATGCAGTGGCAGCTCGCGGTGAACGAACAGAAGGTCCGCCCGCGGGATCTCAGGCTCAGGTTCGTCTGGTGGGGTGCCGCGCCGGCCAGTGAGACGCTGCTGCGCGATCTCCAGGCGACCTTCCCGGACGCGGAGATCTGCGCCGTCTTCGGCCAGACCGAGATGTCGCCCGTCACCTGCGCGCTCTCCGGTGCGGACGCCCTGCGCAAGTTCGGCTCCGTCGGCAAGGTCGTCCGGACCGTCGCGGCGCGCGTCATCGACCACGAGGGTAACGACGTGCCGCGCGGCGAGGTCGGCGAGATCGTCTACCGCGGGCCGAACATGATGTCCGGCTACTGGAACAACCTGGCGGCCACGAGGGAGGCCTTCGCCGACGGGTGGTTCCACTCCGGCGACCTCGTGCGGATGGACGAGGAGGGCTTCGTCTACGTCGTCGACCGCGCGAAGGACATGATCATCTCCGGCGGCGAGAACATCTACTCGGTCGAGGTCGAGAACGCCGTCGCCGCACATCCCGACGTCACCGAGGTCGCGGTGATCGGCCGCCCCGACGAGACCTGGGGCGAGGCCGTGGTCGCGGTCGTCCAGCTGCGCGACGGCGCGGAGCTCACCGTCGAATCCCTCTCCGAGTTCCTCACCGACCACATCGCCCGGTACAAGCACCCGCGCGACCTGGTGGTGATCGACGCGCTCCCGCGCAACCCCACGGGCAAGGTCACCAAGCCCGTGCTGCGCAAGCAGTTCGGCTGACGGTGCCCCGTGCCCGACGGTGCCCTCCGGCCCCGTCGGGCACGGCGTCAGAGGATCCGGTGGCCGATCTCCGCGCAGATCGGCTCGAGCATCCGCCGCACGTCCGGGTGGTCCAGCGGGCGGGAGGAGGCCGGGGCCGAGGGGAGCGCGCCGGCGGCCCGTTCCCACAGCACGATGTTCACACGAGCGGGCGGCCGAACCTGGCGCGCAGCCGAAGGTCGGCGAGCAGCAGCCGATAGGGCAGGCGGCGCAGCGACAGCGGGACGAGACCGTTGACGGCGGCGACCACGCGCCAGAAGCGGTCGAACCGGCGCTGATCACGTGCGGTCCACTCGATCTCCATGGCCTCGCGGAACCGCGGCGCGAGGAAGCCCGCGGTGAGGAAGCGGTTGAGGGCCTTGAGCGGCGCCGGGAGGGTACCGACGAAGGTGAGGTCGACCAGCTGCCGTAGGTAGGCGCGACTGGTCTCGTCGGGGGTGATCTTCTTCGCGCACAGCTCGACCCAGGTGGCGTCGAACTCCTCGGGAGTCCCGGGCCACAGCTCGGCCGGCACCTGCAGCGTGGTGCCGAGCGGAGCGGAGTCGCGGTAGAAGAGCGCTCGCTGTTCCCGGTCCATCCGCCCGCGCAGCAATTGATGGGTGTCCTCGAAGCCGATGTACAGGCACATCGCGACCCACAGTTGCAGGCCGCGATCCATCGCGTTGTACTTCACGGGGCTCGACGCGGTGCTGTGGACCTGACGGTGCGCGACGTCGACCGCCGCGCGGTAGCGCTCCCTGTCGGACCGGGTGCCGAGCACCGCGACCGCGAGGTAGGTGATCGTGGTGCGGGTGCGCTTGACCGGATGCTTGTACAGCGCTCCGGAGTCGACGCGCGACTCCATCACGCCGTAGGCCACGGGCCGGTTGATCAGCTGCATGACCACGTTCGCCGCGCCGGCGGCGAGCGACGCGACGTCCATCGAGTCGGCCATCGTGGTGAGCACGTGGCCGGGCCGCGCGGGCGCCGCGAGGGCGATGCGATAGCCCTCCGCGACGGGGTCCACGGCTGGCCGGGAGGGCCGGCGCGGCGCCAGGCCGGCCGCAGGCAGATCCGTGACGTTCGGCTCGGCACTCGTGGTCATGGCTGGTCCCTCCGGGTTTTCGCACCGATTCGGTGTGTGAACGTTCACTTACTTATAGTCTTCACGGTACACCGCGTACAGGCTCTCGGCACTGAGTAGTCTCGATGCGTACGGCGATTGAGGAGATGACGTGACCCAGGCGCGGCGGAAGCGGCCCAAGGACCGGCGTGAGCAGATCGCGCGGGTGGCCGCCGAGGACTTCTCCCGGCGCGGCTATCACGGTGTGGGCATCGAGGAGATCGCGGCATCGCTGGACATCAGCGGTCCGGCCGTCTACCGCCACTTCCCGAACAAGTACGCGCTGCTCGAGCACGCCATCACCTCCGCCTCGGACGCCCTGTGCCACGCCGTGGAGGACGCCGCCACTGCCACGGAGGGGAAGGCGCCGGCGGAACGGATCGACGCGATTCTCGACGCGGCACTGCGCGTCTCCTTCGAGCGGCGCAACACCGGCGGCCTGTTCCGGTGGGAGCAACGGCTCCTCGAGCGCGAGGACCGTGCCCGGATCCGCGAGCAGCTCACCGCGATGATCGGCACCGTGGCGGACGCCGCCGAGCCGGCGCTCCCCGGTGTCGACCGGGCCGAGATCGCGTTGCGCTGCGTCGCGGTGATCAGCGTGGCCGGTAGCGTCACGGCGCACCGCACCGTCCTCGCGCAGAAGCGCGCCGAGGCGGTGCTGTCCGCGGCGGCCCGGCAGGTGCTCGCGCTCCCGGTGCCGGAGGTCCCGTACGTGCTGCTCCCGGTACCCGAGCCGGAGCCCGCGGCGGACGCCGGGCGGCGGGGTCAGGTGCTCGACGTGGCCATCGAGCAGATCTTCGAGCACGGCTTCCACAACGTCAGCATGGGGCAGATCGGCCGGGCGGCGGGGATCGTGCCCTCGGGCATGTACCGCTACTTCCCGAGCAAGGCGGGGATCCTGGTCGGCGCCCTGGACCGCGCCGGCGAGGCGACGGTGCGCGCGATCGAGCAGGTGTACGAGGCCGTCGAGGAGCCGCGGGCGCGACTGGCCGCGCTGGCACAGGCGTATGTCCAGCTCTCCTTCCGCACCTCGAAGATGATGTCGGTGTACTTCCGGGAGATCGGGAACGTGCCGGATGCCGACCGGAGCCGGCTGGCAGCGGTGCAGCGCGCCAACATCGCCGCCTTCGCCGACGCGGTGGTGGCGGTCCGTCCCGACCTCAGCACCGCGGAGGCCACCTTCCTCGTGCACGCGGCCTTCGCCGTGGTCTTCGACGTGGGCCGCACCCGCCGGTTCGACCCGGATCCGGCCTTCCAGGCCGAGGTCTACGCGCAGGTCTGCGCGGTGCTCTTCCCGGCCTGAGGCGCGCCCGCTCAGATCAGCGGCTTCTCCGCGGCGATCCGGTGTCGCAGGTCGATCATCAGGGAGTGGGTCGGGCCGAACCGCAGGAAGCGCGGGATGAAGCGGTTGACGAAGCCGACGAAGGCGAAGAGGTTGTCGAACCGCCGCTGATCCGAGGCGGTCCACCGGACCCCCATCTGCTCGCGGAAGTACGGGGCGAGGAACCCCGCGGTGAGGAACTTCAGCAGCCCGCCGAAGGCGATCCGCATGGGTGGGTTGATCATCCGCAGGTTCAGCAGGTCGTCGAGGTATCCGGCGACGGGGTCGTCGAGCGAGGTCTCGGCGCAGGCGCGCACCCAGTAGCGGTCGAATTCGGCGCGGTCGGCCGGCCACATGTCGGGCGGTACCTGGAGGGTCGTGGCGAGCGTCGCGCACGATTGGTAGAAGCTCTCGGCGTGCTTCTCGGGCATGCGGCCGTTGAGCAGCTGGTAGGCGTCCTCGAAGCCGACGAACAGGCATGCCGCGACCCAGAGTTGAAGATTCCGGTCGAAGGCGTTGTACTTCACCGCCGCGCCGGGTGCGGACTTGACCTGCCGGTGCGCGACGTTGACCGCATCGCGGAACGCGTCCTTCTCCGCCTGGGAGCCGAGCACCGCGACCGCGAGGTACTGCGTCGTGGTCCGGGCCCGCTTCCAGGGCCGCTTCATCAGCGCGCCGCTGTCGACCCTGGACTCCGCGACGCCGTGCCCCACACCGGGATTCATCATCTGCATTGCGACATTGGCGGCGGCGCCCGCGAATCCCCAGAAGTCGAGGGCATCTGTCACGGCGAGCGTGCGCGACGTGACGGGCCGGTGCTGCGTGCGGATGGGGATGCGGGTGCGCTCGAGGGCCGCCGGCGCACCGTCGGACGGGCCGGCGATCCCTCGCGGGCGGCCGCCCAGGATCCTCATGCATTGGACCATCAGGTCGATGATCCGGACGAGGGCCATCACCGCATCGTCACATTCGCGAACAGGAGCACGGGCCAGCAGACGATCGCGCCGAGGAAGGAGACGATCCGGTCGAGGCCGCCGAGGTCCCCGAGATGGTCCATGTGGGTGAGCGACCAGACCAGGCCGACGAGGCCGTAGGGGATGCCGATCAGGATGAAGAAGCCGATGAACTCGGAGACCCTCATCTCGTAGTCGAGGAAGCGTTGCACCATCGTTCGTCCTTCGGGTGGAGGTCAGTTGGGCGTCGACGGTGCCGGCAGCGCCGGCATCGTCGGGGTGGTGGGCGGCTGCGCTGCGGTGGACGCCGAGGGTGCGGCCGGGGCGCCGCCGGCGCCGCTGAGCACGGCGGACGGGTTCGCGGGGTCTCCGGCCTCGGTGATCACCCAGGAACGGTTCCGGTCGAGGCTCACCGAGTAGGTGCTCGTGCTGAGAGTGCCCTGCGGGGCCTGGATGTTCTGCGTGGAGACGTCGACGGCGACCTTGACCTGGTAGATGCCGTTCACCTCGGACGTGGTCTTGGCGAACGAGGCCTTGCCGGTCGAGGTCAGCCGGAGCGGGGTGAGGACCTCCCGCATGAGCTCGACGATCGAGTCGTACTTCTTGCCCAGTTCCGGTGTCGCTCCGGCCTTCACGGCGTTGAGCCACGGCGTGAGGTCGCGGTAGTCCATCGTGGCGGCCTTGACGGCGTAGTCGGAGGCGATCTGTTCGGCGCGCGCCCGGTCGGCAGCGGCCCGCCGCTCGGCGTCGAGCGTGCGGGTCTGCAGGTACAGCAGGACCGAGACCGCGACGAGCGCGACCACGACCACCGTCGCGAGCACCGTGCGTACCGTGCCCGACGGTGCGCGCGGGGCCCGTGCGTCGCTCACCGCCTCCGATGCGGCCCGGGGACGCTTCCGTGCGGTGCCGGCGGGTTCGTGGTCGCGATCGGCGGCCTCGTCGGGGTCGTCGTGCTCCTGCGCCATGGGGTCCTCTCGGTGTGTCAGGGGCGGGGAAGGGTCAGGGTGATGCGGGCGGCACCGTCGGTCCCGGCGATCTGCAGCGCGTTCGACAGGAGCGTGCTGAGATCGATCTGCGGCACAGTGCGATTGATGGCCGAGAAGATCGAGATGAACGGTCCGCCGGTGGTCGCGAGCGCGGGGAGCAGCTCATCGAGGTAGGGGGTGAGCCGCTTGACGAACGGGTCGATGGTGCTCAGGAACGGGTCCGGGGCGTGCAGGGTCATGACCATCCGCTGTACGGCCTGCACTGCGCTGAGCACCACCGCGGAGGTGTTCTCGAACTCGGCGCCGAGGCGCCGGACCGCGCTCGCGGCCCAGCCGAGATCAGCGGAGTAGATCTGGGTGTCGGCGAACATCGTGCGGATCGCCGGCATGCGGCTCAGCACCGTCGCGCTGAGCAACTGGCCGGCCCGGCTGAGGGTGGTCAGGTCGTCGTCGCGCCCGGAGGTCGCCTGCCACGCCGTCTTCACGACGCGGCCGAGGGCGCCGGCATCGGCGGTCCGGTTGAGCGCGGCGAGCGCCTCGAAGACCTCGCCGACGGACCGGGACTGCGAGACCGCGGTCGCGGGAACGACAGCGCCGGAAGCGAAGACGGCGCCGCCGGACGAGCGCGGTGCGATCTCCACGTAGGGCTCGCTCAGGGCACTGAGTTGTTCGACGGACAGGGCGGAGTCGACGGGGATCCGGTACTCGGCGGGGTAGCGGAGGGCGACGGTGACGCCGTCCGTCGTCGGTGAGACTGCCGTGACCTCTCCGATTCTGACGCCGCGCAACAGGATCGGCGAGCCCGGGTTGAGCTGGCCGGTGTGGGCGAGCTTGAGGGAGATCGTCGTGTGGCTCGCGCCGGGCCGCAGCCCCATGTAGCCGTACAGGAGTACGGACAGGCCGACGAGGAGTACGGCGGTGAAGGTGATCGCGTTCGCGACGAGCTCCCTCCTCATCGGACCGCTCCGATCATCCGCAGAGCGCGCAGCGCCTGCTCCGCCTTCTCCGCGGTGGGTACGGCGGGACCGTCGGAGACCCTGACGACGTTGACCTTGGGGCCGTGCTCGACCCACGGGATGATCGTGTCCCGGAACAGGTTGCGCAGGTTGATCAGGTTGTCCGGGCGGGTCGCGCCGACCGGTCGGTCGAGTAGCAGCAGCGGTGAGACGACCTGGGTGAACAACGCCGCCAGGTCGCGGACCCCCGGCGTGAGCGGCGCCGCGTTCGACAGTAGGGGAGCGAGCGAGGCGAAGACCTCGGTCACCCGGGCGGTCTCGGCGATCACCGCCCAGCGCCGCAGTCCCAGCGGGGAGAGGTACTCGCGCAGTGCGGCGTGCTCGCCGGCGATCGCTCCGGTCACGTTCACCACCGACCGGAGGGCCGTGTCGAGCGAGCGGGTGTCGTTGGCCCACGCCATGATCGTCGAGGCGAGGTTGTCGGTGATCGCGCGGGTGCGTGCCGGATCGTCCGGGAAGGCACCGTCGACCCGCTGGACGGTGTTGCCGAGCTGCGCAACACCCCCGCTGCCGAGGAAGCCGGACATGCTCGTCATGAGGTCCTCGACGTGGTCCGGCGGCCGGCTCTGCGCGAGCGGGATGAGCCCGCCGGCGCGGATCGGCTGTGCCGCCGAGGTGGGCGCCGAGACGAGCGCGATGTAGACGTCGCCGAGCAGCGTGTCCTGGCGCAGCTCGGCGGTGGTGTCCGCCGGGATGCGGGCGGGCTCGGTGATCGTCAGGGTCGCGACGGCGCGATCCCCGTCGAGCCGCACGGAGTCCATGGTGCCCACGGCCCGCCCGTTGAACCGGACCTGTGCCCGGTCGGGCAGGTTGAGGGCGTTGGAGAATTCCACGCGCAGCGGCCATCCCGAGGACATCCACCCGGTGGGGCTGGGCAGCGCCGCAGGGCCCGCCCGCAGCACCCCGACCGCACCGAGGGCGAGGACGGCGAGGAGCAGGAGCCCGCGGACGATCCGGCTGCGCAGGGTCGAGGGTCTCATCGGGCGGCTCCCGTCCCTCGGAGGATGGCGGAGATCAGGTCGACGTCGATGTGGGCGGGGTCGACGACCCGGCACTGGCCCGGCGCCAGCCGGTTGACGTTCGCACAGGTCAGTTTGGGGTTCCGGGCGACCATCTTCGTGCTCGGCGGGGTGTAGACCACCTTCAGGCCGAGGGTGCGCTGGTCGAAGGAGACGGTGAAGGCGTCGATCAGCGGCGGGAGGAAGCCGAGGAGGTCGCCCCAGTTCCTGACCCCGGCGCTGACGAGGCGCGCGGCGGGGATCACGGTGTCGAGGATCGGCCACAGATTGTGCCCGTAGTGGGAGAGGAGGTCACGCAGCAGCGCGCCGAGCGGGATCAGGGCGTCGGCCAGCGTCTGGGTGGTCTGCGCGGTGGGGACGATGATGTCGGCGAGGCCGTCGGGGGCGGTCACCAACAGCTGCTTGAGCGGATTCCAGTTCGAGGTCATCCCGCCGGTCAGCGACGAGATCGAGCCGATCGAGCGGCCCACGTCACCGATGCCCGGCCCCGGATCGGCGAGCAGTGCCGCGAGGCTGCCGATGACGCCGTTGACGTCGGGCCCGGTGCCGTCGACCGCCGCGGCGAGCGAGGTGAGCGAATCCTGTACCTGCTTGGCCTGTTCGGGCCCGCCGCCCGTGGTGAGCGTGGCCGCGGCATCGCCGATGGAACTGAGGCTGCGGCTCAGGGACTGCGGGGTCTTCGTGCTGGTGAGGCATGCCCCGGCGCGGAGCGCCGGAGCGTCCTTGCGGGCACTGTCGATCAAGGCCAGCTGCCGCGAGGCGATGAGCGAGGCCGCGACGGTGACAGCGCCCGTGCCGGTGGTGACGGGCTGGTCGGCGTCGACCGCGAACTCCACGCGGGCGGCGGCGTTCTCGGGCCGGATACCGGTGACCCTTCCGATCGGCACACCGAGCCGGGTGACCGGGTTGCCGACGTACAAGCCGATGGCGTCGGGCATCAGCGCGCAATGGCTCGCCTGTGCCCTGGCCGGAGTACGGGCGACGTACAGTGCTGTCGCGATGATCGACCCGACCACGGTGACGGCGATCGCGGTCACGAGCCACGGCGAGCGGAGGGCCTTGGCGAGCATCAGCACGGAGCCCCTTCCAGCGGAATGCAGTACTGGGACGTCAGAGTCGGTACCGAGCCGTCGAAGACGACGGTGCCGTCGGGTTTCACTGAGGACTGGAGCCGCCGGAGCGCGGCCATCGCATCGTCGATCATCTTCTGGTACTTGGTGAGCAGCCGGCCGATCTGGCCGGACATGAGGTTGAACTGCGCCTCCATCGAGGCGAGGTTCTCCTGGTAGAAGGTCGCCGCCGGGATGATCCGCCGCAGCACCAGGTCCAAGGCGCTCATGAACCGCTTGTACCCGGCTACGTTCAGCCGCGCGGTGGAGAAGTAGATGTTCATATCGCGCATCACTCCGGTGAGGACGTCTCCGTTGCGGTCGACGGTGGCGGCGTACTCGGACAGGGTCTGAACGAAGCCGCCGATCTCGTCCTTCTGCGTCGAGATGCTCTGCACCACGCCCTGGAGCGTGGAGAGGAGCTCCTTCATCTGGCCGGGTCTGCCGGTCATCGCGCGCTGGATCTGGGCGAGCGAATCCCGCAACGGGGCCGGGTCGATCGCGCGGATCTTGGGTTCGGCCTGCTGGAAGGTCTCGACGAGGCTGTACGGGATCCGGACGCGGGACGGCGGAACGGGGGTGGTTCCGAGCGGCGCGGTGCCGATGGAGTCGATGTCGACGAAGTAGCCGCCGACCCCGGTCAGCATCTTCACCGCGATGCGCGACTGATCGCCGATGTGCACCGTCTTCTTGATGCGCAGCCCCACGTCCACGCGGTCGCCCTCGAGCGCGACCCGCTGCACCGAGCCGACGGAGACGCCGGCTACGCGCACGTCGTCGCCGGCGCGGATCATCCCCGCCTCGGGGAAGTACGCGGTGTACGTCGTGGTGCCGAGCGGCCGGGCGGCGAGTACCGAACTGGCGACCATCACCATCACCGCGAGCGCGACACCGAGCACACCGAAAGCGAGCTGGCGGTTCTTCGAACTCGGCCGGGCCCAGGCCTCTTCGAGGCCGGAGGCGAGCGTGAGAGCCAGTCGGTAGCCGTCGCGCAGCAGGACGAGAGGGAGGTTCAGCGCTTGCACAGCGTCACCTTCGATCCCCGGAGGAAGACGAGCAGGCCGGCGGGCAGCTGCGCCTCGCCGCGGCTGCAGCCCGTGTCGCCGCCGGCGGCGGGGACCTGCTGTTGGGTCAGGTTCGCGAACAGGCCGGGCAGGAGCGCTGCAAGGTCGACGAGGCTCTGCAGCCGGGGCAGTTCGGGGCGGGCGAGTTCGATCAGCGCGTTGCCGCCGGGGTGCAGTCCCGCGCCGCGCAGCAGCGCGTCGGCCGCGGTCATGAGCTCGGCGCCCTGATCGGAGAGCACCTTCGTCGACGGTGCGGCGTTGCGCAGGACCTCGCCGATGCCCTGCAGGTAGCCGATCACCGTGGGCAGGCTCCCGGACCTCCCGCCGAGGCTCTCGTTGATGGTCGTGAGGTTGCGGACCAGGGTCTGCATCAGCGCGGAGCGGTCGTTGCTGAACCGGCTCAGCGTCTGCAGGGCGTCGAGGAGCGGACCGAGCCCGGCACCGTCGCCCTCGACGACGGCGACGATCGACTGCGCGAGGTGGTTGATCTGCTCCGGCCGCATCGCGGCGAGGACCGGCTGCAGGCCGTTGAAGATCGTCGTGACGTCGAAGGAGGGCACCGTCCGGGCGGTGCCGATCGTTGACCCGGGCGAGATCGCTTCGGCCCGAGCGGCGCTCGGTGAGAGCTCCAAGTAGCGCAGCCCGGTGAGGTTCTGGAACCGGATGGACAGCGTGGTCGCCGTGGTGAGGCGTTGGCCCCGGTCGACGGTGAAGGCGACCCGGGCGAGGGAACCGCGGGCCGTGTCGTCCTGATCGAGCGTGACCTCGCGGATCTTGCCCACCTGGACGCCGAGCAGCCGCACGTCGTCGCCCGACCGGAGCCCGGAGGCGTTGGTGAACAGCGCGGAGTACGAGGACTGCGCGGCCTGGGCGGGGCGCGTGAGCGCGCGCACGGTGAAGGCGGCGCCGACGGCGATCAGGACCACGAAGATCAGCAGCAGGGTTCCGGGGTTGCGGGCGGTGCGCACGTCAGCGGCCCCTCGTGGTGGTCGGCGCGGTGGAGGACTGCGGTGCGGGCGGTAAGAGGGAGGCGATCGCGGGGAACCGCTGGAAGGTGACGTCGAGATTGAGCACCGGCCCGGATCCGTTGTCGGGCATCGACCTCCGGATCCGCTCGATGAGTTCCTCGAGTTGGCGGCCGTTGCGCGCGGCGTCGGGGAAGCTCGCCGTCGCGCGGGTCGCGAGTTCGCGGACCGGTACGAGTACATCGGTGAGCGCCGCGACATTGGGCCGGCTGAGGAGGGCGGCGAGAGCCGGCGAGAAGTCGTGGGCGAGGGCGTTGATCGTCGCGGTCTGCCGGTCCGGGTAGCCGGGCGTGTCCGGTCCGCTCCACGACCACAGCGTGCGCAGCGCGGGCAGCATCCGGCGGGTGGACGCGTCGAAGGCCTGCAGCGTGGTCGCGATAGTCGGGAGCGTCTGTGCGGTGGGGATCCGCTGGGTGTCGGCGTTGGCCTCCGCGATGGCGCCGACGGCGCCGATGAAGGGCAGGAACTGCCTTGTGGTCGTGTCCATCTGCGCGATGAGCTGCGCCATGTGCGGGCGGAGGCTCTCCCGCTCGATGGTGCTGAGTGAGCGCAGCAGGGACGCCATCGTGCCGTCTTCGGGTGCGGTGAGCGGCTCCCACGAGGCGCCCCGGGCGAGGGCCCGGCCGCCGCGCCCCGGCGTGAGCGCGACGACGGTGACGCCGAAGGTGTTGCCCGGCGCGAACGAGACCTTCACGGCGTCGGTCACCAGATCGTCTGCGGCGCCGTTGAACTCCATCGCCACGCCGAGGCGCCCTGCGCCCCGGTCGAGGACGTCGGTCACGGTGCCGACGCGGAGGCCGTCCATCTCCACCGCTGTACCGGGCCCGACTCCGGGGGCGACGTTCCGCACGACGAGCGTGAGCGACTTCGGCGGGGTCGAGACGATCGCGTGGACCGCCCAGAAGGCGAGCGCCACGAGGAGGGCCGAGAGGATCGTCGCGATGCCGCGGCGCAGGAGCACAGGTCCCGGCGTCATCATGCCGGTCATCGGGGAGGGCCATCTCGTCGCCATGCCGTCAGCCCCGGAAGACTAGTTCGCTACTGGCGCCCCAGATGCCGATGGTCATCAGCATGTCGAGCACCACGATGGCGACCATCGACGCGCGGACCGCCCGGCCCGATGCGATGCCCACGCCTTCCGGCCCGCCCGCGGCGAAGAAGCCCTGGTAGCAGTGGATGAGGATCACGGCGCAGATGAAGACCACGACCTTGGCGATCGATGCGACGAGGTCGGCGGGGGAGAGGAACTGCCGGAAGTAGTGCTCGTAGGTGCCGGCCGCGTCGCCCTGGGCGAGGGTGACGATGGTGCTGGAGGCGAAGAAGCTGACGATGATCGCGATGAGGAAGATCGGCACGATGGCGACGACGCCGGCGATCATTCGGGTGCTGACGACGAAGGAGATGGACCGCAGGCCGAGCGCTTCGAGCGCGTCGATCTCCTCGGTGATCCGCATCGCGCCGATCTCGGCGGTCATGCGGCACCCGGCCTGCACGGCGAAGCCCGCAGCCGCCAGGATCGGGGCGAACTCGCGGGTGTTGGCGAGGGCGGCGATAACGCCCGTGAGGGGTCCCATGCCGAGCAGGTCGAGGGAGGCGAAGGCCTGCACGGCGACGGTGCCGCCGACAGCGAGACCCAGCACCACCATCATCAGGGACGTGCCGCCGCCCACGATCACGGCGCCGCGGCCCCAGGTGAGATCGGTGACGGTGCGGATCGTCTGCTTCGGATAGTTGCGGAGTGCGTGCGGGATCAGTGCCACGGAGGAGACGACGAACGAGACGATCTGGCCGAGGCGGGCGAGGGTACCGCGCAGCGAGTCCGCCATCCGTCCGGCCGTGCGGAAGCCCTTCGGGCGGTAGGGGGCGATGGTCAACGGTCAGCCCACCCTCGTGGGGGACGTAGGGGGTTGCGCGTGGGGTGCGTGGAGGTGCATGTCAGCCCACCCTCATGGGGAAATAGGTCGTATAGATCTGGGTCAGCGCGAAGTTGAGCACGATGATGCCGACGGTCGAGACGACGACGGTGGTGTTGACCGCGTCGGCCACGCCGCGGGCGCCGCCCTTCGCCTCGAGGCCGTGCTGGCAGCCGAGGACCGCGATCATCACGCCGAAGATCGCGGCTTTGATCAGGGAGAAGCCGAAGTCCCGGGTGGTGGCGTAGGCGCCGAAGCTGAGCCAGTAGCTGCCCGGTGTCACGTCCTGCCCGGCAACGGCGAGGTAGTAGGCGGCGCCGATGCCGACGACGGTGATGAAGATGCACAGCATCGGCGCGACGAAGGCGGCGGCGAGGATCCGTGGGACGACGAGGCGCCGGACGGGATCGATGCCCATGACGCGCATGGCGTCGACCTCCTCGCGGATGGTCCGGGAGCCGAGGTCCGCGGCGATCGCGGAGGCGCCGGCGCCGCCGAGGAGCAGTCCGGCCGCCATGGGTGCGGCCTGCTGGATGACGGTGAGTCCGCTCGCGGCGCCCATCAGGGAGCCGGCGCCGATCTGGTTGACGATGCTGCCGATCTGGATCGTGACGATCACGCCGAAGGGGATCGCCATGAGGAAGGCGGGGACGGCGGTGACGCTGATCAGGAACCACGACTGCACGACGAGCTCGCGGAACTGGATCCGCCCGCGGAGGAGCTCGGTCGCCATCGAGACCAGGGCGTGGAGAACCAGTTCGACGGTGCGCCCGAGCGTGCGGACGGGACCGAGTGCGTTGTCGTCGAGATTCCTGCGGAGGCCGGCGAGCGCTCCGGGGCGGACGCCGGGCGCCTCCTGCGTCGTTCGCGATGACATCGCCCACCTCCTTCCTGGCACATGTTAGAGATTGTTCTCTATCGTGGCGAGGTTTTCGAGGAATTCGCGGATCGGCTCGTCAGTCGCCTGATTTCGCTGGTGGCGACGGGTTGCGGTACCCTGGTCCGGTTGCCTTGTCGGCAACGCTCCTGCCGTGGAGAGTCCACGGCCGCATAGTCCATAGGAGGAGGCGAAAAGCCCATGCGTAATTACGAACTGATGGTGATCCTGGATCCGAGCCTGGATGAGCGCACCGTCGCGCCCTCGCTGGAGACCTTCCTGAACGTGGTCCGCAAGGACGGCGGATCGATCGGGAACGTCGACATCTGGGGCAAGCGCCGTCTTGCTTACGAGATCTCCAAGAACGCCGAGGGCATCTACGCGGTGATCGATCTGACCGCCGAGCCCGCCACCGTCAACGAGCTCGATCGTCAGCTCAAGCTGAACGAGTCGGTGCTTCGCACTAAGGTGCTGCGGCAGAACTAGCCGTACTACGAGCAGGGAGAAACACCATGGCAGGCGACACGGTCATCACGGTCATCGGCAATCTGACGGCGGATCCGGAGCTTCGCTTCACCCCGTCGGGTGCGGCGGTGGCCAACTTCACCGTCGCCTCCACGCCCCGGACCTTCGACCGGAACACCAACGAGTGGAAGGACGGCGAGGCGCTGTTCCTGCGGTGCAACATCTGGCGTGAGGCGGCGGAGAACGTCGCCGAATCGCTCACGAAGGGCACGCGCGTCATCGTCTCCGGTCGGCTCAAGCAGCGGTCGTACGACGATCGTGAGGGCCAGCGGCGCACAGTGGTGGAACTCGAGGTCGACGAGATCGGCCCCTCTCTTCGGTACGCGACGGCGAAGCCGACGCGCACGCAGCGCGGCGGTGGCGGCGGCGGTTTCGGTGGCGGCGGCCAGGGCGGCGGTGGCGGTTACAGCCAGCCCGCCCAGCAGGCTCCGCGCCAGAACCAGCCCGCAGACGATCCGTGGGGCAGCGCCCCTGCGGCCGGGAGCAGCTTCGGCGGCGGCAACGACGATCCGCCATTCTGATCCCGGGATCGAACACTGTGAAGGGCGTCCCCGGTCCGCCGGGAGCCCAGTAGACCTCATCAAGGAGTACCAACACCATGGCCGGTAAGGGCAATGGCCGGAAGGTGCGCGTCGAGAAGGCCGTCAAGGCCAAGGCGTGCACGTTCTGCAAGGAGAAGAACACCAAGATCGACTACAAGGACACCACGCTGCTGCGTCGGTTCCTGTCGGAGCGGGGCAAGATCCGCAGCCGTCGTGTGACGGGCAACTGCGTCCAGCACCAGCGCGACATCGCGATCGCCGTCAAGAACGCGCGTGAGGTGGCCCTGCTGCCGTTCACGTCGACGACCCGCTAAGGAGGGGTGAAGAAATGAAGCTCATCCTCACCGCCGACGTCGACAACCTGGGCGCGCCCGGCGACATCGTCGAGGTCAAGGACGGCTACGGCCGCAACTACCTGCTGCCCCGCGGCCTGGCCATCGTCGCCACCCGTGGCGCCGAGAAGCAGGTCGAGGGCATCCGCCGCAGCCAGGAGGCCAAGCGGGTGCGCGGCCTCGATCACGCGAACGAGCTCAAGCAGGCCATCGAGGGCCTCGAGTCCGTCTCGCTGGCCGTGAAGACGGCCGACTCGGGCAAGCTCTTCGGCTCGGTCACCGCCGCTGACGTCGCCGCCGCGCTCAAGACCGCGGGTGGCCCCGCCGTCGACAAGCGCACCATCGAGCTGCCGCAGGGGCACATCAAGTCCACGGGTTCCTTCCCCGTGGTCGTGGTGCTGCACCCCGACGTGCGCGCGAAGTTCGCGCTCACCGTCGCCGCGCAGTAGTCGCAGACGACAGAGAAGAACCCCCATCGCCCTCGGGCGGTGGGGGTTCTTCGCGTCTCGGGGCGGTCAGACCACGATGGTTCCGACGCACGGCGTGCTGGTCTGCGTGCCGATCCATTCGGTGCCGGCACCGACCCTGATGACCACGTTGAAGGTCACCGCTCCCTTGCCGGTGGTGATGGAGGTCGGGTTGAGCACGGGCAGCTGCCCCGTCCCGGCGAGGCGGTCGCTGCCGAACTTGCCGGTGGTGGTGTTGTTCCACGACAGGGTGGCGGACGAGGAGAACTGGCTGAGCACCAGGTCGCGTGCTCCGGCGTCGCCCTTCGCGGAAACGAGGATGCGGCCGTTGCCGCCAACGGTGGCGGTGACCTTCCAGTTCAGCATCTGGCCGCCGACGACGAACATGGGGTTCGCGCTCGAGCAGGTCGCGGTGACCGAGGCCGGCTTCGGCTGGGGGGAGGGGCCGGGGGCGGCCCCCGCGGGCCCGATGGCGCACGTGGCGGTGGCCGCCAGCGCGACCGCGACGCCGGCTGTGCGCGTCGAGATCGTGGAGAGGTTCATCGGGGTGTGTCCTTCCGGAGTCGCTACTGCAGCGTTCAGGATACGCGGCGACGAGGACGCGAAGAAGACGCGTCGTGGCCGTGTGACCCGTTGCCGCTGGTAGGAGCCCTGATAGGTGACCCGCGGGTAACAACGGAGGGTGGTTTTTCGGGCGCCGGGATGACGAATTCACTCGCGACACGCCGAATGCGGGCGCCGCCGCGACACGCTGAGAAACTTCGATCCACAGCATGTGTTGCCCGGTGCACCGCCTCTGACCAGTGGCGATGCCGCCTCGGCTCCGGAGTTTCCACAGGTTTTCCCCATCGGTCCACACCGGCGTCCCCACCTTGGCCGCGCGCCGTCCACAGTCGCTCCACAGCTCCGTCCACAGCTCCGTTTTGCCGTGATGAGCGCAGGGCCTAGCGTTCACGTGCGTCCATCGCGCGCTCGTGCAGGCTGCTCCGGCAGAACCTGTCAGTGCGATGCGGTAGACCATGGCCAGAGGCGAGCCCCTCGTCGCCCGCAGGGGCGTTGCGAGGGCCCTGAAGAGAGGTGGGTGTGCGGTGTCGGTCACGGACGAGCAGGAGTTCACTCCGGGACCGGTCAGGCGCGCGGAGCCCTCGCCCGACGGTCCGCCGGCCGAGGACTTCGGCCGCCAGCCCCCGCAGGACATCGCTGCCGAGCAGTCCGTGCTGGGCGCGATGATGCTCTCGAAGGACGCCATCGCGGACGTGCTGGAGGTGCTCAGCCCGGGCGACTTCTACCGGCCGGCGCACCAGTCGGTGTACGACGCGGTCCTCGACCTGTACGGCGCGGGTGAGCCGGCGGACGCGGTCACCGTCTCCGCTGCGCTGGACCGTAAGGGCGAACTCAAGCGCGTGGGCGGTGCGCCGTACCTGCACACGCTGATCTCGACCGTCCCCACTGCCGCGAATGCCGGGTACTACGCGGAGATCGTCGCCGAGAAGGCGATCCTGCGGCGCCTCGTCGAGGCCGGGACCAGGATCGTCCAGTACGGCTACTCGGGGTCCGACGGTGCCGATGTCGCCGAGGTGGTCGATCGCGCGCAGGCTGCCGTCTACGACGTCACGGAGCGCAAGGCGTCCGAGGACTACGTGATCCTCGAGGAGCTGCTGCAGCCCACGATGGACGAGATCGACGCGATCGCCTCCCAGGGCGGCGTGAGCATGGGGGTGCCCACGGGCTTCACCGATTTCGACGCGATCACCAACGGCCTGCATGCCGGCCAGATGATCATCGTCGCGGGCCGCCCCGGCGCCGGCAAGTCGACCATGGCCTTGGACGTTCTGCGTTCCTGCGCGATCGAGCATCACATGCCCGGCGTGCTGTTCAGCCTGGAGATGAGTAAGACCGAGGTCGTCATGCGCCTGCTCTCCGCGGAGGCGCGGATCAAGCTCGCCGACATGCGCTCGGGCAAGATGTCCGACGACGACTGGACCCGCCTGGCTCGCCGTATGTCGGAGATCTCCGAGGCGCCGCTGTTCGTCGACGATTCGCCGAACCTGACCATGATGGAGATCCGCGCCAAGGCCCGTCGCCTCAAACAGCGGCACGACCTCAAGCTCATCGTCATCGACTACCTGCAGCTGATGACCTCGGGCAAGAAGGTCGAATCGCGCCAGCAGGAGGTCTCGGAGTTCTCCCGGCAGCTCAAGCTGCTGGCCAAGGAGCTCGAGGTGCCGCTGATCGCCGTCGCGCAGCTCAACCGTGGTCCCGAGCAGCGCACGGACAAGAAGCCCCAGGTCGCCGACCTCCGTGAGTCCGGCTCGCTCGAGCAGGACGCCGACATGGTCGTCCTGGTGCACCGGCCCGACGCCTACGAGCGGGACGACCCCCGCGCCGGCGAGGCCGACTTCATTCTCGGCAAGCACCGTGCCGGCCCCACCGGCACCGTCACCGTCGCCCACCAGCTGCACTACTCCCGCTTCGTGGACATGGCCAAGGGCTGATCCTCGTCTGTGGGGTCCCAGAATTCTTGGCGCAGTCTCAAAACTTGGCATCGTCGTAGCACCATTGCCATCTAGCTGTGATGTCCAAGGAGGTTGGTCAGCCGGGTGATCGGATGGATCCCAAGCTGAGCGCGGTCTGGTTGACCTGGTGGCCTCGTGAACCAGGGCGATTGCCCGGGAACGAAACTCGGATGAACGCGGGTTCCGCATCTGCATCAGGCTTCCAGGCGGGCCATCGACAAGTCAGCAGAACTGGAAACAAGGCTGTGGGGCAGGTCAGACTGTCAACTATCGATGCAGCAGTACTCCGCGTACTATGCTGCGAACGCACACGCTATCAGGTACCGGTGAAATTTTGCGTCAGTCTTCGGGCGCACGGGCGGTTCACACCGGTCGCGGAGGCGTCGATTCCGCCGGAGCCCGGGGCGACTAGGCAAATCAGTGGGCGAAAGGGAATGTACCGTTTTGATGGCATCAAAGCCCTCCCGAAAGAGGCGGAACAAGAAGCGCCGCCACGAGAACAAGGCCGGGCACTCGGACCAACACGTTCAGGTAGCGCTCGACCGCGCCTTCGACACTGCTGCACTGCTTTCAGACGTCTCGAAAGCGACCGATCCTGCTGCTGAGGTTGAGCGACGCATCGATGATGCGGCCACGCAGTTCGTTGAGGGATTTGCTGGCTACGAACCTCTGGGAACGCTTGAGGCCATTCGCATGATGACGTTGCCGTTCGCTCCGGCGGGTGTCCTACCGCCAGCCGGAGCGCAGAGCGGACCAGCCGTCGCAGAGATCTTGGCCGTCATGCTCCGCTGTGCAGCCTCAGAGTCGGATTCCGGTGTCGAATTTAAGCGCGTCGATCAAGACCTTTGTGGTGCTATCAGCGAGCGATTCATTCCCCTTGCTCAAGAGGTCCTCAACCTCGGCGCAGTCCGCGACCTCCTATCAGCTCAGGAATTCGATGGTATGTCACAGGTGGCCGCGTCCGTGCGCGGCAACGGGCGCATGATGCGTGGAACCTCCTATCCCGAGATGCAAAATGAGATGCTTCGAGGTCTGTTCGGCGCTCCCGTCGACTCTAGGCTGCGAGCACTCCTTGGATTCGGAGTCGAGGAGGCGCTGTCGTTCCTCAACGCCTGCCACCAGATGCAGATGGACCAGTTCAACGCGCGAGGTCAAGCTCTCGCCGACGCATTCAATGCGATCGATGTGAACGACGACCGGATGCCGACCGATGACGAGAAGCTCATCGCACTCGACGGACTCACCGGCATATTCAATCCAAGTGCCACTCACGCGGCTATCCCCGTCTCTGACGTGGCTAACCGAGCTGGGATATCGGTCGAGTTGGGACGAACGATTGCAGTCTTCTTCGCTCCACCTACCCCGACCGAAAACGCCGGCGCCGCGTTGCGCGCCTATCTGGACGGCGACTCGCCAGTGCGCTGCTATCCAATTGTTCTCCGAGATGACTTGGTGATGACCGTTCATCCAGCGCTCATCGTGGACGCGGTGAAGCCTGCATTCGAAGACGCTCTTAAAAACTCAGCTCACTGGGAGATCTACGCGGCCCATCGTGGGAAGTATCTGGAGGATCGAGTCGAGCAGCTTTTCAACGAGCTTGTCCCGGGGGCTATCTCGCACCATGGGATCGAGTACTTCGTACCTGCCAACGAGGTTGAGGAGGCCGGCGTTCCCGCCGGTTACACGAAGTTGGTAGAGGGCGACCATTTGTTTGTCCTTCACGACGTCGCGTTCATTGTGGAGGACAAGGCCATTCCTCTCAGCGATCGCTCGCGAACCGGCGAGCTGAACCCACTGCGCAGAAACCTCGCTACAGCTATCACGAAGGGGGCTGAGCAGGCGGGCCGAATGAAGAAGCGGGCAGTCGAGGACCACGGACTTCGTCTCCGGGACGGGAGTTGGCTCGACCTGTCCGACGTTCGCGAGATCCATTCCGTTGTAACCAGTCTTGATGATATGCCAGGCATCGCGACCGCGACCGCCAAACTGATCGGTGCCGGACTTCTGTCAGCAGACAACATTCCCTGGACAGTATCTCTCAACGATCTCGGCCTCATCGCCCAGCTTGTCGACCGCCCTGCGGAGTTCCTGCTATACGTACGTCGACGGACCGAACCCAAGGCCACTGAGATGTTCATCGCGGTCGACGAGTTAGACCCTTTCCTACTTTTCTTCAGGATGGGCCTCTACGTCGAACCCGACCCGCAAGTGGCCTGTCGAGAGATGCCCTGGCGTGGCAAGCCGCGTGCAGCGGACGTGCGCCGATTCAAGAAGCAGGTTCCTGGTCTCGTCATGAGTCACACAGATGAACTAGATGCGTGGTTCTCGTCGATGCACCCTCCGGACGGCGCGGAACCGGACGTACTCGCCCCCAAGCCGCGTATGATTCACTCGCCACTGGCCCCCCTGATTGACTGGCTACAAGGGAACGCGGCCTTTGGATGGCTGAGTATCGGAGCAACCCTCCTTGAGGGGTCGTCGGACGCCCAGCGGCAGCTCGCGAGATATCCGCAAGGTCTGATTGAAAACTCTGATCTCGGTGGCGCGCCGCGAAGTATCGCACTGCCTTGGGGGCTGACCAAGGAGAATGGCTGGCTGCTTGTATGGATGACGCGGCCCGTGATGTTAACTGTCGAGCAGGTTGTCCAGCGAGCACACGCCTACATGGTGGCGAAGAAACACCAACTCGGGTATCGACGCGGCGCATCGTTTGTATACGACGAAGCCAGCGGCGAACCCATCGGCGTGTCCTACGACTCGGGTCAGACCGAGATCGAACCAGAGGTTCTCGCTGAGCTAGTAGCGTCGTTGCGGCCAGCCGGCAGCTTCGACACGCCAGCGCACATGACGCAACGCCCTCAAGCTGGGAGACGCACCGCCAAGCGGAATAAGAGACGACGATGAGGGCGACGACCTTCTCAGGTCCGTGACAACTTGGGCTTCGCGGATTGCCGCCAGCAGAGACGTGAACTCGGCGATGATTTGACCGGCGTTTCCCTGCCGCTGCGAGCAGCATTTCTCGGTGACGGTCACGAGACCGGGATCCGCCTCGAGAAGCATCCCACGCGCGACGTGCAATCGGGCGGTTCGCACGTCCTCCATCGGTGGTATCGCCCGCACCTGCTGAAACGCCACCTGCAGCGTCCGCACGCTGCACTTCCGACCGCCGCGAGGTCCCTGACGGTCATCGGGTCGAGCGGATGGCCCTCGACATGCTGAATGACGCGCGCCAATAGCCGCTCCTGAGAGTTCGCGCCGACGAAACTTGGGCCGTGCAGTGGGAGACGCTCAATATCGCTGCGACCAGAGAGCGCAGTGATTCCTGGCGGATCAACTCCAATTCGGCCCCGGGAACATCCAGGCTCTCGGCCCGCACCGCGGCGAGGACGACCGCCAACCAGTACGAGTGGTGGCCTGCGGAGAGCTCCCTTGAGGGGAGCACGCGCGGTACACCACCGGCGTTCATCGACGGTGCGGTCGACGTGAACACCGTCCTCGGAATACTGGAGGTCGACAACTTCGCGCTCGCCCAGGACACCGCAATTCGCGATCAGCCGGCTGAGCACGATCTAGCCCGCAGAAACGGTGCATGCCTTACACGTCCCCGGAAAGAACGTCCACTCACCGCGATGCACGCGGAGAACGCCGACCTGGTCCGGCACGTCCGTATAGGAGTTCCACGAGACGCACCGAGCCTCAAGGGCCAGATGGTTCAAGCGTGGGCCGGAGAAATCCTCGCATGCGCATCGCAGAACGCTCATCGAGTTGCACTCTGCGGTGCCCGCGCGACATCCGCTGGAATGCCTGCGCGACGGACGCGGCACCCTGGGCCGAGTGGTCGTAATGCTCCGAATTCATCGGCTCCAGCGACTCCCGATTTCCCTTGCCCCGGAAGCTCTTCCAGTCCAGCTCCTCTCGCCAACCTAGCAGAGGAAACGCCGGGGCCCGCGTCATGAGCACACGTTGTCACCCCCGATAGCCGCGCACCTACGATCGGGCCCGGTCTTGCCGGCGCAGGGTGGGTTTGTCGATCTTGCCGACGGGGTTCTTCGGGATCTCGTCGAGCAGGATCAGGTCGACGGGGATCTTGACCTTCGCCAGGGTGCCGTGCAAGTCGTCGAGGAGCTCAACGGCGGTGACGGTGGCACCCTCGCGGAGGGAGACGTAGGCGACGGGCACCTCGCCGAGCACCTCGTGCGGCCGGCCGATCACGGCTGCCTCGTAGACCTGCGGGTTGCGGTACAGCTGGGCCTCGATCTCCTTGGGATAGATGTTCTCGCCGCCACGGATCACCATGTCCTTCACCCGATCCACCAGGCGCAGGTAGCCGTCACCGTCGAGCATGCCGACGTCGCCGGTGCGCAGCCAGCCGTCGACGATCGTCTCGGCGGTGGCCTCGGGCCGGTTCAGGTACCCGGCCATCACCACGTCGCCGGCGATGAGCACCTCGCCGGTCTCGCCGGGCGCGACGTCGCGGAGCGCACCGTCGACGATGCGGATCCGCTGGCCCGGGAGCGCCGGGCCGACGGTGCCGGGCTTGCGCGGACCGTCGAGCGGGTTGATGGCCGAGGCGGTGGTCGTCTCCGACAATCCGTACCCTTCGACGATCGGGACGCCGAACCGCGATTCGAAGCGCTCGATGAGATCGACGGGCATCGGTGCGGCGCCGCAGATCCCGAACCGGAGCGAGGAGGTGTCCGGGACGACGTCGTCCGGCACCGTGGTGAGCATGGCGTAGATCGCCGGCACGGCCGAGAAGTACGTGGGCCGGTGCCGTTCCACGGCGGGGAAGAACTCGTCCGCGCGGAACCGGCCGACGATCGTGGTGCGCCCGCCGGCGCGCAGCGGAGTCAGCGTGCCGAGGATGACCCCGTTCGCGTGGAACAGGGGCAGCACCAGCAGGCTGTGGTCGCGCTCGGTGAACGAGAAGTGCTCGATGAACGACGCCGTCATCGCCGCGATGTTCCCGTGCGTGATCATCACGCCCTTGGGCTTGCCCGTGGTGCCGGCCGTGTAGATGAGCAGCGCCAGATCGGCCGGCATGACCCGCACCGGCAGCGCCTCCTCGCCGTCGGCCTCGGCCAGCAGCTCGTCGCACGGGAGCGCCGCGACACCGTCGGGGGTCCGGGCTCCGGGCTCGGTCACCAGGACGCGCGCCCGGGCGTCGGCTGCCTGGTAGGCGATCTCGGGCGGCGCGAGGGCCGGGTTGATCGGCGTGACGGCCGCGCCGAGGCGCCACGCGGCGAACAGCGCGACGACGAGTTCGACCCGGTTGGGCAGGAGTAGGCCCACGACGTCGCCGGGCTCCACGCCGTACTCCTCCAGCCGGGTGGCGGCCCTGCGGACGGCCGCGGCGAACTCGCTGTTGGAGAGGTCGAGGCGATCGTCCGCGAGAGCGGGGCCCGACGGTGCCCGCGCCGCCCGGATCTCCGGGAGGCCGGGCACATCCGGGACGTCGGGCAGCGTCATCGGTGCACCGTGACGATGGGCTCCGAGATGAGGCCGAAGGTGCGCAGGACGCCCTCGAGCTCGCGATGCCCGAAGGCCTGGCAGCCGGAGGCGAGCCCCGTGCGGCGCGGCGGCTGCTGCAGCAGCGAGTACGCGGCATAGGCCTGGAGCAGCCCGGTCTGCTTGTAGTTGCTGTTGCCGTGGATCACCACGTGGGCGCGGCCGAGCGGCCCGGAGGCGTGCACCGAGTCGAGTGACTTGTTCACGCGCGGATTCTCCCGGGGCGGCATCGAATTCATCACCTGCGCGGCGACGGCGTCGAGCGCGTCGGCGCGCTCCTGCGGCGACATGTCCTTCGTGGCCTCCAGTGCCTGTGCCACGATCACGGGGACGTTCTGCATGAGAGCGGTGTTGAACACCCCGCCCTGCGCCTTGCAATTGGCCACGCGCGGATCGCGCTTGAACCACACCGGATGGGAGGTGCCGCCCCACGGCAGCGACTGCGCCAGCTCATGCTGCCCCGGCACCACGAGGGGGACGAGTCCCTGCTGGGGGTCGAACGGGACGTACTGGTTCTGCTCGAGGTAGAAGGCGTCGCCGCCCGCCGCGTTGACCAGGATCGTGCGGGTCGAGGCGATGGTCGGGCTGCCGCCCCAGAAGACCGCGATGTCGAGCGTGTCGAGTCCCGGTGTCTCCAGGGCGATCTGCGCCGCGATCTCGCCCGTGGTGTACATCTGCGCGATGCCCGGGGCCAGCAGCAGTCCTGCCTCCGCGAAGCGTGCGTGGAAGGTCTCGTCGAGGTGGATCAACCAGTCCTGCTCGCCCGTGGTGTCGCAGTAGTGCGCCCCCACGGCCAGCGCCGCCTCGACCACGGGATCGCCGAGCTTGATGAAGGGGCCCACCGTGTTCAGCACCACCGAGCTGCCCCGGAAGAGTTCGGTGAGGGCGCCGAGCTCGTGCTCGACCTCGGCGATCTCGTAGTCCGCCGTCTCGATGCCCGCGACGTGCGCGTTCATCGACTCGGTGAGCTTGCCTTCGTCGCGGCCCGCCGCGGTGAAGGGCACGTTGTACTCGCGCAGGTACTCACAGACCAGGCGTCCCGTGTAGCCCGAGGCGCCGTACACCACTACCGGCTTGTTGCTCATGATGCTCCTTGTTCCTTCAGGGTTTCGACGGTCACATACCCATGCCGCCGTCAACGGGCAGCCCGGCGCCGTTGACGAAGCGGGAGGCGTCGGAGGCGAGGAAGACGACCGCGTCCGCCATGTCCTGCACCTCGCCGAGGCGACCGCTCGGTGTGAGGCCGACGACCGCCTCGACGGCCTCCTCCGGCGAGCCGAACAGGCCGATGCGCGCCATATCGACCGCGAGCCCGGTGCCCATCTCCGTGGGGACCAGGCCCGGGTAGATGCAGTTCACGCGCACGCCGTAGCCGAGCTTCCCCGATTCCATCGCCGCCACCCGGGTCATCCGGTCGATCGCGGACTTGGTGGCCGAGTAGATCGCGATCCCGGGGAAGGCGATGGTGGCCGCGACGGAGGCGACGTTGATGATGGCGCCGCCGTTGCCCGCCGCGCCGCCGGGCCGCATCGTGCGCAGGCCGTGCTTGAGACCGAGGGCCGTGCCGAGCACGTTCACGTCGAACTGCCGCCGCACGTCGTCGACGGTGATCTCGGTGAGGAGTCCTGTGATCTCCACGCCGGCGTTGTTGACCACCACGTCGAGCCCGCCGAGCTGGGTGACGGTCGCGTCGATCGCGGCGCCCCAGCTCTCCTCCGACGTGACGTCGAGGTGGACCGAGCCGTTCCCCGCGCCGAGCTCGGCGGCGACGGTGGCGGCCCGCTCCGACTGCAGGTCCCCGAGCATCACCCGGGCGCCCGCGGCCGCCAGCGCCCGCGCCATGCCCTCGCCCAGCCCCTGGGCCCCGCCGGTGACGAGGACGCGCCGCCCGGTCAGATCGAATGCGCTCACGACTACTCCCTTGATCGAGATGGATCGGACTCCCGTGGCGTCACGCAGTGGCGACCGTCACACTTCGGAATCTAGACGACTGTCAAGAAAAACACTGGACAATCGTCAAGATCTATCCGTCGGGGCCTCGCGCTGGTTCGACGGAGGGGGGCTATCCTGGGGCGATGCCGACGAGACGGCGGCCGGAGGAAGGGAGCGCGGGGTGACCGAGGTGATCACGCAGGCGAGCGCCCCCGCCGCCGTGGGGGCCACCAAGCACGCGACGAAGGTCGCGGCGAAGCGCGACGAGCTGGCGCGCGCGGCGCTCAAGACCCTGTCCGAGCTCGGCTACGCCCGCACCAGCCTCCGCGAGATCGCCGCGAACTCCGAGTACAGCCACGGCGTCTTGCATTACTACTTCGCCGACCGGTTGGAGCTGATCGCGCACTGCGTGCACCTCTACAAGGCCGAGTGCATCGCGTCGTACGACGACGTCCTTCGTCCCGACGACGACGCGTCCGCGCTGCGGGCCCGGTTCGCGGAGCGGCTCGCCGCCACGATGGAGGACAACCTCCCGACCCACAAGCTCTGGTACGACCTGCGCTCGCAGGCCATGTTCGAGGCCGCGCTCACCGACGACGTGCGCGAGATCGACGGTGCGCTCGAGGCGATGATCTGGCGGGTCGTGAGCCGGTACGCCGACCTCGCGGGCGGGGCGCCGCTCCTCGACGCCGCAGGCGTCTACGCCGCCCTCGACGGGCCCTTCGAACGTGCGGTGCGCCGCCGCGTCCTCGGCGACGAGGCCGCCGGTGTCGATCTCACCGTGCAGGTCTTCGCGCTGCTCGACGCCCTCGTCGTGCGGGCCGGCCACTGAGCATGGACTTCCACGATCGTTTCGGAGAACTCGACCGCTCCGTCTGGACCGATTCCTACCTGCCCGCGTGGAGCTCCCGCGCGGCCGCCCGCGCGACCTTCGAGACGGGCCCGGTGGGGCTGACCCTCTCGATCCCGCCGGCCCAGGGCCTGTGGTGCCCGGACCTGCATCCGACGCCGCTGCGGGTCTCGGCGATCCACTCGGCCAACCGGTCCGGCCCGTCGGGTCCACCGACGCCCAGCAGCCCTTCCTGCCCGACCAGCGCGTGAGGGAGGAGCAGGAGACGCTTCTGGGCTTCACCCCGCACTACGGAAGCATCGCTGTGGAGTGCTCGGCGGTGATCTCGCCCCGCTCGATGTTCGCCGCCTGGATGGTGGGGCTGGAGGACCGCCCCGAACGCTGCGGTGAGATCTGCCTCGTGGAGGTCTTCGGGGACACGGTCGAGAACGGGACCGCCGCCGTCGGCCAGGGCATCCACCGGTTCCGGGACGACGCCCTGACCGAGGACTTCACCGCCGAACGCCAGGTCATCGATGTCAGCCGCCCCCATGTCTACAGGGCGGACTGGGAGCCGGGGCGGGTCAGCTTCTCGATCGACGGGGCCGTCACGCGCGTCACTCGGCAGGCCCCCGACTACCCGATGATGCTGGTACTCGGGGTCTTCGACTTCCCCGATCGTCCGGGGGACCCGGCGGCGACGCCCAGCATGACGGTGTCCGCGGTCTCGGGCACGGACCTCTAGGGTCCGCCGGCGCCGTCCGTCCGGGCACGGGCGTCAGGGCTCCGACGGTGCCCCGTCGTCCGGCGTGCCGCGCAGGGCGCCGTCGGTGAAGGTGCGGAAGGCGAAGGCCAGCGTCTCGAGCGAGGGCAGGGTGCCGCTCTCGTAGCCCACCAGCAGGTACAGCGCCGTCGTCGCGTACTTCTGCGCGAGCTCGGGGTCGCCGAGCACCTCGGCGTAGGTCTCGGCGATCACGTCCCGCCGCTCCAGGTCGACCTCGGCCTGGTGCCGCGCCACCTCCGGGTCGTGCGCCGCCCACACCCGGATCGCCGCCTCGGTGGCGTGCGGCAGCGTCAGGCCGACGTCGATGAGCGCCATCAACCGGTCGTAGGCGTCGGGCACCTGCCGGGCCGCCTCGATCAGCCGGTCGCTCTTGGTCTCGCGCCAGTAGGCGATGAGCGCCGACGTGAACTCGAGCCAGCTCGGATAGGCGTGGTAGAAGCTGCCGGTGGACGACCCGGCCCGCTCGCACACCGCGGCCAGCTTGAGCGCCGCGTGCCCCCGCTCGGCCAGCACGGCCAGGCCCGCTTCGAGGAACCGGAGCTGGACGTAGCGCGACGGGCTCGAGCGGGCGGGCGGCATGCGGCGATGGTATCCGCCGCACGGCAGCTGCCGTGGAATGCTTGCCACATGCGACGCTCCGCACTGGTGCCCCTTCTCGAGACGGTGCTCACCCTGCTCGGCCTGGCCTGGCTGGCCGCGGTGCTCGTGTTCGGGCGGGCAGCGGTGCCGCTGCTGGTGACGTGGAACGTGGCGGCCGTCGCCTACGTTGTGGCCGGCTGGTTCCTGCTGCGCCGCCGGATCCCGGCGGGCGAGGACGACCCGGAGCTGCTCGCGCCGCGCTGGCAGACCACCCTGTTCGCGGCCGTGGTCAGCGGCTCGGGACTGGTGGGCGGCCTGCTCATGATCGCCACCCGCGGCAGCGAGCCGGACCCCGCGCTCCAGCCCGTCGCCGCGGCCACGGTCCTCCTCTCCTGGCTCCTCCTGCACACGGCGTTCGCGCAGATCTACGCGCGCGACTACTTCGCCACCGGCGGCCTGCAGTTCCCGGAGTGCGATCGCCCGCAGCTCACCGAGTTCGTCTACTTCTCCATCACCATCGGCACGTCCTTCGCGGTCTCGGACGTGACCGTCACCCAGCGCTCGACGCGCCGTCTCGTGATCGTGCACAGTGTGCTCAGCTTCTTCTTCAACGCCGCCGTCGTGGCCATCGCGCTCGACTGGATCAAGGGCGGGGGCTGAGCACGTCGTGCGGCCGTCAGCAGGCGCCGACGGTGCTCTCGAGCCCGGACAGGCACGCCGGTAGCGGCGCGCGGTGCAGTACCCCGAGCCGTTGGGTGGCGCGGGTGAGCGCCACGTACAGATCGGCCGCGCCGCGGTCACCGTCGGCGAGGATCGCGCCCGGGTCGACGACGAGCACGGCGTCGAACTCCAGGCCCTTCGTCGCCGAGGGAGGTACGGCTCCGGGCGTACCGTCGGGCCCGATGACGACGAACGTGCCCTCCCGGCCGCTCTCGTCCCGGACGAACTCCTCGATCGCGCCGGCGAGCTCGTCGTCGCCGAGCCGCCGCGCCCACGGCCGGACGCCCGACGCGCGCACGGACTCGGGCGGCGTTGTGCCGGGTGCGAACTCGGCGAGCACGCCGGCCGCGACCGCCATGATCTCCGCCGGGGTGCGGTAGTTCACCGTGAGCGCGGTGTAGGCCCACCGCCCGGCGACGAACGGGTCCAGCATCTCCCCCCACGACAGTGCGCCCGCGGGCGCACTGCGCTGCGTCAGGTCACCGACCACGGTGAACGAGCGCGACGGGCAGCGCCGCATGAGTGCGCGCCAGTCCATCGCGGAGAGCTCCTGCGCCTCATCGACGACCACGTGCCGATAGACCCAGGTGCGGTCCGCCGCAGCGCGGTCCACCAGGTCCCGGGTGTCCCGCTCCTCGAACCGGTCCGCGAGGTCGTCGGCGTAGAGCAGGTCGGTGGCGAAGAGATGATCCTCGTCGTCCATCGAATCCGCCCGGGAGACCAGCGAATCCAGTACCCCCTCGGCGAACTCCGCCTGCTCCTTCCGGGCCGCCGCGGCGGCGGAGCCGTCCGGGGCCTCGTGCGGGCCGAGCAACTCGGCGAGCTCGTCCAGCAGGGGCACGTCCGAGACGGTCCAGGCGGCACCGTCGGCGCGCAGGAGCGACGGGTCGGCGCCCGCCGCGGCCAGCCGCTCCGGCGAGCTCAGCAGGTCCGCGAGGAGTCGCTCGGGGGAGAGCACGGGCCACAGCTGATCGACGGTGCGCCGGAAGGTCCCGTCGACCGCGAGGTCCGCGAGCATGCTGCCGCGCATCTCCTCCCAGGCCCGCGTGTCCTCGCGACGCAGCCACTGCTTCCCGATCCGGCCCAGCGCCCGCTCGGTGATCGCCCAGGTCAGAACGTCGAGGAAGACGGCGCGCGCCTGGTTGTGCGGCTGTCCGCTGTCGGTGGCCTCGTCCCGGGCCCAGCCGACGACGTCCGCCTCGATCCGTACGGTCGCGTCGCCCAGCCCGATGGAGACGGGGGCCTCCGGCAGGGTGCGACGGTCCGCGACCGCCACGGCGAGGACGTCGGCCATGGCGGCCGCGCCCTTGATCCGCGCCACCGCGGGCGCATCCCCGGCCCGGGCCGTGACGCCCGGGTAGAGCGTGCCGGGCGTCGCGAAGACCACGTCGGACTCGCCCAGCGAGGGCAGTACCCGACCGATGTGCTGCAGGAAGGACGTGTTCGGGCCGACCACCAGCACGCCGTGCCGCTCGAACCGCGCCCGCTGCGTGTACAGCAGGTACGCCACGCGGTGCAGCGCCACGACGGTCTTGCCCGTGCCCGGGCCGCCCTCGATCACCGTCACGCCCGGGTCGTCGGACCGGATGATCCGGTCCTGGTCGGCCTGGATGGTGGCGACGATGTCGCGCATCCCCTCCCCGCGCGGCGCGTTCACCGCGGCCAGGAGCGCCGCGTCGCCGCGGGCATCGGCACCGGGCCGCCCCAGCATCTCGTCGGTGAACGAGGTCAGCTCCCGGCCCCGGCTGAGGAACTGCCGCCGCCGGTGCACCCCCTCCGGGTGCGCCCCCGTGGCCGTGTAGAACGGTCGCGACGCCGGCGCGCGCCAGTCCAGCAGTAGTTCCCGCTCGTCGTCGAACAGGCCCAGCCGGCCCACGTACCGCGTGTCGACGGTGCCGTCCTCGTCCGGTTCGCCATCGAGCCGCCCGAAGGCGAGCCCCTCCTCGGCGACGTCCAGGCGGCGCACCTCGCGCGCCGAGGTCATCACGTCGCCCTCCCGGTCCACCGCCCGGCCCTCGTGGTCGCGCAGCGCGTCGGCGTACCGTCGACGCGCCCGGGCCCGTTCCGCATCCAGCCGCGCGTACAGCCCGGCCACGTAATCGCGCTCCGCTGTCAGTTCGTTCTCGTACTCGCTCATGCATCCACCTCGTCAGAAACCCGGTCCGGCCAGCGAGTATGCGCCCTCACCCGGCCCTTGCGGCAAGGCCCGGGGTGCGCTATACAGTGAAGTGGGAGAGAGATTCCATGCTCTCGCACGGTCGGTCGCGCTCTCGTCCGGACCGGCGGATTTCGCCCACCGCGACGCGAACCGCGCGGAAAGCCCCCATCCTCGGTAGGTTCGGCACTGTGGACCTCCGCAGATTCCTCGACGGTCGTGGCGGTCAGCTCGGCTTCCTCACCTATCAGCACGCCTCGCTGGTGATCCAGTGCGTGCTGCTCGGGTCGGTGATCGCCCTGGTGATCGCGGCCCTGGTCTATCGCTCCCGCGCAGGAGCCGCCTTCGCCACCGCCGTCGCCTCCGTCGGGATGACGGTGCCCTCCCTCGCGCTCCTCGCCCTGCTGCTCATCGTCTTCGGGCTGGGCGTCACTCCGTCGGTCACGATGCTCGCCTTCTACGCCACGCTGCCCATCCTGACGAGCGCCATCGTCGGGCTGCAGGCGGTGCCGCCGGCGCTCGTCGAGGCGGCGCGCGGCCTCGGGATGCCGCGCTGGCGCGTCCTGGCCACCGTCGAACTCCCCAACGCCTGGCCGGTGATCCTGACCGGGATCCGGGTGAGCACGCAGCTCGTCGTGGGTGTCGCCACGGTGGTGGCGTACGTCCTCGGGCCCGGCCTCGGCTCCCTGATCTTCTCCGGCCTCGCCCGTCTCGGCGGCGCCGGCGCGCTCGAATCCGCGCTCGTGGGTACCGCTCTCGTGGTGGCCGTGGCGCTCGTACTCGACGGCCTCCTGGTGCTCCTGGGCCGCTTCACCGTCTCGAAGGGACTGCGATGAGTGAAACGACCGGCGTATCGATCGAGCTGGAGAAGGTGATCAAGCGCTACCGCGGCCAGGACGAGCCGGCGGTGAGGGAACTCTCCATCGCCATCGACGCGGGGGAGACGGTCGCCATCGTCGGGCCCTCGGGCTGCGGCAAGACCACCACGCTGAAGATGATCAACCGGCTGATCGAGCCCTCCTCGGGCCGGGTCCTGATCGGCGGGAAGGACGTCACCAAGGCCGACGCCGACGAGCTGCGGCAGGGCATCGGCTACGTCGTCCAGGCCGGCGGGCTGTTCCCGCACTGGACGGTGGAGAAGAACATCGGCGCGGTGCCCGGACTGCTCGGCTGGGACAAGACCCGCACCCGAGCGCGGGTCACGGAGCTGCTGGAGCTCGTCGGGCTCGACCCGGAGGTCTTCCGCGGCCGGTTCCCCAAGGAGATGTCCGGCGGCCAGCAGCAACGCGTCGGCGTCGCCCGCGCCCTCGCGGCGGATCCGCCCGTCCTGCTCATGGACGAACCCTTCGGCGCCGTCGACCCGATCACCCGGGTACGGCTGCAGGATCAGCTGCTCGCGATCCAGGAGGACCTGCACAAGACGATCGTCATCGTCACGCACGACGTGGACGAGGCGATCAAACTCGGCGACCGCGTGCTGATCCTCTCCGAGGGCGGCCGGATCGAGCAGTTCGGCACGCCGGAGGAGATCCTCACGGCGCCGGCCAACGCCTTCGTCGAGGAGTTCGTCGGCGCGGGCGCCACGCTCAAGCACCTCTCCCTCAGCTCGGTCGGTGAGATCCCCAGCGCGCCCGTCGTCCTCGCCCGCCCCGGTGACCCGTCGGAGGAGGTGGCCGCACGGGCCAAGGAGGCGAAGCTGAGCTGGATCGTCGTGGTCGACGAGGAGGACCGGCCGCGCGCCTGGCCGTCGGTGGCCGAGGTGCTGAGCAAGCCCGTGGTCTCCACCTACATCGATCAGCGGCTGCCGGTGGCCGAACGCACCGCCACGCTCGCCGACGCGCTCGACGTGATGCTCGCCTCCAGCCAGGGCGGCGTGCTGGTCACCCAGCGCGGCAAGGTCGTCGGTGCGCTCACCATCGAGCAGGTCGCGCAGCGGATCCGGGAGCGGCAGGCGCTCGCGAATCCGGAGCAGGCCGCCGACACCTACCGGACGGGGCCGTCGTGACCGCCGCACCCGGGGCGGCCGGGGCGGCCGGTCCGGCGCGCGTGGGGCCGACGCCGCGCTTCGCCGGAGGGGTGCCGATCGACCTGATCCTCGAGCCCCTGCTGGTGATCGCCGGTGTCGTCGGCTACCTGGTCTGGCACGCCACCCGAGACTTCTCGGAGACCGAGGCCGTGCAGCTGCAGTGGTCCAAGCTCGGCGAATCGGTATGGCAGCACGTCCAGCTCACCGTGGTCTCCGCCGTGCTCGTCGTGCTCATCGCGATCCCCCTCGGAACCCTGGTCACGCGCAAGCGGTTCGCCCGCGTCGCACCGGTGATCGTGGCCCTCGCCAATGTCGGCCAGGCCGCGCCGGTACTGGGCATGGTGGTCCTGTTCGCCATGTGGTTCGGCACCGGCTTCCGCACCGCGGTCGCCGCGCTCGTCGTCTACGCGGTGCTGCCGATCCTGCAGAACACCGTGACCGGGTTGCGGCAGGTCGACGAGCGGATCATCGAAGCCGCGCGCGGACAGGGCTTCTCCGCCTTCGCGACGCTGATCCGGGTGGAGCTGCCCCTGTCGGTGCCGGTGATCCTGCACGGCGTGCGCACGGCGCTCGTGATCCTGGTGGGTACCGCGACCCTCGGCACCTTCATCGGCGCCGGCGGCCTGGGGGTACTGATCACCACCGGCGTCACGCTCTACCTTCCGGCGCTGCTCTTCTCCGGCGCCCTGCTCGTCGCGTTGCTGGCGCTCGCGATCGACTGGCTGGCCCGGCTCGCCGAGTACCTGCTGGCGCCGCGCGGCCTGCGCGGGGTGACGGCATGACGCGGGGCGACGGGATGACGGGGACCGCGCGCGTGCGGCGAGCGCTGCTGCCGGTACTGGTGGGCCTCTCGGTGCTCCTCGCCGGTTGCGGGCTGGCGAGCTCGTCGGGCCACTTCGTGCACGCCGAGCCGGTGGACGGCCGGCGTCCGCTGGCGGGCGCGAAGATCACCGTCACCTCGAAGTCCTTCTCCGAGGGCGTGCTGCTCGGCAAGATCAGCACCACGATCCTGCAGGCCGCCGGCGCCGAGGTCACGGACCTCACCAACGCACCGGGCTCGATGTCCTCGCGGCAGGCGATGGTGAGCGGGGCCGCGGACCTCTCGTGGGAGTACACCGGGACCATCTGGGTCAGCTACCTCGGCCAGACGGAGACGATCAGCGACTCGACCGCGCTGTGGACCCGGGTCCGGGACGCGGAGCGGGCCAACGGAATCACGGTGCTCGCGCCCGCACCGTTCAACAACACCTACGCCTTCGCGGTGACGCCGGCACAGAAGGCGCAGCGGAACCTGAACACGCTGAGCGACCTGTTCCGGCTGCCGCCCGCGGAGCGGTCCCTGTGCGTGGATCCGGAATTCCAGTCGCGCCCCGACGGACTGGGGCGTCTCCTGGAGAAGTACCAGGTGCCCCTCGGCGGCGGCACCCCGCCGAACACCGTCACCACGATGGACGCCGGCGTCATCTACTCCGCCGTCTCCGGCGGCACCTGCACCGCCGGCGACGTCTACGCCACCGACGGCCGGATCCGCAAGCTGGGCCTGCAGCTGCTCCAGGACGACCGGAAGTTCTTCCTGCCCTACGACGGTGTGCCGGAGGTGCGGACGGACACGCTCGCGAAGTACCCGGCGATCACGGACGTCTTGGGCACGGTCAGTCGCCTGCTGACCAACGAGACGATGCAGGAACTCAACGGGCAGATCGACATCGAGGGCCGCGATCCCGCGGACGTCGCCGCCACCTGGCTCAAGAAGGTGGGCCTCGTGCGCTGAGTGCGGCTTGCGGTCGCGGTGAGCGGAAGGCTTCACCGGAGCTCCGCACCGTCGGACACTGAACCGCATGACCGAGAACGCACCGGACCTGTTGGCGCTCACCGCGGCCGAGGCGGCCCGGGTGCGTGCGGGGGAGTACGACCGCGTGCTCCCCACGCAGTGGCCGGTCGGCGAGCGCTGGTCCACGCGGCTGTGGGGCGACGACGACGTGGACGTCTGGCTGATCAGCTGGGTGCCGGAGCGTTCGACGGAGCTGCACGATCACGCCGGCTCGCTGGGCGCGCTCACCGTGGTCTCGGGCTCGCTCGCGGAACGCAGCTGGGACGGGAGCGCCCTGCGGGAGCGCCGGATCGACGCCGGGGGCCAGGCGTCCTTCGACCGTGGCTGGGTGCACGACGTGACCCGCCACGCCGATGCGCACGACGCCGCGACCGGCGAGGCGGCCACGCCGACCCTGTCGGTGCACGCCTACTCACCGCCCCTGACCGCGATGTCGTACTACGAGGTCTCCCCGGGCGGGCGGCTGCGCCGCGTGCGCACCGAGCTGACCGACGAGCCCGAGGGGCCCACCGGGGGACGCGGCGTCGACGAGTTCCTGGCCGGCGCGCGGGACCGCATCGACCGGGTCGCGGCCGCGGACCTGCGCGCCGAGCTCGACGCCGGCGCCGTCCTCGTCGACACCCGTCCCGCTGCGCAGCGGGCGGCCGAGGGCACCGTCGACGGCGCGCTGGTGATCGAACGCAACGTGCTCGAATGGCGCCTCGACCCGACGTCCGATGCCCGGCTCCCCGAGGCGACCGGGTGGGATGTCCGGTGGATCGTGCTGTGCTCGGAGGGCTACGCCAGCTCCCTGGCCGCCGCGGCGCTGCGCGACATCGGCCTGCGCCGCGCCACGGACGTCGCGGGCGGGTACCGCGCACTCGCGTCCGCGCTCGTCGTCTGACCTGCCCTACGGCACCCGCGGCACCGACCACCGCACGACGGTGCCGGGGCGCTCGGCCCCGGCCTCCGCGGGCTGCAGCTCGACGGTGCCGCCCCGCAGCTCGGCGCGGGTGGCCAGGTTCCGCAGTCCGCTGCGGCGCCCGCCCGCGGGGATCCCGTCACCGTCGTCGGCGATCTCGACGGTGACGGCCTCGCCGGTCGCGATCACCGTGACCGTGACGCGGCTCCCGTTCGCGTGCCGCACCGCGTTGGAGACGCTCTCCGTCACCACGGCCTCCACGTCGCGGATCAACGCCTCGTTCGACACCGCGCTCTCCACCGGTCCGGAGAAGCTCACGTCGACCGCGTACTCGGCGCCCTGCGCGACCGCGCGCACGGCCCGCACCAGCCGAGTACGGAGCCCCGCGCCGCCCGCGGACAGCTCGAAGATGGTGGAGCGGATGTCGGCGATCGTGCGGTCGAGCTCGCCGATGACCCCGTCGAGCCGCTCGCGGACCGGCTCGTCCGTCGCGGTGGCGCGCGCGACCTGCAGGCCGAGGCCAGCGGCGAAGATCCGTTGGATCACGTGATCGTGCAGGTCGCGGCCGATGCGCTCGCGCTCCTCGAGCAGTTGCAACTCGCCGAGTCGCTGCTGCTGCTCGATCGCCTCCGAATGCATCTGCGCGTTGTCGATGGCGACCGCGGTCGCCGCGGCGAAGATCTCGATCGCCTTCGCGTCGCTGGCGGTGAACGCGAGACCGTCGGCCTTCTCCGAGAGGTAGATGCATCCGAACAGCTCACCGCCGACGATGATCGGCGCGCCCAGGAAGCTGTGCATCGGCGGGTGGTTCTCCGGGAAGCCCACCGAGGCCGGGTGCTCGGAGAGCTCGGCGATCCGGAGCGGCTGCTGCACCTGAAGGAGATGACCGAGCAGTCCGCGGCCGCACGGCGGATCACCGATCCGGGCGGCGGTCTGTGCGTCTATGCCCACGTAGATGAACTCCTGCAGCGAGCCGTCGCCGCTGCTCACGCCGACGGCGCCGTACCGGGCGTCGACCAGCGCCATCGCGGAGGTGACGATGCGCCGCACCGTCGCCGGCAGGTCCAGGCCCTGGGCCACGACCATGACCGCGCTGAGGATGTCCTGCAGGTCGGCGTCCGGGCGGTGCGCGCCGGTCCGGCCGTGCGCGGTCATAGGACGGGGCTCCGGGAGAGGGGGAGCATCCTCGGGACGGTCGTCCCTGGTGCCGGGCGGCGCCGGACCGGAGGCTGGGCGGTGTGAACGGAATCGATATCGACCCGCTGGACCGGGCGGACGTGCGCGCACTCGTCGTCGACCTCGCCGAAGCCGCCTACGCGGGGCGGCTCGCCCGCTGGAACGAGGTGCGCACGGCGGCGGGCGTCGACGACCTCGACTGGGAGTACCTGGTCTGCCGTCTGCTGGGGCGGCTGCTGGCGGAGCGCGCGATGCAGCGCGGCACGCCGGTGGTCGACGCGTGGCCGCAGGCCCGCGCAGCGCTGGTCTGAGCCGCTCATCTGCGCGGCCCGCCCTCGCGCAGCTCCGCGGCCCGCAAGGCCGCCTGCACCCGGTTCTCCACCCCGAGCTTGGCCAGGACGCCGGTGACGTGATTGCGCACCGTCTTCTCGGCGAGGAACATCCTCTGGGCGATCTGCTTGTTCGTCAGGCCCTCCCCGATGAGCTCGAGCACGGCTTCCTCCTGTCCGGTCAGGACCGACGGTGCCGCCGGTGCGGCCCGGCTCTCCCGGATCCGCTGGAGGACTCGCGCCGTGCTCGCGGAGTCCAGGAGGGAGCCGCCGGCCGCGACCGTACCGATCGCGGAGACCAGCTCGGTGCTGCGGATCTGCTTGAGCACGTAGCCCTGCGCCCCCGCGGTGATCGCGTCGAGCAGGGCGTCGTCGTCGGAGTAGGACGTGAGAACGAGGCAGGGCAGCTCGGGGATCTGCTCGCGGAGCGAGCGGACGAGATCGATACCGGAGCCGTCGGGCAGGCGCACGTCGACGACCGCCACGTCGGGGCGTACCGCGGGAATGCGGGCGAGGGCCTCACGGACCGTCGACGCCTCGCCCACCACGGTGTGGCTGCCGTCCGTGGTGAGGAGGTCGGCCAGGCCGCGCCGGACGATCTCGTGGTCGTCGACGAGGAATACCGAGGACATGCTCCTCAGCGTAGGGCCCCGATCATGCCGCGCGGCCGCCGAGGGACGGTCGGCGGCCAATGTCGGGACATACGTCCCGGTCGTCCCGGTGCAGACGGCCCACCTGCGCGGACGCACCGTCGGACCGGATTCCGGGACGTCGCCGGGGACGCTCGCCACTGCCCGCCCGCCCGGGCGCGGGGAAGGCTGGTGGCATGAGTGATCTGACCGACCTGGAACTGCTGCACGAACTCTCGGACACCGCCGAGCGGGAGGTCGACCGGCACCTGCGGCAGGCGGTCGACTGGCACCCGCACGACCACGTGCCGTGGAGCCGCGGCCGGGACTTCGCGGCGCTCGGGGGCGAGGACTTCCGGGAGAGCGACTCGCGGCTCTCCCCGGTCGCGCGGGCGTCCCTCGTGATGAACCTGCTCACCGAGGACAATCTGCCGAGCTACCACCGGGAGATCGCGGAGAACTTCACCCTCGACGGGGCCTGGGGTTACTGGGTGCACCGCTGGACCGCGGAGGAGGCTCGGCATTCGATCGTCCTGCGCGACTACCTCACCGTGACCCGCGGCGTCGATCCCGTGGAACTCGAGAACCTGCGGATGACGCAGATGCAGCACGGTTTCGCGCCGGGGATGAACTCGATGCTGCTGTCCGTGAGCTACGTGACCTTCCAGGAGCTCGCCACGCGGATCAGCCACCGCAACACGGCCGCGGTGTGCGACGATCCCGTTGCCGACCGGATGCTCGCCCGGGTCGCCGCCGACGAGAACCTGCACATGTTGTTCTACCGCAACATCCTCGGCGCGGCGATCGAGGTCGCGCCGGAACAGGCCCTCACCGCGATCCACGCGGTGCTTACCAACTTCCAGATGCCCGGGGCGGCGCTGCCGCACTTCCGCCGGGATGCGGTGCTCATGGCCAAGAGCGGCATCTACGACCTGCGTCAGCACCGCGACGCGGTGGTGGTGCCGGTGCTCCGGAAGTGGAATCTGCTGGACCGGACCGACCTGGTGGGCGAGGCGGCGCGGATGCGGGATCTGATCGGCGACTTCGTCGGCGAACTGGAGGTCAGGGCACGGAAGTTCGAGGAGGCGCGGGACCGCGCGCTGGACCGGGAGGCGCGTCGCAGGGAACGTCTCGCGAGCTGACCGGATTCGGCTAGATTGACGCCATGCAGGTACAGCTCCGCCACAATCCCTCGTTCTCCATGGCCCGCTGCCAGCTGGCGCCGAACGAACCGATGACCGTCGAGTCGGGCGCGATGGTCGCGCACTCCGCCGGGATGATGCTGCAATCGCAGGCGCAGGGCGGCATCATGCAGGGCCTCAAGCGCAGCCTGCTCTCGGGTGAGTCCTTCTTCGTCTCCACCTTCACCGCGCCGCAGCAGGGCGGCTGGGTGGACATCGCGGGCGTCCTTCCGGGCGATATCGCGGTGCTGCAGATCCAGCCCGACCGGCCCTACTACGTGACCCGCGGCGGGTGGCTCGCCAGCTCCTACGGCGTGCAGACCACCACCCAGTTCGGCGGTGCGAAGACCTTCTTCGGCGGAGAGGGCGCCTTCGGCCTGCAGGCCGCCGGGCAGGGCGAGGTACTGGTGGCGTGTTACGGCGCGATCGACGTGATCGACCTGCGGCCCGGTGAGCAGGTGGTGATCGACACGGGCCACGTGGTGGCCTACGACCTGAACATGCAATTCACCATGCGACGGGCCGTGCAGGGCAAGTGGATCCAGTCGATGAAGTCCGGCGAGGGGATGGTCTTCGAGTTCGTCGGCCCGGGCCGCGTCCTACTGCAGACGCGCAATCCGCGCGGGCTCGAGGGCTGGGTGCGCTCGGTGGTCCCGTCCTCCTGAGCGGACCTTCCGTGGCGAAGCCCGCACCCGGCCGCGAACGCCCAGCTGGCGCAGTCTAGTTCGTTCCGCGGAGCGGCGGGGGAGTTCGCCGGAGATTTGACCTGTGTCATGACCGGTGTGATCTAGTGGGATCATGGCTACTGTAACTAATAAGACAGGAGACCATCGCCGGACGACCGACTGGGTCGTGTTCGGCGTGACGGGCGCAGCGGTTCTGGCGTTCGTCCTCTGGGGTTTCCTGGATTCGGACGGGTTGAAGACGACGACCGCCGATGTCCTCGATTGGATCATCACGGACCTGGGCTGGCTGTTCCTCGTCTCCGCCAGCTTCTTCGTCCTCTTCGCCGCCTTCCTCGCCCTCTCCCGGTTCGGCCGCATCCCGCTGGGCCGGGACGGGGAGAAGCCCGAGTACAAGACGGTCTCGTGGATCGCGATGATGTTCAGCGCCGGTATGGGTATCGGCCTGATGTTCTTCGGCGCCGCCGAGCCGATCGCGCACTTCGTCGGCGCGCCACCCGGCATGAACGCCCACGACGTGGCCGTGGCGATGGCGACGACCATGTTCCACTGGGGTTTCCACCCGTGGGCCATCTACGCGGTGGTCGGCCTCGCCATCGCGTACAGCACCTACCGGTGCGGGCGAAGCCAGCTGATCAGTTCGGTCTTCGCTCCGATCTTCGGCCGCACGGGCGGTCAGGGCGTGGGCGGCCGGGTGATCGACATCCTCGCCATCTTCGCGACCCTCTTCGGCACCACCGCCTCGCTGGGTCTCGGTGCGGCGCAGGTCGGCGCGGGGCTGGAGCGCCTCGGCTGGGCCGAGAACGGGTCGAGCAAGCTGCTGCTCGTCGCCATCATCTCGATCCTGACGCTGGCCTTCGTGGCCTCGGCCGTCTCCGGTGTCGCCAAGGGCATCCAGTGGCTGTCGAACACCAACATGGTGCTCGCCCTGGTGCTGGCCGCATTCGTCTTCGTGGTCGGTCCGACGGTCTTCATCCTCAACCTGTTGCCCACGTCGATCGGCGCGTACGCGGCGGACTTCATGGACATGTCGGCCCGGTCGGCCGCCAACGAGCCGGATGCCGGCAAGTGGCTCGCCAGCTGGAGCATCTTCTACTGGGCCTGGTGGGTCAGCTGGACCCCCTTCGTCGGCCTGTTCCTCGCGAAGATCTCGCGCGGCCGCACCATTCGCGAGTTCGTGATCGGCGTGATGGCCGTGCCCACGTTGGTCTCGCTGGTCTGGTTCGCGATCTTCGGCGGCACGGCGATCCACCAGGAGCAGGCCGGGCTCGGGATCAGCAAGGCCGAGAACGAGGAGGTGCTGCTCTTCGATTCGCTGGGGCATCTTCCGTGGCCCACGATCACGGCCTTCCTGGTGGTGCTGCTCGTCGGCATCTTCTTCGTCTCGGGCGCCGATTCGGCCTCGATCGTGATGGGCACGCTCTCGCAGCGCGGTGCGGAGGAGCCGAACCGCTCGGTCACCGTCTTCTGGGGTGTCCTCACGGGAGCCGTTGCGGCGCTGCTGCTCTGGGTGAGCGGTGACGACGCGCTGACCGGTATCAAACAGATGGCGATCATCGCGGCGGCGCCCTTCCTCGTGGTGATGCTCGGCATGTGCATGGCGCTGATGATGGACCTGTGGCACGACCCGCTGATCCTCGCGGAGCGGGCGCACCGCGAGGAACTCGGCGAGCGCATGCGCTGGCACGCCAACACCCTCGCGGTGACCGATGACACCACCGACGTGTTGCCCTCGGAGGACCTGCCGGTGTACTCCGACGGTACGGTCCCCGAGGATCTCTACCACCCGTCGCACACCGCCGAGCTGGTGACGATCGAGGTCTACGACGCCGATCACTCCGGTCCGATCGACATCAAGACGAAGGTCGAAATCGATCCGAACGGCGGGGCTTCCCGGTAGACAAGGAGGCGTGACTTCCTCCATCACCGTCGAAACCCGTTCCGGCCGCGTCCGCGGCACCGTCGAGAACGGCGTGGCCCGCTTCCTCGGCCTGCCGTACGCCGCCCCGCTCGACGGTGCCGGCTGGTTCCTGCCCGCCTCCCCGCCCGAACCGTGGGCGGGGGAGCGGGACGCCACCGCCTTCGGCCCGACGGTGCCGAAGGCCGCCTACGATCCGCCGATCAATGCGATCCTCGCCGACGAGCCGGACTTTCCCGGTCCGGAGTGCCTCAACCTCAACGTATGGAGCCCGGACGTCTCCGGGGATGCGCCGGTCGTGGTGTGGATCCACGGCGGCGCGTTCCGGGCCGGAACCGCGCGGATCCCCATGTACGACGGTGCCGCCTTCGCCCGCGACGGGCTCGTCTTCGTCTCGATCAACTACCGGCTGGGCGCGCTCGGCTTCCTCGACCTGGGCGACGAACATACGAATCTGGGCCTGCGCGACCAGATCCGGGCCCTGGAGTGGGTGCGTGAGAACATCCGCGGCTTCGGTGGTGACCCGGCGCGCGTGACGATCATGGGCGAGTCCGCCGGTGCGATGAGCGTGGCCTCCCTGATGAGTTCACCGTTGGCGGAGGGGCTGTTCCATCAGGCCGTCCTCGAGAGCGGGGCGGGGCACCACGCGCTGCGGCGGGAGACCGCGCAGACGGTGGCCCGGGCGCTGGCGGAGCGGCTCGGCGTCGAGCCCACCCGGGAGGCGCTCGGCGCCGTGCCGATCCTGGACGTGGTGGCCGCCTCCAAGGCGCTCTCCCTGGAGATCGCGGCGCAGCCCGACCCGTCCCGGTGGGGCGAGGTGGTCACCGACACGATGGCCTGGGAGCCCACGGTCGACGGTGACGTGCTGCCCGCGCTGCCGATCGAATCCATCCGCGCCGGGGCGTCCTCCGGTGTGCGGGTGCTGATGGGCCGGAACCTGCAGGAGGGGCGCCTGTTCGTCGCGCCCAGCGGCCTGATCGATCAGGTCCCCGAGCCGATGGTCCTCGGAACCGCCATGCTCTACGGCTTCTCCGACCCGCAGGCGATCGTCGCCGCGCACCGCGACCGCGGGGCCACCACTCCGGGCGAGGTGTTCACGCTCCTGCTCGAGGACCGCACCTTCACCGTGCCCGCGGCCCGGCTGGCGGAGGCGAGGGACGAGGCACCGTCGGACACCTTCATGTACCGGTTCGACTACGCGTCCACCGCCATGGACGGCGTGCTGGGCGCCACGCACGCCGTCGAGATCCCCTTCGTCTTCGACACGCTGCGGCAGCCCGCGGTGGAGGCGCTCACGGGGCCGAATCCGCCGCAGGCCCTCGCCGACGAGATGCACGGCGTCTGGGTGCGTTTCGCGCGCGGCGAGGATCCCGGCTGGACGCCCTACGGCGAGGGCCGCGCGGTCCGCGTCTTCGGCGGTGAGGGCGGCGTGGACAAGGACCCCGACGCGCAGATCCTCGCGATCTGGGACGGGGTGCGGTAGCGGCCCGTCGGCGCGATGCGCTGGTTCGGCGCGGTGCGAGCGTGATCCGACGCCGCGCGGTCCCACGCGGGCCGCGCGGCGTCGTCGATCAGTAGGGCGCGGAGCGCATCGGACCGGGTGTGTACCAGCCCGATCGGGTGACCGTGCCGAGTTCGAGCTGCGCCGGCTCCGCGGCCGTCCACGGGGCGTACTTGGTCAGCGTGCCCCAGTCCATCGCCCACTTGCCCTTGAGATAGGTGGGCACGATCTGCTCGTGGTACATCGCGTCGGTCACGCCCAGCGGGCCGCCGGTCTTCCAGCCCTGCCACGTGTTCGAGGTGAGGACCGTCGCCATGTAGTCGGGCGAGATGCGGTACTCGGGGCGCTCGAAGACCCCGTTGACCGCCCGTACCTGGTGCTGGCACGGGAAGGCGAAGGCCACCATGAAGTCCAGGGCGACGACGGTGTCGCGGCCCAGGAACTCCTGCAGCGTCGTCATCGGCGTCATCCGCGGCGGGGTCACCACGATCGCGTCGGGGGAGGGCACCGGGTCGTCGATCACGACGCGCACGGTGTTCGTCCCCGGCGGCAGGTCCGCGGTGGGGAACCGCAGGTTACGCCAGTTGTTGTTGGTCCACGCGTCCAGCGGTGCGAGCCGGCCCAGGGGCTGCACGGTGCCGTTCGCGGCGCGATGCCCGGCCTCGAGGAGCAACGTCCGGCCGTCCCGCGGAACGCCGTTCAGCCCGCGTGCCGCGATCGGGCCCGCGACGGACAGGGTCACCAGCGGCGTCGATTCGCCGATCGGGCCGAGCGTGTACCAGTCGGTCGTGAGGTTCGCCAGGCCCGTGGCGCCGGCCGATCCCAGCACCGGCGTGGTGGCCGGGTTCAGGCCGAAGGGCAAGGGCACGCCGTCGGTCCTCGGGTCCGGATTGCGCTTGCCGCCCACCGTCTCCGGCTGGTCGACATTGGTCACGTCGGTGTTGTGCCCGGGGTTGGACTTCTGCGTCGACAGCCATCCGGGGATACCGGTCGGGGTGAAACCCGTGGACTTCCCGGCGAGCGCCTGCGCGGCCGTCGGCACGGAACCGTCGGGCCGCGGTGCCGGACGCAGCTCCCCGGCGTTCGGATCGGCCTCCACGAGGACGTAGTTCGCCATCGAGCACGTGTCGCCCTGCAGCGCACGGAAGTTCGACGCGGTCCAGGAGAAGCTGCCGCGCTGCGCCCAGGCGCCCTTCGCCATCGTCGAGACGTCGAAGAGGACCATCAGCATGGTCAGGATCGCCAGCGTCGGGAGCGTGCGGCCGCCCCTGCGGGTGGGCTCGGGGGCGTAGTCGCGGCGGTAGTGCAGCCACAGGCCGTACAGCGCCGTCAGTACCGACGCGAAGAATAGCAGCCAGGAGATCTGCACGCCGAAGATCTGTGGCGGCATGGTGTTCCAGGGAATGCCGTACGTGCCCACCCAGTAGTAGCCCACGCGCGCCGCGAAGGAGATCGCCGCGATGAAGAGCGCCGCGGCGGCGAAGAAGACGCGGTTGCGCTTGGAGCGCATCATCGGCGCCATCGTCAGCGTGGCGGCGACGGCGGCGATACCCGCGGCGTAGCCCGCGAACAGGCCCAGGTGGTGCGTCCACTTGGTCGGGGTGAAGGCCAGCAGCACGATGGTGGCGAAGAAGACGGCCATCAGGCGCCAGACCGGGCCCGCGGAGATGCCCGCGGGGCGCTTGCGGCGCAGCATGAAGGTGAGCACCGTGAGCAGGCACAGGAAGGCCGTCAGCACGCCGATGCGGCGCACGGCTGAGCCGTCCTCGGTCTCGAGCATCAGGTAGTAGTAGCGGACCCCCTCCTCGTACCAGTCCAGCGTGGGACCGGTGACGCCCTTGACGGTGATCGCCTCGCGCAGCGCGGCGGCCGTCGGCGTGAAGAAGGCGTAGAACAGGTAGGCCATCCCCGAGGCGAGGATCGGAGCGAGCAGCGGCAGCAGCCCGTCGCGCTTCCGGCGCTTGACGATCCGGGTGATGATCTGGCGCGAGGCGGCGAGCAGCGCGGCCACGGCGATGAGGCCGCCGGGCGCCGCGCCCACGCAGAGCGCCGCGCACGGCACGGCGATCGCCACGGGGAGCAGGCGGCCCGTGGCGATGGCCCGCTCCACGGAGACCCAGGTGAGCAGCGAGAAGAAGACGACCGCCGGCTCCGGCCGCAGGCCGTTGTTGAGCGGCAGCCAGATCAGCAGGAAGCCGCCCGCCGCCGCCCACAGGGCCGCCGGGTTGGTGCGCACCGCGCGGCCCAGCCGGGGGATCATCTCGCGGGAGATGATCAGCCAGGTCAGCAGGCCGAAGGCCAGGCCGGGCAGTCGCATCGCGGGCGCGGCGGTGGTGAAGTGCGAGATCGCGGTGAAGAGGTAGTCGTTCCAGCCGACCGGGTTCTCCGGCACGCCGAAGCTGCGGAAGTAGTTGATCATGTAGCCGCTGTACTTCGTCTGCGTGGCCATCGTGATCTGGTAGCCGTCGTCGGACGTGTTCGGCCCGATCAGCCACCAGATCCCGAGCACGCCGATCACGGTGAAGTCCACCGGCCGCGGGCGCAGCCAGTCCCGCGGCATGAAGCGGACGTGACCACGGCCGTCGCGCATGTCCACGAAGCCGAGCGCGACCAGCGCGAGGATCGTGGAGGCGACGCCCACGATGATCGCGATCAGCTTGATCGGCGACGGCGTGGTGTTGAAGCGGGTGTCCACCTGCGCGCCGACGTCGATGCCCGCGACCGGCGTCGACGCGGGCAGGTCGGTGTAGAAGCCGGTGATCTGCGGACGCAGATTCGGGTCGGCGACGGTGTTGGACAGTTGGTTCGAGGTCTGCGCGCCCGCCGGCATGCCGGTGAACGCGGCCGTCGTCGACTCCGGGGTCGAGACGAAGCGGATCGCGCAGCCCGTCCCCGCGCGCGCCACGTCGGCGCGGCTCGCGGTGGCCAGCGCCACGTCGCGGTCGGCGATGATCACGTTCTTGGCGTCGGCGCGGATCACGAGCCCCTGCAGGCCGGGCCGCGGACCGTCGGCGGGGAGGGTGCGCAGGAGGGTGCCGCCGGCCGCCGGCAGTGCGTCGACCAGCGAGCACGGCAGCGTGACGTCGAGCCGGATCGGCGTGTAGGAGACCAGCGGCGCGTCGACGTTGCTGATCCGGCCGTTCTGCGGCCAGTGCACCGCGGTGGTGGTCTCCTTGACCGGCAGGAAGGGCGTCAGGATCGCCAGGACGAACCCGAGCAGGCCCGCTACCGCGGCGACGATCCGCCACTTCCCGTAGCGCTGCTCCGGCGGCACCGTCGCGGGTGCGGTCGAGTTCTCGCTGCTCATCTCAGGCTTCCTAGCTCTTCACGGTCTGGTTGGTCAGCGCCCGGATCGGGCCCTCGCGCCACCAGCCCGAACGCGTCCGGACACCGATCGTCAGGGCCGCCTCGGGGGCGTCGGCGGCCAGCGGCGTGTACTTCTGCAGCTCGCCCCAGTCCCGGGACAGGTCGCCCGACATGTACGTGGGCAGCGTCGTCGTCCGCAGCAGGGTGTCGGGCACCGTCAGCAGGCCGCCGGCCTCGCGCGCCTGCCAGGTCCCCGAGGTGGACAGCGCGTCCTTGCGGGTCGGCAGGATGCGCCACTTCGGGATCTCGTAGACGCCGTCGTGGATCGCCATCGGGCGCTGGCACGGGAACTGCTGGCCGACGAGCAGGTCTAGCAACACCGGGTCGGTCTCGCCCACCACCTCCTGCAGCGTCCGCAGTTTCGGCACCCGGGGCGGCGTCACGCCGACCCACTGCTGGTCGCCCAGGTTCGGGTCGCGCACGTGGATCCGCACCACGTTCGCCGACGGGGGGATCGCCTCCATCGGCACGCGCAGGTTGCGCCAGGGCTTGTTCGGGCCCGGATCGATCGGATCGAGCACGCCGCGCGCGCCGATGGAGCCGTCGGCGCGGCGCTCTGCCCACTCCAGGGTGACGGGCTGGCCGTACTCCTTCTTGCCGGTCGGGCCGACCGAGGAGATCGCGCCGGAGGCCGCGAAGGCGACGAGCGGCCGGTCCGCCGAACGCGGCGGCAGCGAGTACCAGTCGCTGAACAGCTCGGCGGGCACCGTGTTCTGGCCGTACGAGCCGACCACCGGCGTGCGCGCGGGGTCCAGCCCGAAGGGGAGTGCCGCGGTGCTGCCGTTGATCGTGCGCGGCCCCGTCCCGCCGCCGGTACCGGCCGTCGCCGCGGTCGAGGTGAACGGTGCCGTGATCGGCCAGGCCATGTTGATCTGGCCGGGGGCGGAACTGATGGCCAGCGGCTTGAGCTCGTTCGGGATCCCGTCGGGCGTGAAGCCGAACGAGCCGGGGCCGACGAGCGCCTGCGCTGCGGGCCGGCCGTCCGCCGAGGTGAGCATGTCCGCGTTGGGATCGGTCTCCACCAGCACCGAGCGGGCCATGCCGCAGCTCTTGCCGCGCAACGCGTCCAGGTTGCCCTTCGCGACCGTGTAGGTCGCCGGGTTGGAGACGTAGGCCTTGGCGAAGATCGCGCCCTCGCCCAGTACCAGCGCGCCGAGGACGACCACGAGCGGCAGGGAGGCCAGCTGCAGCCGGCGCCGGTCGCGCACGGCTTGGTCGTGGTCCGCCCGGGTGTGGGTCGCGAGCTCGGTGTCCTCGAGCGCGGCGTCGTCGACGGTGCCGTCCTCGACCAGGCCGCCCTCGCCGCGGCCCCGGAAGTCGAGCCGGAAGTGCTGCCACGCGGCGAGCGCACCGGCCAGCCCGGCCAGGATCAGGAAGGCCTTGCTGAAGGTGATGCCCGCGACCTCCGGCGCCCGGTCGAACCACGGCACTCCCCAGAGGTAGGGCCAGGACCACAGGTTGAAGCCGGCGAAGGCGGCGGCGAGCGCGAAGAGCATCCCGGTCAGGAAGAAGGTGAAGTTCCGGATCGAGGTGCGGGCGGCCTCGACGACGGCCACCGTCGTCACCGCGGCCAGCGCGGCGGCGAGCCCGGCGTACACGCCGAAGTGCACCGTCCACTTGGTGGGCGTGAGCGTGAGCAGGGCTGCGGCGATGAAGACCGCGCCCACCAGCCGCCACACGGGGCCCGGGGCGATCCGGGGGATCCGGCGGCCGCGGAGCATCATGAACAGCGCCACGAACAGGCACATCGTGAACAGGTAGACGGGCACGCGGCGGACCAGCGAGCCGTCGGTGGTCTCCACCGTGAGGAAGAAGAAGCGCAGGTACTCCTGCGTCCACGGCGCGGCGGGTCCCACCTCGAGGCGGATCCGGATCGCCTCGGCCACGGACGCGAGCGACTGGTCGCGGAAGGCGATCGGCACGATCACGGCGGCTGCGGCCAGCACCGGCAGGACCAGGGCGGCGAGCCCGGCCTCGTGCCGCCGCGCGACGAGCACGCGGAGCACGGCCGCGGACGAGGAGAGCAGCAGCGCCGCCGCTATCACGCCCTGCGGCGCGAGGCCCAGCGTCATGCCCGCGGCCAGCGCCGCGACGGCCGCGGGAAGGGCGCGATGGGTCGCGACGGCCCGCTCCACCGCGGCCCAGGTGACGATCGTGCCGAGCACGATGATCGGTTCCGAGCGCAGCCCGGAGGCGAGCGGGAACCAGAACGCCAGCAGCATCGCGCCGGCGGCCCAGACCGCGAGCGGATAGCGGCGGATGCCCGGCCCGAGGCGGGGCAGCAGGACCCGGCTGAGCAGCAGCCACACCGCGGCGCCGGCGGCGAGCATCGGCAGGCGCATCCAGAGCGCGTTCGCGCTGACCGAGCCCCAGTGCGAGAGGAACGTGTAGTACCAGTCGAACGGGGCCTCGGGGGCGCCGAAGAAGCGGTAGTAGTTCGCCGTGTACCCGGCCTCGGGCGCGACCTTGCCCATCGACAGGATGTAGCCGTCGTCGGAGCCGCCCGCGCCGAGAACGGTCCACAGGGCCAGGCCGCCGAGCACCGCGACGTCGACGAGGCGGGGGCGTAGGAGCTGGCCGACCGTGCGGCGCGGGGTCCGGCGGTGGTGGCCGAAGTTCCGGTCCAGTAGCCACAGCGCGACGAGGGAGACGAGCACGGCGAACAGGCCGAGGCCCATCGCGGCGGCCTTGAGCGGCGAGGGGGAGAGCTCGAAGCGCGTGTCGAGGTCGGCGTGCAGTCGCAGGCCGGGGCCGGCGGCGGCCACCTCGGAGGCGCTGAGCGTGGTGAAGACACCGCCCATGACGGGGCGGTTCTCAGTCGTGGTCGTGCCCGCCACGTCGGTGCCCTCGAAGCGGGCGCCCACTCCCGTGGGATTCGACCACAGCCGCAGTTGCGAGCAGCCCCGCAGCCGATCGACCGGTGCCGCGGCGATGACGGTGTTCCGCGACGAGACGGTCACCGTCTGGCCCGGTCCGGGCGCCCCGACGACGACGCCCAGCCCCAGCTCGCGGGCGGCGCCCGAGCCGGCCGGAAGCGTCGAGAGGACCGTGCCGCCCGATGCCGCGGCGCGGGCGATGGCCGAGCACGGCACCGTCGCCGTGAGGTCGGCGGGTGACTGCGCGACGAGGGACGCGGTGACCTCCGCACTCTGCGCCCCGGGGCGCAGCTGCGGCCAGTCGATCGAGGCGGTGTTCTGCTGGACGGGCAGGAGCGGAGTCAGCAGGCAGAGCAGGAGGCCGACGACCCCGGCGAGGACCGCGGCGAGGCGAGCGACGGCGGTACCGCGCTTCGGATCGCTCGCGGCTCGCGGAGCATCGCCACCGGCGCGCCGCTGCGGCGCGGGCTCCTGGGCGGAGCTGGACGTAGGCACGGACACGGGTGCTCATGGTATGCGAACCGGCTGTGAGAACCGATTCGCCGTCCGGCGGAGCGCCGTCGGTTAAGGGGATTCTCAGTGCGCGTGATGCCGCAGGTCAGAAAAGGCGGTCAGGAATCGGTCCGGTCCTTGCGGATCGGTGCCTCGACATGCGTGCCCCAGACGACGCGGGTACCCCGCGTGAGATCCGCCGCGCGCGCCGGGGAGTACGGCAGCAGCCGCATCACGTCGCCGAAGTCCTGTCCGAGATCGCCCCGCAGGTAGCCGGGGACCTTCTCCTGCTGCAGCAGCATCTGGGTCCAACCCAGGGGACCGCCGCCGAGCGTGCCCTCCCATTCGGTGGTCACCGGCGAGAGGTTCTGGTCCGGCGTGATCCGCCACAGCGGGACCTCAGCGACGCCGTCGTCGTGGCTGAACGGCCGCTGGCACGGGAAGGCCAGGCCCGAGGTCCAGTCCAGGAGTACGGGCTCGGTGGACCCGATCAGCTCCTGGGCGGTGACCAGCTTCGATACCCGCGGCGGCGTGACGGCCAGCCAGTGATCGATCGCCAGGTCGTCGTCGATCGCGACCACACGGATCGCCGTCGCGTCCGCCGGCAGGTCCGTGCGCGGCAGGCGCAGGTTCCGCCACGCCGGCTTGGGGCCGATGTCGATGAAGGACTTCTTGCCCGCGACCTTCGGCTCCGCACCGGCCGACGGTGCATCCGTCGAGTACTCGAGGTAGAGCTCGTCGTCGGTGAACTTGCCGGCCGCCGACAGGGTGATGAGTGAGCGGTCCGCGGCCTTCGGCGGCAGCGGGTACCACTTCGTGACCACCTGCGCCTTGACCTGCGCCTCCTGCGAGTACGAACCCAGGACGGGGGTCCGTGCGGGATCGAGCCCGTAGGGCAGGCGCATGTGCGAGCCGTTGATACCGGCCGACGCCCTGCGGCCCGACGTGGTGTCCTGGGGCAGCCGCGCCATCGCGTCGAGCGAGGTGCTCGAGTCGTCGGTGTTCGAGCTGGTGGTGGCGTTGATGATGGTCGGCACCCCGTCGGGCGTGACGCCGGTGGTGCCCGGCCCGGCGAGGCCGTCGCGGGCGTTCCCGTCGAGCGGCAGCAGCAGGCCCGACGTGGGATCGGGCTCGGTGAGTACGTAGTCCGCGAGATTGCAGCCGTGTCCGCCGATCGCGCGCAGGTTCGCCTTGCCGTTGGAGAAGGAGGAGAACTGGGTGATGCCGGTCGTCGCGAGCATCGAACCGACGCAGAGCACGATCACGGCCCACGCGGCCCAGGTGATCGACGACTGCCGGCCCACGACGTCGACGATCCGCTTCGCCCGCGCGGGCACCGGGGCGGGCTCGGGCTCGTGGAAGTGCAGCCACCCCGCGACCAGTAGCGCGACGCCGGCCCCGACGAAGAAGACCGTGCCGAGGGCCAGCACCGTCGACTCTCCCCAGGGCACGCCGTAGTTGCTGGCGTACCACCAGCCGTTCGGGCCGCTGAAGGACAGGCCGAGCACCAGGAGGACCACGGCGACGCTGAGCGCGCGGTTGCGGGCGCTGCGCAGCGCGGCCGGACCGAGCGCGATCGCCGTCAGCGCCGCGAGCGCCCCCGCGAGGCCGGCGAAGGCGCCGAACTGGTGCGTCCACTTGGTGGGGGTGAACATGAGCATGAGCAGGCCGCCCAGGGTGACGGCCACGAGGCGGCGGCTGGGGCCGAGGCTCGCGCCCGGGATCCGGCTCTTGCGCAGCAGCACCGCGCCGGCGAGCAGGAGGCAGGCGAAGGTGATGATCACGGCGAACCGCCGGGCGACGCCGCCGTCGGCGGTGAAGGTGAACAGCGCCGAGTACCGGTCGATCTCGTTGTACCACTTCTTGGTGTCGACGACGGTGCCGACATCGGACTGCATGAGCGTCTTCGCGACGAAGGCGGACGCGGTCAGTTTGGAGAAGATGATCGGCACCAGCAGCACGCCCGCCGCCAGCACCGGAGCGACGTACGCGGCGACGGTGAGCCGGAAGCCGGCGCTCCCGCTCCGGGCCAGCGACAGGATCCGGCGTCCGACGGGGCGCACCCCGGCCAGCAGCGCGGCCACCGTCATCACGCCCGTCGGTCCGGCCGCGACCGTCCAGCCCGCGAAGACGGCCGCGGCCGCGAAGGGGAGGACCCGCCCGGTGGCGATGGCGCGTTCCACCGAGCACCAGGTGAGCAACGCGCCCAGCGCGATCACCGGTTCGGGGCGCAGGCCGTTGTTGAAGGCGAACCAGTACACCAGGAAGACCCCGGCCGCGGCCCACAGCGCGAACCGCGATCGCGCGGCGCGGCCCAGGCGCGGGACCACCTCCCGGCTGATGATGAGCCACGTCGCGATCCCGCAGATCAGGGCGGGCAAACGCACCCACGGGCTCGCCGTCGAGACGTGCGAGAGCCACGCGAAGGCCTGGTAGTACCAGCCGAAGGGCGTCTCCGGGGCGCCGTACCAGCGGTAGTAGTTCGCCGTGTACCCCGCCGCCTCCGCCGTGCGCGCCATGGTGAGGATGTAGCCGTCGTCGGAGGTGTTCGCGCCGATCACGTGCCAGGCGACCAGGAGGGCGATGACGGTGCTGTCCAGCTTCGTCGGGCGCCACCAGCCCTCGGGCAGGATCCGACGGTGCCGCCGGCCGTCGGCGGCGGCGTCGAGGCGGTGCAGGGTGACGAGGCTCGCCAGGATCAGCGCGAGGGCCAGGACGATGACGACCCACCGGGCGGCGGCCGGCACCGTCGAATAGCGGGTGTCGATGTCCGCGCGGAACTCGATCCGCGTGCTGTCCGTGACGGGGCCGTGCAGGTCCGAGAACACGCCGACGACTTGCGGGCGGTAGTCGAAGCCGTTGTTCTTGCCGCCGGTGAGGGCCTTGCCGTCCGGTGAGGACACGCCCGTGATCTCGGCCTTCACCGTCTTCGCGTCGCCGGAGAAGGTGATCGCGCGACAGCCCGGGGCGGCGAGCGCGGCGACGTCGACCGTGAGCAGCGGCGTGTTGCGGACCACGACCTCGAGCATGCGGCGCTGGTCGGGCAGCGTCGTCACGCCGATCGTCAGGCCGCGGCGGATCGTATCGGGCGAGCCGATGGGCCCCGTCGCGACGAGGGTCCCGGTGCCCCCGGGGAGGTCGGTGACGGCGGAACACGGGATCGCGACGTCGATCCGGTCGGGTACGTACGAGATCAGCGGTGCGGTGACCGCCTCGAGGGAACCCCGCTGCGGCCAGTCGAGCGCCGCGGTCGTCTGCTTGACCGGCATGAAGGGTGTGAGCAGCGCGAACAGCACCCCGAGCACGCCGGTCAGTGCGGCGGTCCGGGCCGTGGTGCGGGCTGCGCGGGCAGCGGCGGACGGTGCGGGCACCCCGCGAGTCTAGACGTCGCGACCTGCCCGAACCCCGACGAACCCGGACTGCGGACCGCTTGGTGTATGAACGGCCGGCGAACAGACGTATTGTTTCCGGCATGAGGGGATCCGACCGGCCGACGAGCGCGGTGCGTGCCGTCGTAGCGGCGGTGACCCCGCTGTCCGGTTCGGGGCCCGGCACAGTCGCCGAGGTGGTCGCGGCGTACGCCGTTCATCTCGGCCGACGGATCGACGTCCAACGCATGCGGCTGCCCGTCGGGGTCTTCGGGATGTGGCTGCGCTCGGTCGAACGGGACCTGCTGGTGGTCTCCTTCGGCGTCGCCACCTTCGAGCAGACCCTCGCACACGAGTTGGGCCATCTCGTCCTCGGGCACGAGCAGGGCTGTTCCTCCGATCCCGACAGTCGGAGAGCGGCGCGCTGCGAGCGGGAGGCCGAATCCTTCGCGACGCTCCTCGTTCGCCTCGTGCGGGCGGGACACACGAACACCCGGGTCGACTCGGTGGTCGACGAACTGCTCGGATGATCGCGACGCTCGTCGTGCCGATCCTCTGGCTCGGCGCCCTGGAACGATTCATCCGATGGCGTACCAACCGCAACGCGCCGGCCAGGGGCGCGTTGTTGACCGCTCTGGCGCTCGCGGTGATGGTATCCATCGACACGCCGTGGTCTCTGTGCCTCCTGGCGAAGGCCGGGATGCCCGAGAGCGAGGTCGTGACCGTCGAACGGATCCTGCTCCTCGTGGGCTGTTTCGGCGCCCTGGTCTCCGCTTTCGCGCTGGATGGGAGGCTGACGCGCCGCCGGTTGCTGGTGTGGTCCCTCCCGCTCGTCCTCGTCGTGGTGACGATCGCGGTGATGGGCGGGCTCGGCGATCGGGACGGGAGCCGCCTCGACGCCACCGTCCGGCTCGCGGTCGAGACGGCCTTGGTCTACAGCTGCCTGGGGATGACCGCGTCGATCGTGGCGCTGGCCTCGTGGCGGGCGTCGCGGCGTAGCCGGGTGCACCGCACGCAGCTGCGCATGCTGGCGGCCGGCGGCCTCCTGCTGGCGATCGTGGCGGTCGGAAACGTCGTCGCCGGTGGTGTGCTGATGCAGATGTGGCAGGTCAGCGTCTGGGTGCTCCGCGTGAACCGGCTCGTGCTGGACACCGCGTTCGCGTGCTGGACGCTGGTGCTGATGGCGGCGTGGTTGACGTCGATCCTCCGGGCGGCGCGGGAATGGCTGCAGTTCCGGGAGGCGTACGAGCAGGTCACGACGGTCTTCCCCGATCTGCAGGCCGGGGTGTCCCGGGCCGGGGGATGGGTGGAGACCACGGAGGCTCGCGCGGTCGTCGTCCTCGACGGCTGGGCGATGCTGGCGAGCCCGGGAGCGGGAAGGCTGGGCGATGTCTCGCCCGCGGAGCGAGCGGCTGCGGTGGCACGGTGGCTCGACCGCACCGCCCCGTACAGCTCAGTGCACGCACTCGACTTGGAGCCGCCGCCGGACTGGCGTGCCGCGCGTTGGGCGGCCGCGGTGACGAAGAGCGCCCAGCACATGCCGTCGCCCCTGCTGGAGCGGGTGCACTGAGTTCTCCGGGCGCACGGGGCTCCGGGCGCACTGAGTCCGGGGCCATGGGGTCGGGCGGGCCGTGCCGGGGTCGGCTTCGGCCCGCCGCGGAGCGGGACCCTACGCCGTGTTCTCCTTGTTGTCCTCCTCTTCGAGCTCGGCGAGGAGCCCGGCGAGTGCGGCCCGACGGTCCGCAGACAGCTTGGTCGAGCGGCGCGCCATCTCGAGCATGCCCGACTCGCGCAGCTCGCGCGTCAGCTCGAGGTCGGCGAGGACCTCACGCTCGTACAGCGGATCGGAGAAGTACTCCGCGCGGACCCCGAAGGTCTGGGCGATCGACGCCACCATGTCGTAGGCGGGGCGCGAGCTCCGGCCCGAACGCAGCTGTGACAGATAGGGGACGGACAGCTTGCCGCCGCCCTCCTCGACCATCCTGCAGAACTCCGAAGAGGTGTACGGTCCCCGATCAGCGGGATGCACGACTTCGAAAAGGCGATTCAGTTTGGCCGCGAACGTCGTCATGAGGGCCTCCCTTCCAGATTGCGAATATTGAGAAGATTACATGATCCCGCGCGGTCATGCGTACTGCGCGGACCATGCATCCTATTTCCAGTGTCGCGCACGACGCTATTCTGAACTCATGTCGCCTCGTATTCTCGTGCTGAACGGACCGAACCTTAACATGCTGGGTGTGCGCCAGCCGGAGGTCTACGGGGACAATTCTTACGCCGATGTAGTGGAGATTTGCCGTCGTGCGGCGTCTGAACGAGGTGCGGAGGCGGAGGTCCGTCAGACCAACGATGAATCGGAACTCCTCGGCTGGATCCACGATGTGGCACGCGCGAAGAATTTCTCTGCGATCGTGATCAATCCGGCAGCGTGGACTCATACTTCGGTGGCACTCGCCGACGCCTTGGTCATTCCCGAGATTCCGGTCATCGAGGTGCATATCTCCAACGTGCACGCCCGCGAGCCCTTCCGGCATCACTCCTACGTCTCGCCGATCGCCTCCGGGGTGATCGCCGGATTCGGGCTCGCCGGATACCGCTACGCCGTGGATCGCGCCGTCGACCTGTCCTGACGGGGCCCGGACCGGGCTCAGGCCGACGGGGTGATCCGTGCCCGCAGGCCGTCCACGATCAGGTCGACCCCCCCGGCGAAGGCCCGGTCGGTCGCCGTCCCGTCGATCTCGCCCGCGGCGGCACCGGCGCGGGCCATCGTTTCGCGGGTCTGCTCCTCGAAGGTGAAGCCCACCACGAAATGGGTCAGGGTGAGTGCGGCGGCGTTCGCATCGGCCGGACCCGCGCCGGCGGATGCGGCGATGTCGGCGATCTGCGCATGCAGGTTGCTGGCGCCCAGTTGCGAGGCGAGGGAGGCCGAGACCACCTCGGCCCCGTCCCGGTGCTTGCGGAGCACCCTGCGCAACGCGTGGGCGTAGCCGGTGAGCTGGCGGTCCCAGCGCATCCGCGACTTCGACGCGGCGGCGGCGAGCGACGGGTCGGCGAGGATGGTGTCGGCGATCCCGGCCAGTAGCGACTGCTTGTTGGGGATGTGCCAGTACAGCGCGCCCGGCGCCACGCCCAGATCGGCCGCGACGCGGCGCATCGTCAGGTCCGGCAGGCCCGACCGGTCGAGGACGCCGATCGCGGAGGTCAGCACGTCGGAGCGGTTGATGGCCACGGACTTGACTCTAGCCGAGCGCCCCGTTACTTCTTGAACCGTGTTCAACGCCGCCACGTATCGCGCCACGCCGCGAGATCTCGCCCTCGTCGCCGTGTTCACCGCCCTCACCGCGGTGCTCGCGATGCCCACCGTCACGATCAGCGGAATCGCGCCGATCACCCTGCAGACCCTGGGGTTCATGCTCGCCGCGTCGCTGCTCGGGTACCCCTGGGGCGGTGCTTCGGTGGCGCTGTACGTGCTGCTCATCGTCGTCGGGCTGCCGATCGGCGCGGGCGGCCGGGGCGGGCTGGCCGTCCTGACCGGCCCGACGGGCGGGTTCCTCGTCGGCGGCATCATCGGGGCGCTGGTGACGGGGTGGCTCGTCGACAAGTGGGGCCGGACCAACCCGCTCACGGTCGGCTTGGCCAACATCATCGGGCTCGTGCTCGTCGTCTACGCGGTCGGCCTGCCGTGGTTGGGCTGGCGCACGGGCTCGGGCCTTTTCGCCAAGCTCACGCTGGGGTTCCAGTTCGTCCCGGGTGACCTGATCAAGGTGGTCATCACCTCGCTCGTCGTGGTCATGGTGGCGCGGGCCTACCCGCCCATCGCGCGGCGGACCGTCGCATCCCAGAAGGCAGTCTCCGAGAAGCGGGCATGATCCGGCTCGCCGACGTCCACCACGCCTACGACGAGCGGCCGGTCCTCCGCGGCATCACGGCGGAGCTGTCGGAGCGGCGGATCGGGATCATCGGCGCCAACGGCTCCGGCAAGTCGACCCTCGCGCGGACCTTCAACGGCCTCGTCGTCCCGGACAGCGGCACCGTCGAGACCCTGGGCCTGGACGTGCGGCGCAAGCGCTCGGAGGTGCGGCGCCGGGTGGGCTTCATGTTCGCCGACGCCTCCGCGCAGATCGTGATGCCCACGCCCGCGGAGGACGTCGCGCTGTCCCTGCGGCCGCCGGGACGCGGCCGTCGACAGCCCGTCGATACCGCTCGCGTCGCCGCGGTGCTCGAGGAGTTCGGCCTCGCCGACCACGCCGACGCGCCCGCGCAACTGCTCAGTTCCGGGCAGAAGCAGATGCTCGCCTTCGCGTCGGTACTGGTCACGGACCCGGAGATCCTCGTCTGCGACGAGCCCACCACACTGCTGGACCTGCGTAACGTGCTCAAGGTCCGGGATCGGCTCGCGGCGTTGGAGCAACAGGTGATCCTCCTGACGCATCACCTCGACATGCTCGACGATTTCGACCGTGTCCTGGTGATGGACGACGGGGCCGTCGTCTTCGACGGTCCGCCGGCCGAGTCGATCGCCTTCTACCGCGCGCTGGCGGCCGGCTGATGCTGGGCCGCTACGTGCCGCGCGAGTCCCCGCTGCACCGCGCGCCGGCGCCGGCGAAGCTGGTGGCGATGCTGGTGCTGGTCACGGTCCTCGCGGTGTTCCCGCGCCCGGTGCCGCTCGCGATCGCGGCGCTGACGGTGGCCGCCCTCTTCCCGGTCGCGCGGCTGCGGCCGGTGCACCTGTGGCGGGCGGTACGCCCGGCGTTGCTCTTCGCCGTGGTGCTCACCGGTTTCTACCTGCTGAGCCAGGGCGTGTCCGACGGTGCCCGCGCCGCGGTCGGGCCCGTCGGGCAGCTCGTCGTGGGCGTGCTCGCGGGCAACCTGCTGGTCTTCACCACCCGCGCGAGCGATCTGGCGGTTCTCGCCGGGCGCGTCCTGGGCTGGCGGGTGGAGCTTCTCGTCGCGCTGACGATCCGCTCCATCCCGACGGTGATCGCCGTCGTCCGGCAGGCCCGCGAGGCGGCTTGGGCGCGCGGACAGCGCGCCTCCCTGGTCCGTGTCCTCCCGACGGTGCTCGTCCGCCTGATCCGGGACGCGGACCTGTTGGGTGAGGCCCTCGCCGCCCGTGGGCTGTAGTCCTGGCTAGAGAGGCTCAGCTGCGACGGAACCGCCACTGAGACGGAACTCTTCGGCGGCAGGGACGGAGACGAACTCGACGACTTCGGCAACCTCGTGCCGCAGCACCTCGAGCACCTCCTCGGGAGTTGCGTAGAAGAACTCGCGCCGAGGATTGATCTTGTTGACTCGGCGATCGAAAAATGCTTTGTGCAAGGTGTTTTCGAGCGCGACCGCATCTGTCGAGAAGAACAGTGCGTGTGTGTCGAACCGGAAGGGGACCGATGCGTCTCCGAGTTCCTTGACGCGGTCTGAGGGTTCGAGCCTGCGAGTCATACCGATCTTGACCATCCGGTCGCCGAACGCGCCTACGTTGGAGATCACGTAGACGTACCCGGCTCGCTCGTTGGCGAGCCGGTAGTCGACCTGCTTGAGTCGGTCGTCGGCTTCCTGCATCAGCGCTCTCATGCGTTCAGCCGCTTCGAGATCACCCTTCGCAAGGAGGGACTCCAACGCGTTGGCGTAGTGCTGGCGCTCTTTGAACAGCTTCTCTCGTTCGAGTGCGAGCTCCTGCTCAGCGCGCTTCTGTTCGCGGAGCTCGGCGCGCCGCTCGCGCTCGAGTTCCTTCTCAACCTGTTTGACCTGCTGAAACTGGGAAGCCAGTTCGAGTTCTTGCTTACGGAGGACGTGGTATTGGGGGCTTACTCGCAGATCGATCATCGTGCCGTTGTGCTCGATCTGGGAGACGGCCTTGTCGAGGCGGGCGAAGGCTGTGGACAGGTTGCCCGCCTTGACAGTCTTGATGCAGTTCTCGGCCTCGGCGTTGTACGCACGCAGCATGATCTTGGACATGTTGTTGACGAAGGACCGGCCCTTCGCGGACGAGTTGTTGAAGACGAAGGAGGTGCTCGCGAGGATCGCCGTCTTCGTCCGAACCATCGACTTGATCTCTGCGCGGACCCGGTCCAGCGCTACAGACAGCTGCACCGAGTCCTGGGCGGGGTTGTAGAAATCGTATAATCCGAAGGACTGCAGTGACTTACGGTCTTGGGCCTCGATCAGATCGGCGCGGGTAGCGATCACCTGGTGCTGGAGAGTGCTGAGCTCCTCCCGCAAACGAACTACCTCGGTCGACAGACGGGAGCGTTCGGCGCTGATAGAAGGGAGATCACCCGCGCCCATGCGCGACAACAGCTCTCGCAGGTGGGCGTTCTCGGCCTCGATGGCCGCCTTCTTCTTACCGATGCCGAGGAATCCGCCGCCGGGAGAACCTGGGGTCGACTGTCCAGACGCGTGGTTGACGGAGGTGCCGGGCACCGCTGAATGGACCGGCGCGACGGGCCGCTGCGGTCGCGCGGCCGGTGCGGAATGTGACGTCCACTGCCCACCGTCCCAGTAGCGGACGGCGGACTGGTCGCCTGGATCGGGGTACCAGCCCGGGGGAGGGGTCACAGGATCTCCTGACTGTGTTCATCCGGCCAGTGCTCGGTGTATGCGGTCGGAAGAATCCACAGTAGTCGGAGAAGTCCGGCTACTTCAGGCCATTGCGTGGGAAGTTCGTGCTCAGCTCAGAGCCTGGTAACGCACTGACAACGCAGGTGATATCGGCCGGCGGCGTGCGGCTCTCACGGCCTGCGCGGATCGCGGGCGCGCGCCGCCACAGCCGACGTCCGTGCGGGCATGCGGGGTAGGAGCTACTTCGCGAGGTACTCGCCGAGCTGCTGCACGACGAGGTTCGCACCGGTCGGGCCGAGGCCCAGGTACCAGATGTCGTCGTCCACCCGGAAGGCCTTGCCCTGCTGCACGCCGCGCAGCTGCGACCACGCCGGATTGGCCAGCGCCGCGGTCTCGCCGGTGTTCTCGGGCTTGCCGTAGCTGGAGTAGAAGATGTAGTCACCGTCGGCCTGGGAGAGGTTCTCCAGCGAGATCTCGGTGGCCAGCTCGTCGACGCCCTGCTTACCGGCGCGCGGCAGGCCCGCGTCCTGCAGGATCACCCCGATCAGCGACTTGTTGCCGTACAGCCGAATCTTGCCGGGCATGAACCGGACGAGGGAGATCGTGGGCTTGGCGCCGGTGAACTTCGCGCCGAGGGCCTTGGCGTTGTCGGCGTACGCGTTCAGGGCGTCGGTCGCCTTCTGCTCCTCGCCGACGGCCGCGCCGATGAGGCGGAAGTTCTCCTTCCACGGGAAGCCGGGACGGATGGAGAAGACGGTGGGCGCGATCGCGGCGAGCTTGTCGTACTGCTTGTCCACGCGCAGTTGGCTGCCGAGGATCAGGTCGGGCTTGAGCTTGGCGATGGCCTCGAGGTTGAGCGTCGTGTTCTTACCGACGGTCTCGACGCCCTGCACCTTGTCGGCGAGGTAGGTCGGGACGGGGCTCGCGCCGTCGGTGACCACGATGCCGACGGGCTTGATGCCCAGACTGATCACGGAGTCCAGCTCGCCGCTGTCGAGGACGACGACGCGCTCCGGCTTCTTCGGGATCTCGGTGACGCCGCGCGCGTGCTTGATCGTCCGGGGGAAGACGCCGGGCGCGGCGTCGGTGCCGAGCTTCGCGGTCTCGACGTCGGCGGTGCCGAAGCGTTCGCCGCCGGTGGCGACCGCGGTGTTGCCGGGGGTGCGGCCGTCGTCGCCGGAGTCGGAGCAGGAGCTGATGCCGACGGTGGCGGCCAGCAGGACTACCGCGGGCGCGAGTCGGCGAGCGAAGGGTCGTGTCATCACGCGACGTAGCGTACCCCTCGAATTAGGTGAGGCACACCAAAGGCGGCATCGCGGTTCGTGCACTGCCGCGGTCAGCGCGGGTTCGCCTCAGGTCAGCGACGAGATCGTGCGATCGGACGTGGCGGGCGAGAGCAGATCGACGACGGGCAGCAGTGCGCGCAGCGCCGCGGGCGAGACCTCGACGGGCTGGTGCGTGACGGCCCGCACGATCCAGCGGCCTGCCTCGTCGGGCTCGAGTGCGGAGGCGCCCGCGTACTCGGCCGTCGGGGCGATCATCTCTGTCCGCACGAGCGGGTAGTAGACGTTGGTCGCGCACACGCCGGGGTGCGGCCGCTCGGCGTTCAGGCTGCGCCCGAAGATCGCGAGCGCATTCTTCGATGCCGCGTACGCGGAGAACTTCGGGAAGGTGTTGGCGAGCAGGCCCCAGGTGCAGACGTTGACGATCTGTCCGCGCCCACGGTCGATCATCCCCGGCAGTACGCCCAACGTGAGCTGTACGGCCGCGAAGTAGTTGAGGTTCATCGTGCGCTGGTAGTCGTGCAGCCGATCGGTGGAGTCGGCGATGGTCCGCCGGATCGAGTGCCCGGCGTTGTTGACCAGTACGTCGACCTCACCGAGGCCGGCGAGCAGCCCCGCGATCGAGGAGGTGTCCGTAAGGTCGCAGACGCGGTACTCGCCGCCGGTCAGGGCGCACAGTTCCTCGAGCTCGTGCTGGCGCCGCGCCACGGCGATCACGTGGGCGCCGCGCTCGGCCAGTTGCAGTGCGGCCTCGCGACCGATTCCCGACGATGCGCCGGTCACCACGATCCGCAGGCCGCGCACCGGCCGGCCCCGTCCGGCGAGCGCTGCGTCGAGGGGCGCGGGCAGGAGGCTGCGGCGCTGCAGGAGATCCTGCAGGGAACGGGTGAGGGACACGGTCACTTCCTCACGATCACGACGAACGGGCCCGTCTCGGTGACGGCGAATCGGGGGTCCTCGAAGAGCTTCTCGGGGAAGACGACGGTGTACCGGCGCACGTTCGGGTCGTTCGGGTAGACGTCCTCGGCGAGGCGCAGCGACAGACCGTCGGCGGAGCGCCGGAAGACGAACGCGTCCGGGGCGCGCCAGGGGGTCTCGTCGAGGGCCTTGATCAGCTCGTCGGGGCTCTCGAGCTTCGCCCACGACTCGATCGCCGCGGACCGGGCGGTGAAGTGCGCCAGGGGGTTCGCGTAGTTCGACGTGAGGTTCTGGAAGCCCCAGTAGGGGTAGACCGCGAGGAAGCCGTAGTCGGCGGTGAGCACGACGGTGTCGGTCCGCGGCTTGCCGGTGGCGGCGAGGATCGCGGCGTCGACGTCCCTGTACGACGATTCCGCGCCCGCGGGGCGCCGGTCGCCGCGCTGACCCGCACCGTCGGTATCGGAGTAGGCGACGGCGATCTCCCCGGCGAGCTGCGCGGGGATCGTCTGTGCCACAGCGATCGAGGCGAGTGCGCCGAGCATCACACCGGCGTCGCGGTAGCGGGGATAGCCGTCGCCGAGCGCGCCGACCATGGCCACGGCACCGAGCGCGCCCGCGGCGGCGAGCAGGATGTGTAGAACCGGCTCCGTGCGGAAGCCGAGGAGCGTGGTACCCGCGGGCGAGACGACCATCGACAGCAGCGCCCACAGGTAGGAGCCGGCGATGCCGATCCCCAGGGCCTGTGCGGACCGGAAGGTGCGGGCCTTCACCAGGACCCAGACGATGCCGATCAGGCCGATGGCACCGAGCAGGGAGAAGTGCAGCATCGGCATCGGCAGCACGGAACCCTGCTCGGGCAGGTAGTGGAACGCGGAGCCCTTGGCGTCGGTGCCGTCACGGGCGGCGCGCAGCAGGAAGGGACCGTAGGCGGGAACGCCGATCACAATGGCGATCACGCCGATCACCGCCACCCGGACCGGGTACCGCCATTCGAACCTGCGCTCGCGCAACCACGTCGCGGCCAGGGCGACCACGCCCATGAGAACGACGATGAGGGCGGCGACGCCCAGATACAGGGTGTAGAACCACACGGCCACACCGAGATACCCGCCGACGAGGGCGATCGCGCCGCGGTGGCCGCGGAGGATGGCACTCCAGGCGACGATGAGCACCGGTGGCAACACGATCGCCACCGCAGCGCCGTAGGGTTCGGCGGAGCCGTAGAGCAGCATCGCGACGGTGGTGGCGAGAGTCGCGGCGATCGCTCGCGCCGGCGAGACGACGGCGAACCACAGGGCCAGCGCGACCGCCGCGGCCACGGCGAGGGAGATGATCGACCAGGGCTGGAAGGCCTCCCAGCCCGCCATACCGGAGAGCTTCGCGAACCGGCCGCCCAGCCAGAACCAGCCGGGGGAGTACAGCGGCGGCATGTCGATATAGGTCATGTCCGCCAGCCGCGGGGAGGACGTGAACCGGGTCAGGTACTCCGTGCGGAACTGCTGGTCGACGGAGATGCCGCCGAGGTAGAGCTTCGTGCCCCCGAGCGGCAGTCCGAGGGTGACGGTGACGAAGCCCGCCACCGTCGCGAAGGAGAGAAGCCGGGCGATACGTGCCAGCCAGCCCGGAACGGCACGCGACAGGAGGACCGCGCACCCGACGAGCCCCGCGACCGCGACCACCTGGAAGACGGTCGCGAACGCGCGCGTGACGTTGGAGCTGCTGTACGCGGGCCACTCGACGGTGCTGATCGCGAGCCACCCGACGACGCCGACCGCTGCCGCCACGATCACGGCGGCGGCGATGTCGAGGACCGACTCCCGAGCCCTTCCGGGGACCTCGGATGCGTCGACGGTAGGCGTGTCAGTCACGCGGGCCAGACTAGATGGGATGGTTCGAGCACGGCCACGTCGGTGCTAGATCGGCAGCTTACGGAAAATCGGCTGGGGGATGTTCTTCAGGCCGAAGCTCACGAAGCCCCACGGCGCGGGGGCGTAGACCAGCGACTTGCCCTTGATCGCGGCATCGACGGCGAGCGTGCCGATGACGTCCTTGTCGATCGTCAGCGGGGCCTCCTTGACGTGCGCGGAGAACTTGGTGCGCACCATGCCCGGCCGGACCACGAGCACGGAACCGCCGAAGGGCTCCAGTGCCTGGCCCAGGTTGAGGTAGAAGCCGTCGAAACCGGCCTTCGAGGAGCCGTAGACGAAGTTGCTGCGGCGCGGGCGCAGGCCGGCCACCGAGCTCATCGCGATGATCTGGCCGTGGCCCTGCTCCTTGATCTTCTGGCCGAGCAGCACGCCGACGGAGACGGCGCCGGTGTAGTTGACCTGCGCCAGGAGCACCGCCTTGCGCTGGTTCTGCCACAGCTCCTCGGCGTCGAAGTCGAGGGCGAAGGCCACGATCGCGACGTCGATGTCGCCGCCCGCGAAGGCGGCGTCAATGGTCTTCTCGTGCCCGTCGAAATCGGTCGCGTCGAAGTCGACGACCTCGACCGACGTGGCGCCGGCGGCCGTGACCTGGGCGACGGCCTGTTCGCGCAGCGGATCGTTCGGCAGCGCGGCGAGCACGACGCGCATCGGCGCCTTGCTCAGGTACTCCTCGATGATCGACAGGCCGATCTCGGAGGTGCCGCCGAGCAGCAGCAGGGACTGGGGGACGCCGACGGCGTTCTTCATGGTCTCTTCGTTCCTTGAGTCGGTGGCTTAGGCGAGTTCGAGGCGGCGGCCCATGTCGGACATGAAGACGCCCGTGGGGTCGATCCGGCGGCGGGTGGCGATCCACTCGTCGACCCGCGGATACATGGCGTGGAACATCGCCGCGGTGGTGCGCGAGTCCTTCGCGGTGTACAGGCGGCCACCCATGGCGAAGACGCGCTTGTCGAGCTCGGTCACGAACTCGTGCAGCCCCTTCTTGATGGGGAAGTCCAGGCACACGTTCCAGCCCTTGAAGGGGAAGGACAGCGGGGCCTTATTACCGTCGCCGAACAGCTTGATCACGTTGAGGAAGCTCACGTGGCCCGACGCCTGGACATCTCGGATGATCCGCTTGAACTCGTCCTCGTTGCCCATCGGCACGATGAACTGGTACTGCAGGAAGCCCTTGCTGCCGTACGCCCTGTTCCACTCACCGAACAGGTCGAGCGGGTGGTAGAACTGCGTGAGGTTCTTGATCTTGTTGTCCGAGTCCTTGGCCCCCATCCGGTAGTAGGCCTCGCCGACCAGGGAGAAGTCGAACTTGTTGGCCAGGCTGTTCGGGAAGATGTCCGGGAACGTGATCAGCGTGGGGGCATCGAACTTCAGCGGGTCCTTCGCCAGATGATCGGGAAGGTCCTCGAGCCGGGCCAGGCTGCCGCGGGAGCCGGTGAACCGGCCGAGCTTCTTCTTCGAGACCGCGTCGAACCAGCCGGACGCGTACTCGTAGCCGTCCTCGAAGCCGTCCAGGTGCAGCTGGATGGTCTCGTCGAGATTCGTGGTGTGCCGGGTGTCCGCGAGGAAGTACGCGGTCTCGGTGCGCTGCATCTGGATCGACGCCCGCAGGATGATGCCGGTCAATCCGATACCACCGACGGTGGCCCAGAACAGCTCGCCCTTCGGATCGTCCCCGCTGCCGTTCGGCGTCAGGGTGAGGACCCGGCCGTCCGCGACCAGCAGCTGCAGCTCGATCACGTGGTTGCCGAAGCTGCCCGCGCTGTGGTGGTTCTTACCGTGGATGTCGTGCGCGATCGCGCCGCCGACGGTGACCTGCCGCGTGCCGGGGAGCACGGGCACCCACAGGCCGTAGGGCAGGGCCGCCTTCATCAGCGTGTCGAGATCGACACCGGCGTCCACGTCGACCGTCGCGGCCTCCGCGTCGATGTCGTGGATGGCGCTCAGCGGCGTCATGTCGATCGTGAGGCCGCCGGAGTTCTGCGCCGACTCGTTGTACGAGCGGCCCAGCCCGCGCGCGATCACGCCGCGACGCAGGTAGGCGGGCTTATCGGCCTCGGCGTCCGCCACGATGGCGACGGCCTTGGCGATCTGGTCCACGTCGGGGGTGGACAGCACGTGCCCCTCGATCGGGGTGGTGCGTGACCACCCCATCAGCTTGCGCGTCGAGATGGGCAGATAGGGAAGAGTTGTCTCGGACATCGCCCATCAGATTACCGCGCCCAACCTGAGTCGGGGCTGAGCTTGAAGCCGCTGTGACCTCGCCGTCGTCACACCGGGCGGGCGCGGATCCGCCGTTCGGACGACGGCCGCGCGCAGGTCGTCGGATCGCGGTACGTTGAAGGAGACCGAAACGGACACCCGATCCGAGGAGGTCCGATGAACGATCCTTGGGTCGAAACCGTTGCCCGGGCCACCGAACTGAGACGCGAACTCCATCGCCGCCCCGAGCTCGCCTGGGCGGAGAACGCCACCGCCGCGACCGTGCGCGCCGAACTCGACGCGATCGGCTTGGCGTGGCGGCCGTGCGCGGGCACGGGCACCGTCGTCCGCCTCGCCCCGGACGCGCCGGGCCGGCATGTGGCGTTGCGCGCCGACCTCGACGCCATGCCGATCCCCGAGGCCACCGGCCTGCCGTACGCCTCGGAGACCGAGGGCGTCATGCACGCCTGCGGGCACGACGGGCACACCGCCGCACTGCTCGCGGCGGCGCGCTGGCTCCACGCGCACGAGGCCGGGCTGCCCGGACCGGTCACACTGCTGTTCCAGCCGGCCGAGGAGGGCGGGCACGGAGCGCGCGGGATGATCGACGACGGTGCCCTCGACGGCGTGGACGTCGTCTTCGGCTGGCACAACTGGCCGGGCCTGCCGTTCGGCCGCGCGCTGTGTCCCGACGGTGCCGTGATGTCGGCGAACGGCACCTTCGAGGTCGAACTGATCGGCCGCGGCGGCCACGCCTCGCAACCCGAGGCCACCCGCGACCCCGTGCTCGCGGCTGCGGCGGTCGTCGTGGCGCTGCAGCAGATCGTCGCCCGGAGGACCTCGCCGCAGCGGGCCACCGTCGTCGCCGTGACGAGCCTGCGCGCCGAGAGTGCCGCCACCGTCACGCCCGGCACCGCCTCGCTCGGCGGCAGCGTCCGCGCCGCCGACGACGAGGCCCGTGCTCGAGTCTTCGTTCTGATCGACGAGATCGCCGGCGCCACAGCACAAGCCCACGGTGTGCGTGCCGAGGTCAGGACGACGGTGCGGTACGGCGCCACCGTCAACCACCCTGGCCCTGCGGCCGAACTGCGGGACCGCCTCGGGGCCGTGTTCGGATCCCGATGGCCGGAGTCCCCCGTCGGGACGCCGGTCCTCGCCTCGGAGGATTTCAGCTATTACCTGCAGCGGATCCCGGGTGCCTTCGCCCTACTCGGCTCCGGAACCACCGCGCCCCTGCACAGCGCCGACTACGACTTCGACGATGCCCTGCTCGACCCCGCCGCGCGCCTGCTGGTGGGTCTCGCGGGGGCGCCGGAGCCGCCTTGACCGGAAGAGATCTGCACGGAACGAAAGGGATTCGCATGGATACTGCTGTCTTCGAGAACTGGGAATCGGAAGTCCGCGGCTACTGCCGGAACTTCCCCACGGTCTTCGCCTCCGCCTCCAACGCCCGGCAGGTGGACGAAGCGGGGAGGAGCTACATCGACTTCTTCGCGGGCGCCGGCGTCCTCAATTTCGGGCACAACAACCCGAACATGAAGCGCGCCATGATCGATTTCCTCGAGTCGGACGGCGTCGCCCACAGCCTCGACACCTACACCACCACCAAGCGCGACTTCCTCACCCGCTTCCGCGACGTGATCCTCGCGCCGCGGGGCATGGATCACCGCATGCAGTTCACCGGCCCCACCGGCACGAACGCCGTGGAGGCGGCGCTCAAGCTCGCGCGGCTGGCGACCGGCCGCCGTGAGGTGGTGGCCTTCAGCCACGGTTTCCACGGCATGACGCTGGGGGCGTTGGCGGCCACCGCCAACGAGGCCTTCCGGCAGTGGGCCGGGGTGCCCCTGCGCGACGTGGTGCGCCTGCCCTTCGAGACCGCTCCCGGCGGTAAGGACGCATTGTCCGACTACGCTGCCGCACTGGCGGATCCGTCCAGCGGACACACTCCGCCCGCCGCCTTCCTCGTCGAGGCCGTGCAGGCCGAGGGCGGCGTGAACGTCGCGAGCCCCGACTGGTTGCACGCGGTGCAGGACCTCGCGCGCGAGACCGGCGCGCTCTTCATCATCGACGACATCCAGGCCGGCTGCGGCCGCACCGGCAGCTACTTCAGCTTCGACGGCTACGGCCTCGACCCCGACGTCATCACCCTCGCCAAGGGCCTCGGCGGCTACGGCACGCCGATCGCCATGAACCTCAACAAGCCCGCGGTCGACGCGCACTGGTCCCCCGGCGCGCACACCGGCACGTTCCGCGGGCAGGGCCTGTCGATGGTGGCGGGCACCGTCGCCTTGGACTACTTCGCCGACGACGAGCTGATGAGCGCGGTCCGCGCGAAGGGCGGGATGATGGCAGAGCGGCTCGCCGCGATCGCCGCCGCCCACCCGGACCGGGACTGGGAGGTGCGCGGCAAGGGCATGATGCAGGCGCTCGACACCGGTGACGGTGCCTTCGCCAAGGCCGTGCAGAAGGCCTGTTTCGACGTGGGCCTGCTCATCGGGCCGTGCGGCAGCGGCGGGCGGGTGTTGAAACTCATTCCGCCGCTGACGATCCCCGAGGAGGATCTGGCCGAGGGCCTGGACGTGCTCGAGCGGGCGGTGGCGGAGGTGGCCCGATGAGGCAGCGTGACGACATGACCTTCCCGCCCGCCGAGTACGAGCGCCGCCTCGGCGAGCTGCGGGAGCGGATGGACAGACGCGGGCTCGACGCCGTGGTGATCACCGATCCCGAGAACCTGATGTACCTCACGGACTACCAGACCACGGGCTACTCCTTCTTCCAGGCGCTGGTCGTTCCGCTCGACGATGAACCGGTGATGATCACCCGTGCCATGGAGGAGTCCAATGTCATCGCGCGGACCTGGGTCGAGCGCACTCGTCCGTACCCGGACACCGGTGACGCGATCCAGGAACTGGTGCTCACCCTCAAGGAGGGCGGGCTCGGGACGAAACGTGTCGGCTACGAACGCAACAGCTACTTCTTCCCCGCGTATCAGCAGGACCGGGTGCACACCTCCTTCCAGCAGGGCGTGCTGATGGACTGCTTCGGCATCGTCGAGGCGGGTCGGGCGACGAAGTCGGATGTCGAGATCGAGGTCATGCGCCGGGCCGCCCGCGCCGCGGAGATCGGCATGGCCGCCGGTCTCGAGGCAGCGGTGCCCGGCAACACCGAGAACGACGTCGCGGCGGCGATCAGCGCCGCGATGTTCCGGGCCGGCGGCGAATTCCCGGCGGTCATGCCCTACGTCGCCTCCGGGCCGCGGTCGATGATCGGCCACGCGACGTGGGAGGGCCGGACCATCGAGCCGGGCGAGCACGTCTTCCTCGAGGTGGGTGGCTGCTACCGCCGCTACCACACCGCGCTCATGCGCACCGCCGTCAACGGCGAGCTCTCACCGACCATGCGCGAGGCGCAGGACCGGATGAAACTGGCCCTCGCCGAACTGAAATCGCTGATGCGCCCGGGTATGACGGTCTCCGATGCGGACTCCCTGGTACGCCGGATCATCTCCGACAACACGGTGGGAGCGCGGCTGGTCACGCGGTCCGGATACTCGATCGGCATCGCCTTCCCGCCGTCCTGGGACGAGGGCTACATCCTCAGCCTCAACCCCGGGGACTTCACGGCGCTGGAGCCGGGCATGACTTTCCACCTGATCCCCTGGATGTGGGGCGTGGACGGCGACAAGACCGTGGGCATCTCGGACACGATCCGGATCACGGAGGACGGCTGCGAGTCCTTCTTCACGCTCGACGAGGACTTCACCGTGCACGAGGGCCCGACCGGAGACGGCGCGGCGCTGCAGGAGACGACCGAGGCGGAGGTGCTGCCATGACGACGATGCTGACCGCGACCGACCCGTCGACCGGCGAGCTGATTCGCGAGGTCCCGGCGGCGGGCCCCGCCGAGATCGAGCGCACGCTGGACCGCGCGGAGTCCGCCTTCGCCGACTGGCGGAGGACCGGATTCGACGAACGGTCGAAGCTTCTGCGCGCCGTCGGCGCCGAACTGCGCAGGGGAATAGAGGATTACGCGTACGTGATGACGGAGGAGATGGGCAAGCCCATCACCGAGGCGCGCGGCGAGGTGATCAAGGCGGCGTGGGCCGCGGAGCACTACGCCGAGAACGGGCAGCGGTACCTGGCCCCGGACACCGTCGAATCGGATGCCACCTCCAGCTACGTGCAGTACCTGCCGCTCGGTCCCGTGCTCGGCGTGCTTCCGTGGAATGCGCCCTTCTGGTTGGCCTTCCGGTTCTGTGCGCCCGCGCTCATGGCGGGCAACACGTGCGTGATGAAGCACGATCCGCACGTGCCCGGCTGTGCCGCCGCGATCGCGGGGGCTTTTCGCGCGGTCGGAGCGCCCGACGGGGTCTTCGCCTCCCTCCCGGCGGCCACGCCCGACGTCGCCGGGATCATCCGGGACCGCCGGATCCGGGCGGTCTCCTTCACCGGCTCCGATCGTGCGGGCGCAGCGGTGGCGTCGGTCGCCGCCTCGGAGATCAAGCCCGCGGTGCTGGAACTCGGCGGATCGGATCCGTCGATCGTGCTGGCGGACGCGGACATCGAGGCCGCAGCCGAGACCCTCGCCCTGTCCCGGATCATCAACGCCGGGCAGTCCTGCATCGCCGCCAAGCGGATCATCGTCGAACGATCGGTGCACGACGCCTTCGTCGAGGCATTGCGCACGCGGCTCGCCGCGCTGCGGATGGGGGACCCACGGCACGACGACACACAGGTCGGGCCGATCGCTCGGGCGGACCTGCGGGACAATCTGCATCGCCAGGTCACCGAGACGATCTCCGCCGGCGCGACCTGCCTGCTCGGCGGGACGGTGCCGGACACTCCCGGCTTCTACTATCCACCGACCCTGCTCACCGGGGTGCGGCACGGGATGGCGGCCTGTGCCGAGGAGACCTTCGGCCCGGTCGCGGCGGTGATGACGGCGGTCGACGCCGAGCACGCCGTCGACCTCGCCAACGCCACCCCGTACGGGCTCGCCGCGAGTGTGTGGACCGATGCCGCGCGCGGCGAGGCGATGGCCCGGGACCTCGAGGCCGGTCAGGTCAGCGTCAACGGGATCGTCAAGACCGACCCGCGGTTGCCGAGCGGTGGGATCAAACGCTCCGGCTACGGTCGGGAGCTGGGCAGGGCCGGTATCCACGAGTTCGTCAACGCCCAGCAGGTGTGGGTGGGGCCGAAGCGGGACTGACGCCCGCTCGACCCCCTCGGCGATCGGTTCACCACAACCCGAATGCGACCAACATCAGTGGCGGCGCGACGACGACTGCGCCCAATCCGTATGTGAGGAGTCCTCGGAACAGCCGCTGCCGGTCGTCCGGGTCGGTCGAGCCCAGGATCATGCCGCCCGCGGCGCCCAGCGGGTTCAGATCGACCAGGGTCGCGGAAGCGACGACGGCCAGTACGGCACCGACCGGGTTGACGCCGGCGGCGATGATCGGCGGTAGGAGGGGCAGGGACGAGATGATGACGGCGATCGAGTTGGCGAGGAAGGAGGTGATCGCCGCGATGTAGCAGATCACCAGGAGTCCGAGGACCGGCGAATCGCCCACTGACAGAATGTGGCTCAGTCGGGTGAACGCTCCGAGCTTCTCCATCAGCCCGAGGTAGGTCATGAGGCCGCCGATCAGGATCACGACGCCCCAGGGGATGCGGGCGAAGATCTGCTGTGGATCGATCCGGAGGGCCAGGATCAGGAGGAACGTGATGGTGAAGCCGGTGAAGCCCAGGTCCAGTTTGAACACGAGGCCGGCGACGATGAGGGCGAGCACTCCGAGCAGCGCCACCACACGAGCGTTCCGGCTGTAGGCATTCTCGTCGCCGGAGCCGTTGGGGCGGAGGGTGTGTGCATCATCGGAGCCGGCCGCATACTCCGCGGCGATCACCCGGAGACGCTTGCGGTAGACCATCATCATCACACCGGTGGTCACCACGCCCAACCCGAGGTAGGCGAACATCAGTGTCACGGACGTGTTCGACGGTACGTGGATGTGGAGCTTCTTGAGCAGTTCGTTCGTGGTCAGGCCGAATACTGCGACTGGCGAGAAGAGGCCGCTACCGATTCCGTTGAGCACGGCGAAAGCCATGAGGAAAGGGGGAATCCGATACTGGCGCGCCAGTCCCATGCCGATCGGGGCCATGATGGCGATCGCCGCGGCGGGGAGGGTGCCCATGGCGGTCAAAAGGGCGCCGAGCACGAACGGCACCATCGGTATCAGCGCTACTCGGCCGCGGACGAGAGCCAACGCGCCGGAGAGTATCCATTGCATCGCGCCGGTGACCTGGATCACCGCGAACAGTGCCATCACCCCCACGATCAGGATGAAGAAGCTCGAGGGAAAGAAGCCGACGAGGTCCTTCGTCGAGACATGGGTGATGTTGCCGACCACGAAGGTAGCGGCGAACGCGGCGAGCCCGAGATGTGCTCTGGGCATCAATGCGCAGACGAAGAGGCCGATGAGGACGACGATGGCGAGGTCAGCGGGTTGCATGATCTGGAAGGTCTTCCGTGAGCGGGGACGGGTATCCCCTGGGATGCGGGAACGGCTGTGAAGGTCAGCGGATGACGTGACGCTCGCGGAGGTCGGTGACCTCCGCGGGGCTCAGTCCGATGTCGGCGAGGATCTCGTCGGTGTGCTGTCCGAGGGTCGGTGCCGGGTCGCCGTCGTCGAGTTCGAATCCGGAGAAGCGGCCTGCGGGAGAGAGAATCAGTGCGTCGCGACCGGAGTGGTCCCGGACGGTCCGTACCGATCCGCGAGCGACGATCTGCGGATCGGTGACGAGCTCCTCGGCGCTGTTGACCGGGCCGGCGGCGATACCGGCGGAATGCAGTGTGTCCAGCAGAGTGTCGAGCGGGTGCCGTGAGGTGAACTCGCTGACTGCGGTGTCGATGAGGGCACGATTCTCCACGCGTTCGACCATCGTGTCGTATGGACGCAGGTCGTCGCGCTCCATGACGGCAATGAGGCGATTCCACATCTGATTGGTCGAGGCGGGCAACACCAGCCACTTCCCATCGCTGGTGGGAAAGATGCCGTTGGGGCAGATGCCGGGGTTGTCGTTGCCCACGCGTGTCGCGGCGATGCCGGTCGCGCCGTAGACGGGCACGAAGTCCTCCATCATCCGCAGCATCGGTTCATAGAGGGCCAGGTCCACGAGCTGAGCCTCACCGGTGGTGTCGCGCTGGCGCAGGGCGAGCATGGCGGCGTAGGCGCCGTACATCCCGGCTACGCCATCGGCGATCGCGTAGCCACTGAACATGGGTGGGCCATCGGCGAAACCGGTTCGGTGCGTCAGCCCGGAGAAGGCCTCCAGAACGCGAGCGAATCCGGGTCGGTCCGAGTAGGGACCGGTGCGTCCGTATGCGGTGAGATGCACGAGGATGAGCCGATCGTTCACGGCTCGAAGGTCTTCGAAGTCGAGACCGAAGCGTGCCAGGGTCGGCGGACGGAAGTTCGTGACCACCATGTCGGCATCGGCGGCGAGCTTCTTGACGAGCTCGGCGCCGGCGGGGTCGTGGAGATCGATCGCGATGCTCTTCTTCCTGCGACCGAGTTGCTGCCAGCCCGGGGATTCTCCGTCGACAAGGGGCGGATAGCTCCGGGTGGGGTCCCCCGTCTCGGGGTGCTCCACCTTGATCACCTCCGCCCCGAACTCGGCGAGCAGGGCGCAGGTCAACGGCGCCGCCAGGATCGTTGCCAGGTCCAGCACGCGGATCCCGTGGAGCGGCGGGTCGGTCATATGAACTCGTTCCCGTGTAGGCGATGATGTGATCCGACCCACTGTCCAATCCTCGGGCGCCTCGGGGGAAGACCTCGGAACAGGGCACGGTGAAAGGTAGAACAGGACACCGGTATGCGTGTGGAGAAGATCGGATACTTCGTCGAGGTCGCTCGTGCGGGGTCACTGCGGGCCGCCGCTCTGCGGCTGGGGATCGCCCAGTCGTCCCTCGGAGACCAGATCACGGCTCTCGAGGAGGAACTCAACGTCGTGCTCATCGAGCGCACGAGACGAGGTGTTCGGCTCACCGCGTCCGGCTCCGAGTTGCTGCCGCACGCGATCGCGTTGATCGATGCCCAGCGCGAGCTCGTCGACGCGGCGGCGGCCACGTCGGGCACCCTCGCGGGTACGGTCCGGATCGGTGCCACGCCCATGATCACGGCGAGCTCGGTCATCCCGGTGGTGGCCGAACTGCGTCGTACGCACCGAAACCTGCAGGTGTCGATCAAGGAAGGCTCATCGACCGAACTGGAGCGCCATCTGCAGACCGGTGCGATCGACTTCGCGATGATCACCACGCCGGCGACCCCGCAGCCGCAGGGGGTCACCCGTCGTCACGTCAGCAGTTGGCCGCTTGCGGCGTACGTGCCGCACGGTCATCCGCTGAGCTCGGAGGGCACGGTCGACTGGACCACCCTGGCCGGGTTCGATCTGATCACCATGGGTGAGGGCACGACGTTGTGGCACGTCATGCACGCGCGCATCGCGACTCCGCGGGTCGTCGCCGAGACGGACAGCATGCACAACCTTCGCCTCATGGTGGAGGCCGGTATCGGCGTGGGAATCGGCGTGGGGGACTTGCGTCCCCCGCCGTCCGGCTCGGCTCGTGCGGCCACAGCGACCTGGATCCCGATCGACGGCGAGTCCCGCGGCCTCAGTACACATGTGAGCGTGCGAGCCGGCTCACCGCTACCGCGCACAGCGAGGCTCGTCCGCGACGCGATGGTCGAGTACGAGTCGAGCGATCGCGGTATCGAGTCGTAGAGTCGGTGCCGTGAGGTACGAGGAGCTCGGCGATCTTCCGTGTTCGATCACCCGGCCGCTGGTGGTGCTCGGGGACCGTTGGACGCTGCTGATCCTCAAGACGGCGTTCGCGGGGGTGCGCAGGTTCAGCGGTTTCCAGGAGTCGCTGTCGATCTCGAAGAGCCGGCTTCAGGATCGGCTCACGCGACTGATCGAGCACGGGATCCTCGTCAAGCAGCCGAGCGCGCAGGGTGCCCACGACGAGTACCGGCTCACGGACAAGGGCATGGCCCTCTACCCGATCCTGATGGCGATCAAGGACTGGGGTGACGAGTACATGGCGCCGGACGGTCCGCCGGTGCACTACCGCCACGCGGACTGCGGCGGCGAGGCGCATGCGGTCCTGACCTGCGATCGGTGCGGCGCCGAGCTGACCGCCCGGGACGTGGTTCCCGAGGTCGGGCCGGGCATGACGGCGTAGTACCGCGCCGGCGCTCTTCCCTTCAGGGCGGAGCCCTGCTACCTTTTGGTCTCAAAATAAGACCAACTGATCGGAGTGTCATGCCCGCCGCAGTCGAATCGCCCCTGCTCGACGATCTCCTCACCGACCGGTGGACGTGCCGGAAGTTCTTGCCCGACAAGGAGGTGCCGACCGAGGTCATTGAGGAACTCCTGGCGACGGCACAGCGGACCCCGTCCTGGTCGAACACCCAGCCCTGGGGGCTGTGGGTGACCACATCGTCGGCCACCGACCGGTTCCGTACGGAGCTGGCGGCGCACGTGACCGCAGGAGGCGAGGTCGCGCCGGACATCGACTTCCCGGTCGCGTACACCGGGCGGCACGGTGATCGCCGGCGGGAGTGCGGATACGCCCTCTACGAGAGCCTCGGCGTCGATCGCGGCGACCACGCCGGACGGGCGCGGCAGTTCCTGCGCAACTTCGAACTCTTCGATGCGCCCCACGTCGCCGTGGTCACGAGCCCCGTCGAACTCGGGACCTACGGCGTGCTCGACTGCGGGCTCTACATCGCGACCTTCCTGCTCGCGGCGCAGGCCCGCGGCCTCGCCGCGGCACCCCAGGCCGCCCTGGCCGCGTACTCGCCGTTCCTGCACCGGCATTTCGGGATCGACGACTCGCGCCGCGTCGTGGCGACGATCGCTTTCGGCTACCCGGATCTCGACGACCCGGTCAACGGGTTCCGCACCACGCGGGCCCCGCTGACCGAGAACGTCGTGCTCGTGAGCGAGAAGCCGGGAGCCGTCCGCCTACTCGACGGTGACCGACTTCGCCAGGTTGCGGGGCCGGTCGATGTTGAGGCCCAGACTCAGGGCCGCGTAGTAGGCCAGTAGCTGGGTGGGGATCATCAGCAGGATCGGGTCCAGTTCGGGCTCGTTCTTCGGCACCGTGAGCGTCACCTTGGCCTCGGGCAGCTCGACGCCCGGGTTGGTGATCGCCACGATGTCGCCGCCGCGGGCCGCGATCTCGTGCAGGGCACCGATGTTGCGGTCGAGCAGCTCGTCGTCGGGGACGATCGCCACCGTCGGCATCTCCGGGCTGATCAGTGCGAGCGGGCCGTGCTTGAGTTCGGAGGCCTGGTACGCCTCGGCGTGGCGGTAGCTGATCTCCTTGAACTTCTGCGCGCCCTCGCGTGCGGTCGGGTATCCCCGCACGCGCCCGATGTAGAACAGGCTGGGCGCCTGGGCCAGCAGCTTCGCGGCCTTCTCGACGTCGCCGGGCTCGCTGATGATCTCCTCGATCTGCGCCGGCAGGGCCTTGAGGCCCTTGACGATCCGCGTACCGTCGGTGATCGACAGGTCGCGCACGCGGCCCAGGGCGAGCGCGAGGAGCGCGAACCCGACGGCCATGTGGGTGTTGGCCTTGGTGGAGGCCACCGAGACCTCGGGGCCGGCGTGCAGGTAGATGCCGCCCGAGACCTCGCGCGCGATGGTGGAGCCCACGACGTTCACCAGGCCGACGATGGTGCCGCCCTTGCGCTTGACCTCCTGCACGGCGAATGCCGTGTCGGCGGTCTCGCCGGACTGGCTCACCGCGACGTAGAGGGTGTCGGGCTCGACGATCGGGTTGCGGTAGCGGAACTCGCTGGCGGGCTCGGCGTCCGCGGGGATGCGGGCGAGCTCCTCGATGAGCGAGGCACCGAGCTGCCCCATGTAGTAGGCGCTGCCGCAGCCGAGGATCTTCACGCGCTTGAACCGCCGCATCGCCTGGGCGTCCAGGTTCAGCCCGTCGAGGCGGGCGGTGGCGAAGCGCTCGTCGAGTCGCCCGGAGAGCATGCGCTCGAGCGACTGCGGCTGCTCCGCGATCTCCTTGAGCATGAAGTGGCTGTGGTTGCCCAGTTCCAGCTCGTCGGGCGAGATGTCCACGGTGGTGGTGGACTTCGCGACTGCCCGCGCGTCGTCGGCGTTGAACATCCGGAACCCGGACGCGGTCACGGTGGCGCACTCGCCGTCGTCGAGGTGGACCACCTGGCTGGTGTGCCGCACGACCGCGGAGATGTCCGAGGCGACGAACATCTCCTTGTCGCCCACGCCGAGGATCAACGGCGAACCGTTACGGGCCACCACGATCCGGTCGGGGTGCGCGGTGTCGAGCACGGCCAGGGCGTAGGTGCCACTGAGCCGGTGCAGGGTCTGGCGGACGGCGTCCTCCAGGGTCTCGGCATCGCTGCGAGCGATCAGGTGCGCCACGGCCTCGGTGTCGGTGTCGGAGGTCAGCTCCACGCCCGCGGCCTCGAGCTCGAGGCGGAGGTCCCGCGCGTTGTCGATGATGCCGTTGTGCACCACGAAGATCCGCTCGGTCGCATCCGTGTGCGGGTGCGCGTTCTCCTCCGACGGTGCGCCGTGCGTGGCCCAGCGGGTGTGGCCGATGCCCGTCTTGCCGGCGAGGCGCTTCGGCAGCGCGGCCTCCAGATCGCGCACGCGGCCCACGCTGCGCACGCGCTTGGCGCCCGACGGTCCGAGGACGGCGATACCCGCCGAGTCGTACCCGCGGTACTCGAGCTGGGTCAGCCCGTCGACGAGGATGTCCACGGCCGTCTGGCCACCGATGTATCCGACGATTCCGCACATGAAGGAGCGGCTCCTAGCTGTAGACGAGGCGGCGCAGCTGCCGCTCGGTGAGATCGGGAGCGGCGACGAGCCGGCTGCTCAACTCGTCGGCGAGGGCCGCGAAGATCTCCGCGTTCTTCGCACCACGACTCTGCAGGTCGCGGTGGCGGCGGCGGACGAACTCCTCGACCGGTTCCCGGTAGTAGGCCGTGACGTCGTCGATGACGCGCGCGGCCTCGGTGGCGGAGAGCCCCGTGGTCCGTGCGACGTGATCGACGAGATCGCTGTCCGGCACGACTCGATCTTGCGGGCCCGACGGTGCTGTGTCAATTTCCTGCCCGGAATCGGGCAGAACTGAGACGAAAGAGTGGCGATGCGCGGACGTATTCGAGTAACGAAGGATATCTCGGTACGCTGTGACCTCGTGACCACCTCCGAAGCGGCCGATCGGGAACATCTCGATCTCAAGACCCAGCTGATCCGTTTCGTGCTGACCGGCGCGTTCTCCGCGGTCGTCGACCTTGGCATCACACTCATCCTCACCATGGGTTTCGGCGCGAGCGACTTCGTCTCGAAGACCGTCGGCTTCATCTGCGGCACCACCACCGCCTACCTGCTGAACCGGCGGTGGACCTTCAAGGCCGAGCCCAGCACCAAGCGGATGCTCGCGGTCTGGGCGCTCTACATCGCCATGTACGGCGTGCAGACCGGGATCTACCTGGGCGTTCTCGCGCTCTTCCCGCCGTCGGGGGACACCACCGGTGACTACGTCGTGCGCGTGATCGCCTTCGTGCTGGCCCAGGGCACCGCGACGTGTGTCAACTTCATCGTCCAGCGCACGGTGATCTTCCGGCTGATGTGATGGTCCCGCGAACCCGGTCGCGGGACCGAGTCCGGGACGGGCGCTCGCCGCGAGCACGGCTCGTCCCCTGGGGCTTCGCGCTCATCGGCGTCCTGGCCTCGCTCTGGCACGGCGGACGCCCGTCGGTGTGGTACGACGAACTCGCCACCGCGTCCGCGATCGACCGCTCCCCGGGCGAACTCTGGCACCTGCTGACGAACATCGACGCGGTGCACGGCCTCCACTACTGGGGTGTGCGCACCTTCTCCCTGCTCTTCGGGCTCGGCGAGACCTCGCTGCGGGCGTTCTCCGCGGTCGGCGTCGGCGCGGCCACGGCCGCCTGTTACCTCCTCGCGCGCAGGCTCGGCGGAGAGTCTTTCGCCCTGGTCGCGGGCATCGTCGCGCTGGTCCTGCCCCGGATCACCTGGTCCGGCGTCGAGGCGCGCTCCTACTCCTGGGTGATCGCCTCCGCCGCCCTGGTGCTCATCGCGGCGCACCGCGCGGCATCGTCGACCGGCACGGCCGGCGCCCGGCGGGCCTGGCTCGCCTACGGTGCGGCGCTGCTGCTCGCCACCGTACTGTTCCTCTACTCCGCGACCCTCGCGCTCGCGGTCATCGTGGTGTTCGCCTCGGACCCCCGGACCCGGGTGGCACTCAAGCCCGCTGCGAGCGCCTCCGCTGCCGCGATAGTTCTGGCCAGCCCGGTAGCGATCCTCGCGGCGATGCAGCGCGATCAGGTCTCCTGGCTGCGCTGGCCGGGGTGGCGCATCTTCCAGAACGTGCTGGTCGACCAGTGGTTCGACCACTCGTACGTCTTCGCCGCAGTCGCGTGGCTCGTGGTCGTCGCGGCGGCGCTGCTGTGGTGGCGTCGCGATGTCCCGCCGGACCTGGACGTACCGCTGCGCTACGGACTGGCCGGTGCGCTGGTGCCGCTCGCGGCGATCCTGCTGGTCTCGCCGGTGATCCCGTCGTACGTCGGCCGGTACGTGAGCTTCACGGTGCCGGGTGTCGTGCTCGTGCTGGCCGCCGCGGTCACGACGGTCGCACGCGCCCTGCCCCGCCCGCAGGTCGCCGGGACGGCACTGCTCGTGGGGCTCATGGTCGCCGCGGTCCCTGGCTACCTGTGGCAGCACAGCCCGTTGTCGAAGCCGGGCGGCAGCGATTTCAGCTACGCCGCCCGGTACATCCGCGACAACGCGCGTCCGGGCGACTGCATCTTCTTCCAGGTCCAGCCGAGCTGGACCTGGCCCTCGCTGCGGATCGCGCACGACGGCCTGCCCGGGATGTTCGACGGCCTGCGGGACATGGGCGACGACGGTGATCGGCGCACCGAGGGCACGCTCTGGGACAAGGAGAAGGGCGTCAACCAATGGGCGTCCTGGGCGGCCGACGAGTGCACGGCCGCCTGGGTGCTCACCGATGCCGAACGCCCGGAGGAGGATTTCCGGCAGGAGAACGGCAATCTCTGGTGGACCTTCCGCCCGTTCCGGTTCATGGGCAGTGACATGCAGGTCTCACTGGACTACGGCGGCCTCGCGGTGGTGCACCAGGAGCAGTTCCACATCCTCCAGGTGGTGCACCTCGTGCAGCCGCCGCCCGCCGTCGGCCCCGACCCGCAGCCCCTCCCGCACACGGTGCACCAGTACTGGTGAGCAACTGGTCGTGAAACACCACGATCGTCGGGTTTCACGACCGGATTCGCGGCGGCCTACGCCGCTCGGGCGCCGAGGGCCTCGGCGAGGGTGGTGATGACGCCCTCCGGGTCCTCCGTCAGGTGGTGCCACGAGAAGTTCAGGACCGACCACCCGGCGACGGTCAGCGCGTTCGCCTTGTCCTGATCGCTCTGCCATCGGGCCCGCGACCGATGGAACGCCCAGCCGTTGATCTCGACCGCGAGCTTGAACTCGGGGAAGGCGAAGTCGATCGTCCAGCCGCGGAAGCCGAGCTGGGGGAGCCACCCCGTGATGCCGTGGAGGGTGAGCAGGCCGACGAAGATGCGCTCCGCCTCCGATTCCGTGTCCCCGGCGGCGACGTCGAAGACCGCTCGTGCCGCGACGATCCCCCGGGTGCGCGCGTTGCGGTGAAGCGCCGCCTCCAACTCGTCCAAGCTGACATGGTCCTCCTGCAGCGCGCGATCCATGATCCGCGCGTCCGCGACCTCGAGAACGCTGAGCGGCTTGCCCGTTACCGGAAGCCCGTCCACCACGACGATGTCGGCGGGATCCAGGGTTCGCCGCCTCGTCCCGATGAGGTAGCCGGCGGTCTTCCGCAGCTGCCGTGCGGGCGCGACGGTGACGCTGATCGTCGGCGGCGCTTCGTCCACCACGCCGTGCCAGAACAGCGCTGTGTGCCGATCAGCGACGCCGTCCGCCAGCATCACGCCCGCACGGACGCCGGTGCGGTCGGTGTGCGGATGGTGCTTCGTGCGATAGAGGCCGCGCGCGATGCGGCTCAGTTCGCCGGACTGTATCCGGACTGCGATCATCGCGTCGGTGACCCCGACCTGCCGTAACTGTGCGATCGCGGCCACGCCGTCCTGTGCCGCGAAGAGGAGAGCCGCTGACTTCCACATACCCATTGGACGCGCCAGCCGCGCGTCGGGTTCCACGCGTCGAGAATCCGGTCGTGAAACCTAAGGATCCCGATGTTTCACGACCGGACTCGGTCAGTCCTTCGGGAGCTCCCGGCGGACGATCTTGCCGGTGGGATTGCGGGGCAGGCGCTCGAGGAAGACCACGTCGCGGGGCACCTTGAACCGGGCCAGGTTGCCGCGCACGAACTCCTTGATCTCCTTGACCAGGTCCTCCTCGTCCGAGGGCACGCCGCCGTCGATCACGACGAAGGCCCGCAGGCGCTGGCCGAACTCGGGGTCCGGGACGCCGATCACCGCGGCCTCGACGACGGCGCCGTGGGTGACCAGCAGGTTCTCCACCTCGAGCGGGTAGACGTTCTCGCCGCCGGAGACGATCATGTCGTCGTCGCGCCCGTCGATGTGGAGCAGGCCGTGCTCGTCCCAGTGGCCCATGTCGCCCGACGAGAGGTGACCGTCGATGATCTGCTTCGTGCGACCGTCGCTGTACCCCTCGAAGGGAGCGCCGGCGCGGACGAAGACGCGGCCCCGTTTGCCGACGCCCTCGACGAGGACGTCGTTCTCGTCGTAGAGCCGGACGGTGGTCAGGACCGGCGGCCTGCCGACGGTGCCGGGCGCGGTGCGCAGGTTGCGCGGCGTGGCGACGGCGGCGACGGCCACCTCGGTCGAGCCGTAGACGTTGTAGAGCACGTCGCCGAAGACGTCCTGGAACTTCTCGGACAGCTCGGGGGAGACGGCGGAGCCCGCCACGACGACCGACTTCAGGCAGCTGGTGTCGTACTTCGCGAGCGTCTCCGCGGGAAGGCCCAGCATGCGCGTCAGCATCGTCGGCACCGCCACCAGCATGTCGGCGCGGTTCTCGGCGATCAGCTTCAACGTGTTCTCGGGGTCGAAGCGGCGCATGGTGACGGTGGTACAGCCGACGGACATCCCGGCCGACCACATCGCGAAGCCGGTGGAGTGGAAGATCGGCGAGGCGATGACGATGGTGCCGCGCCGCCGGAAGGGGATGCGGTCCACGAGCATTGCGGTCGCCAGCGGCGGAACCTTGCTGCGCGTCGCGCCCTTGGGCAGGCCCGTGGTACCGGAAGTGAGGATGATGAAGCCGCCCTGCTTCTCCGGCGGCGGCACGCGCTTGGCGTCCCGGCCGGCGGCGAGCTGCTCGATGGTCTGCGCGCCCTCGGGGATCTCATCGTCGTCATCGACCCAGGTCAGGTAGCGCGGCATGGATTCGGGCAGCGCGTCGAGGAGTCCGGTGAACTCGCTGTCGTGGAAGACGGCCTGGACCTTCTCGCGGGCGCAGACCTCGGCGAACTGGGGCTTGGCGAAGCCGGTGTTCATCATCGCCAGGCGCATGCCGGCGCGGGCGGCGGCGCTGATGATGAGCAGCAGGCCGCGGTGGTCGCGGGCGAGCACCGCGATCACGTCGCCGGACTTCAGGCCCGAGGCGCGCAGCCCGCGGGCCAGGGCGTTCGACTGCGCCTCGTACTGCGCGTAGGTGAGGCTTCCGCGCTCGTCGACGAGGGCGGTGCGATCGGGGCTCTCGGCGGCGCCCTTGATCACGAGTGCGGCCTGGGGGCCGTACCGCCGGTTGTAGCCGAGTGCGCGTAGCGCGACATCGGGCCGTGCCGGGTCGACGACCCGGCGCTGCAGCATGCGCGTCAGTGCGTGACACTGGGCGTACAGATCGGAGACCAGGCTCGTTCCCATGACGACGATGATAGAGGCACGCCCGAAGCTCTGTTGAGACCCCTTCAATAAGAGGCTCGCCAGGGGCGGTCAGGGCCGGCTGAACCGCTCGCGCCGACCCAGTCGGCGCAGCCGAAGCCACTCGCGGAAGCCGGCCACATCGCGCTGCTGCACCAGGAAGAACCAGCCGAAACGCGCCCATTCCTGCGGGATCAGCTTGCGCATTCCAGGTTGGGACTGCAGGTAGCCGCGGTTGCGGTAGGTGAAGAAGCGCTTGGTCGCGTTGTCGGGGTACTGCGTGTGCATGCGGCCGCCGAGGATGGGCCGGAACTCGTCGGCGCCGTTCGGGTGCAGGTAGGCGGTCGTCAGGCAGGTGCCGAAGGGCAGCCCCGAGCGCACGAGCCGGCGGTGCACCTCCACCTCGTCGCCGCGGATGAACAGTCGCAGGTCGGGGACGCCGACCGCGGCGACGGTGTCCTTGCGGAACAGCGCGCCGTTGAACAGTGAGGCTATCCCCATCAGCACGTCGTCCGACGGTGCCGCCGGGTCGATGAGTTCGGACCGCTTGCGCCGCCAGACCAGGCCGCGCCGCAGCGGGAAGGCGAGGGTCTCGGGATCGTCGATGGTGGAGACGACGGGCGAGACCTCGGCGAGGCCGTGCCGCTCGGCGGCCTCGAGCAGGGTCGCGAGGACGCGGGGGCCCTCCGGTCGGCCGTCGTCGTCGGCGAGCCAGATCCAGTCGGCGCCCAGCGCGAGCGCGTGCAGCATGCCCAGTGCGAAGCCGCCGGCGCCGCCCAGGTTGAACTGCGAGGGCAGGTACGTCGTGGCGACCGGCTGGGACTCGACGAGCGTGCGCACCTGAGCCTGTGCGGCGTTGTCGACGACGACGAGGTGGTCGATGGGCCGCTCCTGCGAGGTCAGCACCTCGAGGGATTTCGCGAGCAGCTCCGCCCGGTCGTGCGTCACCACGACGGCGATGACCGTGCCGTCACTCATGCTTCTCAGCCTCGAGCATGTCCAGCACCTTGCGGACCTGGGCGCCGGCGTCCGCTCCCTCGTAGGCGGTCACGACCTCCTCGATCCCGCCCTCCTGCCGGATCTGCCCGTGGTCGATCCACATGGCGCGGTCGCAGAGCTGCGCCAGGAACTCGTTGGAGTGGGAGGCGAAGACGAGGATGCCGGACCGCTCGACCAGGGCCTGCAGCCGCTTGCGGGCCTTGCGCATGAACTCGGCATCGACGGCGCCGATACCCTCGTCGAGCAGCAGGATCTCGGGATCGATCGAGGTGACCACGCCGAGCGCGATGCGCACCCGCATGCCCGTCGAGTAGGTGCGCAGGGGCATCGACAGGTAGTCGCCGAGCTCGGTGAACTCCGCGATCTCGTCGGCCTTGCGCATCATCGCCTTGCGGGTCTGTCCGAGGAACAAGCCGCGGATGATGATGTTCTCCATCCCGGAGATCTCCGGGTCCATGCCCACGCCCAGGTCGAAGACGGGGGCCACGCGTCCCTTCACGACGGCGGTGCCGCGGGTGGGTTCGTAGATGCCGGACAGCAGGCGCAGCAGCGTCGACTTGCCGGCGCCGTTGTGGCCGACGAGGCCGACGCGGTCGCCCTCGTCGAGGCTCATGGTGATGTTGCGCAGCGCCTCGACCACGACCACGTTGTCGTCGGCCATCACCTTGCCACCGGCCGAGCCCATGACCGCGCGCTTGAGCGAGCGCGACTTGGCGTCGAACACCGGGAAGTCGACACAGGCGTCCTGCGTCCGGATCGAAACGGTCATCTCACACCCAATACGCGACTCGGGAACGGAACTGCTTCATCAGCACCAGGGTCAGCGCGATGCCGACGACGGTGCAGCCGATCACCACGTACCAGTGCTGGGGATCGAAGGGCTTGCCGGTGAGCGGCCCGCGCACCATCTCCAGGTAGTGGTACAGCGGGTTCAGCTTCACGAGCTGCGCGCGCTCGCTGTTGCCGCCCGGCACGGTGTCCAGCGTCCACACGACCGGGGTGATGTAGAAGAGCAGCTGCGTGAGCGCGGTGAGCAGCGGCGCGATGTCGCGGAACCGGGTGGCCAGGATGCCGAAGGACATGGAGACCCACACGCCGGTGATGGCGAGCATGCCTATGGCGGGGATGATGCTCAGCTGCGTCCACGACCACTGCTTGGGTGGGAAGATCGCCAGCACGATCACCACGATGATCATGTTGTGGACGAGGAACAGGATGTGGCGCCACACCAGCCGGTAGACGTGCACCGACAGCGGTGACGGCAGCTGTTTGATCAGACCCTCGTTGGCGATGAAGACCTCGGCACCGTCGATGATCGAGCTCTGGATGAACGCCCACAGGACGAAGCCGACGGTCAGCTGCGGCAGCAGCGTCTTGACGTCCGCGCTGAGCAGCACCGACCAGAGCAGCGCGAGCGCGCTGGCGGTGACGCCGGTGGCGATGGTGATCCAGAACGGTCCGATGACGGAGCGGCGGTACCGCTGCTTGATGTCCTGCCAACCCAGCTCCAGCCACAACTCGCGGTGCACGGTGGCACCGTCGACGAGGTCCCGGATCGCGCGCCGGAAGGTGCGCGAGTCCGAGACGAGTGGCGCCGGGTGGGCGGCGTGGGGGCTATCGACGGGCACGGTGAGCCAGGGTACCCGCCGGGCCACCCGCGTTCGGGGAGGTCGACCGGGTCACAGGTACTGACCGTGGCCGGTCTGTGCTTCCGGTCCGGGCGTCATTCCGGGCGGCAGTGCGCCCTGCCGCATCTGCTCGAGCTGTGCGCGGGCCGCCATCTGCTGCGCGAACAGCGCCGTCTGGATGCCGTGGAAGAGGCCCTCCAACCACCCCACCAGCTGGGCCTGCGCGATCCGCAGTTCGGCGTCCGACGGGGTCGACTCGTCGGTGAAGGGCAGCGCGAGGCGCTCCAGCTCCGCCTGCAGGTCGGGCGAGAGGCCGTCCTCGAGCTCCTTGATCGACGTGCGGTGGATGTCCTTGAGCCGGGCGCGGCTGGCCTCGTCGAGCGGAGCGGCGCGCACCTCCTCGAGGAGCTGCTTGATCATGGTGCCGATGCGCATCACCTTGGCCGGTTGTTCCACCATGCCGTGCAGTTCCTCGGCGCCGTCCGACTCGTCGGATCCGCCCGCGGCGCCGGCGCCCGCTCCCGCGGGGATGATCTCCACGTCGCCCTGGGCGGCGCCGCTCTGCGAGTACCGCCCGGTTGGTGCGTCTTCGTTGCGATCGGTCATAGCACCATTCTGGCAGCTCGACGCGGGCGGCCCGGTAGTCCTCCGGCGGGCGGTGTAATCTGCGAGCCAGTGAACACGTTCTCAGAGGGCCAGGGTGCACCCGGCCGGGCATCGACTGCGGTTGCGGTATCCGCGTTCGACGTCGCCCGCGTCCGGGGGCTCTATCCTGCGCTGGGGGACGGATGGATCCACTTCGATCCCCAGGCCGGGGCGCAGATCCCGGGCGCCGTCTCCTCGGCGGTAGCCAGTGCCTTCCGCGGGTTCGTGAGCAACCCGCACGGTGTATACGCTGCGGCTGCACACACTCGGTCGATCGTGCAGGCGGCGCGCGTGGCGGTCGCTGATCTGGTGGGCGGCACACCGGAGGGCGTGGTGCTCGGCCCCAGTCGTGAGCAGCTGCTGAACTCGCTCGCGGAGTCGCTGAGCGCGCGCCTGGGGCTGGGGTCGGAGATCGTGCTGTGCCGCCTGGACGACGATGCGAACCAGTCGCCGTGGTTGCGGGTGGCCGATCGCGGCGGTGGCCGGGTCAGGTGGGTCGAGGCCGACATCGAGACCGGCGAGGTGCCCGCGTGGCAGTTCGACGAGTTGGTCGGGCCGGCGACCTCGGTGGTCGCCGTTCCGTACGCCTCGTCGACGATCGGCACCGTGATCGACGTGGCCGCGGCCGCGCAGGCGGCCCACCGCGTGGGCGCCCTGCTCGTTGTGGACGCGACGAGCGCTGCGCCGTACGAGCTGATCGACATCCAGCGGCTCGGCGCTGACGTCCTGCTCGTGAGCGCGAACCGCTGGGGCGGTCCGCAGGTGGCGGCGATGGCCTTCCGTGATCCGTCGCTGTTCGGCCGGCTCCGGGCAGTGAACCCCGATCGCAGCCTGACGGGGCCGGAGCGATTCGAGGTCGGTGAGCATCAGTACGCGATGCTGGCCGGTCTCATCGCCTCGATCGATCACCTCGCGGGCCTCGACGAGGCGTCGGTGGGCACGCGGCGCGACCGGCTCGAGCAGTCGATGTTCGGATTGCGCCAGTATCAGCAGCGGCTCCTGTTCTACTTGCTCAACTCGCTCGCTTCGGCGCCGCAGGTGGCGATCATCGGCCGCGCGGAACGGCGCGTACCCACGGTCTCGTTCACGATGCCGGGCGTACCCGCTGCGAAGGCGGCGAAGCGCCTCGCGGACAACGGGGTGTGCGCCCTGGCGAACGTGCCCAGCCGGTACTTCGCCGGGCTGGGCGTGCCGGAGTACGGGGGCGCGGTCACCGTCGGGCTGGCGCCGTACTCGACCCCGTACGACGTGGATCAGCTCGTCCGCGCCCTCGCCTCCCTGGGTTAGCCGGTGGAACCGGCGGCGCTGGCCGCTGCCTTCGGCGCGGGGATCCTCGCGGGGCTCGGCGTCGTCCTCCCGCTCGGTGCCGTCGGCGTGATGCTGCTGCACGAGGGCGCCTTCCGTGGCTGGCGTCGCGCCGTCCCCGCCGCCGCGGGCGTCGGCACCGCGGACCTGATCTTCGCCGTGCTGGCGCTGGCCGCCGGTTCGGTGCTGGCGCCGCTCGTCTCGCAGTGGGGGCGGTGGCCCGCCGCCGTAGGCGGCCTGCTGTTGCTCGTGGTCGCGGTCCTCATGGTGCGCAAGGCCTTCCGTCTCGAGCCCGCCGAGCCCGACGGTGCCGAACCCGCCGCTGGGAGCCAGGGATGGGCGCGGTACGCGTTGTTCTTCGGGCTCACCGCCGTCAACCCGTTCCCGCTCGTCTACTTCGGCGCCATCGCCGTCGGCCTGGGGGAGGGGCTGCACCGCCCGCCGGTGGCGACGGCCTTTGCGATCGGCGTCGGGATCGCCTCGTTCGGCTGGAATCTCGTGCTCATCGGCATGGGGGCGGTGCTGCGGGCGCGGTCGACCGCGCGGATGCGGCGGATCGTCACCGCCGCGGGCGGTGCGATCGTCGCGGTGTGCGCCGTGGTGATCCTGGTGACCGCGTTCGCCTGAGTCCGCTCAGCCGTCGATCGCGGCGCGGTACTCCTCGGATTCGAAGAACGGGGTGAGACGGCGCCGCAGGAGGTCCTCGATCACGCCGCGCTCGTCCAGGACGGCGATCACCGGTGGCCCGAAGCGGAGGGCCTCCTCGATCATGTCCTCCCGGCCCACGCCCAGTTCGGCGAGCAGCTCGTAGAGCGAGGTGTCGCCGTACTTGTCGAAGACGTGGTCGATGCCCTCGTCGAGCAGTGCGCGGAAGTAGTCGGTATCGCGGAAGGTGCGCCAGAACTCGAAGATCAGTACCACGACGTCCTCGAGGTCGCCGTCGGTCAGTACCGTGCGGTACTCGGCGAGCACGCTGCCGCGGTGCCGGCGCCAGAAGTCCCGCACGGCTTCCGCGAGGGTCCCGTCACCGTCGGCGGCCACTCGGTGCAGGGCGAAGCGCACGCCGCGCCGCGCGACCGCGTCGGCGCGCTGCCCCAGCGCCGGGAGGGCGGGACGCAGTGCGCGTGCGGCGACGCCGGCGACGGTACGGGTGACCGCGTTCCGCGCCAGGGCGCGGGTCGCGTCGTCGGCCGCCGAGGCCGCGGCGGTGTGCAGGACGGAGGCGACGGCGTCCTCGGTGACGGCGCTCTCGGAGATCGCTTGCAGCACACGATTGGTGAGGTCCATCTCCATGACGGTCGAGAGCAGTTTCTCGAAGCTGTGGCTGTCGATCACCTCGTCGAGCCGGGTGGTCTCGTTGACGCTGTGCTGGTGCAGCCTTCCGGCGATCTCGCCGACGAGCTCGGGGATCGCGCCCTCCACGGGCACCTGGACCGCGTACTTCGCGGCGACCGCTTTGATCATGCCGGGAGTCACCGCCTCGGCGAGGGAGAGCTCCGAGGCCACGGCGAGCGCATGGTCCACCTCGTCGATCACCAGCGCGTGGTACGCCGCGTCGCGGAGTTGCTTGCGCGCGAAGGTGATCTGCGCCTCCAGGAGGCGTGCGGCGAGATCGTCGATCATGGCGTCAGCACTACCTTTCCGACGGAGTCCGGTGAGTTCAGGAGGTCGTGCGCCGTCGCGGCGTCGGCGAGCGGGAGCCGGGCGGAGATGACGGGACGCAGCGCGCCGTCGTCGAACAGGGGCCAGATCTGCGTGCGGACCGCCGCCACCACCTCCGCTTTGCTGTGCGGCCCCGTCGCCGGGCGGCCCCGGAGGTTCGTGGCGCTCACCTGGCCCCGCTTGGCCAGGAGCACACCGATGTCCAGCGTTCCCTCGACACCGCCCTGCAACCCGATGATCACCAGCCGGCCGTGCGAGGCGAGCGCTCGGACGTTGCGCTGCAGGTACTTGGCGCCCATGATGTCGAGGATCACGTCGGCACGGTCCTTCATGATCTCCGCGAAATCCTCGTCGTGGTAGTCGATCACGATGTCGGCGCCGAGTTCGCGACAGCGCTGCGCCTTGTACTCCGAGCCGACGGTGACCGCCACCGTCGCCCCCAGCGCCTTACCCACCTGGATCGCGTGGGTCCCGATCCCGCTCCCGCCGCCGTGGATCAGGAGCGTCTCACCGGACCGGAGCCCGGCCTCGGTGACGATGTTCGAGTGCACGGTGCACGCGACCTCGGGCAGTGCCGCGGCGTCGACCAGGGGCACGCCCGTGGGGACAGGGAGGCACTGCGCTACGGGGGCGAGCGCGTACTCGGCGTAGCCGCCGCCGGAGAGGAGGGCGCAGACCTCGTCGCCGACCGCCAGCCCCTCGACATCGGGGCCCAGTGCGTCGACGGTGCCGGACACCTCCAGGCCGAGGATCGGGCTCGCGCCGGGCGGTGGCGGGTAGAGGCCCCGGCGTTGCATCAGGTCGGCGCGGTTGACCGCCGCCGCAGCAACCTTGATCCGGACCTCGCCGGGGCCCGGCTCGGGAACCGGAAGGTCGATCATCTGCAGGTCCTGCGTGGTTTCGTCGATACCGATCGCCTTCATGGTTCATGGGTAGCACACCCGGTGGGGGCATCGCCCGCGCTGGTGTGAGCCCGCCGACGGTTCCGGTATCGTACTGCGCTAGGGAAGCGTGGCAGAGCGGCCGAATGCACTCGCCTTGAAAGCGAGCGTGGGTGAAACCACCGGGGGTTCAAATCCCTCCGCTTCCGCAGGTAGGAAGGGGCTTCGGCGCCGGAGAGGGCGCCGGGACCCCCGAAATCTGCCACAGTTTGCCACTTTCGCCCAGGAATGAGTCCTGGGCTTGTGTCGGCGTGTCGTCCCGGCTGACTGGTGATCGTAGAAATCACCGATGGGATGGACTCATGGCACGACTCCCCAACTACATCACGCGCGTCGAGGGCGCCCGTGGATCTCGCTACGAGGCGCGGATCAACGCGTCCCTCCCCGGCGGCAAGCGGCTGCAGCACCGGCGCCGTTTCGCGACCGTGGACGCGGCGAAGGACTGGCACGCGAAGATGACTGCGGAACTCGCGGGCGGCACCCACACCGCGCCTAACGACCTGACGGTGAAGGAGGCGATCGAAGCCTGGCTGACTGCGAAGGCTGCGCGGACGAAGCCCACCACGGCCGCGGCGTACCGATTCTCTCTGGCACCCGTGGTCGCCGCGTACGGCGATATGAGAGTCCAGAGGATCAGCAAGGCGGACGTGGAGCGGCTCGTCACCAACCTGCGCACCGGCGCAGGTGACCGTGGAGCGTGGAAGCGCACCTCGATCAATCCGATGCTCGCTCGGTGGCGAAAGGTCTGGGCAGATCTGCACGCGGAGGGAGTCGTCGCGCGGAACGTCGTGGCGTTGGTCGAGCCGTTGCGAAAACCGAGTGGTGAACCCGCGATGAAGGTCGATGACACCCTGTCCGCGGCTGAGGTGGAGCTGCTCGCGAAGGCTCACGGCGAGGGCACGGATCGCTACTCGCGACGACGTGAACCGTTCGTCCACTTGGCCCTGCTGGGTCTTCGCCGAGGCGAACTCAGCGGGTTACGCTGGAGTGCTGTCGATCTCGACGTGGACGAGCCCACGCTCACAGTCGAGACCACTCGCGTGGCGGTCGCAGGGAAGGTTATCGAGCAGGACGGCGCGAAGACTGTCGCCTCCTCACGCACCCTGCCGATCCCTCCGCACCTGCTGCCGATCCTTCGCCGTGCGCACGACGAGATGGCTTCGACGCGCACGCGGCTCGGGGAGCGTTGGGAGGGCGGAGAAGATCCGTATGTGTTCGCGCTGGACCTCGGGGCGCCTCTGTCGCCGAGAACTTTGAACGCGTGGTGGAAGAAGTCGCTCGAGGAAGCGGGACTTCCTCACCGCCGGTTGCATGCGAGCAGGCACACGGCAGCAAGTCTCTTGAGCCTCCGCGGTGCGCCGGTGCCGATGATCGCGGCTTGGCTCGGCCACGCGGATGGCGGCGTGTTGGCGATGCGGACCTACGTTCACACACCGGGTGCTGCGCTTGCCGACACCGCCGCGCTGCTGAGTCTGGGGTCCGAGTGGTGAGCAGTTCTGGCACCTCCGTGGGCTTCGGCCCCCCGGGGCGGCCGCGACTGCAGCTGACTCTGTTGGACTCGGCAGTCATCCGGCCTGCGTGAACCGATCGGAGCGTGAACCGACTGGTTCGTGACGATCCCACAAGTTGCCTCGGCGAACGTTTACCTCGCGACATCGACCGGCATGGGCAGCATCGGTTCTGATGGGTCGTATGGCAGACATCCGCAGTTTCAGCACGCTCGGCGGGCAGTTCCCCAACGTCGTGGTCACCGCGATCGAGATGACCACGTCGATCGGCACCGACACCGAATCGACCTGGGCGGGCCTTCTGGCCGGCAAGACCGGTATCCGCGAGCTCAAGGGCGACTTCATCGGCGTCCAGATCCCCGACCTCCCCGTCCGCTTCGGCGGTCAGCTGCTGGAGGACCCCACCTCCGAGGTGCCCGAGCGTCCCGACCGCAAGTACGCGGGTGACATCAGCAAGCAGCACGTGTCGAAGCGGCGCATGTCCTACGTCGAGCAGGCCGCGCACGTGATCACCAAGCGCCTGTGGGACAACGCGGGCCGCCCGGACGTCGACCACAACCGCCTCGCCGCGGTCGTCGGCACCGGCCTCGGCGGCGGCGAGTCGATGGTCGAGGCCGTCGACGCCCTGCGCGATCACGGCGTCCGCAAGGTCTCGCCGTTCACCGTCCAGATGGCCATGCCCAACGGCGCCTGCGCCGTCTCGGCCCTGGAGATCGGCGCCCGCGCCGGCGCCATCGCCCCCGTTTCCGCCTGCTCCACCGGCAACGAGGCCATCGCGCACGCCTGGCGTCAGATCGTGCTCGGCGACGCCGACATCGCCGTCTGCGGCGGTATCGAGGGCCGGATCGACAGCCCCGTCATCGCCCCGTTCTCGATGATGCGCGCCCTCTCGACCCGCAACGACGATCCCGAGCACGCCTCGCGTCCGTTCGACAAGGACCGCGACGGCTTCGTCTTCGGCGAGGCCCAGACGCTGATGATCATCGAGACCGAGGAGCACGCCCTCGCCCGTGGCGCCAAGCCCCTCGCGCGACTCCTGGGCGCCGGCATCACCTCGGACTCCTTCCACATGGTGCAGACCGACGTCGAGGGCCAGGGTGCCGCTCGCGCCATGAAGCGCGCCATTCAGCTCGCGGGACTGACCCCGGCGGACATCGACCTGATCAACGCCCACGCCACGGCGACCCCCATCGGAGACATCGCCGAGGCTAAGGCGATCGCCGCCGTCGGTGCCGATGCCGCCGTCTACGCGCCGAAGGGCGCGCTCGGCCACTCGATCGGCGCGGTGGGCGCCCTGGAGGCTGCGCTGACGGTGCTGTCGCTGCGCGACGGCGTCATCCCGCCCACCCTGAACCTCGAGAACCAGGATCCGGAGATCGAGCTCGACGTGGTGCACGGCGAAGCCCGCAAGGGCGACTACAAGTACGCGCTGAACAACTCGTTCGGCTTCGGCGGCCACGACGTAGCGCTGGCCTTCGGCAAGTACTGACCCCGCGGACGCAGCGATGCCACTGCCGTTGTCTGCGCCGCGTCCACTGTCTGGCTCAGCAGTGCCGCCACGGTGATCGGGCCGACGCCCGCCGCGGTGTGGTATGATGAAATCGGTTGACTTTCTTGGTGATACGCTCGCAGGAACTTCACGCGGCAGGTAGTTATCGAATTCCCGTATGCCGGTACTTCGTTTGTAGGACTCCGCAGGCCCGGGAGTGAATAGTTCGCTCCTGCCACATTCGCACTTCAGGAGATCTTCATGGCTCAAGGTACTGTCAAATGGTTCAACAGCGACAAGGGATTTGGCTTCATCACCCCTGACGATGGCGGCAAGGATCTGTTCGTTCACTTCTCCGGCATCGTGAGCAACGGCGGCTTCCGCAATCTGGAGGAGAACAACCGCGTCTCCTACGAGTCGCAGGCCGGCGATCGTGGGCCTCAAGCGGTCTCAGTGCAGGTGCTGCCGTGACCGAGGCTGGCGCAGATCGCAGCGAAACTCCGACTTGGTGGGGCAAGCTGCGGCACTCGGTCGATGAGTTTTTCCGCCGCGGTGAGCAGGGAACGAAGCTCTACCCTTAGCCTATGATACAAGGCCCTACCGGGTTGCTGGCCCCGCCTCTTGGCGGGGCCAGTTTCGTTGTCCTGCGGATGAAGCCGTGCTCGGACGAATCACGCTAACGTCCGTACGGCGTGGCCGCCGTGGCTCTGCGTCGCCGGCGGGACGACCGTGAGCCGCAGGACGCGCCCGGTCGTTGGGTGCACGCGCATCTCCTCGCGCGGCTGGCGGTGTTCCGGGCCGGCGAATACGAGGCCGTCACTGCGCAGTGCCCGGAGCTTGTTGGTGGTTTCGGGGTTCCATGCGAACGTGATCCGCGTGATGTTCCGGGCGAGGGCCAGTCCGCAGCTGTAGGCGAGGTCGTGGATCTCGGCGGCATAGTCGGTGGAGCGGGGCCACCACCAACCGGTTGCCAGGTCGTCGTCGAGGGCCAGGCGCACTCTCTCGATCCCGGTCGCCAGCCGATGCTTCGCGTGGGGGGCGCTCGGCGCGTCCTCGTTCATCGTGTGTCGATGGGAGCGGATGGACATCGGTTGGCGCCGTTCTCGAGGAGCATTACTGGTAGATGCGTGTTCATGCGGGGAGGTGACGGGCCGCGATCGCTTCCGCGATCGATGTCGACGCGTCCGGGGCGATGAGTGCATAGATGATCGTGACTCGAGGGCCGGTGAAGACGACCACGCCCGCTGTGACGAGGTGCCGGATGTCGACGGCGGCGCCATCGCGTGCTGGGAGTTGCCGTGCGCGGGTGGTCCAGTCTGCCGGGCTGAAATGAATGCACTCGAGAGTCTGCAGCTTCAATCCGACCGAGGGGAGAACCGTCGGGAGCTCCGATTGCAGGTCACGGCTGCGGGGCCACCACACTCCGTCGATCCCGCGGCTCAGTGAGGTCCGGTGTGGCAGGAGCACACGGCCAGGTATCGGCCTGGGGGTGCCGTCTCGAGTCGGCCCGCGGTCGAGGAGTCGGCGTAGGGCCTCCGGTCCTGGGTGGCGCGCCGAGCTCACGTTGTGACTTGGTCGGTGGTTGTGATCGCCCGCGCGTCGTCCCGCGCGATGGTCAGGGCGGCGATGACGCTGTCGAGCAAGGCTACGGGGATTCCGATTCGTCGCGGTGACTTCTGGTCGGTGATGAGCAGTTCGACGTCCGCGGCGGAGAGGTTGCCAGCGTTGTCGTTGAGCGTCTTGATCGTGGTCTGGATGCTGACCTGCCGGTGGACCAGGGTCCGCGCCGACCACCACTGTTCCACTGAGCCGTCGAGGTTGCGGTAGATCGAGATGGGATCCGCGGACGTGCGCGGATCCTCACTCATGATGCACCACCGCTGCACGAGGAGTGTTCGGCTCAACTGTGCGGGCCGCGGGTGGCGCGTGGCCACCTTCATCGTCCCACACTCGCTCGGCGTCCTGACGTTGATGAGTTCTGGACGTGGTCGCGGCCGCCTCGAGGTTGAGCGAGTGCGCGGACTGGGACACCGCACCGGTCATCGCCAGCACGAACGCTAACCTCGCGACGTCTTCGGCGGCGCCCGGCGGAATCACCGCCACCACCACAGAGTCGTTTGGACCGATGAACCGAACCGCGTCAAGACCGTGGGTGGTGGACCCGTCCAAGCGCACATGGTCGCCGTCGAGACTCGTGACATCGGAGTCGTTGTCCCAGTTTGTGTAGTTGTAGCTCACTCGCTCCAGGCGGGGGATTCGATCGCGAACGAGGGGGTAAGCGTGCAGCAGTTCCTTGTGCAGGTCGCGCGATCGTGGCCACCAAACTCCGTCGACGGCGCCAACGATCGCCCCGATCGGTTTGAGTTCGAGGCGCGCTGGAACCGAGGTCGTAGGTTGAAGGGGATGCGTCATGAGGACGCTCCGATCCGGAACAGGATTCCGCTGAGTAAGTCCAGAGCACCAAGGGGATCCCGGTGGGAAATTCAACTCCCTTTCAGCGTACGCCACACGGTCCTCTCGCGCCGTTCGCGCACGCTAACCCGACGTCGGCGGACTAGTGCTCTTCCAGCGGCAAGGGCGGTTCGATTAGGTGATGTCGTTGGGCTCGGTTTAGCTCATGCTCCAAGCCAGCACGGCCGCAACGAGCGCGCCAACGATCCACGGCCACTTGCGTCGATGCTTGGGCCGGATGGCTCGTGGTTCACTCATGAATCCTGTCTACCAGGCCCGAACGCGCCGTGCCGCGAGGTGCCGAGACCAACGCGGCCCCCGACCCGACACACAGACAAGATGCATGACAACTGCGCTCTCCCACGAGAGCGCCGATCAACGCCTCGGGCCCAGATTCCGGCGCTGGTGATGGACTCGGGACCGCAACCCGCACCGGGGCCATGTCAGGGGGAGTGCTGCGTTGCGTGCTGCGGCCGCGGCGCAGCGTGCGGTGGTCATGTTCTGCGTTGGCCCGAGTTCGGCACGGTTTGGCTGGCTGCCGCGGTGACTGGGAGTCACAGCAAGTGCAGTCGGGGTCCGTATTGGGCGGTTCCGGTTCGCCGTCGTCGCACGGTGGTACTGAACTCGTCGAGGAACTTGACCAGGCTCTGAACGGCGTTCTCGTCCCGACGACGTTGGCGCGCGTAGGCGGTGATCACCTCGGTCGAGAACTCGCCCAGTTGGACGAGGAGGTTCAGATGCGGGGTCGCTGCGGCCTGCGCCGGGGCGTCGGTCCATCCGAGATCCCCGAGAGCGATAACGCCTTCGACGGCGGCGTGCCCTGCGGCGGAAAGCCCATCGCTAAGGGTCTCATTGGCGGCGAGGTCGTAGGCGCGCGACATCCGAGCCCACCCTCGGTACGACACTCCCTCGCGTTCCACGAGGACGATGACACTTTGGCGGAGGTGCACAAACTTACGGGCGAGCTGATGAGTGGGATTGTGCACCAGGACGATGCCGCCGTCGGCGACGTGTCCGTGCCGTTCGGTGACTATCGGGGCCGTGCCGGATACTGCCGGGGTATTGCGGCTCGCGGTGCAGACGATCGTCAGCGGTCGTTCGTGGTGAGCCTGCAGTCGATGGGCGAGTGGCAGGCCGATCGAGGTTAGTGGGCGGTCGGCGTCCCACGGGACGTACAAACGATTGCTCTCCGCGATGGACGTAGGCAGGTCGATGTTCACCGCGTCCTGCCGACCGCGATCTCGGCGACTCGCCTGAGTACATCGTGGGAATCCCGGAAACGCGTCACCGACAAGTGCTCTCGTCGACCTGACCATCGATCATCGTCGATAGGTCGCGCAGTAGCCCGTCCTGAGGGCGGGTTTCGTCGTCGTAGTTGAACACAGCCGGCACCGAACACGGTGCTTGGTTGCGGTGCGGTGCTGAACGGTGCCACGGAGGCTCCCATCGTCAGATCCCGGCCAGTATTCCCGCCGGAATCGGAATTGCGTTATCGGTCGTAGGCCAGGGCGAAACTCGCCTCGCGAGGAGTCCGATCCGATTTAGCCTACTCGCTGCGGGGCGAACCGGGGCGATCTAAGACCCGGCCGAGCCCGCGACTGTGTTCTCCTGGTGAAACGAACCGTTGCAGCGAGCATAGAGCAGCGTCCCCCGGGGATGCGGCGTCGACGTGGTGCACGGCGAGGCCCGCAAGGGCGGCTTTACGTACGCGTTGAACAACTCGTTCGGTTTCGGCGGCCACGACGTGGCGCTGGCCTTAGGCAAGTACTGACCTTGCAGACGGCTCAGACGCCCGCCGTGTCTAGATGGCCCGCAGGTCCCGGAGGCCGAGAACGGCGGCGATGGGCTTGAGCCAGAACAGTTCTCCGAATCGGTAGTCGTCGGCTCTGTGAGGCGTTCGGCGAGGTCCGGGCGCAGCCTGCGGAGGTAGATCCGGCCCTTCTCCGCGTGCAGCGAGTTCGACACGATCTGGATCGAGTCGGCGTGCTCGACCAGCGGGATCGCGTTTTCTATGTTCTCCCAGGTGGTCCGGCTCGTCGTGTCGAGGATCATCGTTCCGGTGAAGCCGAGTTCGTCGCGGGCGTAGCGGGCCATGAGTTCGGCTTCGCTGACTGCGCCGGCGACCGGCCCGCCGCAGAACACCAGTGTGCTGGACTCGGCCGCGCTGTCGAGGGAGCGGATGCCGGCGCGGGTGCGGTACCGATTGACCAGGTTCGCGCGGTGCCAGGCGTTCTTGTACTCGAGGACCACGACAGCTTCCGATGTGGTGCCGTCGGCGCGGGGGCGGACGCCTCGGCGGCTGGCGCGCCAGTGTGTGATCTCACCGAACACGATCACCGCGAGCAATGCCGCCGCACCGGACCGAACTCCTCGCACACTGCCAGGCTACCGATCTAGCGAGCGACGATGGGACTGGCAAATCCCCGAAACGTGCGCCCGGCACTCGACCTAGACCAATCCCCGAAACGTGCGCCCCGGCACTCGACCTAGACCAATCCCGCGATCTCTCGTGCCACCGCCTCGGGTGCCCGGTCGGTGGTGTCGATGACGGTGCCGGCGTCGTGCAGCCAGGCATCCCCGGCGTCAAGGTACGGGCGGACGTGCTGCAGCCGGAAGCGCGACGGCCCATCACTGCGTCGTTCATGATGCGGGCGCGGAGGGTGTCCTCGTTCGCGTGCAGGACGACATGCCGCACGGGGATCCCGTAGCCGGTGAGGCCAGCGTGAATCTCGCGCCAATACCGCTCGACGAGGATCGACTGCGGCACGATCAGCACGCCGCCGGCGTAATCGAGGACTCTGCGGGCGGTCTCCACCACGAGTGGACGCCACGGCGGCCAGTGCTGGAAGTTGTCCGTCGCGGGCAGTCCGGGGGGTGATGTCCATCAGAACCTCACCGACCTTCTCGGCGTCGAATATCCGCGAATCGGGGACCAACGCTGGCAGCAGCCGAGCGGTGGTCGTCTTCCCCGTGCCGTGCGAGCCGTTGAGCCAGATGATCACGAGCACAGGCTAACCGGGTGGGCGGCGTTGCGCGGAGTGCGGGCCTGACCGTCCTCGTACTCGCCCGGCGCACCGAGGCTTGAGCCAGGTCGACCCCCCTCACCGACATGTGTTGAGGGGGTCGACGGCCATTCCCGTGAGTTCGGCTAGATCGCGGGCCAGGGCGGGGTTTGTTCCATGAGCGCAGACCACGACGGGGCGTACTCGCTCATGATTTCCTCGCTCGGCTCGTCATCGAGTCCGATCGCGTCGCCCTTGTCGTAATCCGCGAGGAAGACGGCACCGTCGGTGCGACGCAGCGCCAGAGCACCACCGTTTCCGCGGACGACCGGGAAGTAATCATCGGGGATCCACCCGTCGAAGCCGCCGCCTCGTCCGATGATGTCGGCGGCGTCGAGGATTTTGTCGACGACTGCCTCGGTGCCCGGCAGCTGGTGCAAGGTGATGTCCCCGGTCCCGGTGGTGGTCACGAACTCTCGATAGTCGGCTGGCAACCTGCCGACGCTCTTCTCGACCTCTTCCACCTCCTCGGGTGTCCATCTGGTCAGTGTCTCTGCGCTGAGGTCCACGTTCTACTCCCCACCTTGAAGTGCGACGCCGCCGCTGTGGCGGACCGCGTCATGAAGATCGGTCGGCACCAACTGCAGGGTCCGTCCGTCCTCGTTATGGTGCCAGGTGTACTTGCTCGGCCGCGGATTGCCGGGGCCGTATCCCGCGAGCCGGTCTGCCTCGGCGAAGTCCTTGGTACGGGTCTGGAAGCCACCGGGCAATCTGACGGACTTGATCGCGTACGGCCCGAAGTCCGGGAAGCCCTTCTTATTGAAGTAGACCCCGTTCGGGTACTTGTCGCGCAGGGCCTTCAGTGCGCCAGCGTCCTTGGTGTTGCGGAAGTCGTAGGTGTTACCGGCCCACTTGCTGTTCTGTGGCGTGCGACCGCTGGGGAGCCGCTGGACGGAGGCGGGTGGCGTCGCCGGCGGGTTGAACTTCGGGTTGATTTTCGGCGCCGGGTTCCCCGGTGCCGGCTTTCCTGCTGTGAGCTGGTTGGTCGCTGCGGGGGTCGCGGGCGTGTTCGGTGTAGCGGGCTTGTTCACCTGCGGTGCGGTCGGCTTCGCGGGCGACGGCGAAGGCTTACCAGCGGAGGGCGCACCTGGCTTAGCACCGGTCGGCGCGCTGGGCTTCGGCGATGCCGGCTTGGGCGCCCCGGGGGTTGAGGGTTTCGGTGTCGTCGGGCTGGTCGGCTTCGTGTTCGCACCCGGGATCGACGACGTGCCCCAGCCGCACTTGCTCGCTTGCGCGAGAAGGGCGGCCTTCCTTGCATTGCCCGACGCGGCCTCCGCGTTGTAGGCCGCGACGGCGGGGTGGTTGTACGGGCTCGGCGGATTGGCGTTGTGCCGTGCCGCGTCGGCTGAAAGCTGCGCCACCTGGGCACGCCAGGTTGCGGCCTCCGCCGCGCTGCACCCAGGTGCGGCGTTCGCAATCCCGAGGTTCGGTGCCGCCGCGACGAGCGCACTACCGAGGACGGTGGCGCTCACTGCGCGCCTGATCCTGGTTCTCCAAGCGGACGTTCTCGTCCGTGTATCCATCTGTGTCTCCTCCCAATTCGCGCGCCGAGTGACGTGCGCAGAGGATTCTTAGCCAGACGGTCTTACGGACGCCTTGTCGATCGCTAGTCGATTCCCTTGCGACGAGCCGGCGAGACTGCAGCGCGTGCCGTTCATGTACCTCGCCCTCGTCGCGTCGTCCGCGGCGTCGGTGGAGAGACGCCGGCCTGTGGCTACGCTGCGCGCCGGATGACCCGCTGAGCGGTGCTCGGACTGATCCCCAAGGCGCCCGCGATCTCGCGGCTCGACTCGCCGTCGCGGGCGCGCCGCAGGATCTCGGCGTCGCGATCCGCCGCGTCACCGAGCTGTGTCACCGCGGTGCGTCGCGGTGTAGACGCGGCTGCGTCACCGACTTGCGTCACGGTCACTGCGTCACGGCGCGTCGCACCGCTGCGCCGTGATGCAGCGGAAGCGTCACCTGCTGCGTCACCGACCTGCGTCGCGGTGGCGCCGATGGTCGACGGTGGAGACGAGAGCTCTGCGTCGCGGTCGACGGGCCGCGTCGCAGACTGCGTCATCCACGTGAGGCCGGCCGGGTACACGGGCTCTGCATCGAGGTGCACCTCCTGCGTCACGTGTGGTGAGTCCTGCGGTGCGTCTGGCTCCGTGGCTTCTGCGTCATGGTGTGCGACGGACGTCATCTCGGGGCGTGTCGCCAGCAGCATCACCGATGACACCGCGATCGTGGCGTCGGCCAGCAAGGGCCAACCGGCAGCAACAGCGGGCGGCTGGCCGAGCGTGATGGCGAGGTCGCGCAGCGCAGCGAACGACAACACGAACGCCAGGACGGCGATCGCCAGCGCCCCCACTACACCGGCCCTGTAGGCCCACCGCAGCAGACCGCGGCCAGCGGTGCGGGCCAAGCCCTCCGTGACGGCGAGGAGCGCGATCGGCGGTAGCGCAGCGGCGACAGCGGCAGGGACACGCAGGTCCGCAGGAGCCGACAACAGCGCGTGCCCGACGTTCCCGGCAACGGACACGGTGACGGCGGAGATCAGGGTGACAACCCAGAAGCGCCGCGGCGTGGTGCTCACCGGAAGCCTCCCGAGATAGCCCGTGAACTGCGGATACGGCTGGTCCGGCCACTATGGCCGATCAGTCCGGCCGGTCCGGTGCTCGTCCGGCCGATGCGGCGCGTAGATACGGCCGTCGTGGCGTAGCGCTGGCTGTAGCCCTCGCTGTAGCGCCGCTTGTAGCGCTCGGCGGGGTCCGGATCGTTCCCTGAACCCTCCCGGACAGCCGCAAAAGCCCAGGTCACGGTCCGATGCGCGCTATCCCCCGCGTCCGCAGTGTCCGGGCTGCCGAGAAACGTGGCGCGGCCCTTGTAGCGCGGCCTGTAGGTAGCCGTACCGATCACTGGTTGGTCTCCTCGGCCTCGGCGGCGCGTTCGACGCGGGCCTGCGCGATGCGGGCGGCCACCGCGCCCCGGCTAAGGCCGAGTGCGTCTGCGAGCCCACGTTCGCTAGCGCCGCACTCCGTGAGAAGCAGCAGCACCGTTGCCATGCGGGCGTCGCGGCGCCGCTCACCACGCTGCCACTTGACGAGTGCCTCGAGTGCCTTGTGCGGGGCCACCGGGTCACCAGGGTGCGGACGCAGCTGCTGTCCGGCCACGTTGATGGTGCTGGCGAGGGTGTTCAGAGCGTTGGGGAGGGCGGCTGCGGCGCGGGCCGCCGACCCGTGATCTGTGATGGTGAACCGTGTGGTCATGACCGTCCTCTCGGCCGGAGTGTCCGGCCAAACAGAGTTTGTTGTAGCTCCAGATTGGCTGCAGCTCAAGCTCACTCGCCAGGACGATCGCAGAACTTCGGGGTGACTGAGGTGTCTCTTGTGACCGTGAGTATCGCCAGCCGGGCGTGGGGTCTGAGAGTTCGTGTCGCGCGGTGCCGCTTGTGGGCGCGTCGAGCGATGCTGTGCCGCACAGTGCCGGGAAGGCATCCGGTAGGTGACGGAAGGCGAGAGCATGAAGAGGTATAGGTACAGGGAGGCCGCAGCGATCGCGGCTGTTTCGGAGCGCACGGTGAGGTACGCCGTCGCGTCGGGCGAGCTCGAGGCCCGGCGTCTCGGGCGGGCGGTACTCATCTCCGAGGACGCGTTGGAAACGTGGCTGAACGGACTGCCGACGGTGACTGGTGGTGCGGCGAAGTGATTCGCACCCTCGATGATGCGCTCGCCGCCCGTGATTCTGGACCCAGGCTGACGTGGGACCAGCTGAGCGGCAGGCTACCTCGGAACGACCTGCCGGAACTCCTCTGGCACTGCGCCTCGGACTGGGACTACGACTTCCCGGACTGTAGCTTCTCTGCTGCCCTCGCCGACGCATGGCAGGCCGCTGATAGCCCCGAGGACCGTGTCGGCCGCCGGTTCTGGATCGAGCACCTGCGGGAGATCGGCTACGTGACGAACGGCGTAGTCGCGCTGGCGCCGACGGAGGCGATCACGGTGCACCGCGGCGGCACCGAACCTCGGCGGATGGCCTGGACTACGGACCGCGAGACCGCGGCGCTGTTCGCAGGTGGTCTCGGCGGGCGCATGCCTGCCGGGCGGCTCTGGACCGCCACTGCGCCTGCCCGGGCGCAGCTGATGGGATTCGACGGCAGTTGGGGGCGGATCGGCGAGACGGAGATCGTCGTGGACCCGGAGCTGCTGGTCGACGTGCGCGAGACCGGCGGGCCGACTGAACCGCTGATCCGACGAGCGGCCGTGGCGCGCGTACGACCGTGACGCGTGACGCGGGGTCCGCCGGGCCAGAGCACAGGAACGACCTACCAAGGGGAACCCGAACCATGAACGAGACCAACACCTACATCGGCGTCGACAGCCGTTGGGACGCGCGTGCCCTGCCCCACTTCGAACGCTCCGCTGTGATCATCAGCGCCTGGATCACCGACGCGGAGCTGGACGACCAGGCCGACGATCTCGCTGCGAGGTACGGCACCGACGCCGACGATCTCCATGACCTGTTCCACGCCGTGCGCACCCATCTCCGAGTGGCGGCACTGGACCTCGTCGACCGCGCAGCCTCGTCCCTGATGACCGAGGCCATCGCGGTGACGAGCAGCATGGACCAGCTCATTACTCACGCCACCACGGACGCCGAGCTGCGCGCCTACGCCGCCGCTGCTGAAGCGGGAGCGGGCGGGCCGATCCCAGAGCTGCTGGAGGAGCTGGCGAGGCTTCGGGACGCGGAGCGCGCGGACAGGGTGTTCGTGGCCGGGGCGGCGGGCGTCGCGCCGCGCATCGGGAACCTGGACACCGCGGAGTAGACGAACGGGCATGGACCCGACTTGTCAGCCGCTCAAGAGATGCTCTGCGAGTCGCCGACGCGGTAGGCTCAGGTCATGGGCAGCATGCGTCGGCAACGTTAGCCGCACCTCAGTCCGGGGTGCGGCGAGAGCGTTGTACTGAAAGGCATACCTCATGCCCGCCTACCTCACTCGCCTGCGCATCCCCGCCGAGGAGCCGGATGCCCGCGACCTCCTGGCCGTCCTCGCCGCCATCGCAGGCACCGCCCCGCCCGACCTCGACGAAACCGAATCCGCCACCGTCACGGTCGGCGGCACTGCGGTCGAGGTGGCGGTCGGCGAGCCCGCCGCGCCGGCCATGATCGAGCTGCGCACCGTCCGCCCCCTCGGTGGCATGCTCGACGACCTCATCGAGGTGCACGGCAGTGCGAGTAGCGCGCCGAACGATTCGGATGCGCCGATTGAGGTAGTGACCGCTCACGTCGGCCTGATCGCGATCGTTGTGCGCGGCTGCGAAGAGTCCACCGGTCCCGACCCCGATTCGTCTCCCTCCACGGAGGCGGAGCTCCGTTCGTTCCTTTTCGACCGGCTGGTTTCGGCGGAGCGCCCTGGCGCCGACTACGGGTACTGGCGCCGGTCGTTGATCGATGCCGACCAGATTCGCGCCACGATTGACCTCGTGTCCGCTCAGCTCCGCGCGCTGATCCCGCCGAGCCCGCGCGGCCTGTCCAGCCACGTCGCGATCCGGCTCGGGCTCGCTCGTCTGAACGCGGAGATCGAGACGGAGATCGAGGAGGCTGGCCGTGGCTGAGTCTGAGGGATACCCCCGTCGGATTGCGCTGTTGGCCGCCGTGGACGCGGACATGATGGCTGTCCACGAGAGAGTACTGACCTTGATGCAGCGGGGAGTCCCCGTCGACGCGTTCGAGGTGCAGATGCAGGTCAGCATGAGGTTGGAGCAGCTGACTAAGGCGGTCGATGAGGTGCTGGGTTACATGGAGCTTCACCCGGCCGAGCTTGCTGAGCGGGCTGATCGCGTCGTCCTGGTCGATCGCAGCGGTCCCGAGCCACTCACGCACACCTACCCGCTCGCTGACTGGAGTCGCGAAGGCCCCGCGATCCTCGCGGCCGCGCTGAAGCTGTGGAGCGTGGCAGGCGGTCGCGCGCGCCTGTCCGGCAGCGCCCTGCGCGGTCGCGGCACAGTGACGACCCAGTCCGGCAGCCATACCGCTTGCGCCTGGTACGCCGCCGACGCGGACGGAGCGATCTGGCCCGAGAAGGAGGAGGGTCGATGACCGTTGCAGCGGCGCGCACCGTCCTGCTGGCTGCCGTAATCGCCGTGGTGCTGATCGTTGTGTTCGGCCTCGGTGTCGCGTTTCTCGGCCACGTTTCCGTCAATCTCTACACCACTGCCCTCGCCCTGCCCGTACTCGCGGCGGGACTCGCCACCGGCTTGCGCTGGGGCTCAACCGATCTGATCAAAAAGGTCCTCACATGACCGAAGAACGCACCTTCACCGACTCTGTCCCGGGCGGCGGCACGGTGTCGATGTCCGTCACCGCCGAGGCCACCAACGTCGAGATCGAGGAGATGGTCCTGTCCATGAGTAGGTTCCATGCCGAAGCCGTGCACGCCAGGCTCGCGCGGCAGTTCCAGTCCTGGCGGGAGCAGCTCTACCAGCTGCGCGCCGAGCTCGGGGGTGATCCGGCTCCCGAGCGGCACGCCAGCGACCTGCCGCCCTGTCCGATGCCGGGCCGGATGCGGGCATGGAGTGCGTCGGACGGGCTGTGGGTGATGTTCGTGGGGCCGGGGCGGCCGCTGGACCTGGGTCAGGTCGAGATGGTGCGTGTCCCGGTGTCCGCCATCGATAGCGACGAGAAGCTCGTGGCTGCGGCTGAGCGATGGCTCACGAGGGTCGGGCGTGCTCCCGCCGGCACCGTCGCCTGGCTGCTGCCGCAGCTGATCGCACACCGCGACCGACTGCGCGAGGATCGCCGCGGTGACGGGACACGGCTCTCTACCCTGGTGCTTTATGTCGAGAATGTCGACGTCGCCGCGGCCTGGTACGCATCGACCCTTGGGATCCGGTGGACGCGGGAGCAGCACGGCGGCGGGCCTGAGCACCTCTCGGCGCAGCTGGGTGAGCTGGTGCTCGAGCTGTACCCGGCAGGGGAGGGGCCGCGGTCACGGTGCCGGATCGAGTTCGAGGTACCGGACTTGTTCGGAGACGCGGACCATTCCCCGGACGGGTTCCCCCGGCGGGCTGTTGACCCCGATGGGAACACGGTGGTGGTGAGGCTTAACTGATGCCCGAGTCAGGCCGATGCGCGCCACCGGTAAGGGGCGGGATCGGCTTACCGGGAACACTTGTCGTACGATCCGTTGTGGTGCAAGCATTTCGGCGACACGTTGCGCACGCCGCGGCCGCCGCGGAGGTGGCCTGAGAGCTGATTCGGCGGAGGTTAGCCGAAGGAGCGGTCGCTGGTTTTCACTGTCTGATGTCCGGGGAACCCACTCTCGACGGCGTCATCGCCGATGCTCGCGGGTTTTGCCGCGGGGCGGTGACCCGAGGACTGGTACTGCCGGCAACGATGGAATCGGGTGAGGTTGCAGGGCAATGTGTCAGCCCCTGTGTGACGAGCTGGATCAGCTCGGGTGCGGCTTACCTTGTCGGATCCCTCAGTGTGTCGGCCGCGCGCCTCGAAGTACTCGTTGAGCTATGCGGCCGCGCGCCTCCGGTAGAACACGACGGCTCCGATCATTGCGGCCACCGCGACGATGGCGGCGATCACGTAGGTGGGGCCGTGGAAGGCGTTCGCGACGGACTCCCAGTTGGCGCCGATGGCGTACCCGGCGATGGCGAGGGCGGCCGTCCACGGGAGGCAGCCGGCGAAGGTGAGCAGGCCGAACCGGACCGGCGGCATGCCCGCGATGCCGGCGGGCAGGGAGATGAACGTGCGGATGACGGGCAGCAGGCGGCCCACGAACACCGATGCGGCGCCGCGCTTGGTGAACCAGTCGTGCGCGCGGTCGAGGTCCGACTCGTGTAGCCGCACGTACCGGCCCCACCGGCGTACCGCTGGCCTGCCGCCCGCGCGGCCGACCCACCACGCGAGGTAGCTGCCCGCCACGTTGCCGAGCGTCCCGACGAGGATCACGGCGACCAGGTTGAGGTGCACGCCCGGGATCGCGCCGCCCGCGGCGGCCCCGGCGAGGAGCATGGTGACCTCGGACGGCACGGGGATACAGGCGGATTCGGCGAACATGAGCACGAAGACCGCGATGAGCCCGAAGCTAAGGATGAACTGTTGCACAGGTTGTTCCGTTCTAGAGGTCGAGACCGCCACCGAGCGGGCGGCCCGGGGGGAGTGCGGCACCGTCGGGCGCGGGGTCGTCGATGACGTCCCTGCGCGAGACGGTGAGGTAGGCGACGAGCGCGACGATCACGAGGAGGAAGGCTGCGGACACGACGGTGGTCCCGAGGCCGAGCCCGCCGTTCTCGCGGGGCTGCGACAGCAGGTCGCCGAGCGAGGCGCCGAGGGGGCGGGTGATGATGTATGCCGCCCAGAACGCGAACACCGCGTTGAGCCCGAACCGTAGGTGGGCCACCGCGATCACGGCGATCACCGCGGCGAAGATCAGGAGCGAGACGAGGTAGCCGAGCTGCAGTTGCTCGGCCATCAGGTCACCCGCGGCGGTGCCCAGCGCGAACGTCACGAGGACGGTGAGCCAGTAGAAGGCCTCACGCCGTCGGGTGACGATGGTGTGGATCGACAGCGTCCGCTCGCTCACGTACCAGGCCGCGAAGACCACGATCAGCGCGGCGGCGAACACCGACGTGCTCACCTGCAGCGGGACCCCGAGCCGGTCGGTGAGGTTGTCGGTGATGAGAGTCCCGACCACGCTGATCAACGTGACCACGAGCCAGTAGACCCACGGCGTGTACGCCCGCCGTGCGAACTCCACCGCCAGCGCGACGAGCAGCAGCGCCGCCATGAACAGCGTCGTGTTCGCCAGGCCCCAGCCCAGGTGGTCGTTCAGGTAGTCGGCGCAGGTCTCGCCCACCGTCGTGGCGAGGATCTTGATGACCCAGAAGTACCCGGTGACCAGCGGCACACGGACGGCGGACGGCCGGACCGCATCCGTCGCGGTCACCGGTTCACGCCCGTCACCCGGTGTGCCTCGCCGGTGCGGGCGGGAACGAGCCAGGCGGCCGCGGTCGCGGGGAGCCGGTCCCCGGCGCGCCTCGCGACGACGCCGACGACCGTCGGCGTCAGGGCCACGACGAGCACCGCGGTGGAGGTGCCCACGACGGCCCCGGCGGTGACATCGGTGAGCCAGTGCACGCCCAGGTACAGGCGGGTCCAGGCGATGAAGACGGTCACTGCGAGCGCCGCGATCACGGCCCCCGTCCGCGCGGCCCGACGGTGCGCGGTGCCCACCAGCGCGACCGCCACCAGCAGCGCCGCGGTGCCGGTGACGTGCCCGGACGGGTACGACAGCGTGGCTTCGTAGGCGCCCACCTGGTCCACCGCCGGCGGCCGGGGCCGGCCGGCGATCAGCTTGATTACCTCCGCGACCGCGCCCGCGGCCACCACGGAGGCGAGCACCGCGACGGCGCGCTGGACCCGCCGGTCGCGGTACAGCAGGAACCCGGCGACCAGCAGCGCCCACACCGGCACCATGCCGGGGCTGAAGAACTCCGTCACGAGCGACACCGCGGACGTGAGCCCCGTCGGCCGGTCCGCGGCGATCGCGTTCATCACCGCGGAGTCGACGCCGGTCGGTCCGCCTGCGACGATCAGTCCCACCACGACGATCGCGACGATCACCACGGAGTAGACCAGCAGCCATGTCCTCAGAATCCGTTCCATCCCACCAGCGTGGCCCGCGGTGGCTTAGCGGAGGCTTAAGGCGGCGGGATCGGCTGGTCCGCGCGGTGCGGCCGGTGCGGATGCGGCTCACGCTGATCGCGACGGCATTGGTGACGGTCGCGCTGGTGGTGGCGGGCGGCGTGATGGTGCTGGTCCTGCACAACGTGCTGCTGAACAACGCGGACGGCGCGAACTCGGGCCGCGCGAACGAGATCGCGGAGGCCCTCGCCGGGCGGCCCTCGGCGCAGCTCGACGAGGCGCTGTTCGCCACGGATCAGAACGTGGACCTCGTGCAGGTCCTCGACGGCGACGGTCGCGTGCTGCGATCGAGCCGGACCAGTCCCGTCGGCGGTCTCGGTGGGGCTGTGCCCCCGGGCCGCGAGGACGTGGTCGACGGGGTGGCGGCGGCACCGTCGCACGCGGAGTACCGGGCCGTGCGGCTAGGCGTTCGCTCCGGGGCCGGCGCGGACGTCACCGTCGAGGTGGGGACGGCGGAGGCCGGGCTGAACCGGCTGGTGCTGCTGGTCGCGGCGCTGTGCGCGGCGGTGTTCCCGCTGATCGTGGTGGTGATGGCGGTGCTGACGTACGCCTTCGTGGGGCGGGCGCTCACGCCGGTGGAGCGGATGCGGCGGCGGGTGGCGGAGATCAGCGACGCGGACCTGGCCGAGCGCGTGCCGGTGCCCGCCACGCATGACGAGCTCGAGACGTTGGCGCGCACGATGAACGCGATGCTGGCGCGGCTCGAGGCGGCGCAGTCGGAGCAGCGGCGGTTCGTCGGCGACGCCTCGCACGAGCTGAACAGCCCGCTGACCTCGATCTACGGCCTCCTCGACCTCGCCGACCAGACGGACACACCGGTCGACGTGAACACCGTCCGGACGCTGCTGCTCCCCGAGGCCGACCGCATGCGTCGACTGGTCGCCGACCTCGGACTCCTCGCCCGCGCTGACGAGGGAGGCGCTCCCCTCCGCCGGCGGGACCTGGACCTGGCCGAGCTGGTGCGCTCTGATGCCCAACGCGTCCGGACACGCAGCGGCGTGTCCGTCGAGGTCGAGACGGTCCCCGCACGGGTGCACGGCGATCCCGCGCAGCTGGCCCGGGTGATCCGGAATCTCACCGACAACGCTCTGCGGTACACGCGCGGAAGCCTCCTACTCACTGTCGCGACCTCCGGGGAGGCCGTGACCGTCGCCGTCACCGACGACGGCCCGGGAATTCCCCAGGCGGACCGTACACGCGTCTTCGAGCGTTTCGTCCGGCTCGACGCCGCGCGCGCCCGGTCCGACGGTGGCTCCGGGCTCGGGCTCGCCATCGTCGCCGAGATCGTCACCGCGCACGGCGGCACCGTCGGCGTGGATCCCGTGCCCGACGGTGCCGGCGCCCGGTTCTGGTTCCGCCTGCCGACGGCGGAACCCGGCGGTCAGGGCACCGTCGGGACGACCCGATAGCCGACGCCCCGGACCGTTTCCAGCGATCGGACCCCGAACGGGGTGTCGATGCGTTTGCGCAGGTGGTGGACGTAGACCTCGACCACGTTATCGTCGCCGTCATAGGCCACGTCCCACACCGATTCGAGGATCCGGTGCTTGGGCACCGGGGTGCCGGCGTGGCGCATGAGGAAGGCGAGGAGCGCGAACTCGCGCGGCGCCAGGTCGATCGGTGTGCCTCCGCGGTCGACGGCGTGCGCGGCCGGGTCGAGCCGCAGGTCGCCGACGGTGAGCACAGTGGGCCGCTCAGGGGCGCCGCGACGGGCGAGGGCGCGCAGCCGGGCGACGAGGACGGCGACGGAGAAGGGCTTGGTGAGGTAGTCGTCAGCGCCGTAGTCCAGCGCCTCCACCTGGTCGAGGTCGCCGTCCTTGGCGGTGAGCATGAGCACCGGGGTCCACACCCCGGCCCGGCGCAGGTCGCGTACCACCTCGAATCCGTTGCGCCCCGGCATCATGATGTCGAGGACCACCGCGTCGTAATCGCCGGCGCAGGCCTCGTCGTATCCCGCGGCACCGTCGTGCGCGACCGCGGCCGTCCAGCCCTGCGCGACCACCGTGCGGCGCACCGTCTCCGCGATCGCACGATCATCATCGACCACCAGCACCTTCACGCGCCCCATTGTGGCGCGTCCTGCTGTCGCGCCAGCAGGGACCACGAGCGACACGCGGGTGCGGGCCAGGGGAGCCTCGACGACGCGCGTCAGTCGACGCAGGGGACCCCGCCGCCGTTGACGTCGGTGCCCACGCTCGGGGCTGGGGCGTCGCTGCTGCTGGGCGTGGTGCCGGTACTACCTGACGCCGCGACCGAAGAGGGCGTCGCCCGGATGGGTGTGGTGGGCTTGTCGTAGCCGAAGGCGACACGGACGGCCCTGCGCACTGCGGTGGTGTCGACCTTGTTGACGGCCTGTCCGTCGACGGTGGCGTACGACTCGACGGGGCAAGGTCGTGAAACGCAGCTTGCTCAGGCTCAGGCCGCTCATGTCTTGGGCGAAACGTTGCAGGTCCCAGCCGGAGGAGAGCACCACGTCGTTGTGTGTCGCGGTGATCATCTTGTCGATCGTGCCGACACTCGACAGCGCCCCGTTGGTCTGCAGCGCGTGCAGAACCGTGGCGACGAACGCTTGCTGCCGGTGGGTGCGGTCGAGGTCGCCGTTGGCCAGCCCGTGGCGTTGGCGGACGAACGCCAGCGACTGCGCGGCGTTGAGGTGCTGCACACCGGCGGGGAAGTTCGCGCCGGAGTAGCTGTCGTGGACCCGGTGGTTGAGGCAGACGGTCACACCGCCGAGGGCCTTGGCGATGTCGTAGAACCCGACCAGGCTGACCTCGGCGAACCGGTCGATCGGCACGTCCAAGAACTGCCTGACGGTCGTGATCGTCTCGGTGCGGCCGGCTTCGCGTCCCTGCTGCTCGAGCTCGACCTGATCGGTCACGCCCTGCGCCTTCAGTTTCGCTTCGGCCTGGTACTTCGCCAGGCCGTAGGCCTCTTTGATCTTGACGTGGTCGTTGTCGTCGATACCGGTCACCGGGACGTAGTCATCGCGGGGGATCGACACCGCCGACACCGAGCTGCGGTCGGCGGGGATGTGCAGCAGGATCAGCGTGTTGGTGTTGTAGCCGCCCTCGTTCCCGTCGCCCGCGTGCAGCTGAGAGAGCACATCGTCGGGCAGCTGGTTGCCGTTGCGGTCCTTGCGAGAATCAAGGCCGATCAACAGGATGTTCTGGCTCCCGTCGATCGAACGTCCGCCACCGGCGCGGGCGAGGGCGGACGACAACGAGAAGCCGCCGACGACGCGGCCCACCATCCACCAGGCGCTGCCGGTGATCACCAGCACCGTCACCGCCAGGGCGGCTACCGCGGCCCGCCCGCGGCCGAAACGGTGCGACGGCCGACTCTCCGGCGGGCTCGGCACCTGCGGGGCGGGAGGCGACGACGGCGGGGTGGAGTACGGATCTGCCTGCCGCGCGGCGCGAGCACGAGCTTGGAAGGTGCTTGCATCGGGTGCCGGCACCCTCGAAGGGGTGCCGCGCCGGCGTGCTGGCGTCCCGGCGTTCCGCGTGGCACGTCCGCGATGATCGACGGTCGGCCCAGGTTCCGGCATCACTGCCCCCGGAGTGTCGCCGCACCGCGGCGGGCGGCCGAGCTTCCATTCATGACCGCCCAGAATACGGATCGATACCCCAGGTCACGGAGATCTGTGACCAACCACGCGCCAACAGTGGACGATCGTGCCAATATCGCCCCGTTCCTCGCCCGCTCCGACATCGATACCGACACTCAGATCCAGCGCTGGGACCGGAGCGCCGCAGCGTCTTCCTGTCAGTCCCGCCCGCTACCGTCCAGGTTGAAAGCAACACCCGTCTACCAGGAGCAGAACCGATGACCCTCCCCACTCTGACCCCCGAGCAGCGCGCGAACGTCCTCGCCAAAGCCGCCGAGGTCCGCACTGGCCGCGCCACGATCAAGGCCGAGCTGAAGGCCGGCACGACCACGCTTGCCGCCGTGTTCGACCGCAGCGACGAGCCGGTCGTCGGCAAGATGAAGGTGCAGACGCTCCTCCAGGCGCTGCCCGGTGTCGGCAAGATCAAGGCCGCAGAGATCATGGCTGGAGTCGAGATCGCTCCCACGCGCCGCGTAGCGGGCCTGGGGGAGCGGCAGCGCGCCGCGCTGCTGGAGAAGTTCGCGGCGTAGGTTCACCGCCGCCCAGACCGAGGCCCGTCACCGTGAGGTGCCGGGCCTTCGTCGTTGACCGGTAGCGGTAGGTCGTTAAGGAGCGCTCCGGGCGTGGTGCGGAGTCCGTGTGCCAGCTGGAGCAAGGTCGCGATCCGCACGCTCTGCTGGCCCCGCTCGACGCGGGCGTAACCGCTCCAGTGCAGGCCGCTCTCGTGCGCGGCCTGCTCCTGGGACCAGCCCAGTTCTCCTCGGCGAGCCTTGAGGCGGGCGCCGAACTCCGCGTGTGTCTCGTCGAGCGGCGGCTTCGTTGGTGTCGGACTCATGACGGCACCAACTACATCGTCTCTGAACTGGTCAAACCAGAGACGATCACGATAGGTACGAACACTCTAGGGCGGAATCGGCTAGGTTGTCGTACGTGTCTGGTTCTCTAAAACAGAGAACGACCACGCCTACTGCTGACATGCGATCAAGGAGCGCCCATGGCCGAGTTCAAGTCCGTCTCGAGCTACAAGCATGAGATCGAACACCAGACCCAGTACTACGGCGCCGACGGCTGGCGGCTCCACAAGTTCCATGACGATCCGGCCGACGACTCGAAGGTTCTCATCGAGTTCATCCGTGGCGAGTAGCCGTATCGAAAGGGACAGAGGGGGATTCGGATGGGCGGCAAGGATGAGACGTACGGCGCGCTGGTGAAGGCGTGGGTGCGCTTCAACTGGGAATTTCTCACGAACTACGTCAGCGTCGGCATCACGGTCGTCATCGTGCTGGTCGTGATCGGCTGCTGGATCTACAGCAAGGGCAACGCGGCGGGCCAGCGCGAAGCCAAGGCCGAGCTGGCGAAGAAGGCCGAGGAGTAGCCGTGGACGTCACTGCAACGGTGGGGCTCCGGAATCTCCAGTCCGGCGAGTGGACGAACTACGACCCGATGACGTGGCTCGGAGACTACTTCGCCTTTATCGAAGACAGCCTGTGCTGCTGGCGCGACACCTTCGGCGGATCGATCGGGATCACGGGTACGCCGGAGCAGGGGCGACTGACGGTCTGCGACGGCGACGGTGCGGTTGTGCGCGACTATGACTGGCGCACAGTCGTTTCTGAGGCGCCTGCGAGTCGGACAGGACCTCGGTGGCGGTGAGGCGCGGTGCCGTCGCTTTCTCACTCGCGGCGGCAACGGCGGTGGCGGGCTGCGGTCTCGGCGGGCCCGAGCAAAAACCATGGCCGAAGACGAGCAGCATCTTCAATGCGACCACATCGATGGCCGCGATTCCGCCAATCGGTACGACGACCTCGACTAGACGGGCGGCTGCACTACCAGTCTCCGGTCCGTGGGTGTCGGTCACCTCCGGCGACTACCCGCGGGACAAGGACGGCTGGGCGTACGGTACCGAGCCTGCTCCCGGCATCGCGGCGTTCCAGAAGAAGTCGAACGGCGAGATCGGCGGCTGCACGATTTCGTTCCCGGTTCGCGACAGCAAGGGCACCGTGGCCTTCGTCACCGCCGGTCACTGCGATAGCCGCAACGGTGAGCGGCTGTTCATGTACACCACGCGCGACAACACCGAGACCCTGGAGCTCGGCGACTATCAGCAGGGCCGCAACGACGTGGAGATCGGCGCCCCGGATGCGCCGATCCCCGGCGCGACATCTCGCGACTACACCGTCTTGACGATGGGTCCGCAGCTCTACCGTCGCTACCAGACCGCGATAGTGCCGGGGATCCGGTTGCGGGGAACGATGCCGCTGAGCGCAGCGCGGGCGCTGCCGGCCGGCACCACCATCTGTCGACACGGTGCCCGCACGGGCGTCACCTGCGGGCCGCTGATCCAGGCCAACGAGCGTGACTTTACCTGGGGCGCACGGTCGATCAAGGGCGACTCGGGCGGCCCGGTATTCGTGGTCAACGCCGCCGGTGAGGCGCTCGGAATCGGTATCACCAGCGCCCTGGGTAGCGACGGCGCATCATCGATTGGCACTTACCTGGAGCCGGCGTTGAAGGCGCTCGGGCTCGAGTTGGTGCTGGGGTGAACGCCGCCGTGACCACCGCAGAGGCATTGCTGCGAGATCGCGGTCCGCTGCCCGGCGACCTCGTCGTCGACATCGTCGGTGCGATCGCGGACCAGCTCGACAGCTGGGCTGCGGAGGGACTCGTGTACGGCACCGTGCAGTCGAGCGAGATCGACGTGCTGCTCGACGGCGACGTGCTCGTGATCGCGGCGGTCACCGGCTTCCCGAGTCCACCTGAGGTCCTGAGTCCGGCGGTTCTGATGTCGAACACGCGCTACCTTGCGCCGGAGCTGTTGCATGGCAACGTGTTCGCGGCGAGCGCGGATGCTTACGCCCTCGCTTGCACGGCGAACGAGCTGCTCACCGGCACAGCGCCGTTCACGGGCGGGACAGCGGCGGAGATTATGGCGCAGGCGTGTGGGGGAGCGGTGCCGGCTGCGGGGCTGCCGGGCGATGTGGACGTCGTGCTGGCCACGGCGCTGGCGCCGGACCCGAGGGACAGGTACGAGACGGCTGCGGAGTTCGCGGCGGCGCTGAGGCGGGCGGCGCTTTCGCGTTAGATGCACCGCTGGAGCGGCACCGGCATGACCACGCCACGACTTACTTAGGGATGGGTCTTGGTGTGGCGCACCAGGTCGGGGTAATAGATCAGATACGGGTTGGCGGCAGCGCCCGACAGCGGGTCGACCAGCAGTACTCGTCGGCCGCGGTACGGAACAACGTCCGCGACATCGACGATCCGCGCAACTTCTGTACCGAAACGGGCGATGGTGGCCACAACCAGTCCGCCCGGAATCAGCTGGGAGAGGTTGCTCGCACTGATCTCCCAGAATCCGGTGAAGTCCATGCTCGAGCTAGCAGGCAGTCCGAACTTCTTCCGCCAGGCTCGTAGATCCTGGTTCCGCCGAGTGAGGTCAGTGCCTGAGAGGTGCGAAGTGTTAGACAGATACATGGATGGGCCGAGTTCGTCGGGATTCTTGACCACCTGGAGCAGTGGAGGGTGGCCGGCGGGCAGCACCTGTCCCTGCATCGATTGGAGGCGCGCCACGTCAGCGGAGGACACTCGCCCCCGGGGATCTGTGCGAAGCACTCCTGCAGAGATGAGGTACTGGATCGACTTGCGGCCGACCCCGAGAAGTCGACCTGCCTGTAGCTGAGGCATCACGTTCATGATCACTCCAATTTCTTGAGAGGCCGTTCTTAGGAGACAGTTTCTATGATACACACCAGTTGGGGCCATGCAGGTGTCGTCGCCCGTCCCGGCTACACCTCTGATGGGGACACCGCTGCGGGGCGGCGTTGTCCCAGCTCGTCTCGTCCCGAGTGCCCGTCCCGAATGCTCAAGCAGCGCAGTGCGTCCCACTGCCGAGTTGTCAGGGGTGAGTGGGACGATCCGTGCATGAGCGAGAAGATGCCGACCGAGGCCACCACCGAGAGCGGACGTGTCATCGGGTACTGCCGCGTGTCGACCACCGACGGACGACAGAAGACCGACCTCCAGCGTGACGCCCTCCGCCGAGCGGGAGTCTCCGTCTTGTACGAGGACCACTGCTCCGGTGCGAAGACCTCGCGGCCGGACCTCGACCGCTGCCTCGCCGAAGTTCGTGAGGGAGACACCCTGGTCATCTGGCGGCTGGATCGGCTGGGCCGGAGTCTGCCGCACCTGCTCGATGTCGTCGGTGAGCTCTCCGACCGCGGGGTACACCTGCGGTCGCTGCACGAAACCATCGACACCTCGACTGCGACGGGCCGACTGATCTTCCACGTCATGGCCTCTCTGGCCGCGTTCGAGCGGGAGCTCACCGCCGAACGAGTGGCCGCCGGCGTGGCCAGCTACAGGGAACGGCACAACCGGTGGGGTCGGAAGCCGGTGGTGACGCCGGACCAGCTCGAGACCGCCCAGCTGATTATCGCGAGCGGGAAGAGTGTCACTGTCGCTGCTGAGCGGATCGGGGTTGGGCGCAGCACCCTGTACCGGGCGCTCGGCGCGACAAGCGGAATCGAAGCCAGCGATTAGACCGTCGATCCAGGATCGTATCCATGAGCTACGTGATTCGACCGCTCGGTAAGCGCAGAGGTTGGGGCAACACCGAGTTCTGGGGCGTCGCGTACTGGGACGGTCAAGACGGTGACTGGGTGCTCCACTCCGAGGATTTCTGCAACCGAAAGGCCTGGGAAACAGAGGATCTCGCGCTTGCGAAGAGGTTGTGCAACTACCTCAACGGCGGCGCGTCGGAACCTCCGAGCCTCGGACGCTGAGCGCCGTGGACGACTAAGCGGGCAGGTGGCCTAGCGCGTCGCTTCGTGATAGGTACGGCACTCAGGGCAACGGCACCCTGCTCTCCACCCGCCCTGGGACCCGTGAGGCAAGCTGGGATCGCGGCCGGCAAGGAGGGCGGAATCGATCGCCGCAGCGAACTCTGGATCGCGCGGGCGGTGCCGGGCGATCGCCTGCATGGTGACGCCCGCCTCTTCGGCGGCAGCGCGATACGAGGTGCCTCCGGTCAGCGCCTTGACGAGGACAGGGGTGACCATCGTCCAGTCGACGTTCCGTCCTCGCGATCGGGCGGTCTCGACATTGTGCGCTCTACGACACTCATCGCACCGGCACCCGAATCTCCAGCGGCTGATGGTGCCGTGCGCGGAGAGAGCGCCGCGCGGCGCACCGCTCCGCGCGATGCCGCTCGCATGTGCGATCTGCAGATCGCTCCAGGGGCCGGCGGCCGGTAGCTTTCCTGATTTGATCCACTCGCGGACTGTGATCGTTGCGACGCCGGCGATCTCAGCGACCTCACGCTTGTTGTGCGCCACGATACGGGGCGCTGGGTGATCTGGCACCGGTGCGGGTGGCGGCGCTGCGGGTGCGAGTGCGACTGGCGCGGATGGATTCGGCGGAACTGATAGTGGCCACGGGCGACCGCATGTTGGGCAGCTCGTCGTGCTGGCGGTAGCTGCGTCGGAATGTCCGGCCTCGGCCATGCAGCCAGTATGCACGCCGAGCGGGGCGTCGTTGGTGATGCTCACTATCGCGACGTGTTCCGCCCGTGAGCGTGCCAGCGTGACCAGCGGTGTTCTTGCACCTCGATGTGTCTGTCAGTAGGGGCCCGACACCCAGACGTAGCTCCCTGACTTGGGCGTGCACGTTAGAACACCGTCTGAGCCGGTGAGTCGCGCCTTAGCGCCTGGCTGAGTACACGCCTTGCCTATCGCATCCCAACCTATCGTTGGCAGAGGCTTGGCGTTCCGTTCCTTCCAGACTCCGAGTTCGCCGCTGCAGCCGTACCTTCCGTCGGGAGAAGTGGCTCCGGGTTCGTCGCATGGCATCCCTGTGTAGATCGTCGGCGCCGCGGTGGTGGTCCGCACCGTAGTCATGGCCGAAGTCATCTCGGGAGCTGACGTCGTCACCGGCACCGTCGTGGTAATCGAAGTGGGCGTAACGCTTACCGGTACGGTGGGCGCCGCGGGCACCGTCGTCGAGCTCGTCACAGCAGCGGGTGCCTCGCCATGATCGGACCTGCTCACGTACACGCCGAGCACCGTTGCCGCGACCGCGAACACCGCGACGACCGCAGCGAGGATCGGTACCGCCCGCGACTTCCTCACGGGCGTGGCGGGTTCCGCATCTCCACGTAGCTGCGTAGCCTCCGCGTCGGAGTTCGACTCCGCGGCCCGCAGTTCCGTGACCGCGTCCGGTGCGATCACCTTCTTCGGCACTGCCGGCACCACGATCGCGCGGGTGTCACCGAGGTGCTCCTCGAGCGCGGCCCGGAGCGCGTCGGCGAACTCGGCGCAGCTCTGATACCGGTCATCCGGGTTCTTCGCCAGGACTTTCGCGAAGACCGCGTCCAGCTGCTCGGGCAGCTGTGGCGCCACCTCGCTCACCGACGGCGGTGCCTGCGTCAGGTGCGCGTTCATCAACGCCGTGATCGACTTCCCACTGTACGGCGGCTGGCCCGTGAGCAGGTGGAACGCGGTGCAGCCCAGCGAGTACACGTCCGCGCGATTGTCGACGTCCTCACCCTCGATCGCCTCCGGGCTGATGTACTGCATCGTCCCGACCGTGATCCCAGTGCTGGTGAGCGACGTCGACTCACCAGCCGCCTTGGCGATGCCGAAGTCCGCGAGCTTCACCGCCTCAAGCTCCGTGCCGTCGACACCGAGCAGGATGTTGGCAGGCTTGACATCCCGATGCGTAATCCGCTGCTTGCGCCACGCGTAGTCCAACGCCGCGCCAGCGCCCACGATCAGCTCCAGCGCGAGGGTGGGGTCGAGCGGCGCACCGGCCTTGAGAAGCTCGGCGGCGTCGGTACCGTCGACGTACTCCATCGTGATCCACAGGCGGCTCTCGAACTCACCCCGGTCGTACAGCGTGACGACGTTCGGATGGGATAGCTGTGCGAGCAGGTCCGCCTCCCGCAGGAACCGCGCCTTGAAGTCGTCGTTGCGGGACACGCCGGCATCGAGCAGCTTGAGCGCGTCCTGACGGGGGAGCCGGGGGTGTTGGACAAGGAACACCTGCCCCATCCCGCCGGCACCCAGCTGGCGGACGACGCGGTACCCGGCGATCTCGGCATTGGACATGTCGGAATTGTGGCAGGTCGCTAGTGGGCCGCGGCGCGGAGGGTTGCCAGGTCAGAAGGTGTTTCGGCTAGGGAACAGGATGTGCAACGGAGTGTGCACGGGGCGCCGGCAGTCAAGGTACATTCGCGCCATGCCAGAGCCGCAGAAGGTGCTGTACCTCGACATGGACAACGTGCTCGTCGACTTCCCGTCCGGAATCGCGCGGCTTGAAGAACAGGTCCGGCGCGAGTACGAAGACCACTTCGACGACGCCCCGGGGATCTTCGCCCTCATGGACCCGATGCCGGGCGCACTGGACGCGGTCCGAGCCCTGGCCGGTGCCTTCGACACGTACATCCTGTCGACCGCGCCATGGGACAACCCCAGCGCCTGGTCGGACAAGGTCCGCTGGGTCCGCGAACACCTCGGGGACGGGCCGGCCTCACCCCTGTACAAGCGCCTGATCCTGAGCCACCACAAGAACCTCAACGACGGAGACTTCCTCGTCGACGACCGCACGAAGAACGGCGCAGGCCGCTTCCGAGGCGAGCACATCCACTTCGGCCAGCCCGGCTTCGAAGACTGGCCCGCCGTCACGGCGTACCTCCTGGACCGGGCGTAGCTCCCCGCGTCGACCAGCGCTTACACCCCCTCCGCCGCCTCGTCGTCGCCGCCGTTCCAGGCCCGCGCGACATCCCGAAGCCACGCACGGTCGGCGGCGCGACGGTACTCGGGGCGACGGTGCCAGTGGCACATCCAGCACGGGCACCAGTTCTGATCCTCCTGGAACGGTTCCCAGCGACAGAGATCGCCGCCGCGGTCGGTCCAGCCGTGGGTGCGTTCAGGCAGATCGCACTCGCGGCCGCCACAGCGGTGGACGGGGTACGCGGAGACCTCACCGCGCGCCATCCGGACGTGGAACGGGGCGTGGGAATCGGTTCGAGACATCGACAGTCCTCGGAAGTCGGGCAGCCCCGCCCGAGTCCGCGCCTGTCGCGGTGGGAGGGGCTACAGCGGCTCTCGAAGCCCGCCAGCCGATGTCGCCGATGTCATGCCGGCGAGATTACTCGTCGACAAGGCTGAGGCCCAGCTGTTTCCGCACCTCGTCCGCCGGGATTCGGGTGCCGTCATCCTCGGCGATCGCCGCTTCGAGGTCAGCAGCGTCGGCCTGGTCCTCCGCGAGCTCGAGCTGCTCCAGATCGGCCGCCGCGACCAGCGCCGCGACGGGCTTCCCGCCTCGGGTGATGATCAGCCGGTCGCAGGTCGCAGCGACGCGGTCAATCGCGGCGTCGAGGCCGGCCGCGAGGTCGGCGGCGTCGATGTGGACGGTCCGTGCGATGGTCATGGGTGGACGGTAGCGCGAGGGGCTGACTTAATCCCGGCCGCTACTCGTCGTCCCGCATGTGCTTGCGGGCGGTGCGGAGGATCCTGATCTCGCGCATCGCCTCCGGGATCGACTCGGCGCGCGGGCGGATCCGAATCTCCCCCGCGGCTTCCCGCGCCCGCAGCTGCGCCAGGTCGTCGGCCGGCAGCGTCGCAACGTACTCGGCGGCGAACGTCACGCTGCCCGGCGCCGCGTCGAAGAGAGCCCGGGGTCGGTGTCGGGTGGACGTCCGGGCAGTCCGCCATGCAGCACCCGCAGCGGGTCCAGTGAGCGAGCGACGGATCCTCGGGCTCCTCACCGGCGGTGGACAAGTTCAGGCAGCTGCCGTCGGGCGAGTCCACATGGTCGCGGCGGTCGCAGTCGCAGAGGTTGGGCATCGAGTGATCGTGGCACGCGGGAGTCGGCTACGGCTGCGGGTTTTCGGAGGGCTCCTGGCGGTCGCCCAGCTCATCGTCGACGGGGCGCTCGTTCATCCGCTGCGAGAAGCCGCGGAGCCACCGGATCCCGAAGAAGACCACGAGCGCGAGCGCACCGGCAAGCAGTGCTTCGCCCGTCACCGCTCCTCGGCCTCCCACCGGATCGCCTTGGCCTCCGCCTGCGGGGTGAGTGCGCCGCCGTCGCGGAGTGTGGACCAGAACGCGCGCCGGTTCGCCAACTCGGCTTCGACCCAAGCGGGGAGGGCGCGGGGTTCGGGTTCGGTGGGGTCTGTCACGAGCTCGAAGCTTCGGCCACTAGCTCCTCAATGCGCTCCTCGGGGTCCGTTCCCTCGTACAGCAGCCGACCGTCGCTCAGCGCGTAGAAGAAGTCGCGGTCCACCTCGACGTCGTGCTGCCGGCCGAGTTCGATAATGCGCTGAACCTCGGGCTCGAGCTCGGCTGGGATCGGCTCGTTGGGCACGACCATGCTGTGCGCCTTGAGGAACTCGGTCGCCGTCTGGTCACAGACGTACGTCGCCCCGTCGCGCAGGGTGATGTCGTCGCGCGTCAGGGTGCGGTCGCAGAAGCTCGCGAGGAACAGCGTGTTGTCGATGCGCTCGTCGTCGGTGGGCATGGGTCGATCATGGCACGAGTTCTGCGAATCGGACATGCGATTTCGGTGCGGCAACGTGCGCGCCTGATGCCGGTCCGAGATGTCGCCGATGCCAAGATCTACCGGTGAAGAAGATCGCTGTCGCCGCCGCCCTGTCCGTCGCAGCCACCCTCGCCGGCTGCTCGAGCAACGAGACCCCGCAAGCAGTCCCGAGCTCAACCACCGTGGCGCTCCAGGGGCAGAGCGCGGCCCCAGTGACCAGTGCCGCCGCTGTCTCGTCGACGCGCACCACGGCTGCGACCACCAAGACCACGACCAGCGCTGCGGGCACGCTCGCCGTCGCCCAGGCGCAGGCGAAGCTCGAGGCGGCCGGCTTCGACTGCAGCGCCGAGTCCCAGTACGTCATGTGCAGCAAGGGCGTCGTGAACTGGCAACTCAAGACATCGCCGAAGGGCGACGGCGACCGCGCCTGGACCACCGCCGGCTGCGACTCCGGAGCGATCGAGAAGGGCACCGAGGTGGTCACGAACGGCACCCTGGTCATCTACGCCGGCAACGACGGTCAGGACCTCGACGGGCTCGCGAAGCAGCTGGGCGGGGGCCTGCGCGTCGTGAAGTACTGCTAGCTGAGGTGCATCGCCGTGGAGCTGGCTGCCACGGTCGTCACGGTCGGGATCGGACGCGAGTCGAAGGCGCGGTGCGTGGACTGAGATGAGAAGTCGCCAACGGAGCGGTGACCGGGCGGACTCAGAGCAGATTCCGCAGCCTCGCCGCCTCTTCGACGTCGTCGCGGAACTGGTCGAGCGTCGCGAGGGTGTACATGCCGTCGATGTCTCGGTTCACCCACAAGTTGTGGATCTTTCGCAGATCTGAGGCGCGATTCTTCCACCCGATACCGTCGATCACAGCGATGACGAACTGCCGCGGGACGCGCACGTCGGCCATCTCCTCGATCTCGCGCACCGCATCGGTGAGCTTGCTCCCCGTGGAGTCGAAGCCCTTCGCAGCAACGACGATCTCCGCGCCATCACCGTCGGGGATCACCAGATCGCAAGGCGCATCGCGGCCCTTGCGGCCGACGAATCGGGTGCGAGTCTTGTATGGAAGGCCGAGGCCAACCACGATGTCCTCGATCTCGTCCTCGACTCGCCGACCTTGCTTGCCCGCGGCCGTAGCGGCAGCGCGTGTACCAGCCCGCGCGACCAGTACATCTGCAATGCCGTAGGTCTGGTGCAGTTGTGCGTTAGCCTGCGCCACCAGGTTGTATGTGTCATCGAGCCAGTCGATCAACTCGGTGGGGTGGTTGCGGCCAAGGAGCACCCACCCGGACGTATCGAACTCGTGCTTGAGCGAGTTCTTCAGCTTCTCCTGGCCCAGACCGACGATCAGAGCCAGCACGGGCACGTCGTGCGGGTTCGCCGCGACCCATTTGGCGAGCGACTGCCGGGTAACCGATGGCAGTGCGCCCAGAGACGCCGCCGCTGCGCGAATGTCATCGGTCTCCTGCGTCGGCGCGAGCGGATCGATGTGGCCGCTGAGTCGGCCGAGCGTCCCGAGGTAGTCGGCGAACGGTACCGCCGCGCTCAATCGTCAGTCCCCACGAACAGGTACTCGGCCACATCGCGACGGGTGGCCGCGGAATGCGTGCCGAAGCTGTACTTGTGGTCCACGGCGATCTTCCGGACCACCGGCTTGACCTTCCCCAGCAGGTCCACGATGCGATCCGCGTCGGGCAACGCGTTCGACGAGTACGACAGGACGATCGCTCCGGATTCCTCGAAGTGCTCGAACGTGCGCAGCAACGCGTCCTCGATCGTGCGCTTGTACGCAAACGGGGTGAACTTCTTCTCGAGCTTCTTCGTCTTCGTCTCCTCCATGATGGTGACGCCGCGCCAGTAGACGCTGAGCCCCTCCAGGAAGTGGTATCGCTTCATGTAGTCGGCGTCGTCACGGGGTGGGGCGTACGGCGGGTCCAGATAAACGAGGTCCGCCTTGCGGTGCTCGAGATCGAAAACATCACCGGTCACCGCGCTGCTCTTTAGACCATTGCTGAACACCACCGAGTTGTACTCTGCGGCAGCACGGCGGAAGTGATCGCGCAGGGACATCCGCAAGTCCCGGCGACCGTCGGCGTAGCGGGTGGAGTCGGTGAAGGTGAACACCCCGCGCGGCTGGCGGCGAGCGGCGGACAGCACCAGTGCAGAGATCGCGAGGTCCCTCTTGAACCCGGTGAGCTGGTCGATGTGCGACCACGCGGAGTCGAGGAACTTCCGGTCCTCCGGCGTGTAGTAGAGGCCGTCGAACTTCTTCTGGATGAAGTCGCGTTCGTCGGCGGCGGGGCCGCAGATGGTGTCGATATCCACGCGCGTGAGCTTCACCGAGGAGTTCGCGACGGTCGCGCGGGCAATCATCCCGGGGAACGACAGGAAGTCGTTGCTCGTCACGGCGAAGCCCTGCGCCTTCAGCAGGTACGACACGACGCCGGAGCCGGAGAATGCGTCGACGGCGGTCTCCCCGCCGAGGTCGGCGAACAGCCCCTCCAGATGCGGAAGCAGCTGGTACTTGGAACCCATGTACCGCAGCCGGGGGAATTTCTGGGTGCGGTGAAGGACATCGGCGGTAGAAGCTGTTCCCGGCATGCGTCTACCTTCGCACAGGCCCCCGACGCCCACCACGTGTATAGGCAGTGTCGGGCGTGGAAGCGTCTACTCGTCGATGTCGCGCAGCCTCTTGAGCACCATGGCCGTGAGCTGCTCGGTCTTCGTCGCGTTCTTACACAGGCTCGCGGTGTAGCCAGCGAACTCGTCTTCGCCAATTTCAGTCACACTATGCAGCACCACGGGGACCAACTGTCGCGCGCGATCCACTGCGGGGCGCCAGTCGGCTCCCGGGTCATCGACCGCCGACATGTCGAGCAGCTCGAAGACGAGGTGAGCAACCAGTCGGTTCCCATGGACGGCATACCCTCGCGCGCGGTTGTTGTCCAGCCCGGGACGAAGCCGCCCCAATTCCTCCTCGACAACCCGAAGGACCTGGACGGACCGCCAGAGCTTCAGGTGACTGGTGGTGGGATTGAACAGAGCCTTGTAGGGAGCTCGGGACGTGTCGTCCCACAGACGACTCACCTCGCGCTTGGCCTGCGTCGCCAATGCCGAAGAATGCGCGCAGGCGAGCGCCACCGCTGCTTCCGTGAAGTCGCAGCCCTTGTCCGGCTCCGGACGCTGTTCACCGTTACGAACAGCATAGGTGAGCCCGTCGACCGAGAAGTCGTCCCGCAGGCGCGCCTGCTCAGGGTCGAGCCCGACGAAGTCTCGCCCACCGATAACGTTCTGGGTGTTCGTGGCCCGGGTGACGCGCTTCCCGAAATCGTCAGGGGCTGACTCGAGAGAGATGAAGCGAACCATCACTCGAACCTGGTCAAGCTCCTCGTTTCGACCCAGACGAAGGGCGCGAGCAAGGGTCCCGACTGTCTGGGCGCCGTTGACGATGCTGACCCCTTTGAGTCCGAACGTCCCCTGCCTGCGTTCGGTGCCACCGGCTGGGGCCTTGTCGATCGATTCACACAGAGCCGTAACGCCGTTGTTGAAGTACCAGAATCGGCCAGGCGACTCCTCGACGGTCTCAAGGACAGACGCGTTAACCTCCGAGTTGGAGAGCACCAGCCGCACGTTTCGGTCGAATAGCTGCGGCCCATAATCTCTCAGCCAGCTGGCTACCTCCGTGCCGCTGACGTGCCCGTACACGGCGTCCGGTGGCCCCTCCAGTCGCCCCCAGTCCGACAGTTCGACGGTGAGGTCGATCTGGGTCGACAAGGTATCGTCGACCAGCAACTTGTAGACAGCACCTTGGTTGAGATAGGTGAAGAGCGCTACCTCAGTTGGATCATTGAGAGTCGTGATGTAGTCGTCCATGTGAGCGGCGACAGCAGCGGCTACCTGGGGCGTGCCCATCGTCACGAAGATGACCTCGATGCGCAGGTCCGTCTTAAGGAGGGCATCGTCCAGCTCGGAGATCCGGGACTTCACCTTGTCGTTGAATCGCTCCCAGTTCATCGTGACGAGATCCGCGAGCCCCTTCTGGAACTTCATCATCTCGTCGAGGGTCGCCCCACCGCCGTTGCCTGCATCCGTCCATTTCGACTGGATCAGGTAAAGCCGTGGCGGCTCTGAGTCAACGAACGCGATAGCGTCAAGGCCGTTGTCATCCGGGCCGTCGACCACGCACGCGGCTGCGTCCTCAGCGGTGAGTCCTGCCACTTTCGTCAACACAAATGCGGCTAACGCACGCGTAAGCCGTGCTTGTTCGATGAACTCGGCGCTCTGCTTGCTGAGGTCCGACACGTCGATGTGCGGGTACGTCGTGTCCTTCAACCGACGCTTGATTTGCGCCACGTGCAGGTCGCCCATCGATCCCCCTCGATACCCAAACTGGTTCCAGCAGACTACCTGGAACGGGAGTCCTAGAACGCTCGGGAAGCGCAATGCCAACAGCGACCAGGCATGGTTCTCGATAGCGGCGTTCGCGCCGCACGAGAACCGCTAGGAGCTGCCGCATTGGACGCGGAGCTGCCCCTCGTCCTGCTCCCGGCGCGGTATCGGGACTACGCCCTCGAGGAGCGAGTCGGGCTACCGCCGGCGCACCCGTGGAAGGTCGCGCTGCCCGTGTGGTGACGACATGCGGCTACGGCGACCAGAGTCGGGCCGGGCCCGCCGCGGCTGGGGCGGGGCTCTATCCTGACGCTGGTAGCGGCACGCCCACGTGACAGCAGTGCGAGTTCGCGTGTTCTGCGAAAGCAACGAAGCCTTGCTAGGTTTCCCGGCATGGTGAAGAAGACCCAGGCGGCGCTTGCGATCGCCTCTGTCGCGGCGACGCTCGCGGCCTGCGGGACCAGTGGAACAACGACGACGCCCGCACCGTCAACGCGGACCGACGCCGCATCGGTGGCGGCCAGCGCGACCTCCCCCACCTCGACAGTCTCAGCCACACCGTCGGTGCCAGAATCCGCCCCGCCGGCAACAACGACGGCGTCCACAGCCCCCACCACAGCGACGGCCTCTGGCCCCGGGGAGCAGTGCGGAACTGTCCAGAGCGCCATCGGCGCAACGCTGCCCGTCATCGTCCGTGCCGGCGCCGTCGACTGCAAGGAAGCGGTGAAGGTGGCCCGTGACTACTTCGCCGGCAGCGACAAGGCACAGGGGCAGCAGCGGGGCCTGCAGGTCGGCAGCTGGTTCTGCGCAGTGAACCCCACCGACGGTCGTCCGCGCGCGACGTCACCGTTCATCTGCGAGAACGGTGCGAATCAGTTCCAGATCGGGCAGTAGCCGGGCACCCGCGGTTCAGCCAGTGGCTTGTACTTCGCGTCGATGGTCGCGACCGGGTTCTCGACGGGCCGCGTGACCAGCGCCGGTCCGAATTCACTGGTGGCGTCACCCGCAAGTCGACATGATGGCCAGCATGGGTTCGTACCAGGAGCGGCTATACGTCGGCGGCGTGACGGAGAGTCAGGTCGCCGCAGTCGTGGCCATCCTGGAGGCTAATCCGCATTTCGACGGAGACGCTGCCTGGGCTGCTGGCGAGGTGTACCAGTCCGTGCTGGGGCTCGAGGAGTACCCCGTGAAGGTCTACGCCTACGGGGCCGAAGACCTGGTTCGCCAGTACCTCGACCGTGTGCAGTCCCTCCTACGCGAGGCCCCATCCAGGCGTTCGTCTCATGACCAGTGATCAGTTCGAGCTCTTCGCACTGGCTGATGAGTTCGCCCGCCGAGTACGCGAGCAGCGGGCGGGCGCGGTGACCGTCATGGACACCAGGTACGACGTGGAAGTGACGCTGCTGGCGCAGCTACCTGAGTCCGAGGAGCAGCGCGTTCAGGCCGTCCTCGATCGCGTGGCCGCCGCGTCGCCGTGGACCTGGCGTACGGAGTACACCGTCAACGGGGACGCGAACCATGGCTACGGCAACGGGTTCGAGATCCACATGTTGCTCGACCTCGTCGACCCGCACCCGTCGACGGTCGCGGAGTTGAAGGGCATCATCCTCGCACTCTGCAGCGTCCTCACCGAGGAACTCGGCGCACCGGTGATCGACTACTACGACCTGGAGCGGTTCGAGGAGTAAGTGCGCACCTCGACCTGCTGGTCCCGGACGCGGGGCCCGTACCCCGCTCTCGTCCGGCGCGCTGGCCCGGCGCGGGCGGCGGGACGCGGAACACAAGGACCTCATCTATCGCCCCGCGGGTTCGGGTGGCGTTCCCTATTCATCTCCGTACGGTGCGGGCGGCCGCCCGAGAGCCAGCGCGCGGTGAGGTACGGGATGAACGCATCGACGTCGTGAGCGGCGAGGAGTCAGCCTCAGCGAGGTCGTCGAGGCGGAACGAGATCCAGACTTCGGTGGCGCGCGGCGGCATGGGGGCATTCTCTAGATCAGAGGACGCGGGAAGGAAGGGGGTCACCGCGTCCTGCTCAGCGGTGGAGTGCCGGGTGAGCAAGTGGTGAGCAACGGGTGAACAAGAATCCGGGCGTTGGCGACCTATACTCCCAGCTCACGACGGTTCGGCACCCTCCTGGCGGGGTGGGGTGTACAAACCCCTCCGGGTCCACCGGATATGTATGCGTTGTTCGATTTATGTCCGGTTCTGATCCAGAAACAGACAAACTGGACCAGTCTCTGTTTGCTGAACGACTTCAGATGAAGTTGTTCACCCGATTCAGGGTTCCAGAAGCCTTGAAACCCTCCTCTACCTGCGGCTTCTCCAGCCAGGACCTCAGGGATCTTGTTCACCCTTTGCTCAAACTTGTTCACCCGACAAGTCTCTGACCTGCGGAAACTCCGAGGCCTTCTCAACTTTTGTTCACCCGCTTGCTCACCCAGCCCGGAAACGGAACCGCCCCGTCACCGAGGAGGTGACGGGGCGGTTCCCACGCTGTGCTCTACGAGAACGTAGGAGGGGTGACGCTTCCGAAGGCGGGGGTGGCGAACTTGTCTTTCTCCATCTCCTCCAGGAGTGCGAGTCCGTCCTCGCTCCACCGCACGCCGCGGACGCCGGCCTTCACCTTGCCCTTGGCCTCGATCCGGGTGACGCCGCGGAGTTGCTCGGCGAGCATGGCGCCGACCGTCCGGGTGCTGCCGGGACTCGCGTGCTTCTGGTCGGTGTCCTGCCCGCGGAAGAAGTCCCACAGCGGGAAGATGTCGGCGCTCAGGAGGACGTCGTTCTCGTCTTTGGTCACCTCGAACGCGAGGTCGCAGAAGCCGCTCCAGGAACTCGACGCGGCGAGCGTGGCCTGCGTCCACTCCTCGATCTCGGCGGGGACATCAGACAGCCCTTCGGCGACGTACATCGCCCAGCCCTCAAGCAGCCAGTTCAGCACCCCCGCTGCTTCCTCGGCGACGATCGCGGCCGCCAGCCCGGGGATGATCGGCGGGAAGCCGGCCTCACCGAACGCCACCTCGAACCTCACGACGCGGAGACGCCGACGCATCGCCTGCATGGCGCTCGGAGGCCACTGGAGCTTGTTGTTGGTCATCAGGCAGAGGGTGTGGCTGAGGTCCCACTCGGTCTGGTCCTGTCCGCAGAGACGGGCGCTTCCGCGGCCGCCGCCGCTGAACTTCTTCACCCTGTCGATGTTGAGCTGCTGCGGCGGGATCTCGTCCGCCGTGGCGAAGCGAGCGCCCCGCAGCGGCATGAGGTCCGTCGAGTGGTTGTTCATGCCGGCGAGGGTGAACACGCTGGTCTGCAGCGTCGCCGCGTAGTCACCGAAGACGGCCGTGAGCACGTCGACGACGCCGCCCTTGCCGTTTCCGCCCTGGCCCTCAAGCACGAGGACGAGGTGCTCTTCCTGGATCCCGAAGAGCGCCTGGCCGTACGCCTTCTGCACCCAGCGGCGCACTCCCTCGCTCGGCAGCGCATCCGCGAGGAGCTTGGTCCACCGTGGGCACTTGGCCGCCGGGTCGTAGGCCGCACCCAACAACTTCGTGACTCCCGCCGAAGGGTCCGGAGTGGTGACCGTGACGGGCGCCTCCACGTTCTTCGTCAGGTGCAGGTAAGCGCCTGGCGTGCCGATCACCTCGGGGCGGGAGTCCAACGCCTCGGTACGGATCTTCACCCGCGGGCTCGAGGCGAGCTGCGCGACGACAGCGTTGCGGGTGCGCGTCTCCTCCGCCTTCGCGGAGGCCTCGACCGCCACCTGCTCGATCCGCACACCTTCGGGCCCGACCAGATCGCCGGTGCCCATCTCGATCGAGTAGCCGTCCCACTCCTTGGCGGCCCGCAGCTTCTGTTCGGCGGTCAGCTTCTTCCAGGTCCACGCACGGATCTTCCGCTGCCGAGTAGCGGCGTCGGTCGCCTGTCCCTGCCGCTGCAGCAGGCCCTGCACCGCGCCGCGGGCTGCTTCGGCGTCGATCGCCCAGCGGTTCCCGTCCCAGCCGTACCAGGTCTCACTGTCGTACGCGTACCGAAGCTTGGTACCGCCGATCGCGGCGGCGACGGCCTGCGCGAGCTGACCGTCCGTGGCCTCCACGTCGACGGGCTTCGGCGTTGCGCGCGGACCGGCGATCGCCTCGTCGAGGCTGCGAGTATCAGCGGGGAGGAGACCGTGCGCACGCCCCGCGTTGGTGTCGATCGTGGGCGATGTGCCGGCCACCTCCTCAGCTGCCCGCTGCTTGTACTCCGCCAAGCGCGGATCCACGGCAGGCAGGCCGCTGATCACCGCGGCGGGCGCCGACCGCAGGGGCACGACGTTGTCGGGCGCCAACGCGTTCGCCCCCGTGGTCTCAGCGCCGATCATCGGCTCGGACAAGTAAGTCTCGCTTCCAGCCTCGCGCGCTGTCGCCCGAGCCTCACGCTCGGTCTGCATCACCTCCGCCGCCGACCTGAACCGCGCAGCCCGGTCCGTCTTCCCGGTCCGATCGAGATACTCGGCGATCGCCACGAAGTCAGCAGGTCGCGTGCCCTGCGGCAGGTCGCGCTCCACGACCGTGATCAAGCCGAACTCACGCATGAGCTGCCCGCGGGTGATGGGCTCGCCGACCCGGTCCTTCGCGCTGTTCCGCAGTCCGAGCGCGAAGTCCAAACGCGAGACGTGCGCCCATTCCAAGCCCAGCTGCGCCATCGTCGTGGTGCTGAACACGTGCGCCTTGCCGCTGTGCTCCTCACACTCGTGCAGGAAACCGGCGGTCTCGCTGCTCTGCTCCGTGTAGTGGAAGTGGTTGCAGCCACACGACCCGGTCGTGTCGAGCATCTCGATCCGGGGGTCGCCCGCGATCCATTCCGCCCACGGGATCGCTCCGATGGCATCGGACAGCTCCTGCGAAGCCGCCGACACCTCCGCCTTCTCCCGCGGCGTCGGCGGCGCGACGGCGCCGTGGACCTGCGCGGCGTCGTACGGGTCCATCGCCTCGGGCACCGGGACGGTGCGATCCCAGAGCCAGGCGGGGGCCTCCGCGATGTCAGAGCCGGTGAATGCGTAGCTCCGGCCGTACGCCTCGTCGAGGCGGCTGGGCGGCGCGACGATCTGGCGCTCCCCCCGGCTAGCGAAGATCTCGAGCTTCCCGCCATCCTTGAGGTGGATCATCGAACGTGTGTCGCCGAGTTCCTCCGGCGCGCCGTCGGGCAGCCGCAACCAGACGTGGCCGCCGCCCTCCTTGCCGTTGGGTTCGCCGGTCGCCAGCACCGAGCCAGCGCCGGACTTGGCCGGGATTGTCGTGATCTGAAAGCCCATCGACTCCAGCCACTCGACGGCTGCACCGTTCTCGGCGTCCATCACGACCATGCGCGACCCGCCGGGGTCGATGCCGATGTTCCCACCGCCAGCGACATGCGCCCGCGCGGCCTCCGGGGTGAGCCCCGGCTGGTGGTTCCACCCGTACCCGATCGGCTTCTTCGCGCCCGTGTGCACCTTCACGGTGTACGCGGAGCCGGCGAGTCCGGCGGCCAGCTCGGCGTCGGCGGCGGTCATCATCCCCGCGGACACAGTGGGGGCAGCGAGCTCCTCGGTGTCGGCGTTCGCGTTGGCGACGGCCTCGGCCTTCCATCCGCCCATCATCGCCTTCATCTCGCGAGCGGAGGCGAGGGGGTCATGATGCTCGGCGGCGCTCATCGGGCCACGCCCAGTCGTGGGCGCGTAGCCGCGACCTCGAGCACGAGGCCGAACTCCGCGGCGTGTGCCTGCGCGTCGGCGGTCGTCGCGGTCCAGTCCACCGTGGCGCCGTACGCCGTGATCGCCTCGTCGAAGTCGGCGCGGGTCATCGGAGTTGCCGGCCGCAGGGTGCCACGACCCTCGTGGTAGGCCCAGTCGATCCGCACGCAGGTGATCGGGACGCCCGGCACCGGGACCGGAACGGTGGGCAGAGGATCGTCGAGGCGATGCGCCCGCCCCTGCGGCGTGTCATGCCTTTCGGCAGGAGTGTAGTGAGGTTTGCGTGCCATAATGGTGATGTCCTTCTGTCTTGAGCAGGGTGTTGGGGCGGCGAGTTGGATGGGTCCCGTGTTGGCGCACGGGCCCTTTCGCCGTTTGAGGGTTGATCAGGAGGTGATCGGCATCCGCTCACCGGCGGCCACGCGGTCTACCTCGTCGGCGTCCACGTAGACGCGACCGCCAACCCTCCAGCCAGCCAGCAATCCGCGGTCGATCCAGCGCTGGATCGTAGGTGGCGCCACGCCTACCTTTCGCGCGGCAGCAGCCTTGACGATCCGATTAGTCGTTTTCGACATTTCTCACCTCCCGTTGTTTCAGTTCGTGCTGTCCGATTAGACCTCTAGGTTCGAAATGGGCCCCCGGATCCCGCACGGATGCCTTCGGCGTGTCGCGGCGCGGAGGCAGGGTCACTCTCCGCGCTCGGCCAACACCGCCGCCACCACTTCAGGCCCGTAACGCAGCTCCCACCGGCGCCGGCCACCAGCCCGGCAGCTGGCGATCATCGCGCCGCGGACGTGGTCAGGAAGCGTGCGGAGTGCGCGGTCAACGTCAGCCTCCTTGACGTACTTGCGCACCGTCGCCTCGCTGACGCCGTGCATCGCGGCGAGCTCGGTGGCTGTGGCCTCGCCAGCACTTAGGGCGAAGGCGATCTCGGCGCGGAGGGCGCGGTCGGGAACTGAGTACCTGAAGAGTCGGTTCGTCATATCTGGAACATGCACCCCACCGGGTAACAATCTGAGGTACGGCGCGTACAGAACGGCTTGACGCTCAAGAGAATCCGATGGAGTGAGTCGGACGGTCGTGGCATTCTCTGTGGCATGGACTCGGACGAGCTGGACACCCGCGCCAGGCTGCAACTCGTGATGCAGAAAACCGCCGATCTGCACCGCACCCTCGACGCGCTCACCCCGGACGCGGCCGCGCGGATCGGGCTGACCGCCGGGGACCTCGACCGCATCGGCTTGCTGACCAGTAGGGCTCTGTGGGCCAGCACCGCGGATCTGCACCAGTCGGGCAGGGGCGACGACGCGGAGCGGGTGATCGCGCGGGCGGCGGAGATCGACAGGGAGGACCCGTGACTGAGTCGAGCATCTGGACTCGGATCGCCGCGGCGCCGGGCTGGCAGCCCATCTACCGGCAGCTGCGCCGCGACATCGCCAGCCTGGATCCGCGCGCGCAGATCACGTCGCGGGTCGGTACGGGCATGCTTCACCTCCACGTTGTCCAGGCGCATGCTGCTGTGTTGCAACAGGTTAAGGATCTCTGTTTCGATGCTGAGGGCGCATCGATGCGCTCTTGCCAGATGTGCGGTGGGCCCGGGAAGGCGCGGCTGCTCGGCGAGGAGAAGAGGCTCGCGGCGCTCTGCGATCTTCACGCGGAGATGGCCGAGGCGGCCGTGGAGCGCGAGCGATGAGCGTCCCGTGGCCAATCGTCCGCGTCGAGTCCCGTGGCGGCACCGTCGTGCGGATCACGCACTTGGACGGCACCGTCGCCGACCACGACTTCAGCTACCTGCTCGGCCGCGGCGGCGCGTTCACTGCGCTCACGGCGGAGATGATCCACGAGACGTGGGTGTTGGACGGCACCGTCGCGTGGCTGCTGTCGGACGGCAGCGTCGTCGACCTCGCGCCCGACGGCCTCTGGGAACACAGTCGCGGTCGTTGCCCAGGAACCTGTTCGGGCTGGACTCCGGCGCATACCGTGCTGGTGCAGGGCGGATAGGGGCGTCCGCGTGCGGGATCAGCAGCGGCCATGCGACTTGGGCCGACCAGGCTTGCGGATACGGTCGCGGTCAGGCCGCTGTAGTCCGTGCGGCAGCGATGACCCTGTCGATCTCGGCGGCCTCAACCAAGGTCCTGCGCCCGAACTTCACTGCAACGAGTTCGCCGCGCTGGCGCATCCGGTAGACATACTCCCTCGACACGCGCAGGATTTCTGCGGTCTCCTCCATCGTGTACAGCTTCTGCGGCTGGAACGCCGCCGTGTTCTCGGTCATGCAGGAGATCGTCTCTTGAGAGTCGGACATGTTCCACTGAGACGGTTGCAGCGCCTTCGGCGTGTCGCGGTGCACCGTGCGAGGATTGGGGCCACCTCCAGCCACAGGACAACCTCCGGTCGGCCTGGGATCGCCAGCGAAAGCTGCCACAGTTCTGCCACTATCCGGTCCTGTGGGAACGTGGCCATGTGCTCTGAAGTGCACGTCAGGACACGTCGGTGGGCTCAGCTACGATGGCGTTTACCCAGTTAGCGGTGACTTGAAAGCGAGCGTCCTTAACCGGACCGGGGGTTCAAATCCCTCCGCTTCCGCAGTTCAGAGGGGGTTTCGGTGCCGGAGACGGCGTCGGGACCCCCGAACCTGCCACAGTTTGCCACTTTCGCCCGGGAATGAGTTCTGGGCCCTGTGTCGGCGTGTCGTCCCAGCTGACTGGTGATCGCAGAAATCACCGATGGGATGAACTCATGGCTCGACTCCCCAGCTACATCACGCGCGTCGAAGGCGCCCGTGGACCGCGCTACGAGGCGCGGATCAACGCGACCCTTCCTGGCGGCAAGCGGCTGCAGCATCGGAAGCGGTTCCGGTCGCTCGACGAGGCGAAGGCGTGGCACGCGAAGACCCTCACCGAACTCGAATCCGCTACCCACACCGCGCCCAGCGATCTGACGGTGCACGAGGCGGTAGAAGCTTGGCTCACTGCGAAGGCTGCGCGAACGAAGCCGAGCACGGCTGCCGCGTAGAAGTTCTCCTTGGCGCCTGTGGTCGCCGCGTACGGCGACACGAAGGTGCAGAACATCAGCAAGGCGGACGTCGAGCGGCTTGTCACCGACCTCCGTACCGGCGCGGGCGATCGCGGGGTCTGGAAGCGCACCTCATCAATCCGATGCTCGCTCGGTGGCGGAAGGTCTGGGCTGACCTGCATGCCCAGGGCATCGTCGCCCGGAAGGTCGTCGCCCTCGCCGAGCCGCTGCGGAAGCCGTTGGGTGAGCCCGCGATGAAGATCGACGACAGCCTCTCCGAGGCGGAGGTGGAGCTGCTGGGGGAGGCTCACGGCGAGGGCACGGACAGCTACGCGCGACGGCGTGAGTCGTTCGCCCACCTTGCCCTCCTCGGTCTCCGGCGTGGAGAGCTGGCGGGGTTGCGCTGGAGCGCAGTCGACCTCGATGCGGACGAACCCACCATCACGGTTGCCTCCACCCGTGTGGCTGTCACGGGAAAGGTGATCGAGCAGGATGACGCGAAGACAGTGAGCTCGGGGTTCGATGCGTGCGGCGGCGAGGGCGTTGTGCTGCTGATCTAGGCTCTGGTGCTCCGTAGAGACTCGAAGGTAGTCTGCGATGGCTCCGACTGCAGGGCTTGAGGTTTCGGCCATGAAGGCAGTCTCACACGTAGGTCTGACAGGGATCCGCGACCGGCGCGGTGAGACCGGGATCTGAGATCGTGCGACCTGCATCAGCGCGTTGGGCGAATCGGACATGGACAACGTCTCGTCGCTTTAGATATGAGACTCTCTGGACTGGGAGCCGTGACGATGTGTTTGAACTGGCGAGGCGCCAGAACCGGCTCTTCCTGATTCAGAGTGCGTTGACCCGGTCAGCGGGCTGACCGGAGTGCAGCAGTGACCGCAAGATGTAGTGCTTGAGGTTCCGGAAGCCGAGGGCGATGCCACGCAGGTGCTCAAGGCGTCCGTTGATCGCTTCGACCGGGCCGTTGCTCACGCCAGTGTCGAAGTAGGCCAGGATCTCGCGCCGATGCACCCTCTCCGCGAGGCCGTTGTTGATGTTGTCGTATCCGTCCATCCATCGGAATATCAGGACACCTCAACCAAGAACGCCGGAGCCCTGCGTCTGCCCCGCACCGTTCGAACTCGCCAAACCACACCAGATCGCCGCCTGGCTCCGCCAGCACTGGGGCATAGAGAATACGTCCGGGACTGGATATTCGACGAGGACCGCTCCCAGATCCGCACCGACGCCACCCCGCAGATCCTGGCGACCCTGCGGAACACCGCGATGAACCTGCACCGACTGCACGGCGCCACCAACATTGCCGAGGCCTGCCGCACCACCTGCCTCACCATCGCCACCAGCGACCGACTGCTTCAACTCCCCAGGTCAAGCAACTGATACCGAGAACGCCGGGGCCCTGCGGGTCTGGTGACGCGAGCCCGGATCGTGCTGTGGGCTTCGGAGGGTGTGGCGATGGCGGAGATCGCGGAGCGGTTGTTGGTCTCGCGGCCTACTGCGACGTCGTGGTGCAAGAGGCCCGCGCTTGGCTGGCCGAGAATCCCCAGATCACCGTACATTTTCGCATTTCACCCCACCTCAGTGTCGTAGTTGAACATGGTCGAGATCTGGTTCGGCATCATCGAACGCCTGGCGATCTACCGCGGCCTTCGGTTCGGTCTGTGAGCTCAAGGCCGCGATCCGCGCGTTCGTCAACGGCTGGAACCCCGCTCGCATCCCTTCGTCAGGATCAGGACCGCGGAGGATAACTCGCGAAGATCGACCGCAAGACGACTTCAGTCGCGGGCCTACTAGGATAGCACGATATTTCACTGCAGAGAACATGGCAGACCCCGCATTACTGACGCGCTGAAATACCTTAGCCGACGCCGTTTGATCGACCGATGGTAGTCTAGAATAGTGATCGAGCTTCTGGTCGGCTTGATGCAGAGCCTAGAATTTTGAAGAAAGGTACTCGATGGTGCGCAGATCAGCGGATGATCGGAGAGCGGATTTCGTGGAAGCGGCCGTCCGTGTTATTGCTCAGCAAGGAGTAGACGGAGCCACTACTAGGCGCATCGCCACGGAGGCGCAGGCGCCTCTGGCTTCCTTGTACTACTGCTATTCCTCCAAAGAGGAACTCTTCAATGCCGTTGCCGAAGAAATTGCCAGCGGCTATCGCCGAGCTCTAAGCAAAATATCCCGTGCTGACGTAGAAACAGCCGCGCGCGCAATGGTCAAAAGCTTGATGAACTGGTATCGAAGCAACCGAACTATGGGGTCTGCGATCGTGGAAGTGGTGCTCTGGTCACACCGACGAAGCGGCCAGGCGGCCCAGGTCATATATGACTCCGCGTTCGGCTCGATTCGCTCTAATCTCAAAGCGGCAAATCATAACGGGGTCCCCGAAGAGAAGCTCCGTGAGCTTGCCGAAGTCATCGCCGCGATTGCAGACGGATTCTCACTCAATTGGTTCTTGCCGACTGGGCAAGTGACAGCCTCACGTCAAATGGACCTTGCGCTTGACGTGCTCGAAATGTGGCTACGGGATAATATTACGAACGAACAAGGCGCTGATACTTCCGCTCCTCCCGCTCCTCCCGCTCCTTCCGTCACTTATCGCGAGCCCTCCACATCACTCATGAGTTGGCTTTCCGTGCACCCTTAACCTCAGTCTTTCATGAGGGGGCTGTCCTGGCTTGCCGGTTTCGAACTGAAAATTTAGGGCCGGTTCGGTCCCGCGGGGAGAGTGGGCGTCCCAGTGGTCTGACGTATGGCGTCGGGTTCTTCTGTCCCGTGGGGTCTTCGTAGTTGAATGGTCAAGGATGTTGTGCTCATATCCGATGTAGGCGATGGGGCGGGGGACTGTAAGGATTGAACTGTCCCGGGTTTCCAGCCGCTTCCTTGTGAGCTGGAAAGATCCCAGAGTACGCCGAAACGATTGAGCGGAGCTTGACCCGGGTTCTCCGGACACCTGATCTGTAGCGTTGATGCTGCAGGAGAGGAGTCCGCGCCACGCCCGCTGCCCATCCTAAGGAGTACCGCCGCCCCGCGGTAAACTTGACCCGCGAGGACGGTGCTTCTGTCGCGCAGATCGCGAAGGGGCTCGGTATCTCCTCGTGGTATTTTGCGCAAGTGGATGAACCTCGACGATGTCGATGCCCGCCGTAAAGAAGGCTTAAGCACCTCTTGGCGAGCGGAGCTTTCCCAGCTGCGCCGCGACAAGAAGCGCTTGGAGCAGGAGGTCGAGATACTCAAACGCGCGAGTGCGCACTTCGCTCGAGACAATATCCTCTCGAGTGGGTTCGGGCTGGTCTGTCAACTCACCACCGACGGGTACTCCGTCGCGGTGGCCTACCGAGGCCTGAACGATCTCAAGATCGGGGTTCTACGAGCGGCGGAGCCGCGCCTCCTCTAAAGGGACCAGTCGGATACATATCTAGCCAACAAGATCCGTGACATTCATGCCAAGTGTCGGGCGTCTTACGGGCCGCCTCGAGTTCATGCGGCGCGCGGCCGGGGTACCGGACCGGCTGGAAATGGTACAATCCGCATTTTCGTCACTCCGGAATCGATTACCTCGCGCTCGTCGAGTACAAGAATAATCACCACCACGCCCAGGCCACATCATCGGCGGCCTGAAACCGTCATACAAGCTGTCCGGGAAACCCGGTCAAGATCCCGGGCTTCGTGGTGAACGTAACGACCGTCAGCGTGCGCAACCACCTCAATCAGGCACTCTCGCTCATCGACTCCCCGATCGCCGCCTCTTTCACAACCGGCGGTGTCATGGGGGGTAGCAACAGGTCAGGTCGGGAATCCGGGAATGAGGGTGGGCGCGGTGGTGCGGCGGACATTGACGTTGGAGGAGCGGTCGGAGATCGCGGCGGGTGTGAAGGCCAACGGAGGTGTCAGGCAGATCGAGGCGCATATCGGGCGGTGCGCCTCGGTGGTGTCGCGGGAGATCCGCCGTAACAGCGATGCCGGCGGGAAGTACCGGGCGGTGCGCGCCGACAAGCAGGCCGCGACGAAGCGGCAACGCCCGAAACAGTCTGCGGTGGAATCCGATCCGGTGTTGAAGGCGCGGGTAGTGGCGGACTTGAAAGCCTCCCGGACACCACGGCAGATCGCTGGCCGGTTGCGTCTGGAAGCGCAGGACAGCACGGTGGAGGTCATGGATCGTTCCCCGGATGCACAGGCCGCCTCGTCCAACATGAGGCGTTCTACCGATGGATCTACGTGCTCCCGAGAGGTGAGCTCGGCCGCCAAGGGATCATGTTGCACAGCAAACGAACCCGCCGGAAGCCGAGGAAGCAGGTCGGGGAACGCTCAGCGCGTATCGTCGGGATGGTCTCCACCGACGACCGCCCTGAATGCGTCACCGATCGGCGGGTGCCGGGATGATGGGAAGGTGACTCGTCGTTGGCAAGGGCGGCAAGTCCGCGATGGTCACCCTGGTCGAGCGGACCACCCGGTACATGCTGCTGCTCGGGTTGCCCGACGGCAAGCACGCCACCGGCGTCGCTGATGTGCTCATCGACCGTCTCCAGGGACTGCCCTCGTTCATGAAACAGGGCCTGACCTAGGACCAAGGCACGGAGATGGGACTGCTGCGCCGAACCGCGGCGCTCGAGTGGTGACTGACCTGTCACGGCTCCAGTGGCTCAGTACGACTGATATCGACGCTTTCCGGAAGATTTCTCGTCGTCGGTCCCCTAGGGCGCAAGCCTGCGACATTGGTCTCCACCGGTCATATCGTCCGTTCTGCGTGGTTCCAGAGCTGCTGGCGCAGTTCACGTTTGAGGACCTTCCCGTTGGCGCTTCTGGGGAGCCGGTCGGCGAGGAAGACATCCTTGGGCGCACGGACCGGGCCGAGGAGGTCGCGGCAGTAGGCGCGGAGGGCTTCGGTCGTGACCTCGCCGGATGGTTTCAGTTCGACGTAGGCGGTCACTCGTTCCCCCCAGTCTTCATCGGGCGCGCCCACGACTGCGCATTCTTCAACTGCAGGGTGGCTCCAGAGTGCCTGTTCGACTTCGCTGGGGTAGACGTTGAGACCACCGGAGATGATGAGGTCCTTTTTGCGGTCGGTGACATGGAGGTAGCCGGTGTCGTCGAGATGGCCGATGTCTCCGGTGTGCAGCCATCGGCCGCGGATGGCCTCTGCGGTGGCTTGCGGGTTGTTGTAGTAGCCCTTCATGACGAGATCGCCCGCCACACAGATTTCCCCGGTCTGCCCCGTCGCCAGCGGCTCCGCAGTGTCGACATCGCGGATGCTCACCGTGACGAGGGGGTATGGCCGCCCGCAGGCTCCCAATCGGTCGGGTGGGGCAGGCGCTCCGTCGACGAGGTGCTCGTCGGGGCGCATGAACGCGATCCCGGCCGGCGCTTCGGTCTGGCCGTAGCATTCGATGAACACGGGGCCGAGGCGCTCGATGCCGTAGCGCAGCTTCTCGACGGACATTGGCGCGGCACCGTAGAGCAGGTACCGCAGCGATGAGGTGTCGGTGCTGCGGTGCTCAAGCTCGGTGAGAATGCGGTAGATCACGGTTGGTGGGAGGAACAGCTCTGTGACACCGAATTCCTCGATCGCCGCGAGAACGGCCTCGGCGGTGGCCCGTTCGATGATAACCACCGTGCCGCCGCGGGCGGTCGCCTGCAGCGTGAGCGCTCCGGCCGAGTGCGTCATCGGCGCGGCAGCGAGGTTCACCGACCGCTCGTGGTCGGGGTAGTGCAGCGCCATCATCTGGTGCGCGACCATGACCGCCATACTGCGGTGCGTGTTCACGACGCCCTTCGGCCGGCCCGTCGTGCCACCGGTCGGCGAGATCATGACCGTGTCATCGGGGTCGTACTCGACGCTCGGTGGCTCGTCGCGGGCGCTGGCGGTCCATGTGGAGAGGTCGAGACCACCGGATGGCAGCGGTTCGAGGGCGATCGTGAGCAGCGACGCGCGGGCTTCTGCCATCTGCTGCACCTGAGACTGAAGATCCGGATGGAACAGCAGCACGTCGACGTCGAATCTGTCGACCAGGTCGGCCGTGTCGGCGGCCGGGCTGGCATGATTGAGCGGCACGAAGACCGCGCCAGCGCGCCAGACTCCGAGGACGCAGATCCATGCGAGCGCGCCGTTCGGGGCAAGCACGCCGACCTTGGTATCGCGACCGTAACCTGCGTCGATGAGCGTATTCGCGATGCGACAAGACATCTGGTGGGCCTCATCGTACGTCCAGCTGCGCGCGGGGGTGCGGTAGGCGACCGCGTGCGGGTCCATGCTCCAGCCGCGATCGAAGAAGTCGATGGTCGCCATCGGGGTCACCGCCTTCCGAGGATGGTGACTGAGGCGACGGCTTCTTCGCCTCGGTGGAAGCCGCCACCGTTCTCGGCGATTGCGAAGCGCGCACCATCGACCTGCCTGCTGGCGGCGCGGCCGCGCAGCTGCTCGGTCAGCTCGAAGATCTGGCCGAGACCGGTTGCACCGATGGGGTGGCCCTTGGACGCCAGCCCTCCGGATGGGTTTACCGGGATCCGTCCGCCCAGGCTGGTCTCGCCCCGTTCGGCGGCCGGGCCTCCTCCCCCGAGCGGAACGAGACCGAGCAACTCGGTCTGCAGCAGTTCTCCGAAGGCGGTGGCGTCGTGGACCTCGGCGACGTCGATGTCCCCTGGAGAGATCCCGGCGCGCTCGTAGGCGCGGTCGGCTGCGATCTGGCACACGTGACCATCGAACGTCGTGATGTCGCGGTCCGTTCCTGTGCCGATGACTGTTGCCAGGACCTCGACCGGCGCTTCTGCTAGGAGGCGTCGCAGGCCTTCGTCACTGCAGACGACGACTGCGGCAGCACCGTCGGTGACCGGCGCGCACATCGGCACCGTCAGCGGGAATGACAGTGGGCGGGCGGCCAGGATCTCCTCGACGGACATCGCGCGCCGGAAGTACGCACGGGGATTGTCGACGGCGTGCGTGTGGTTCTTCGCTGCGATCGTGGCGATTTGCTCTTGAGTGGTGCCGAAAGCGCGCATGTGATTGCGGGTCATCGCCGCGTAGATGTCCATGAACACCGAGCGAGGACCGAGATCACTGTCGTCGATCGTTCCGCCGAGCTCGGTCAGAGTGCGGTCCAGGCCGGCGGGGTCCGAGACGTCGTAGCCTCCGTTGAACAGTTCCATCGTGCGCGCTCGATCACCGACGTGCATCTTCTCCGAACCGACTGCGAGTACGATGTCGGCCTCACCGGCGCGGATGAAGTTGACAGCCAGGTTGAACGCGGACGACCCCGTGGCGCATGCGTTCTCGACGTTGTACATAGGGATGCGTTGAAGGCCGATGCCGCGCAGCGCGATCTGTCCGGACACCGAGGTCTGCCCCTCCAACGGGCTGTGCGTGTTCGTTCCGTAGAACGCCGCTTCGATCCCTTCCAGCGACGCCGCGCTGCCCGCGTCGGCGACGGCGTCTCGGATGGCGTGCCGCGCGAGGTCGTGGTTACTCAGATCGGGGTGTTTGCCGAACGGCGTCATACCGACGCCGGCGATCCAGACACGGGTAGACATGTTGGTACTTCTCCTGTCGGGGGAACGAGGGGGTGAGGGGCATGACATGGTCAGAGCAGAGGCCGGTGGGCTGTCTCGGGGACGCGGACGTAGAAGATGGTGCTGATCAACCCGATCGCGGCGATGTACCAGCCGAACAGATGAGTGGAGCCCGCCTCGACGAGGGCGGTCGCGATGTACGGTCCCGTTCCGCCGAAGACAGCCACGGCAAGTGCATAGGGGAAGCCGGACCCCGCGCTGCGGACATCGCTCGGGAACAGCTCTGCCACGACGGCGACGGCTACGGACGAGAACATCGCGAGAAACACCAAGCCCACGATCTGAACGATGAGGACGCTCGTGAAGTCAGCACGCACGAGCGCGAGCAGCGGCACAGTGCCAAGAGTGAAGAACAGGCCGAACGTGATCATCAGCGGCTTGCGTCCGATCTTGTCGGAGAGCATCCCGAATAACGGGAGGATCACGAGGAACACCGTCAACGCGATCAGACCCGACATCGTTCCCTTCTTCACGTCGAAACCGACGGTGATCTTGGCGTACGTCGGCAGATACGCAGTCCAGATGTAGAACACGATCGCGGGCAGAGCGGTCAGTCCAACCACCTGAATCGCCTGCTTCGGGTAGCGGCGGAAGAAGTCGAACATCCCCGGTCGCTCGGTGGACCCGCTCTTCTCCGCGGCCTCGTCGAGGGTCTCTTCGGCGTGACGACGCACCCACAGTCCGGTCGCGGCGATGAGGAATCCGATCAGGAACGGGATCCGCCATCCCCACTCGGCCATCTCCCGGGCGTCGAGGACTGCGACGAGGACCGAGACGATCCCGATCGCCGCGAGGTTCGCGGACGTGGAACTGACGTACATCAGGCTCGCGAAGAAGCCCCGTCGGCGCTCGGGAGCGGATTCGATGGCGAAGGCCGAGCCCGCGGCGTACTCGCCCCCGGTCGAGATTCCCTGCAGGACCCGAGCAAGGAGCAGGATGATCGGTGCGACGAGTCCGACTTGCGCGTAGGTCGGGGCCGCACCGATGAGAAGGCTACCGATACCCATCCCCACGATCGTGTAGGTTAACGCCGCGCGGCGACCGACGCGGTCGGCGAACGCTCCGATCAAGAGCCCGCCGAGTGGACGGGCGAAGAAGCCGGCAGCGAAAATCGCCAGCGTCGACAACAACGGGACGAGGCTGCTCGCGTCGGTCTTCGGAAAGAACTGAGGCGCAAAATAGACAGCCAACAGCGCGTACAGGTACCAGTCGAACCACTCGACGGCGTTGCCGATCGTCACGGCGAGCAACTGCCTGCGATGGAACGCGCCCACGCGCGTAGGTGAGGCATCGCTCCCCGCCATCGAAGCGGCTCGTCCCGGAACTGCGTCCGGTGCATGGTCTGGGATGGTCATTCGTAGTTCCTGTTCCTCATGGCCAGTGATGCAGAGCACATGGGAATAAGAATCCGACGGCCAGCCGCTTCAGGACATGTAGGCGGTCATGTCATCGAACGAAGATTGTTGTAGCCATCTACATCGAGGACGCAAACAGGGCGAGGGAGAGTTCGACTATCGTCTCGGTCGCCTGTAGCGAGCGGCCGGTCAACGACTCGAACCGCCTGAGGCGGTACCGCACGGTGTTGACGTGCAGGTGGAGGGCCTCGGCGGTGCGCGGGATGCTCCTTTCATGCTCGAGGTACCCCCGGAGGACATCGAGGATCTCCACCCCGAAGTCGCCCTCCCGGTCCAAAGGTGCGATGTAACGGGAATGAAACAACGCATGAGCGGGACCGGCGACCGGCACACACGCACGCCATCCGAGATCAGCCAGGACGCGGACGCCGTCACCGCACGCCCGCGCGGCTGGAAACAGCGCACATGCCTGCTCGAACGAGACGTGCAGCATCGCAACCGGATGCGGCTGACCGAGCGTGACGGTGATCCCTTCCAGACTGCCGATGTCGTCGGCGACAACACCGACGACCCGACCTGGTCGCATCGCGGCGAGCACTCGCCGGCCGTCGGTGTGCTGCCCCACGATCGCGCGGAGCACACGGTCCTCGTCGCCCGCCGGGACCTCGGCGTAGAAGGCGCGCCACGGCGAAACCCGGTCCATTCGGTACTTGGCCGCACCCTCGTCGATCTCGCCGACGGTCAGTCGCTTCTCCAAAAGGTCGAGGAGCCAATCCGCTCTCTGCTGACGCTCGCGCTCGGTGAGCACGGTCAGATGCCGCCGATACGCCGAACGGCCCCTCGTCGCGAACTCATCCACGACTTGAGACAGCAGATGCAGAACCTCGACGACCTCGTCGCTCCGCAGGCCGTGCTTTCGCCCCAGCGCCAGCAGTTCCTCACGCATGCACGATAGGAGGAGCAGATAGGCGGAGATCATGTCCTCGCGGGCGACACCGTCAGCGATCCGTTCAACGGTGATCCGCTCCGCCTGCCACATCTCCTCCGCCCGAGGCACCGTGCTAGTCAGCAGGACGCCGGCGATGAGCTCCCGCGACCGGCGCCCGCTGGCGAACATGTGCTCCACCGGAACTGACCGATAGGACGGGTACCGCCGACGGACCAGGTCCACGATCGTCTGGAGGTCCGAGTCATCCCGAAGAAAATCCTCGACGACTCGATCGAGCCGAGGGCTGGAGTCCGTATCCATGCACACATCATCCCTGCCGCTCGAAGTCCGGAGACTCTGATTGTTGGAAGGTTGGAGTCATGGCAGGGAGTACATCGAATCGGTACCCGGCTGAGTTGAAGGCGCGGGCGGTGCGGATGGTCGCGGAGCGGCCGGAGGATGAGACGGAGTACGCGGCGATGCAGCGGGTCGCTGCGCTGCTGGGGGTGACGTCGGCGGAGTCGGTCCGTAAGTGGTTCCGGAAGGCGCAGGTCGACGCTGGTGAACGGGCCGGGGTGACGTCGGTGGAGTCGGAGGAGATCCGCCGGCTTAAGCGGGAGAACGCCGAGCTCAAACGCGCCAATGCGATCTTGAAGGCGGCGTCGGCTTTCTTCGCGGCCGAGTTCGACCGGCCACACGGGTGATCGTGGACTTCATCCGCATGCATGTCTGTCGGGTGAGGCGGGTGGTCTGCGGTGGGGTGTCGAACCGATCTGCACGGTGCTGAGCGAGCATGGTGTGCCGATCGCCCCGTCCATGTATTACGAGCACGTCGCTCGTCCCGCCACCGGTGCGGAGTATCGGGAGGCGGTGCTGACCAATCAGATCCGGCAGGTGCGTGCGGCGAACTACAGCGTGTTCGGGGCGCGGAAGATGTGGATCGTCCTCAACTGGATGGGCATCACGGTCGCACGCTGCACCGTTGAGCGGATCATGCGTGAGGCCGGCCTGCGGGCGCGGTGCGGGGCAAGGTCAGACGCACCACGATCGCCGACCGCGGCGCTGGCCGGCACCCGGATTGGTCCAACGCGGTTCGCCCCGACCCGACCGGACCAGCTGTGGGTCGCGGACATGGTGCGCCGCGAGGCGCTGTTTGGTCGAGTGGAGGTGAGAGATCTGCACCACTGTGCTGTCGCAGCAGCATGGTGAAGCTGAGGGCAGCCCGATCCCCGGGACGGGGGTGAAGGGTGGAAAACGGCCCTGACAACGCCGGGACGCGTCGGCACTGCCAGACGGCGTGGGCCCGGCTAGCGAGACGGAGAGGTATACGTGAGGAACCAGTGTCTGAACGGCCCTCAAGAGCACCCACCAGCTCGAATCTGGCGGATCTGGGCTGGGTTGCACCGCGCACCCGCCGCCCCGAAGGTGGGCCCTCGTGATGCTCAGGAATGGGCACGTCCGGTTCGGAGGGCGGGCCGGGAAACCCACCAGCTGCAAGGCTGACAGGGCGCCCCGGTCCGACCCCTACACGTATGTGTCCACCTGGGCCGGCTGTGGCCTACGTCGCGTTCGTCACCGACGCGTACGCTCGCCGGATCATCGGCTGGACCGTCGGACCGACCATGACGACCGATCTGGTGCTGGCCGCGTTCGCCCACGCCGTCTGGTCGCGTCGCCGCGAAGGGCACGATCCGGCCGGGGGCATTCACCACACCGACGCCGGATCCCAATACACCTCTGTCCGGTTCGCCGAGGGGCTCGCCGGCGCCGGCATCACGGGTTCGATTGGCAGCGTGGGCGACTCGTATGACAATGCACTCGCTGAGACGATCAACGGGCTCTACAAGACGGAGCTGATCAAACCCCGCAAGCCGTGGAAGAGTGTCGAGCAGGTCGAGTACGGCACCGCGGAATGGGTCGACTGGTTCAACCACCGCCGGCCCTACGAGTACTGCGGCGATATCCCACCCGCAGAGTTGGAGACCGCGTACTACGCTGCGAGGGCACCCCATCATCAGGTGCCGGTGACTGTTTGAGTCAGTCTCCGGACACACCGGGGCGGTTCAGACCAGGCCGTGCCCGCTCAAGCCCGAAGAGCGCCAAACTTTCCCTCAGAAGTGCGGCACTGCAATCGCATTCGACACGGCACGCTCAGATCCTTCGTCGCCTGGACGTTGGCGAACTGCGCCCCATCCCTGCCGCCTCGGATCGTTCCAGTACGTGCAGATCGTGATCTGCGTCAACCATCCGTGATCTATTTAACCGCGGCGGATATTGCGCGTGAGACCACCAACGCTTAATGTTAAGTAAATGATCCTGGCCGGGTCGTCGGGGTCACGTAAGGCATGCTGCAGTATAACCTTTATGGTGCGCGACTGTTCCGGCGGAGAAGCACGCCGCTGTACAGGTAGATCTCACCACTGCAAGTGGTGTAGGTGCCGCTGACATCGACCACCGATATGTGTGATAGCCGGATATTCCCGTGAACGAGGGGTAGCGAAGTGGCAGATGCGAACACAAAAACGGAAGGGTAGCATTATTGCGGATAACTCGATGGAATCTACGTACCAGGAACAACGCAAGTCGTCGCTGCGACAGTAACCTCTTGTTTCAAGATAAGACTCGCGCGTCAACCCTTGAGATATCTATTAACTACGTTTGAGAACGTGGGGGATTCGCGTTCTGTTCGATGCCGCGGAAGCAGCAATTACATTTTGGGGTTGCTTCGCTGCGATCCATGGCTCGACTCGGCGGGATTCGTGGCGCAATATAGGTAGTCCTCATGGCTTTATTTACGTACTCTTACTATCTCTTGTGAGATCGGGGTACTGCCTCGACCCTCTCTGAGTGATCCCAAAATTGCGGGCGAGTAGCGCTTCGTCGTAGACCCTCAGATCTGCGATCCTGAAAGATGGAATGAATATGACACAGAACTCCAATGAATGGGCTACTCCCTACGAGAATGCGGGAATCGGGCCTGGTGGGTATTACTGTTGTTCGCGCTCACCTCCATGCAATCGGCGTCGCGATACCTGTGCGACCTAACCGCAATCGCTGCGTATGCCGATTTCCGTCAGCGTACATTCCGCCACGTCTGGCCTATTTGTTCCGACCAATGCGCTGCTGTGACTAAGTGGCCATCGCCGCCAGGCGCAGGCACAACTTTCGTAGGCGTGTATGCCTGCGCAACTATATCTGTCAGTTGTGGCGCTCGCCATATCTCTTGCCAATATCAGATCTGTTTAAGTTGTGTAGCTGGGGGACGGTATGTTCACGCACCAGCTTGGCGCATTCACGCCCGAACAGTGGCCCGACCCGCACACATTCTATAACGTACTCGAGCGCATTGACGCCCCTGCGCGCTGAGATTCTGATCCATTCACAGTAGATAGGAAGCCAGATGAACGTCGACGTAGTCATCGTAGGAGCCGGAATCTCCGGCCTGACAACGGCGCATAGGCTGCTAGAGCGCGGCCATTCCGTCGCGATAGTGGAGGCCTCCGATCGAACCGGGGGACGCCTGATCAACCTCGACCTCGGTGGCGGGGTGATCACCGAGGGGGGCGGCCAATGGATCGGCCCGAAACATAATCGCATGCGCAGCCTCATAGCAGAGCTCGGATTGCAAACATTTCCAACCTATACCGACGGCGACGCCTTGTACTTGTACCGAGGAAAGATCAAACGGTCGGACAAGACGATCCCACGGATGGGGGTGTTAGCGCTGGCGGACTTTGTTCAGGCGAGCATAAGACTAGAATGGATGGCGAGGACGGTCCCCATTGACGCGCCGTGGACCGCACCCAAGGCGGTCGAGTGGGATTCGGTATCCCTCGGGCACTGGCTGGATTCGAACAGCTTCGCCGCCGAGGCCCGGCACGCGTTCAACGTCGGCTTCACTCTTCCCCTCGCTGAGGATCCGTACCAGGTGTCGCTGCTCAAAGCACTGCACCAGCTGACAAGCTCCGGTGGATTTGAGTACATGGTCAGCGTCGGTGGCGGTGCGCAGCAGACGCGCGTGGTAGGTGGCACCCAACAAATCTCTGACGCGCTCGCGGCGCGGCTCGGTGAGCGGATCTTACTAAACTCTCCGGCGCTGGAAATTCGACAGGATGCCGACGGAGCAGTAGTGCGCACGCCGAACACCGAAATTACATGTGCCCGAGTCGTCGTCGCCATGACCCCCGGAGACGCACAGAGGATTTCTTTCCTACCGGAACTACCGGTACGCCGTGTCAAATTACAGCGATCATGGCGCAGCGGACTCGAACGGAAAATATTTGCCGTGTACGAGCGCCCGTTCTGGCGCGAACAGGGCCTCAACGGCATGGCTATCACCGATCTGCCGTTCGCGCACTTTGTAGCAGACAACTCCCCTCCCGACGGGAGCATGGGGATCATCGTCACCTTCGAGGGAACTGCAAGTACGGGCGCCGGACTCACCTCTTCTGAGGCAGCGCTGAACAATGTCCACGTCCGGAAACAAGCTTACATTGATGACCTTGTCACGCTGTTCGGGCCGCAGGCGCGCAACCTTGCGCAGTACCATGAGGTGTCGTGGATCGACAAGCCGTGGATCGCTGGCGTCGCCGGGATCCGCAGCACCGGAATCATCACCACGTGCACCGACGCCGGACAAGCGCAGGTGGGACGGGTCCACTGGGCGGGCGCCGAGTCATCGGCCGAGTTCGAGTCGTACCTTGAGGGCGGTGTGCGTGCGGCAGAACGTGCGGCCTCGGAAGTCGCAGCGCAACTCTGAGACCATATGTTGGCATGTGCGCGGCGCGCCGGACACGGAGAGGCGAGGTAGCCCGAGTAGATCGCGGATTCGACTACGTTACTCGCCTCTTCTTCCGTCGGATCTATCCGGCACTTCGAAAAGCACGTCAGGAGCTAATCCAATCCTCTGGCTATGTTGGTAAGAACCTGCGCCGAGGGTTGGTGCCTGACTCAGACAAGAGTCGAAAATCTCGGCGACGCGAGCGAGATGCCGGACTGACACGTGGGCTATCTCGCGTTAACCCGGACGGGTGTGCGTTGGCTGAACGAAGCGCTTCGTCGTCGGATCCGATGCCGTGCAGCGAGACGACCGGGCCGAACAGCTCGGCTGTGGCGCGGTCGGGGTCCGCGCCGGTGGCAACGGTGGGAGACAGGAAGAATCCCGCGAGTTCGGGGAGGCGCGCGGGTTGGTCGATGTCGGCGCCGAGGTCGCGCAGACCGCTGATCCGTTGTTGCAGTGTCTGGTAGTGAGGTCCGTTGGAGATTGGGCCGATGTCGGTGTTTTCGTCGAGGGAGTGCCCGATCCGCAGCGCGGCGATCCTGGTGGCGAGGGCCTCCCGCAGGGGCTGCACGAGGCGGTGCGGTGCGAAGACCTTGCCGGGACCTTCACACCACTGGCCGTTGAGGGTCGTCATGCCCGCGAGGATGCCGTCGGCGGTGGTGTCGACGTCGGCGTCGTCGAGGACGATGACGGGGTTGTTGCCGCCGAGTTCGAGTTGGAGGACTTGAAGTCTTCGGCGGCGGCGCGGGCGATGGCGCGGCCGGCGCCGGGCCCCCCGGTGAAGGAGACAACCTGTACGCGGTGGTCGCCGGTGAGTGCGGCTCCGATGTTTCCCGGTCCGTGGATGAGTTGGAGGGCACCGTCGGGCATGCCGGCTTCGATGAAGCACTCGACGATGACTTGCGCGCTTGTGGGGGCGTGTTCGGAGGGCTTGAGCAGGACAGGGCAGCCGGCCGCGATGGCGCTGGAGATCTTGGCAGCGGGGATGAAGCTGGGGCCGTTCCAGGGGGTGAGGATGGCGGCGGGCCCCCAGGGCACGCGGTGCAATCGGACATCGCGCCCGCCAGCGGGGAGGGCTGTGACGCGGAGGGGGGCGGGCGTCGGCGGCGGCGGATCGGATCCGGGAGGGGAGGAGGGCGGCGAGTTTGCGGGTGGCGGTGATGGCGGTTCCGCTGGTGATGGCGTCGGCGCGGGCGATGTCCTCGAGTCGTTCCCCGACCTTCGAAGCCGCCCGGTCGAGCGCTTCAGCGCGCTCGATTCGGAATGTGTCCGATATGAAATCGGCTGTTTCGTAGGCGTGCTCTGCATGCTGCACTGCGCGCTCGAGATCGGACTCCGCGGTGGTGACGCTGCGGTGGAGAGGCTCGCGGGTGTTCGGGTCGACGTTCCAGGCGTCGAGGAGTTCGCAATCGACCCACTCGCCGGCGATGTAGCTGCGGGGTTCGGCCATCGTGATGGGAGTCGATGTCATCGGGGTACCTCCGTGGTGTCGGGACGAGCAGGCATGGCGACGACGATGCGGGTGACCTCACCGGAGCGCATTGCCTCGAATCCTTCGTTAATCTGGTCGAAGTCGATGATGTCGGTGACCATTTCGTCGAGGAGTAGTCGGCCGTGCTGATAGAGCCGGGCGAACTGGGTGATGTCTTCGCGCGCCTGTCCCGAGCCCATGTAGGAGCCGATGAGGCGCTTCTCGCTGAAGAAGAAGTCGGACGCCGGCACCTCTAGGCGGGTGCCGTCGGGGGCTATCCCGACGAGGCACGCGGTTCCGGTTGGGCGGACGACGGCGAGTGCGATGGCGGCTGTATGGGCGGATCCGACGGCTTCGAAGGCGTAGTCGGCTCCGTCGCCGAGCAATTCGCGGACGGCCGCGGGGACATCTCCGGCGGCGTTGACGGTGTGAGTGGCTCCGTAAGTGCGTGCGGCGGCGAGCCGGGCGTCGTCGAGGTCGATCGCCACGATCGCCGAAGCACCTGCGAGGCGGGCGCCCTGGATGACGGCCGAGCCGACGCCGCCGCAGCCGATAACCGCGACCGTGGCGCCGGGCCGTACCTGCGCGCCGCGGAACACGGCGCCGACGCCGGTCACCACGCAGCAGGACAAGAGGCAGCCGACGCTGGTGGGAACGTCGCCGGGGAGCGGGACGGCAGCGTTCGCGCGCAGCAGGATGCGCTCGGAGAACGCCCCGATGTCGCCGAGCCGGGCGACCGGGTGCCGTCGGGCAACGTGTACGCGGGCCGGGGACGCTGGCGGACCTCTTCCTGCCGCTGGCACTGGGTCGACCGGCCTGTGTTGCAATTGCCGCACTGCCCGCAGGACGGGGTGAGCGCACCGGTGACGGCATCGCCGATGCGCAGGCCGGTGACGGCCGAGCCCACTGCTTCGACAATCCCCGCCACCTCGTGTCCGACGACCACAGGCAGTGGGGTTTCGACGGTACCGGTCATATAGTGCAGGTCGCTGTGGCACAGGCCGACGTGGGTCACGGCGATCCGGACCTCGTGCGGCTCGGGGTCGTCGACCGTGATGGAGGTCAACTCCAGCGGCTCGCCGACCCGGGTCAGCACCGCGGCGCGGGTGGTGATCATCGATTCCCTCCGGTGGTGGTGTGTGTCTTGGCCGCCCAGAATCCAGCGATCCCCGCGGTGAAGGCGCCGGTGTTCCAGGATTCGTCGGCGGCGGCGTCCTCGCGGATGAAGGCGCGCTCGATCTCTTCGGCGGGAGGCCGCAGCAGTGCCAGGTGCAGCGCGGTGTTGTTCCCACCTTCGGGGGTCCAGGCGCGCACCGTGTCGATCGCGCGCTCAACGAGCTCATCGGGTTCGATGACGCTGTCGAGCAGGCCGATCCGCAGTGCCTCGCCGGCTGGGATCCGCTCGGAGCCGAGGACCATCCGCATGGCGTGGTTGCCTACGATCCTGGGAAGGAGCACGCTCGAGGCGTTGGAGATGGTCAGCCCGCGCGCGTTCTCCGGCTGAAAGTAGGTGGCTTCGGGTGTTCCCAGGCGGGCGTCACAGCACAGGGTGATCTCCGAGGCGCCGCCGACAGCGATCCCGTTGACCGCCGCGATCACGGGCACCCTGGTCTCGATCACCGCGCGGGTGATGTCGTGGAAGGTCTCGAAGGTCTCCCGCATCTCGTCGAACGTGGTCGGCGGTGTGGTCAGGTCCTCGCCGGCGCTGAAGGCGCGACCGGTCCCGGTCAGGACGATGCCGCGGGCTTTCGCACCCGTCCCGTACTCGCGGATCAGGGCGGCCAGCCGCAGGCGCATCGCGATGGTCAGCGCGTTGAGTTTGTCCGGTCGATGCAGGGTGATCACCGCGACGTCGCCGGTCACCTCCACTAGCACCTGTCCGGCGGCTTCGTCGGTGGGGTTCATGGTTTCTCCTCGTCAGGGGTCTCGGCCGTGGCTGTGGTTGTTTCGGACGCCCGTGGCAGGCGGAGGTCGAAGACGGTGCCCGGGCATTCGGCGGCGCGGGCCTTGAGCGTGGGTTTGGATACTCGCTCCGACGGTGTGCGGGGGAAATCCGCGACGAATTCGATGTACCGCGGAACCTTGAACCGGGCGAGCAGCGCGGCGACGCGGCTCACGATCGCCTCGGCCGTCGCCCGGTCGGCGGCGGCGCCGGGGACGAGCTGTACGAAGGCCTTGACCTCCTCCCCGAGGACGTCGTCGGGCTCGGCGACCACCGCCGAGGCGATGACGGCGTCGTTATGCTCGAGCGCGGCCTCGACCTCTGCCGCTGCCACGTTCTCGCCGCCGCGGCGGACCATGTCCTTGACCCTGCCGACGAGGCGGATCCCTCCTTCCTCATCGGCGACTGCTACATCTCCCGTGTGGAGGCGGCCATCACGCAGCGTCCGCGCAGTCTCGTCAGGGCGGTTCCAGTAGCCGAGCATCATCGGAACCCCGGCGACCGTCAGTTCACCCGGAACCGTCGGCGAGGAGAGCGGTGACAGTCCGTGTCCGGGGAACGCCACCGATGTCCTCCGCGGCGACGGCCCGGCGGGGTGCGGCATCAGGCGTTGTGGTCGTCATGACCAAGCCTCCTGTCGTTGTCGTGCCTGTTCGACGAGCCACACGAGTGCGTGGTCGCGGTCCATCCACTCGGGGTGGCACTGGACGCCAAGCACCGGTGCACCAGGCAGCTCGATCGCCTCGACCACCCCATCCGGCGTCTGCCCGGACACGACGAGTCCCGTGCCACAGCGGTCGACGGCTTGGTGATGCCAGGAATTGGTGGTCACGCTCGTACCGAAGGCCGAGGCGGCGGTGGATCCGGGAACGAACGAGACGACATGTGCACGGTCTCCGTCGGTGGGCGCCGAGAGCGAGGACAAGTGAGCGATCGGGCCGGGGGCGAGATCCGGGATCAAGGTGCCACCTAGGGCGGTATTAAGCACCTGCATCCCCCGACACACGCCCAACAGCGGGATCCCCCGGTCGATCGCGGCCCGCGTCAGCGCGAACTCGTACTCGTCACGTGCCTGATCGTGTGCGTTCATATTCACACGCGGATCAACACCCCGAACGACGGAGGTATCGCCACCCCAGCGCGCGGGGTGCACGTCCTGCCCTCCGGTGATCACCACACCGGACAGCCACTCACACACCTCCACGGGATCCGCCTCATACGGCAAATGCACCGGCACCGCACCGGCAGCCGCAACACGCGTCGCGAACGCCGACATAAACGAATCCATACACTCTGCCGCATAACGCCCGTCCATCCCCTGAACCAGCTCCAGACTGAAACGGCGACCGGTGATCCCTATCAACGGCTTACGGGTCGCGTGTAAATCCTAACTCGTGAACATCCGATCAACAGATTGCACTAGTGAAGTTCAGGTCAAATTCAGGCGATGCTACAGCCAATTCGCCCTTGCGGCACGTCAGACGCCCGCGGGAACTGTGTCCATTTCACTTAGGTGCTTTTTCTTTGTGTGGAATGCGGCGTACGCCAAGTAGATCGTCAGCATGGCAAGCCCCCAAACGGTAAGGGCGGCGGTGTAGAACAGGGTGTGGTTGGCATCATCGCCAGGAATCGTCCAGAAGTCGTAGATCGTCGCAATGAAGAGATTAAGGACCGACGAGACCCCGACCGCTATGGCATGCTTGAGCTCCCCCAACTGAATAAGCCGGACTATAAAGTAGGCCATAAAGGCGGTCGTCAGATAGGCCGCAATGACAAAGAACGCCTTTCCGGGTGTTCCGATCTCCTGGGCGTAGGCGTACAGAACGTATCCGAACACGCCCGCGAGAGCGAATGCTGCAACCTCAACAGTGACGGACGGTTTGTAGCTATGTGTCACCATCATCAATCCGAGAACCAGGATTAGCGTGAACCCGATTGACCTGGAGAAGGCGTCGAGGAAGTAGGCCACCTTGAACAAGGGGCTCGTCTCCGCAGCGGCCAGCATCGACGCAACTAAGAAGTTCGTCCCTGATGTTGCCATGATAAGCCACTCTATTCCTAGTAGATAATTTCTGAACTTGCGGATGAAGAGCACGCCGCACACTAGGGCGACAGCAATCATCCAGACGTCCGCGATGAGAAATAGTAGATCTCGAATTGCCATAAGTCCCTCCTCGGGTCACGAGATTGAGCGAAGTGTGTTCGGCCCCTCCTCGGCCGGCCTTGACCAGCCGGCGCCGTGTGGCGACTCCTCGCGTGGTCGTGGATTTCGATCGAGGCGTCGGCGCTAGGTGGCAGAACTAACAACCTGATCACATGTTCAAGAATTAGAGCAGTGGCGCGGGCCACAGTCAAGCGAGTGTTCGTCCCCAGGGTCCTCACGCGCGGCGCGCACGCTGAATAGCGACCCCACGCTCGTGCAGCACGAGGTGCTCATACCGGACGACCGCGCGCGGTCCCGAACCAGCGCGGCGCCGAGATCAGCGCAGGTGCCGTCTCGCGCCATGCAGGGGTCGCACTTCGTGCGGCGGCAAGCCGTGTCGACGCTGCCAGAACGTTCCGAGGCATCGGATCGGAACCACGGAGGCCCCGGGCTCCGATCCGCTCCTCGGCCGACTGGTGTCGGCAGACCGCAACGCGATGCCGACCTGGCCATGGAGGGCCTCCATCACGTGACCTTTGCCGAAGCGGTTGACAAGATGTGATCCACGCCTCAGTATAGCAACTGTTCGTTATGAACATCTGATCTACACGGCCGTGGTTGCTCTACGTGGCCGTGGCAGCCAGCAAGGGGTCGCGTCTGTTCGAACCCCGGAACGCCGGAAGGGTCTCCTAAATGCATGCTCAGACAGAAGCGGGTTTGCCTAAGGCGTCCTCGCTGTACCGGGTAGACGTCGAAGACGATGCGACTCCGTTCGTCCGCCTGGTCGGACGTGCACTGCAGAACTCTGCTATGGCGGGGTACAGCCCGTCACCGCCAGGCTGCCTGGACACGGTTGCCCAGGTGCGGGCGCACGACACACCTCAGGTTGCAACGATCGCGTTCACAAGCGGAGACGCTCTTGTCACCAGCGGCATCGCGCCCTGCCCTGAAGTGTCGATCATGGTGAACATCTACGACCGGTTCAAGTCTGTGGGCGACTCAGACGGACCGCTTGACAAGGTTGAAGCGGTCCTCGACAGGCTTTATCCAAGGGTCCCACCGTGGCGAGACTCGGTAGAGAGCTTCTGGTCCGCAGTCGGATCGCACCACGAGTTTGCCGACAAACTGACGGTCGTCGCCGTGGCACCTGACGGAGGAGAGGAGCTGCTCCAAGTAGGGGGCGGTTCGCACGAGTACCTCGTAGCGGGACCAGCCGATCTTCTCGCAGGTGTATTTAGTGGCGCGGATGACTTTCTTGCGGCACTTGCGAGCGGCAATCTTGGCCTCAACGGCAGCATGTCGCAACTCTCAGCATTGACCGGGGCTTTATGGAAGGTTAGATACGGTGTCTGACGTTCAAGTGACGCATAATCAGGATTCACAGTCGTCTGTGGGCAAGACGTACCGGATCGAAGCGACCAACCACGATGGTGCGCTCCATGGGAAGTTTCTGTCGAGCAATAAATTTCAGTCAGGAATAAGCAATGGGTTCGCTTTCGCGGACCTTCTCTTCGGCCTTGATCTGGGGAATCAGTCACACATGGGCCGGGCCTATCCGGAGTGGCGAGGCCAACTCGCAGACATCTATCTCCGCCCGGACATGGATACGCTCGTCGAATGGGAACCGGGTCTCAATGCGGTCATCGGAGACTTCTGGCGCTTAAACGGCGAGCCGCTGCCCGTCTGCCCGAGGAATCTGGTCAAGACGATGACCGCACGGCTTCAAGAGCACGGTTACTCGGTAGTTGTCGCCGTGGAGATCGAGATGACGCTGTTCGAAGAGTCATTCGACGAGGCCCGGGCGAAGGGCTACCGTGACCTCATGCCGCTGGGCGGTCCAGCTGGAACGGCGTACAATCTGGCTAAGTCCCAGCGCTGGCGCGACTATATGACCGACCTGGCGCGCAGGTTGAGCGAAGTGGGGCTCGAGTGGGATGCGTGGAGCGATGAGGGCTCAGCTGGGCAGGCCGAACTCAACCTGGTTCCGAGCACGCCTGTATCTGTCTGCGATGCTTGGGCACGTGCCCGGCAGATCGCTCGTGAGGTTGCATATGCGCATGGTCTCAGTATCACCTTCATGGCGAAGCCCACTGCAGGATACGGTCAGGCGTCACATATCAACGTCTCTCTACAACGTGACGGCGTGAACGCCTTTTATGCCGAGGATGGGCCGTCCCCGGTTATGAGGAATGCGATCGGAGGGCTCCTGGCCACCATGCCGGGTGCTACTTCGATCGTGCTGCCGCAGATAACGTCCTATCGTCGCCTCGTGGACCTCAGCGGTCCACCCACAACGATCTCGTGGGGTATCGCCAATAAGTCGACGTCTGTCCGCGCGGTGTGTGGACACCCTGCGTACTCTCGGCTTGAGTATCGGACGCCCGGGGCTGACGCCAATCTCTATCTGGCGGTTGCGGCAGTTCTAGCTGGTATTGCCGGAGGAATCGAGCGGCAGATCGAACCTCCGAATCAGACCGCGACAATGGCTTGGTGCATGCCACCAGGACTTGGGGTGGATCGTATTCCCAGTACGATATCGAAGGCGGCAGATCATCTGGAGAACGACTCGATTCTGAGGGAAATACTTGGTAGTCAGTTCATTGATTTCTGGGTTGCTACCCGCCGCTGGGAGTGGATGCAGTTCCATACCGCAGGGGGGGATCCGAACGTCGAGCTGTCGGACTGGGAACTTTCGCGGTACTTCGAATTGCCGTAACGCGGTGAACGATGAAGTGACGGGAATCGCTCGGTGCTCGATCGTAGAAAGGACCACTTAGTGCGCGATGACGGACTAAATGACAGACATACTATATGGACGACAATTCATCGCACCATAGCTAGGAAGCAGTCTCTGTGAAAACCAACTATATCCGTGTCGGAATGGCAGGAGCCGTCACCGCCGCTGTTCTGGTCTGTGGACAGGCGGGACCGGCTCAGTCGGATACTTACTTTCGGCTCAAGGACAAGCACGTCACGCAGAAAGTCGGCCCAGGTTCGATCGTGGTCTCGGTGACGCGTCAGGCGGCGAAATTGTCTCCGGGGATGGTGGCGTTGCCAACGACTCGGAACGCCTGGGTTTCCGGGCATATCGACGTTCAGATCAATGGTGAGACCGAAGGTGGCGCAATCGAAGCCGGCTTTATTGTAGGTTGCCAGGTCTATATCGGAGCCGAGCCATTGACAGTGTCTGCAGGAGCGAATGGGCCGGTGCTGTCTACGGATGCGGGCCAAACGCTCGCGCCGAGCGCCACCGCTACGGCTGGTTCATCACTGGTACTCGGCGCCGGCATGATTGGCTATCAGCCTCTGACGTTCGACCGGGCGACATTTCCTAAGCCGGGTGATGAAGTCAAGCCTAGCTGGGCCGAACCCAAGACCTACTATGAGTTCGCGGGTAACCACGGTTCCTTGACATTCGACGAGCAGACTATTGGCGTGGACCAATGCGGTGGGTACGCGCAAGCGAAGTTGTATGTTAACGCTGTTGCGCAGATCGGAAATAGCGAGGCGACGATCGTCGTCTGGGGTGACAGATTCTCTCTGGGCTGATGACAGGCGAATGCACCCGGACCATCCCAGGGACTGCACACGTCCGGAGGTGCGGGACGTAAGGGACTGTGCACCAAGACACTTATTAGCAAGTCTAAGGAGAGGGACGATCGAGATATGCCTGGCCGACTAGATTCGAGCGACGGAGCCGTCGTAAGCCGACCCTCGCGAACGCTGAGCCTCATCGCTCTCGGCGTTGCAATGGTCACTTTGTCAAATGCGATAGTCTTCGTCTTCGCGCCACTACTCCCGGTGATCCAGGTTGAGTACCATGTGGCGTCTGTAGCGCAGGCCACTTCGCTCTTCACCGCCCTTACTCTTACGGGTGGGGCCAGCTTTATCGTGCTTCCCCGAGCGGCGGATGTGTACGGGGATAGGGTAGCGGTGATCGCTTGTCTTTTGCTCGGAGCGTTCGGCGCGCTTCTTCCCGCGCTTGTCCCGACCTACATCGCGCTGCTGGTCGGCTGCTTAATCATGGGGCTCAGCGGTGCAACTCAGCTACTGCCGTTGGGTTTCCTGCGGAGAAATCTTGGCGAGAGTGGGCTAAACACAGGCGTCGCGGTGCTCGTGATCACGACCGGCGTCGGCATCGTCGCCGGTATGATCGGTGGCGGACTTGTCGTCGAATATCTATCCGTTCGCTCGTTCCTTTTCTTATTGGCCGGAATTGGATTCGTGATCGCAATCGCTGCCTACTTCGTGCTTCCGGGACAAATCGAAAATGGCGCGGGTAGTGGAATCGGCGCTCTCAGCGCGATATGGATGGTAGGTTGGGTGGCAGCGATTCTCCTCGCTCTGAGCCAGGGATCGATATGGGGGATCGCCGCACTGATTCCGCTGGCAATAGGTATCGTCGCGGGAATTGGTTGGGTGCTCGCCGAGCGGAAATCGAACAACGCTGTATTCGACCTTAAACTAATGAAGAAGCCGCCAGTTATCGGGGCGTGCATCTGCATGCTCGCGTTTTCCGCTGTGAACTCTTGTTTCCTCCTGCTGTTTAGCAACTACACACAGGTGCCTGCTGAGGCGCTCGCTCCAGAGAATTCGTACGGATTTGGGCTGTCGGCACTGGATGCTGGTATCCTGATGCTTCCGTTCGCGGTAACGTTCTTCCTCGGCGGGGAAGTGGTCAAACGACCATTGGAGAAGGGCCGATTCCTACTCGTATTCCTGCTGGGCTCTGCGGCATGCGTAGTGGGGTTCGCATGGCTTGCCATTCTGCACGCAGAGCGTTGGCATTACTTGGTCGGCGCTGCCATCGTCGGTCTGGGGTGCAGTTTTGGTTACGCAGCAGCGTTTACCGTCGTCCAAGTGCACGCGCCGGGTAGTCAGGCAGGCATGGCGTCAGGAATCGCGGGAACGTTCATGGCGGTTGGGTTTGCTGCCGGAAGCGCACTGGTCACGATGATACTGAGTGCCTCCGTCGTGCCTATCCTCGAGACTGACATCACAGTGCCTGACAAGGAGTTGTACGGATTCGGATACTGGATTGCTGTTGGACTATCCGCGGCTATCGCAGCAGTCGCGTTCATGTCGAATCGTCAACCGCAACGGACGATCCAGGAAGAGGGGCCTCAGAATTTCTAACCTCAACACGGGACGGACATAGCGGACTGCCTGCGGCGGACGCAACCTCGTCATTATCTGTAGAGCGACACTTCAGCAATCCCGAAAGGAAATCCCCATGACCACGACAGAGAAGCCACAGCTCGCTCGCATCGGCGCTGATACACCGATTGACGACGCGGTGTCGATCATCATGCGCGACGGTGGAGTAATCGTCGAAGATCTATTCGATAAGTCAGTTGTCGACGAGATCGACTCCGATCTAGCCCCTTACTTCGACGAGGTGAGCACCGGTCGTGACGACTTCTCGGGTAACGCGACGAAGCGGGTGGGCGGACTCTTTGCCAAGACGCGTCACATGGTTACCGTGGCCATGAACCCGCTCTACCGCGGCGTAGCGGAAACGATTCTCAACAAGCCTGCTCATGTATTCGCTGGCGAGCAGAGTTACGACGTGCCCGTCGATAAGCATATCGGGGCTACGATGGGGATCAAGATCGGTCCAGGGCAGGGTGCGCAAGCGCTTCACCGGGATGATAGCACCTGGTTGTGGCGTCATCCGGAGTACGGTCGTGAAGCGCGGGTACAGATCATGGTCGCGATCACGGACTTCACTGCTGAGAATGGCGGCACGCTCGTAATCCCTGGGTCGCATAAGTGGGATGATTACCGGGCCCCAACCCTCGACGAAACGGTGCCGACCGAAATGAAGGCGGGTTCGGCGTTGATCTGGATCGGTTCAACGTACCACGGCGGCGGTCAGAATGTAACTGAAGATTCGTACCGAGTGGGCTTGACCATGGGATACGACGTAAACTCCCTGCGCCAGGAGGAGAATCCGTTCATTACGTACTCCGTAGACGAGATTCGGCAACTGCCCGTTGAAATTCAGCGTGACCTGGGCTGGTCGGCGACTATTGTAGGTTGGGTAATGATTGATGGTCAAATGACCGACCCTATGAAACTGTTGGCTGACGAGAGCTTCAAGACAATCGACCAGGGGTTGGACGGCAGAAAGCTCTGAGGAGCCGAGGTTTCGTGTCCCGAGGCGAGAGGGTGCGTCCGCTCTGTCGTGATGCGACTCGATGTCGAGAAGTTCCGTGAGTAAATTGGCGCACGTTGAAAGGGCGAGTTATGAGTCAAGTTCCCGAGGCTGACGAACAGATCGATATTGCAATAATCGGTGCCGGTATCTCCGGTGTCGGCGCAGCCTGGTATTTTGCGCGCAGGTTTCCTGGCAAACGGGTACTGATCTTTGAGGGCCGCGACGATATTGGAGGCACCTGGGACCTCTTCAGGTACCCTGGTATTCGCTCCGACTCGACGCTGTATACATTCGGATACGAGTTCAGGCCGTGGACCGACAGCGCGTCGATCGCGGACGGCTCTCTGATTGTCGACTATCTTCGAGACACGTTGGTCGAGAACGACCTCGAGAAGCTTGTGCGGCTGTCCCACTCTGTTCGCCGAATTTCATGGTCGAGCGATGAATCTCTTTGGCGCCTTGAGATCGATACCCCTCAGGGCGTGAAGCGAGTAGCCGCGAACTGGATCTTCGCTGGTACTGGGTACTATCGTTACGACGAGGGTTACGCTCCCCACCTTCCGGGGCAGGAGGATTTTAAAGGCGATCTTATTCATCCGCAGCATTGGCCACGTGACTACGATTACTCCGGCAAGAAGGTTGTTGTCATCGGAAGTGGCGCTACCGCGATCACCCTGATTCCTTCGATGGCGGTCGGGGCCGGCGCCGCTAAGCACGTGACGATGTTGCAGCGTACGCCGACCTACATCATGAGTTCCCCGAAGAGTGATCCGATCTCACTGCTGCTGATGAAGCTGTTTGGACCTGACCGCGGATACCGGATGGCTAGGTGGAAGAACATCTGGGAAACGCAGTTGACCGTCAAGGCCTTCCGGCGATTCCCCGGGTTGAGCCGCTCTCTTATTCGCCGTGCCACTAAGAAGAATCTTCCCGAGGGCTTTGATATCGATACGCACTTCAGCCCCCCGTACGATCCGTGGGACCAGCGCTTGTGCGTGTGTCCTGACGGAGACTTCTTTAAAGTTCTCAGTTCAGGAGCGGCATCTGTAGTCACTGACCGCATTTCTCGGATTACCGAGATGGGGATCGAGCTGGAGACGGGCCCACACCTTGACGCTGATATCATCATCACCGCAACGGGACTCAATGTCCGCGTATTGGGTGGTATCGAAATTATCGTCGACGGCGAGCGGTTGGATATCGCAGATCTTACGTTCTATCGAGGAACATTGTTGTCTGGCGTGCCGAATCTGGCGAACGCGCTAGGCTACACGACATCATCCTGGACACTGAAGATTGGTATTCTTTGCAGGTATGTATGTGATCTCATGGCTTACATGGACGAGCGTGGATTCACGTCGGTCAGGGTTGATGCCGATCCGAGGATGCCGAGGAGTCCCGGAATGGATCTAAAATCGGGATACGCATTGCGCGCGGCGGAATCGAACCCTAAACAGGGCACGGGGCGGTGGAAGATGTCTAACTCTTTCACCGAAGACATGAAGGCCCTGAAGGGTCCTCTCGTAGACGAGTTTTTACACTTCTCATGAGCTGAAGATAGGATTGTTATGCGTTTGGGTTCTAGGTCTCGTGCGGGTGCACTGTTGTGTAGTGCGGTGCTGATTCTCGGGATGCATGGTATGGGTGCGGGCATGGCCATAGCCGATTCTCCGGGCCAGATTACTCTGACACTCGTTCGGCACGGTGAGTCGGCGGGGAACGCATCTGGGCTGATCGACACCTCTGTTCCTGGTCCAACGCTGACTGCGCTGGGCTACTCGCAGGCGAGACAGGTAGCGGATCGATTCGCGTCCAAAGATTTTGATGGCATTTACGCCTCGGACATGCTTCGCGCGCGTCTTACCGCTGAGCCGACAGGTGTTCGACATGGGCTTGCCGTCCGGATTCTCCCGGGTGTAAGGGAGATTCCGGGCGGGATATACGAGGGGACCCCGGAGCACGACACAAAATTCGCAGATGTCCCGTACTACAAATGGCTCACCGGTGATCTTGATGCTCGGATACCCGGTTCGGAGAATGGCCGGGAATTTGATCAACGTGTAGACGCGGCCATTCGCTCGATTGAGGAAGAGGGCAAGAGTCGGCCCATCGTGTTCGCGCATTCTATGACGATCATGTTCTGGGTGGGTATTAACGCGCGGGGAGTAACTCAGAAGGATATTGACACCGAATGGCTAAGTAACGGCGGATATGTCGTGTTGAAGGGTAGCGTCCGCGACGGCTGGAAGGTTTTGCAATGGAAGCCGCGCTTGTAGGGAATGCTTGACTGAAGATACTTGTGCGACGAAGTGGGAGCGTGTTGTGGCGGAGACCTTTGCTTGCGATTTCGTAACGCTAGACTCTGGTCAGAGAATGTGCTATCGCGTAGATGGTAACCCCAGCGATCCACGCATTTTTCTGATAGCTGGTCTGGGTGAGGACATGACAACCTGGTCCCCTGCGTTTGTGTCATCTCTGACATCAAAGGGGTTTTCGGTTATTCGTGTAGATAACCGTGACTCGGGTCGCTCGTCGTTCATGTCGACGCCCGCACCGAATCTGCTACGACGATTGGCTGCGCGCCCTCGGGGGGACGCGTACGGACTTGTCGACATGGCACGTGACGCCGCCGGGGTGTTGGATGTTCTCGGTGTCGGTCCAGTGCACATTGTTGGGCGTTCGATGGGAGGGATGATCGCGCAGACTGTCGCTGCGCGTTACGCGAGGCTTACAGCGTCGTTGACCTCGGTCTACTCTACGACGGGCAATAGGCGTGTTGGCCAGGCGGCGTTCTCAACGATTGCGATGATGTCCACGCGTCCGCCTCGGACTCGAACTGAAGCGGTACGTGGTCATCTACGGATGGTTGAGCACTTAGCTGGTACCGGCTATCCCATCGACGAGATTGAGGAGGCAGAGCACGCGGTGTTGTCTTGGCGTCATTCGCAGGGTGATCGGGCCGCTGGGGTCGCTAGGCAGGTTCAGGCGATTCAGCTCTCGGGCGATCGTACGAGCGAAGTTTCCCGTATCGCGGTTCCGACGCTGGTGATAAACGGTGATCGGGACCTGATCGTCGCGCCCTCGGGCGGAGCCGCAACAGCGGAAGCCATTCCGGGATCGCGGCACGTAGTTATTCCGGGGATGGGTCATCATCTTCCGAGGTCGATCGCTCCGAGAATCGCGGATCTGGTTGTCGGACATATTTCGTTAGCCTGAACTCGAAGGTGGCGGGAAGGCCTGACAGCGCACCGCCTGGTGGTGGAGTTCGGATCAGCGTCGCGCAGTGATCAACGAGTCGTGGTGAACGTTAGCTGATGGCGCCGGCCCTTCGGTGTCAACGATGTCGCGGCTCATCAGCCGTCGTTTACCGGTCGATCAGCCGGTCAGGACTGTCAACGTTGCAGCGAATTCGCACGCCCCGTTTCCGCAGTTCAGAGAGGTTTCTTGGTTCGGAACACCGGAACGGGAACCCTCTCGATGGCCCAGGATGCACCCGATCTATCGTGGCTGCGCGAGGTCGGGTAGGACCGTGGCTCTCCAATCGCGGGGGTTGCAGTTGGGCATTGCCGGCGCATGTTCAGATCGGGAGCGCGATCGTGGTGTGCAGCCCTCCGGGAAGGTCCGCCACGGCCCGCGCCGCGTGGACGAGGCGGGCGGCGGTGCCCGGGTAGGGGTCGGCGGGGCGCTTGGTGTCGAGACGGATCACACTGCCGTCCGCGCCCGTGGCGGTGACCGTGAGGCTGGTCGTGAACTGGCCGTAGCCGGCGGGAAGCCCGGTCCAGGAGACTCGGACGCGCTCGCCGCCCGAGTCGGACACGGTCGCGCTCCGATCGAAGCCGATGCACGCACCGCGGGGAACGTCGATGCCTGCGACCTCGAAAGGCTCCGACGCCGTGATCGGCCCTCCCGATGCCGTGGCTTCGGTCGATTCGAGTCCGAGGACCTCCGCGATCATGGTCGCAGACTGGCGGAGCATGCCGCTGATCGCGTCGGGCTGCGAATCCGGGGAACGGCCGATGCCCAATTCTTCGGTGAGGACCTGCGATCCCCAGGACGTGATGTCCGCGCGCGAGATCCCCTCGACAGAGACGGGACCGGGCAGGGCGCTGGTGAGCAGCGCCGGCAGTACGTCGAGCCAGAACCCGGGCAGCATCCCGGTGCCGACGATCCGTGCTCCGGTGCGGCGGGCCCGGTCGTCCAGCTCGTCGAACAGGTGAGCAGGCATGACCACACGCGGGTGAACGAAGTTGGCGTGGACGAGATCGACTCCGCGGGTGGCGCACGCGTCGATCGCGCGGTCGAGGACGTCACCGGAAAGACCGCAGTACACCAGGACGTCGAACGTGTCCGATCCGATCGCGGCCTCGAGGTCGCTCGTGGTGCGCACCCCGGTTGGCGATCCGCCCACGAGCGTTCCGATGTCCTGTCCGGCCTCGGCGTCGAGGTACACGACGGCGGCGGTCAGCCGGTGGCGGCTCGCGCGGACCTCGTCGAGTACTCGCGCGGCTGCACGGCCCGTGCCGTAGAGCCCGATCCGTCTTGAGTTCACCGATGGGGTTTCCTTGTCAGTGCGCGGGTTTGGCATTGTGATCCTCACTGTCCTTGTTGCGGAATTCCCGGCTCGCGACCTCTTCGAGCGACCGGCTCGCGGTCTTCGGCCCTAGCGCGGCCACGACGATCGCGGCCACCAGGTAAGCCCCGGCGGCGAAGAGCATGACCCCGGCGCGGTCGAATCCGAACGTGCCCTTCGGGGCCGGGTAGTACAGAGCGGTGAATAGCACGCCCGTCACCATGGCTCCTGCCCGTCCGATGCCGAATACGACCCCCGAGGCGATGCCGCGGGCCTCCGTGGGCACGACCTCGGGTATGTAGGCGTAGTACGCCGAGAACACCACGCCCGTGAGGACGGTCGCGATCGCCGCCGCGACGTTGTAGGCGGGGATGCCGCCGAAGCCCATGACCGCGATCGCCGCGGCGGAGGCGATCGAGGCGACGAGGATCAGAGTCTTGCGTTCGAGCACGCTGATCAGGACGAACGTGAGAACGGGGGTGATCACGTAGATCGACGACCAGATCAGATACGCGCGATAGGAACTGGTCAGTGCGGCGCCCTCGGCACTCCCCGCGTGCAGGTGCATCGCGTAGAGCACGTCGACCATGAAATTCTGGTACAAGTACAGCCCCAGTGTGGCACCGAACCAGCCGAACCCCACGACCGCGACCACCCTGATCAGTGCGGGGTTGGTGAGCAGGGCGCGGACCCCGGGCCGGTCACCGTCGCTCTCGGCGACAGGCTGGACGGGAGCGAGTTCGTGGCCCCGTTGCAGTGCCTCGCTCTCAAGTCGGTCAACGAGGCGCTCGGCATCATCGACCCGGCCGTTCGCCACCAGCCAGCGTGGTGATTCAGGCAGCACGACGCGGACGAACGGGATCACGAGTAGCCCGACTGCGCCCACGAGGGGAAGGATCCGCCACGCGCCCGGCGGGTTGGCAGGGAGGATGAATGCCGCGAGTGCTGCGAGGACGGGCGCGGTCACGGTGAAGGAGATCGTCGAGACCGCCACGAACCGGCCGCGTTTCGCCGAGGGGAAGAGTTCGGCGATGTACATCACCAGCGCCGAGGTCACCGCCTGGACGCCGATGCCGGTGACGAATCGCGATATCAGTAGCGTGTCGTAGTGCGGGAATGCGGCCGTCGCCAGTGAGGCGCACGAGTACAGCACCGTGCCCCAGATCAAGACGGGGCGCCTGCCGAATCGGTCGGCCAGTCGGCCGCCCACGATTGCGCCCGCGATCATGCCGGCGTAGAAGATCGAGATCACGTTCCCGACGCCCTCGGGCGCGACGCCGGTCCGGGGATCGCGCGGGAGTTCGGTGGCCAGCGGGATGTTCAGGCCGTTGTCGTAGTACTCGATCATCATGTTGATCGCCAGCAGGACGATCCACACGAGGTGCGATCGGAGAACGGGGAGGCGGTCCATCCGGGCCAGGATTTCGCGACCGCGTGCGACGTCGGAGTGGTGGGGGACGAGGATTTCGGACATGGGTCACTCGCTTGGGAAATCGCGACCGGGGTCGCGTGGGGAGGTGGAGCCTGCGCGGCTCAGGCGGGGTCGGCGAACGCGACGACGCGGATCTCGACGAGGAGTTCCGGCCGCGCGAGCTCGGTGACGCCGACACCTGTCCAACACGGATACGGCTCAGCGAGAAACTCGTCTTTGACCTTCGCGAAGGTCGCGGAGTCCCGGGAGAGGTGCGTATGGAACGTGGAGAGTTCGATGATGTTGGCGAGCGACGAGCCGGCCGCTTCGAGCGCCGTTCGCACCCCCTCGAAGGCGTGGCGGGCCTGGGCTTCGATGCCTTCGGCGGGTAACCCGGTGGTGGGGTCGATCCCGACCTGGCCGGAAATCCATACGAGGTCCCCATACCGGGTGGCCGTGGCGAAATGGAGTGTGTCGTAGTATTTCCGGGCTCGGTCGTCGGGATTGAAGAATTCGCGGGCCCGGTGCGCGGTCGGGATGCTCTGGGCCGCGCTCATGCGATCTGCTGGAAGATCGGAGAGCGGAAAAGGTCACCCTCGTTGAGCTTGGCCATCTCGTCGGCGAAGAGGAAGCCGTTGCGGGCGTACCGGGGGTTCGTCTTCGGCAGCTCACGGAACCTCGACTCGTCTCCGAAGAACCGGAGCACCAGGGTGTGGCGGTTCGGAGTCTGAGCGTCGACCTGTGCGCCGCCGTGGATCGAGCGGGGATGGAGGAAGACGACGTCGCCGGGGTTCACCTCGAAGGAAACCAGGTCCCAAGCGTTGGGGTCGGCAGCGAGGTCCCTGTCGATGTGTGGAAGACGGGGCAGCACGCCGTCGTTGTGGAGCGGCTCCGTCGGATCGTCGGGGTTGGCGAACGTCGAACCGTCGTACTCGATCCCGGCCCAGCTTCCGCGGACGACCTCGAGTGAATTGGCCTTCGGGATGTGCTGGAACGAGATCCACGCATTGCCCCAGTGCGGGCCCGCCCACGGGAGGTTGGCGGTGTCCTGGTGGAACGGGCCGCGGCCGCTGTTGCCGCCCTCCTTGACGAAGACCTCCTCGGCGAAGTACCAGACGTGCTCGGATCCCCAGAGCTGCTGGAAGATTCCGGCGAACGGAAGCGTCTGGACCAGCGCGTCGAGCTTTGCCTTCGAGTGCGGGTTCGCGTTGTCGATGTGCGTCGCGAGCGACGTCCCCTCGAGCGCCCGGAAGTGGTACGGGCCGGGGTTCGCGACGTTCCACGTGAACGTCTCGTAGCACGCCGCGAGCTGTGCTTCGTCGAGGCAGTTCCGGACGACGGTGATCCCGTCCTCGCGGAACTGGCGGATCTGCTCGTCGGTGACTGACATGGCTGCTCCTTCTGTGTGTTTCACGGTGTGACGCGAGCCACAGTAGCGCGATCCGAGGATTTACACAACAGTTGTTATGAAAAAAGTGAAACGGCCCTGACCTTTGCGTTCACGCCGCGACAGCCGGTGGGCACGTCGAAGCACGCCGCGCGCGGCGAGCGCGCGACGTTGATGGGGAGGGGTGTCAGACCGCGGCGGGCCGCAGCAGGGTTTCGACCGCGTCGAGTAGTTCGTCGATCCGGGCGGGGGTGAACCGGTCCGGTTCGACCGGGGCGAGCATCGCCCATCCGTCGCCCATCCCGGTGACGTTCTCGGCGAGGATGTCCGCGCGGATGTCCGCCCGGATGGTGCCGTGGCGTTGGCCCTCGAGGATGGTGTCGGCGAGCTTCGCGCGGAACCGCGTGTACCGCCGCTGGAAGATCTCCGCGAGGGCGGGCTCCTGCCGTGCGGAGGACACCAGCTGGCTCATGACTGGCCACTGCTCGTGGTCGCCTACCGTCATGGCGAGCCAGCGCTCGAGCAGCGACCGGACGCCTGCGCGTTCCTCGTCTGGATGCACCAGGCTCTCGTAGGTGTCGAAACGCTGCTCGGCGAGCGCGGCGATCAGTTCGGACTTGTTCTTGAAGTAGTACGTGACAGCACCCGTGGTGCAGCCCGCGGCCTCGGCGACCTTCCGCAGCGAACACGCCCCGTAGCCGTCGGCGGCGATGATCGACGTCGCGGCGCGCAGCAGCTCTGCGCGCCGCTCGGTGTGATCTCCCGGAGGGCGCCCGCGCTGCGCACCGGAACCGCGGCCGCGAGCCGGGTTCGAGTCTTCGACCATCGCAGAGAGCCTATAGGGCCGGGCGTCCGGCACCCAGATCGGACACCGTGGACGTCGTGTGTGGGAGTCGAACCGATCGAACCCGCGCAGCGCTACAGTGCGACGATGGAGTCGTCCTGGCCACGCCCGAACATGCGCACCGCCGCGCTGATCCGCGAGGTCGCCGAGCATATGCTCGCGGCGGTCGACGCGGCCGCTGAAGAGGTGAGCGCCTCAGCGCACCAGTCCGCGGACTACCGTGCCCTCCTCGAAGATCCGCAGCTCGTCGAGGCCGACCGGCGGATGAACCGGACCAATATGCTGCACTGGTTGTCCGCGAACATTCAGGATCCGGGCATGAGGGTTCCGCCGAGCACGGATCCGGAGATCCTGCAGTTCGCCCGGGACGTGGTGCGCCGTGGGCTGGATCTGCACGACCTGGGTTCCTGGCGCGGTGCTCAGCACGGGGCGTGGTCGATGTGGGTCGACGGCTGCTTCGCCGCCACCAGTGACCTCGACGAGCTGAGAGATCTGATGAAGGTGTCGGAGCGGTCGACGGCGACGTTCATCGATGATTCGATCGCGGCGCTCGACGAGTTCGTGGAGCAGGAGCGGGCCGTTCTCGCCAAGGGGGCGAACGCCGAACGCCACGCCACAGTCCAGCTGCTCCTCGAGGGCGCGCCGATCGGTCGCGCGAGGGCGGAATCGCGCCTCGGCTACGCGCTGACGGGGGATCACGTGGCCGCGATCATCTGGAGCGATTCGGCAGACGAGGCTGCGGTCCTCGACACAGCGGCGGAGGCGGTGATGCGGATGTGCGGGGCCGGGCGCCGGCTCACGCTCAACGCGAGTACCACGGCCCTGTGGGTGTGGGTCCCAGCGCATGTGATCCCCCCGGCCGAGGTCGCCGAACAGATCGTCGCCGAAACACCGGGAATCCACCTCGCGTTCGGCCGCCCGGGGAAGGACCTCGAAGGATTCCGCCGCAGCCACCTCGACGCGGCTTCCGCCCAACGGATGCTGGCCCGGCTCGGCTCCAACCGGACCGTCGTGCGCTACGAGGACGTCGCCCTGGTCTCTGTGCTCACCGCCGACATGGCGCAGGCCGACCAGTTCGTCGCCGACACGCTGGGCGATCTGGCCACCGCCGATCCCGCACTCCGCGAGACGGTGCTCACCTACGTCCAGGAGCGGTTCAACGGCTCTGCCGCCGCCGAGCGCCTGTTCACGCACAGGAACACCGTCGAGCGGAGGCTGGCGCGGGCGGACCAGCTCCTGCCCGTGCCGCTCGCGGAGAACGCCGCGAGCGTCGTCGCCGCGCTCATGCTCGTGCAGCTGCGCGACTGACGACACCCGCGGCGTCCTCGACCCGGGCCTTCGGCCTCGGTGTCACCCCAGGGCGACGAGCTTCGCCTGGGCGGCGAAGCCGAGATCGCCGAGGCCGGCGTCGACGGCGGCGTTGAGGTTCTCGACGGCGGCCATGAACACGCGGGCCCGGATCCCGGCTTCCGCCATGATGGCGGCGGCACCGTCGAGGCCCTGCGCGTACGTCGCGATCGTGGCCTGGTCCGTCGCGAAGTCGTTGCCGTCGATCGCGGCGGCGGCCCTGGCGGTCTCCGCCTGGATGGATGCGAACACAGCCGGCGCCAGGTCGTCGAGGAGCGACCGATCGACGCCCTGCCCGAGCATGTAGGTCGCCGCCTCGACGTACGCGCTGACAGCGGGCACAAGGAACATGCCGATGAGTCCTGTGTTCAGGACACTCGCCGTCCTGTCCTCCGTCGACACCCACACCGACATCGGCGTCAGGGCCATGAGCGTCTCGCCGTGTGCGGCCCAGGCGGGTTCGGATCCGGAGTAGAGGATCGCCGCCGCCTCGGTGCCGATGTCGGCGGGGTAGCTGAGGATCGAGCCGTCCAGGTAGTCGGCGCCGCGTCCGCGGGCCCACTCTCCGAACGACTCGACCTCAACGGGAGTGCCACTGCCCACGTTGACGAGCGTGACGCCGGTCCAGTTGGGCACGTCCCGCAGGACGGCGAGCGCGTCGTCGTAGGTGGACAGGCAGACCAGCACGAGCGGCGCGGCGCCGACCGCGTCGGCGACCTCCCGCACGGGTGTGATCGCCTCGCTCGCCAGCGCCTCGGCCTTAGCGTGCGTCCGGTTCCACACGGCGACGCTGTGGCCGGCACCGGCAAGTGCGCGTGCGAGTGCGGCGCCCATCAGCCCGCAGCCGAGCACCGTGACGTCATGGGTGGTGTTCTTCTCCATCGGTGCTTCTCCTTCTCGTTCGAGTCCGGTCACGGCCTACATCGGCAGATCCGGTGAGTCGACGCCCACCACGCGGTCGCCGCAGAACACCCGGATCGACTCGGCCGGGCCGTGGCCGCCGATCCCGGACGGGCCCCAGAAGCTCTGCGCGGAGTCGTCGCCGAGGTCGGCGACCTTGGCGCCGTTGACGCGCACCTCGCCGGACTTGATCCGGGCGCCGACGGCGATCGCGCGGTCGGTGTCGGTGCCGAAGACGTACGCGTCCAGGCCCGACGGGTGCGCGTTCGCCGCGCGCAGCGCCTCTGCTTCAGAGTCCACGCCGTGCAGCGAGACGACCGGCCCGAACAGCTCCGCCGTCGTGCGGTCGGGGTCGGACCCGGTGGCGACGGTGGGCGATAGGAAGAACCCCGCCAGCGCAGGCAGCTCGCCCGGCTGGTCGATCTCGGCCCCGAGGGCGCGTAGGCCGTCGATCCGCTGCCGCAGCGTGCGGAAGTGCGGCTCGTTGGAGATCGGGCCGATGTCGGTGGTCTCGTCCAGCGAGTGCCCGATGCGCAGCTTCGCGATGCGTTCGCCCAGCGCCTCGCGGAGCGGCTGCACCAGGTGCTGCGGCGCGAGCACCTTGCCCGGTCCCTCGCACCACTGGCCGTTGAGATTCGTCATGCCCGTGAGGATCCCGTCGGCGGTCACGTCGAGATCGGCGTCGTCGAGCACGATCACCGGGTTGTTGCCGCCCAGCTCCAACTGCAGGACCTTGAAGTCCTCCGCCGCGGCGCGGGCGATCGCCCGTCCCGCCCCCGGGCCGCCCGTGAACGACACGACCTGGACCCGACGGTCGCCCGTCAGTGCAGCGCCGATGTCGCCCGTGCCGTGCACGAGCTGGAGGGCACCGTCGGGCAGGCCGGCGTCGACGAAGCACTCGGCGATCACCTGCGCGCTCGCGGGTGCGTGCTCGGAAGGCTTGAGCAGCACCGGGCAGCCGGCGGCAATCGCGCTCGCGACCTTCGCCGCCGGGATGAAGCTGGGGCCGTTCCACGGGGTGAGGATCGCCGCAGGGCCCCACGGGATCCGGTGCAGCCGAACGTCGCGGCCGCCCGCGGGGAGAGCGGTGACCCGGGCGATGTTCCGCGCCTCAGCAGCCGCGCCGCGCAGGCGGTCGGGGAGGAACGCCGCCAGCTTGCGAGTGGCGCCGATCGCTGTGCCGCTCGTGAGGGCGTCGACGCGCGCGATCTCCTCGAGCCGCTGCTCGACGTTCGCCGCGGCCCGTTCCAGCGCCTCGGCGCGGTCGATCCGGAATTCGTCGGCGGTGAAATCCGTCGCGTCGTAGACGCGTTGCGCGAGGTCCAGCGCCCGGTCCAGATCGGCGTGGGTCGTAGTCACCGTGCGGTGCACGGGCTCGCCGGTGTTCGGGTCGACGTTCCAGCTGTCGAGCGTCTCGCACTCGACCCACTCCCCGGCGATGTAGCTGCGGGGCTGGGGGAGGGTGGTGGTGGTTTCGGTGGTCACTGGGTCACCTCGGTCTCGGAACTGGTGGGCATGGCGACGACGATCCGCGTGACGTCGCCCGATTTCATGGCCTCGAAGCCTTCGTTGATCTCCTCGAACGGGATGACGGCCGTGACCATCTCGTCGAGCAGCAGTCGGCCCTGCTGGTACAGGCGGGCGAACTGCCCGATGTCCTCGCGCGCCTGGCCGGAGCCCATGTACGAGCCGATCAGTCGCTTCTCGCTGAAGAAGAAGTCGGAGGCGGGGACGGGCACGTCGGTGTCGTCGGGTGCGATGCCCACCAGGCACGCTGTGCCGGTGGCCCGCACGATCGCGAGCGCGGTCGCGGCGGTGCGCGCCGACCCGACGGCCTCGAAGGCGTAGTCCACGCCGTCGCCGAGCAGTTCGGTGATCTCGGCCTGCACGTCGCCCGCACCGTTGATGGTGTGCGTGGCGCCGTACTCGTGTGCGGCCTTGAGCCGGGCGTCGTCGAGGTCGATACCGACGATCGCGGACGCGCCGGCCAGCCGCGCGCCTTGGATGATGGCCGAACCGACTCCTCCGCAGCCGATCACCGCGACGGTGGAACCCGGGCGCACCTGCGCCCCACGGAACACCGCGCCGACGCCGGTCACGATGCAGCAGGAGAGCAGGCAGCCGACGCGAGTGGGCACGTCGTCGGGCAGCTTCACAGCGGCGTTCGCGCGGAGAAGGATGTGCTCGGAGAACGCGCCCACGTCGCCGAGGCGGGCCACGGGCGTCCCGTCGGGAAGCGAGTACGCGGGCCGCGGCCTGCGCCGGATCTCCGTCTGCCGCTGACACTGGGTGGACCGGCCGGCGTTGCAGTTCGCGCACTGCCCGCACGACGGGGTCAGTGCGCCGGTCACGCGGTCGCCGGGCTTCAGGTCGGTGACGGCGGAGCCGACCGACTCGACGACGCCCGCGACCTCGTGCCCGACGACGACCGGTACCTCGGATTCGACGGTGCCGGTCATATAGTGCAGGTCGCTGTGGCACAGCCCCACGTGCGTGACGGCGACGCGGACCTCGTGCGGCTCGGGATCGTCGACGTGGATGTCGGTCAGGTGCAGAGGCCGGCCCACCTCGGTGAGCACGGCGGCGCGGGTGGTGATCATCGGTTCGCTCCGTTCGCGGTGGCGGGTGTGCGTGCGTCCCAGAAGCCCTGGACACCAGCAGTGAACGCGCCGCTGTTCCAGGACTCGTCGGCCGCCGCGTCCTCGCGCTCGAAGGCGCGCTCGATCTCCTCGATCGACGGCCGCAGCAGCTCGAGGTGCAGGGCGGTGTTGTTGACGCCCTCGGGGGTCCACGCGTGCACGGTGTCAATGGCGCGGTCCAGCAGTGCTTCCGGTTCGACGATTTCGTCGAGCAGGCCGATCTCCAGTGCCTCGTCGGCGCCGACGCGCTCGGAGGCCAGGACCATCCGCATCGCGTGTCCGCGGACGATGCGGGGCAGCAGGATGCTGGACGCGTTGGAGATGGTCAGGCCGCGTCCGTTCTCGGGCTGGTAGTACTCGGTCTGGGGCGTGCCCAGCCGGGCGTCGCAGCACAGGGTGATCTCCGACGCACCGCCCACGGCGATGCCGTTGATCGCCGCGATCACGGGCACCCGGGTCTCGATCACGGCGCGGGTCACGTCGTGGAAGCTCTCGAAACTCTCCCGCATCTCCGCGAAGGACGTGGGCGCGGCGGCGAGGTCCTCGCCCGCACTGAACGCGCGCCCGGTTCCGGTGAGTACGATGCCCCTGGCCTTGTCGCCGGCGCCGTACTCGCGGATCAGCGCGGAGAGGTGCCGGCGCATCGGCGCAGTCAGCGCGTTCAGCTTCTCGGGGCGGCGCAGCGTGATGACGGCGACCTCTCGGGTCACCTCGACGAGCACGTGCTCGGTCGCCTGGTCGGTGCCTTCCACCTGGTTCTCCTTGTTCGATGGTGCCGGCGTGCGCAGGTCGTACACGGTGCCGGGGGCCTGCGCGGCGCGGGCTTTGAGTGCGGGTTTGGACACCCGCTCGGACGGGGTGCGCGGGAAGTCCGCGACGAATTCGACGTAGCGCGGCACCTTGAAGCGGGCGAGGCGTTCGGCGACGCTGGCGACGATCGCCTCGGCGGTGGAGCGGTCCGCGGCGACGCCCGCCGCGAGCTGCACGAAGGCCTTGACCTCCTCGCCGAGTACGTCGTCGGGTTCAGCGACCACCGCGGTCGCGACCACGGCGTCGTCGCGCTCGAGCGCGGCCTCCACCTCCGCGGCGGCCACGTTCTCCCCACCGCGCCGCACCATGTCCTTGAGGCGGCCGACGAGGCGGATCCCACCGTGCTCGTCCTTGACGGCCAGGTCGCCGGTGTGCAGGCGGCCGTCGCGCAGGGTCCGCGCGGTCTCCTCGGGGCGGTTCCAGTAGCCGAGCATCATCGGCGCGCCGGCTACGGTCAGCTCGCCCGGTGTTCCGGCTGGGACCTCGGCGCCGTCGGCGTCGACGATCCGGACCTGCTTGGTGGGCATCGGGTTTCCGAGTGTTCCGCTGCCGACGGCGGCGGTGTCGTCGAACGGGCTGATCATGTCGATGCCGCTCTCGGTCATCCCGAAGACCTCACGCCAGGGCGCGCCCCAGCGCTGTTCGAGCTGGGCGTGCAGCGCCACGGGGATCGCGGAGCAGAATACCGCGCGCAGCCGGTTGTCCCGGTCGTCAGGGCCGGGCGGCTGCTTGAACAGCAATGTCGGCATCGAGCCGAGCACGTAGCAGAACGTCGCGCCGTGGAGGCGCACGTCGCGCATGAAGCCGGACGCCGAGAACTTCGGCAGCACCACCAGCGGTGCGCCGGTCGTCAACGCCAGCACGGTGTTCCACTGCGGGTCCATGTACGAGAAGGGCTGTGCCGTCAGCAGCACGTCGTCGGGGCCGAGGCCGGCGGCTCCGGCGCAGGTCCAGCCGATCCGGGTCCAGTAGTCGTGCGTAAGCATGCACGCCTTCGGGAATCCGGTGGTGCCCGACGTGTACTGCAGGTTCGCGAGGGTGTCCGGGCGGATGTCCACGGCGGGGGCGGTCGACGGGTGTTCGGTGCCGGTGGTCTCCGCGATGTCGACCACGCCGACGCCGGCGACCGCCGGATCGCTCGCGATCACCTCGCGCACCAGCGGCAGGTGGTCCGCATCGGTCACGATCACGCGGGTGCCGGAGTCCTCTAGCACGAACCGCAGGTCGGCCGCGCGGTAGGCGGAGTTGACCGGCACGGCGACCGCGCCGGCCTTGAGCACGGCGAACCAGGTGAGTGGCCAGCCGGCGATGTTGGGCAGCATGATCGCGACCCGGTCTCCCGGGACGATGCCGTGGTCCGAGATCAGCAGGTGCGCGAGCCGCGACGACGCCGCGTCGGCCTGCTCGTACGTCCACGACTCGTCGCCGAACCGCAGCAGCTCCGCGCCCGGCGTGCGGGCGGCACCGTCGGCCAGAAGTCCGGTGACGGTGCCGATCCGCGGGGCGTCGCCGAGCTCGCTCGGGTCGACGGCGATCCGCCGCCCGACGTCGTCGGTGTGCGATGTGGTGGTCACTGCCAGGCCTCCTGTCGGCTCTTCGATTCGTCGACGATCCAACTCATCGCCGGGTCGTCGCTGTCCATCCACTCGGGATGCCACTGCACGCCGAGGATCGGTGCGCCGGGCATCTCGACAGCCTCGACGACGCCATCGGACGTCCGGCCCGTGACGATCAGGCCGCTGCCGCACCGGTCGACGGCCTGGTGGTGCCACGAGTTGGTGGTCATGCTGGGGCCGAAGACCCGCGCGGCGGTCGAGCCGGGCTCGAACCGCACCACGTGGACGGCGTCGCCGTCGGTGGGGGCGGCCTGCGGTGACAGGTGCGGGATCGGTCCCGGTGGGAGGTCCGCGATCAGCGTCCCGCCGAGTGCGGTGTTGAGCACCTGCAGTCCCCGGCACACGCCGAGCAGCGGGATGCCGCGGTCGATGGCCGTACGGGTGAGGGCGAATTCGTACTCGTCGCGTTCCGGGTCGTGCGCATTTGTGTCGGTGCGCGGGTCCACGTCGCGGACGACGGAGGTGTCGCCGCCCCAGAGGGAGGGGTGGACGTCCTGCCCGCCGGTGATCACCACGCCCGACAGCCACTCGCAGGCGTCGTCGGGGGCGGCGTCGTAGGGCAGGTGCACCGGCACGCCGCCGGCCTGCGCGATGCGGGTCGCGAACGCGGACATGAACGAGTCCATGCACGCCGCGCCGTAGCGGGGGTCGGATCCGGCGATCAGGCTCAGTTCGAAGCGGCGGCCGGTGATTCCGATCAGTGGCCGGCGGCTCATGAGAACTCGAAGTAGCGTCGGGACTCCCACTCGGAGAGTTCGGCGTACGGGTCGCCGCCCTTGGTGTGGAACTCCATCCACTCCCAGCGCCGCGACGCCGTCCAGAAGTCCACGAACTCGTCGCCGAGGTACTCGCGGAGGATCTCGTCGCGGTCGAGTGCGGTGATCGCCTTGGTGATGGAGTCGGGGATGCGCTCGACACCGCAGTCGTCGGGTAGGCACCACGCCATGTCGTCGACCTGCGGCGGGGCCAGTATATTCCGCTCGATGCCCGCGACGACACCCGCGAGGACGCCTGCGAGGGCGTAGTACGGATTCACATCCGATCCGGGCACGCGGTACTCCAGCCGCGAGTACTTCGGGTGACCGGCGATGGCGCGCAGCGCGGCGGTCTTGTTGTTCACGCCCCATGAGATGGTGGTCGGCGGCCCGGACACGTCCACGAGCCGGCGGTACGAGGTGATCTGCGGCAGCGCGAGCAGGGTGTTCCCGGCCATCGTCGCCATGAGGCCGCCCACCGCCTGCAGCATCACCTCGGACGGGCCGTCGGGGGAGTAGAACTGATTCACGCCGTCGCGCTGCAGCGACAGGTTGATGTGCGCGCCCTGCCCGAAACCGGCGGTCGGCTTGGCCATGAAGGTGACCGAATGGCCTTTCTCGCAAGCTATCTCGCGCATGACCTGCTTGGTCCGCACCCATGCGTCGGCGAGCGCCAGCGGCTCGGTGGGAGCGATGTTCAGCTCGGTCTGGCCGGGCGCCGCCTCGTCGGTCCAGGCCTCCCAGACGATGCCGAGCTCGTCCAGGCGGTCGGTGACGGCCTCCATGTACTCGATCCAGTCCGCCGACCGCGCGAGGTTGTAGGTGGAGCCGGTGTCGCCGCCCAGCGCGGTGAGGTCGCGGTAGCCGCGCGCCCTGGCCTCCTGGATCGACTCCTCGAACAGCGTCGTCTCGATCTCCACGGCGACAGTGGCGGTGTAGCCCAGGCCTGCGAGCCGGTCGATCAGGCCGCGCACCATGTTCCGCGGGCAGATCGGCACGGGGCGGCCGTCCTTCATCCAGAAGTCGCCGATCACGGAGTCGACGCCGGGCTTCCACCGCACCAGCGTGCTCATGTCGGGGATCAGGGAGATGTCGTAGAGATTGCCGCGCCACTCGGGGTAGGCGTCGCCGAACACGATCTCGGTGCCCATGTCGATGGCGAACAGCACGTCGGCGAAGGCGAAGCCGGATTCCCGGCCCGACGCGAACTTCGCGGGCGTAACGTTCTTGCCCATGAAGGTGCCGTCGTGGTTGGTCGCCTCCACGCGGTAGGCCTTGGCCGCGCCGGGTGCACCGGCTCCGGACCGGTTGGGATCAGACATCGTAACGGGCCTTCCAGGAGGCAGCGGTCATGACCGACAGCTGCGCGAGAGAACCCTGGACCCGCAGGCCGCGCTCCAGGGCGGTGAACAGGAAATCGTTGCCGGTGAAGAATCCGGCCAGTGCGTCTGCGCTGCCGACGATGCGATAGGCGACGTCCCCGACGCCGAACCTCGCCTCGTGCTCGCCCTCGATTCCGCGGGCAACCACGGTCAACACGTCGGGCATGCCGGGGATGGCGCGGGTCTGATCCCAGAAGCGGGCACCCGCCTCCTGCCAATCGGGCAGGGGGACTTGCAGCGCGCGGAGCATCGCATCGGCGAGGTCTGCATCGCCTTCGGCATCGACCCGTGCGCACCGGCTGTCGAGGTCGACGACCACGGTGGCGTCGACAGGGGCGAAGACACCTCCGGTGACGGCGACGAGGCCGTCGGTGAAGGTGACGGTGGCGGCCTGCGGGGTCGAGTGGGAGCGGATGGCGACGGATCCGGAACCGCGGCCGAGCACGTCGGCCGCGTGGCCGGTCCGCCTCGCGTCCCGCAGGATCCGGCCGATGAGGCGGACGATCGGCGTCGCGTCGTCGTCGATCGAGATCCGGACGGCATTCGCGACCCCGGCTGGGGGAATGGTGGTTTCCATGGCGTTTTCTACTTTCTGGAGGGGGTGGCCCGCTGTGCGTGGCCGGAGTCACTCGAGGGTCGCGTACACGTCCGGCCGGCTGCGGCGCAGCGCGAGCGCCCACAGGAGGCCGGCGACGAACGCGGCGGCCAGTACGGCGAGGAAGACGTCGGCGAGGGTGGCCGAGCCGATGAGTACGTCGAAGTTGCTCACGACCAGCACGAGGATGGCCCCGAGTGCGGCGAGCGCGAGGACGGGAGCGACGGTGCCGCGCCACAGGCTCGTCGTCCGCTCCCGGAGGAAGTGCACCACGATCGCGGCCGAGGTGAGGGCCAGCAGCGTGATCAGCCCGAGCGTCCCGGCGCCGCCGAACCACGCGTAGACCTGCGTGACGGGGTCGAGGCCGGCGATCGCGGTGACCGCGACGAGCACGCTGATCACCGCGGAGGTGAGGAGCGACGCGACGTGCGGCGACCGGTGCACGGGGTGCACCTCGCCGAGACGCCGGGGCAGTGCGTCCTGCCGGCCGAGGGCGAACAGGTACCGCGAGACCACGTTATGCGCGGTGAGGATGCACGCGAAGAAGCTGGTGACCAGGAGCACCTGCACGCCGTCGTGCGCGACCTGCGAGACGTAGCGCGTCGCGAGCCCCGGCGCGAGCCCCTCGGGGTCCTGCCCGGCGAGCTCGGCGGCGCGGGACACCCCGAGACCGTTGATCATCGCCCACGAGGAGAAGGCGTAGATCACGGCGATGAGGATCACCGCGATGTAGGTGGCGCGGGGCACGGTGCGGTCGGGGTCCTTCGCTTCGGACCGGAACACCGCGGTCGCCTCGAAGCCGACGAATCCGAAGACCGCGAACATGATCCCGGTTCCGGTGGCGCCGCTGGTGAACGCGCTCCAGGAGAGCGGCTGGGCCGAGAGGCCGTCCGCGCCGCCGCGGAGCACGATCGCGAGGTCGACCAGCGCGACGATCCCGATCTCCGCGACCAGCAGAACACCGAGCACGCGGGCGCTCACCTCGACGTTGCGGTAGCCCAGGTAGCCGATCGCCGCGAGCCCGGCAGCGGAGAGGATCCACCACGGCACCGATACCCCGGTGAACGTGACGATCACGTTGCGGGCGGCGGCACCGAGGTAGCCCGTCACGGAGACGATCAGGACGGCGTAGGTGACCAGGGCGAGCGCCGCGGCACCGAGGCCGACGGTGGTGCCGAGGCCGCGCTGGACGTACGAGTAGAAGGCGCCGGCGTTCCGGACCTCGGGGGTCATCGCGGAGTAGCCGACGGTGAACAGCACCAGCACGATCCCGACGATCACGAAGTCGACGGGGGTGCCGATGCCGTTGCCGGTGCCGAGCATGAGCGGGATCAGCCCGGCGAAAACCGTCAAAGGGGCGGCGAACGCCACCACCATGAAGACGATCTGCGGGACGCCGAGCGTCCGCTCGAGACCGGCGCCGACCTGCGGTATCGGCACTTCGCGCTGCTGAGTCATGGCGAATGCTCCGTTCGAGAAGGGATACTGGTGATAGGGGTCACACAAGATTACCGATCGATCGGTAAGTGTCAAGGTCGTGATGAAAGGCAATCAGGAATTTCGAGGATTAACAGGACGAACGATCAGTAAGATCTTCGAGTATGGACACCGAGACCAGGATCAGATCGGCGGCCGTCGCGCTGTTCGCGCAGCAGGGGTACGCCGCCACCGGAATCCGCGAGATTGCCAAGCACGCCGGCGTCTCCAACGCGGCGATCTACCACTTCGTGGCGAACAAGGAGGTGCTTCTCGTCGACATCATGCGGCAGATGCAGCGCGGGCTGACATTGTCGATGGAGACGGCGTTGCACGGCATCACACGCCCCGAAGACCGTCTCGCGTTGCTGATCAGCGGACTCGCGGGGGCTCATGTCATTAACCCGAAGACGGGGTTGGTGTCAGACGGCGAGATCCGCTCGCTCGCGCCCGGGAGCGCTGAGCACGACGAGATCGTCGGCTTGCGTGACGGGTACGAGGCGCTGTGGCGTGACGCCCTCCGCGACGGGGTAGACCAGGGCGTGTTCCGCGTTGCCGACCAGCGGCTGACCCGCATCGCGCTGTTGTCGATGTGTTCCAGCGTGAGCGAGTGGTACCGGCCAGCGGGAGCGGACGACGGCCCGTCGATCTGCCGGGGGTTCGTCGGGATCGGCCTCGCTGCGGTCAGCGCCCGCCGGGATGGACGGGAAATCTCGATCGAGGACGTCCCAGTGTTCGACTTCACGATGATCCCGCGGGTTGATTGGGAACCCTGAGCGGCGCGGCGTCGAGTACCTCTTGGGCTGCGCGTTCCGCTGCGCTGACCGCACCGTCGATATAGCCCTGGTTCAGGATCGCCGTCTCCGTTCCGGCCCAATGGATCCGGCCGATGGGCCGCCGGTCGGCGTCGGTGTACTGCGTCAGCGATCCGGGTGTGCGGGAGCCCACGCAGCCGCTGATCCACTGCTCGTGGGTCCAGTCCTTCTCCAGGTACGCCACCGGATTCGCGGCCTCGGGCCCGAACAGGGTGGTGAGGTCGGCGAGGAAGGCGTCACGGCGCACCGCGGGATCGTCGAGGATCGCGTCGGACCAGTGCTGGCCGCCTCCCGCGCCGGCGGTGCCGTGGAAGGTCAGCAGAATACCGACGCTCCCGTCCGGCGGCGAGTTGTCGACCACGTAGTTCGCGACCGGGAGGTCGGTGACGGCCTGGCCGTTCAACCCCTGCTCGCGCCAGAACGGCCGGTCGTAGACCGCGAACAGCTTGTTCTCGGAGCCGGTGCTCCACCGTCGCTGCAGCATGCTGCGCCGGGTCGGGAGATCGGGAGTGAACCGGATGCGGGTCGCGTCCGCCGGCGACATCGAGACGATGACACGATCCGCGCGGACGTCGAGCCGTGCGGACCGGACGAGCACCCCGTCGGCGTCCTGGTGGACGTCGGACACGGGGGAGTCGAGCACCACTTTCGGTCCGAGGTCCGCCGCCATCCGGTCGGCGATCGCCGCCGTCCCGCCCACTACGCGTGATTCCTGCGCGCCGTCGGTGATGTTGACGGCGTGGTCGATACCGCCGCCCCCCTTGATCCGTGCGAGCTGGACCAGCAGCGAGGTGCTGTGCAGGTCCTCCGCGTTGGTCACGGTGAAGGCCATCGTGAACATCTCTCTGGCCTCCGCGGTGAACGAGTGCTCGTCGATCCAGCGGCCGAAGGTGGTCGCATCCCACTCCTGGGCCCGGCGCGCCGTCCACGGCGCTTCGAGGGGGATCGATTTCGCCATCCGCTCGAGCCTCAGTTGCAGCTGGGCGAAGTCGGCGATCGCGAGTGGGCTCATCGGCGGGATCGTTCCGTCGTAGCGCTTCGACCGTCCGCGGCGGTGGTAGATCGACTTGCCGTCGGTGAACGTCTTGAAGGTCGTGAGGCCCAGTTCGTCGATCAGTGCCAGGACGCGGTCCTGGCCGGGGCCGACCCACTGCCCACCGCCCTCGGTGATCACGGCGTCGGTCACCTGCAGGTTGACCGTCCGGCCGCCGACGCGGTCGCCGGCCTCGATCACCGCCACGGAACGCCCGGCCTGGGTGAGCCGCCGTGCGGCCGTCAGCCCGGAGATCCCGGCGCCGATCACCACGACGTCGACGGTGCGCTGCTCGGTCATACCGCAACCTTCTCGATGTGTGAGACGACGTGGTCGGCGATGCGCAGGGCGAGCGCGTCGGGAAGGTGATGCCCCATGCCCTGGATCACGATGTGGCGGGCGTGCGGGATCGCGGCGGCCGTCGCATCGCCGCCCGACGGCGCCACGATGAGGTCGCGGTCGCCGTTGATCACCAGGGTGGGCGCGGCGATCCGGGCCAGCTCGGCGGTGCGATCACCCGAGGCGGCAATCGCCTGGATCTGCCGGGCGGTGCCGGCGACACCGTCGCCCGCTGTGCGGTTCCAGGTGGTGACGGCGTGCGCCGCCTCCTCGACCTCGTCGATCGGGTAGGCCGTGCCGGCGAGGTGGGCCGTCATCCGCAGGTGCGCGCGGACGGCGCCCACCCGATCCCGCGGGGGCGGGCTCGCGATGAGGGCCTTGGTCGACGCCGCGGGCTGTCCCACCTTCGGATTCCCGGTGGTGGAGTACAGCGACGTCAGCGACGCGGTCAGCTCGGGGTACCGCGCGGCCACGGTCTGCGCGATCATGCCGCCCATCGACCGCCCCACGACATGCGTGGGGCCGAGCCCGAGATGCTCGATCAGCTGGGCCGCGTCGTCGGCCATGTCCGCCAGCGTGTAGGCGTCACGGCGCGCTTTACCCAGAAGCTGCTGCAGCGTGTTCGGCGGCGGTGTCGTTGCGTACGTCGACCGCCCGCAGTCCCGATTGTCCATGCGGATCACTAGGAATCCCGTGGTGGTCAGCGCGGAGACGAACCGGTCCGACCAGGTCGTGAGGTCCTCGCCGAGTCCGGCGATGAGCAGTACGGGCGGCGCGCCGTACTGGCCGTCCATCCGGTAGCAGACGCGGGTGCCGCTAGGGAGCTGGGCGAACCTGTCCTCGGTGTGCTCAGGCACGGACGGCCTCCTTCGCCGCCGACGGTGCTGCGTCATCCGTCGTGGAGCTGAAAACCAGGGCGTCGTCGAGCAGCGGACCGCGGAGGATCTTGGCGTCCTGCTGGTACGACATGGACATCTGGAACAGGCCCGTGCCCTGCTTCGGAATGATGTCCTTCGCGCGCTGGGCGTAACCGGAACTCAGGTCAACGATCGGCCGGCGCTCCATGGCCGGGTCGGCCTCGACGCGGACGCTGTCGTAGCCGAAGGCGTCCATGTGTGCCACGAGTGCGCAGAAGTATCGGCACAGGATGCTGATCTTCAGCGTCCACGGGGATGTCGTGTAGCCGATCGCGATGGCGAAGTTCGGGATTCCCGACAGGAGGTTTCCGCGGTAAGCCACGGTGTCCGGTAGGCATACCGGATCGCCATCGACGTCGAGTTCGATGCCGCCGAGCAGGCGCATGTTCAGGCCGGTCGCGGTGACGATCACGTCGGCGTCCAGGTGCTCGCCCGATTCGAGCGCGATGCCGGTCTCCGTGAACCGCTCGATCTTATCGGTGACGATCGAAGCGCTGCCGTCACTGAGCGCCTCGAAGAAGTCGCCGTCGGGGCACAGGCACAGGCGCTGATCCCACGGGTCGTACGGCGGGTTGAAGTGGGTGTCCACGTCGAATCCTTGCGGCAGGGATTTGATGTTCACGCGCCGGATGGCCGCGCGTGCCAACTTCGGGAATCCGCGCATGGCCTTGACGATGCCTCGTTCGATCCAGATGTTGGTGAACCGGGTCAGCGCGTAGCCGCGCTTCTCACCGAACCACTTGGTGAACATCAGCGCTGCGGAATCGACCTTCGCCCAGGGGATAACGTACGTCGGAGTGCGCTGCAGCATGGTGACGTGCGCCGCAGCACCATCGTGGTTCAGCATCGACGGGATCAGCGTCACGGCGGTGGCGCCGCTGCCGATCACCACGACCTTCTTGCCGGCGTAGTCGTAGTCCTCGGGCCAGTGCTGCGGGTGGAGGATGTCGCCGGCGAAGTCCTCGCGGCCCTCGAAGTGCGGGGTGTAGCCCTCGTCGTAGCGGTAGTAGCCGGTGCCGGCGAAGATCCAGTTGGCGGTGATGCGCTTGTCGCCCTCAGGTGTGCTCACGTCGAGGGTCCAGCGGGCGTCGGCGCTCGACCAGGAGGCGCGCTGTACGGCGTGCTCCATGCGTAGGAGGGGCGCCAGGTCGAACTCGTCGATCGTCTCCTGCAGGTAGTTCACGATCTTCGGGGCCTCCGCGATGGCGTCGGGGTCCGTCCACGGCTTGAACTCGTAGCCGAAGGTGTGCAGGCCGTTATCGGAACGGATGCCGGGGTACTTGAACAGGTCCCAGGTGCCGCCGATGTTCTCGCGTCCCTCGAGGATCGCCACCCGCTTGCCGGGGAACGCCTCGGTGATGTACTTCGCGGCGCCGATGCCGGAGATGCCGGCACCGACGATGATGATGTCGAATTCTTCGGTCTGGGGGAGTGTCTTCATCGGGGGCCTTTCGGTGGTGACGTTGTGTCCGTGGTCACTTGTTGTGCCTACGACGGTGCCGGGTCAGGCGTCATGTGAGCCACAACACACTGCTCCTAGTTCTGCGAAGGGGTAGTGCAATGTGCACACGCTCCCTGGGGGCGGCTATCGGAGATCGCATCGTCTGGTGCAAGGTGTTGCGCTACTCGCCCATAGGCGTTGCACCTCGTTGTAGCGCGTGCGGGATTCGCCGCGAGAGCGTGAGAAACGTCACGAGACACGGATCACACATCTCACGAAGGAACGGCAGCATGCGCGACTTGCTCTTCGCCGCAGCGGACATCTGGATGATCGCCATCGGATTCATCTGCGGCATCACATTCATCAGGAAGTACTCGAACTGGCTGATCGGCCTCGAGTGGATCATCATGGCCACGTCGGGAACGAACTTCCTGATCTACGGCGTGACGAAGGCCGGCACCGATTCGCCGATGTACCACATCGCGTACTTCCTCGACGCCTTCTCCCGGTCGATCGGCTTCACGGTGATCCTGGTGCTCGGCCTGCTCGCGGTCACTCACCGCTACCACCCGTCGAGGGCCGTCGAGATCGGCGCATTCGCCCTCGCCGCCGTGCTCGGCTACTTCCTCTCCGAGTTCGCCGTCGAGATCGGCACCCCCGGCAAGGTGTTCTTCCTCGTCATGGCGCTCGGCGTCAGCGCCTTCCTCGTGTACTACGGGCAGCGGCTGTGGGGGCTCGGCGAGCGCGCACAGGCCGGATGGGTGTGGTTCGCCACCGCGCTCAACGTGGTCGTGGCGTCGATCTACGACTTCTGGCACATCCCCGGCGACGACGCCAACCACACGCTGTTCTACATCCTCGCGCTGTTCACCTGGGGCTTGGCGATGCTCGTGGTCTACCGCTCGTACGTCGCCTTCGACGCGCACAACCGCGCCGCCGGCGGTGCGGTCGGCGCGCGACGGGTCGTCGCCAGCGAAGGGTGAAGTGCGTAAGCACTGGGGCTCGACACCGTTCAGCTACGATCACTTCACCTGGTTAGCGGTGACGTGAAAGCGAGCGTGGGTGAAACCGCCGTCGTTCGAATCCCTCCGCTTCCGCAGACGTCCTGAGTCGACTGCGGGCGGGCAACACCTCTTCCGGTGTCCCCTCCCGGAGGAGACGGTGCCGTGGCACGAGCATCGGGCCGAGTAAGGGGGCGGGTGCGTTGATCCTCGAATGGGTGATCATCACCAACCTGGGGTCGATCATGCTGCTCGGCATCGGTGTGCTGTTCATCGTGCTGTGGAGGATCGGCAGGAGTGCCGCGGGATACTCCGCCGGGCGGCAGCGAGCGGCGCTTCTGTGCGGTATCGCGATCTTCGGGTACGCGGCGGCGTCCGCCGTACTGTCGTTGCCGTTGTCGGTAGCGCAGGCGTCGATGATCCAGGGCGTCCTCTTCGTGATCGCCTCAGTGTTGCTCGCGCAGGGGCTCCTCGGCCGAGTCGCCCAGGGCCTGACGATCGGGTCCGCTGTGGCCGTCGTCGCACTGGTGGGGGCGGGGACCTGCTTCTTCGCGTACGTGCAACCGCATCTGGCCGGCCGGGTGCTGATCCAGTACGCGACCGTGGCCGTATTGTTGGTCCACACGACGGCACGGTTGCGGGCGCAGGTGCGACAGCGGTGGACGGACCGGCTGGTGATCGGCGCGGTATGTGCCTTGACGGCGTCCGCGGTCGTCACCGTGGCCCTGTGCTTCACATCTGCGGCGCCACATGAGATCCGGTCCGTTGCGGACCTGCAGGCGTTCCTCGATTCCGCACTGGGCTGGAGCCTCGCCTTCGGAGGCACCGTCGCCTTTCCCGCCGTGATGATCGCCGTTCTCGCGGCGTCGGTGGGTGATACGGTCCTCGATCTCGGTGCCCAGAGGGACCATGACGACCTGACCGGACTGCTGAACCGGCGCGGCTTCCACCGCCGGGCGGAGCGCGCGCTGCGCCGTTCCAGCCGGTGTTTCGTCGTCGTGGCCGATCTCGATCACTTCAAGGCGATCAACGACGAGTTCGGGCACGCGGCGGGCGACGAGGTGATCCGGGTCGTGGCCAGAATTCTCACCGAGGTTCCGGGCGGCCCCCGCATCGTCGGGCGGCTCGGCGGCGAGGAGTTCGCGGTCGTGCTGCCCGAGAGCTCGGTTCGTCAGGGCGAGCAGTGGACGGAACGCGCGCGCACCAGGATCGCAGCGCAGCTGATCCCGTTCCAGGATCACGTGCTCCGGGTGACGGCGAGCTTCGGCATGGCCGACGGTGCCCGTGGTGCCTCCCTAGCCGACCTACTCGGGACGGCGGACAAAGCCCTGTACCTCGCGAAGCTGAGCGGTCGGAACCGTACCCATCGGGCGTCGGGATACCTCGACTGATGGCCGTCGGCGGTCACGGCGGCGCGTCGGGCGGTCCGGTATTCGAGGGAGCCGCTACGGGGACATCTTCCGGTCGCGTTCGGTGGCCCAGTCCATGACCACCGTGATCGACGCGCTCAGCACCCGACCCACGGCGATCGCCTTCGCCCCGACGACGGTAGGGCTGAGCTCAGCGCGTCGAGGGGTGACTGCCCCTCCGCGTGTCACCCGCCGGCGAGAGCGAGGGTGAACAGGAAGATCGGCCACACGAGACCGTCGCTGTACCCGCTCTCGACGTTGAGAACGCTGCGCACCTTCGTCGGCCGCGACTGGTCGCGGACCACGTTGTCGGCCGGGGCGAAGTCGATGGGCATCGCAATGAATAGCACCCGCCCGACGAGGTTCGGCCACCCGTCCCCACAGGCGGCGCCCCTTGACCTCGGTCGCATCGACGAAGAGCAGGATGATCTCCGCGGTGTGCTGCACGAAGACGGTGTCGGTGCCGACGATCGTGCCGAAGGCGGAGGGACCGAACATGCCGACGGCACCGCCCGCCTCCACCGTGGCGACGGGGGCGCCCACGTTCCAGCGGGCCAGCCCTGTCGCGAACAGCGAGCGCAGCACGATCGCCGCGCTCACCGTCAGGAGGGCGGGAATTATCGCGATGTCCGGCGGTGCGCGGTGGAGAGGAGCACAGCCACGTTCTGTTTAGTGACCGATCTTGCTGCTGGGAGCGCGTTGGTCGGTCTGGTACATGCGGTGGAGGACTGTGGCTGGTGCGGAGGGTCCGATGTCGTTCGGACCGAGGACGACTTCGATGTACGCAGCACCGCCGTGGGCGGCGACGGTGGCCAGGGCGTCGTCCAGTTCCCCGTTGGTTGACACGCGGGCGGTGTACCAGTCGTGGCAGCCGAGAACCTTGGGCAGCCGGTGGTAGTCGATGCGTGCGAGTTCGTTGTACTCGTGACCCTGCCGCGTGGCGAGGACTTCTTCGATCCCGAACTTCCCGTTGTTGAGCACGACGATGATCGGCGTGGCGTGGTAGCGGCCCATCGCCGCGATCTCGTTGAGGGTGAGCTGGTGTGAGCCGTCACCGGTGATCAGGACGGTACGGCGGCCAGGCGCGGCGAGGTTCGCGCCGAACGCGGCCGGGGTGGCCCAGCCGATCGACCCCCACAGCGTCTGGTTGTGATACTCCGCTCCGTCGGGAAACGGGAGGGCTGCGACGTGCTGCGCGGCGAGACCGGTCTCGGTGAAGACGATGTCGTGGGGCTGCAGAAACCGTTGAAGTCGTGGGTAGAAACACGCTGAGGTAACGGGATCGGCCGCAGATCCGGGCATTGGGACGGTGGCCGGCTCGGTCCGCTCTGCCGGGGACGGCGACGCTTGTGTGGGCAGCGCCGCGGTCAGGCGTGCGATCATATCGGCGAGGAACACGGGCCCGTACGTGGTGTCCCCGATCCGTACATGATCGGTGCGGACGCTGATCATCCGCGCGGGGTCGAGCTGGTCACTCCACCCGCCGGTGTTGGTGTCGACCAGCGCGACACCGCCGAGATCGAGGACGATCTCGGCGCTCTCCACCGCCTTCGCCACCGCGGCGGCCGAGGCTGCTCCGGCGTACATGCCGAGGAATCCCGGCGTGCTCTCGGTGACGGTGCCCTTGTCCATCGGGAGGGTTGCGTAGCGCAGGCCCGTGGCGTCTAGCAGGCGTAATGCCTGCTCCCGCAGCCCGAACCGTGCGATCGGGTGGGCGATGAGCGCCACGTGTGAGGTCGCGCGGGCGAATCGCGCGACGATAGCGTCCACGGCGGCGTCGAGGGCGGGCTGAGAGCTGGGGGGCAGGGCGGTCGATGCTAGCGGCTGCCCGGTAGGCGGGGTTCCGAGTACCGGGAGAACTGCCAGGTCCTGCGGCACCGAGATGTACGCGGGCCTGCGCTCGTTGAGGGCCGTAGTGATCGCCCGTTCCAGCTCTGAGATCGCGTTCTGCGGCGTCAGGCTCACATGCACGCATGCCGCGGACGCCGACAACGGCTCGAACTGGCCGAAGACCCCGTCGCCCAGACTGTGGTGCGTGCAGGCGCGGGCCTGCTGTAGCTTAGTACTCGGCTGTCCCACCAGGTGGAACACCGGCAGTCGCTCCACGTTCGAGCCCATCACCGCGTTCAAGGCGCTGAGTTCACCGACCCCATACGTGGTGCATAGGATCGCGGCGCCGCGAATCCGGGCGTAGCCGTCCGCGGCGTATCCAGCGTTGAGCTCGTTGGCGCTGCCGATCCAAGTCAGGCCGGGATGCGCCTCGACGGCATCGTCGAGCGCGAACGCGTAGTCGCCGGGTACGCCGAAGACATGTTCGATCCCCAGGGCTGCGAGCCGCGCCACCACGTACTCAGCGACGGTCGGCTCCGCGCGGGGCGCCTCCAGTGTCTGTGAGTGTTCAACAGCGCTCATACTCTGCTCCTCCGCGGTCCGGTTTTATGTGTTTGCTAGGCAATGCGCCTGCGACGTTACCTCGCGCTGTGCTCGGCGGCCGCGCGAGCGCAGCTCGGCGCGGCGGCCCCACGTTCGCTGACCCAGGGGAGAGCCGAAGACGCCGCCCAGATCTCTTGAGCGAAGATCTCGGCGGCGTCCTGGGGTGCCATATGCGAGAGATGGATTAGGTGTTCTTGCCGACTTTGGGCGTCTTCGAGCAGCTGTTCAGGCTTCCGGCTTCGGCCCGTACAGACGCCTGAACCCCTGGAACGATCCCCCGAGGGGCGGAAGACAGTTTGGTCTCCTTGTCTTCACGGGCGACTGGTACTAGAAGTCGACCAGAACTCATGAATGGGCGGCAACTGCCCGGCCCGCGAAGTGCAACGTACTTGCCGCCGACGTAACCGTAACGCGGCTGCCCACGTAGGCGAAGTTGAAGGTGCAGCCGTCGACGAACTGCAGTTCGTGGGCGACCGCGGCGAGGGCGCGGCTCGGAGTCAGGCGTTGATCACGCCGTGCATCACGACCTGCTCGGCCGCATCGCCGAAGTCGACGGCACCGTCGGGGGAACCACCGATCAGGGTGGTGGAGAAGGTGACCAGGTGCTCGTCGTCCTGCGAGTGCATCTCGTTGCGGATCGTGACCATGTCGAAACCGCCCACGCGGCGGTGCTTGTCCACGTGCACCTGGATGGTCAGCTCGTGCCCGGCTAGTACCGGCCGGTGGTAGACCATCGACTCGTCGGCCTGGATCAGCTGGCTGGCGCCGTAGCCGAGGATGGAGTCCTCGAAGAGGGTGCGGTTCGCGACGACGCCGGCGATGCTGACCAGCATCGGCGGTGCGACGAGATCGTCGTGGCCGGCGGCCCTGGCCGCTTCGAGGTCGTAGTGCACTGGGTCGGTGAACTGGGAGGCACGCGCGTACTCGCGCACCTTCTCCCGGCCGACCAGGTAGGTGTCGGGATGCACGTAGCTGTAACCGACCGCGGACGCGGCTCGCTCGCTGATCTCTTCGGGGGTCAGCGCGGGGGCGGCGGCGTTGTTCGGCATGCGGTCCAACGTATCGTTCCGGGCGCTCCCGCCCCTTGTCCGATCCTCCAAGAATCCCTCCGGCGGCTTGGTCCGGCCGCCTGCGCCGGTGTGGTCGACTTCACGTGGAGGTCGGCGGTTTGCGTTGCACCCCATGGCTCGCCGTAAAATATGAGACGTGAGCGAAGCCGGCGCTGCCCCCGAAGACCCGATCGACCTCGAAGCCTGGCGCACCGCCAACGAATTGTCCGTGCCCTTCTCCGAGGCGCTCGATCTGTGGGCCGACGCGGCTCACTCCGCCCTTGCCGAGCTCGCCGGCCGGTACGGCTCTTTCATCACCTACGCGGAACTCGCCGCGCGCGCACAGGCCGACGCCGGTGTCGCCACGCGCGCCCCCGTGCGACTGTGGGTCGCCGCACTGCAGCGCCGGATCACCGACCGCTGCCAGGCCGCGGGCGAGCCGCCGCTGGTCGCGCTGATGGTGGCGCACGATCAGACCGTCGGCGAGGGCTACGCCTATGCCGTGGCCTCGGCCGATCTCCCGGTCCCGGAGAACCTGGACCAGCACGCCGCCGCCGCGCGGTTCGCCTGCTACCTGCACTTCGGGGCGACGATGCCCGCCGGTGCGGCACCGCAACTTACTCCGAAGCTCGAGGAAGTCCGTCGTGCCGCCGCGGCCCGCGCGGCGAGGGTGAAGCCCGCCAAGGCGGCGTCGAACGGCCGGGTCGTCAAGGCTCGCACCCCCGCGGCCCCGCGGGCGGCGAAGGCACCGTCGGCCCGGCCGGCGAAGGCGGCGGCCCCGGCCAAGCCCGAGCCCCGTCCGGCGAAGCTCTGCCCCAACTGCTTCACCCAGCTCGCCGCCAACGGCGAGTGCGGCTTCTGCTGAATCGGCTATCCCGCCTGCGGCGCTGATCAGGCGGCGACCGGCTCCGGTGCGGCGGCGCGGGCCCGAGCGCGCGGGACCACCCAGCACATCGCGGCGGCCGCGACACAGAGTGCGCCCGCGGCGTAGAACGCCGGGTCGTAGCCGCCGGACGCGTCGCGGATGTAGCCGGCGCCGAACGCCGCGACGGCGGCACCGAGCTGGTGCGAGGCGAAGATCCACCCGAAGACGACGGGGGTCGATTCGCCGAAGTGCTCGCGCGCCAGGGCCATCGTCGGGGGAACCGTGGCGACCCAGTCGAGGCCGTAGAACAGGATGAAGACCAGCAGGCCGGGCGCGATCCCCGGTGAGAGCAGCGCCGGGAGCAGCGCCAGCGCGCCGCCGCGCCCCAGGTAGTAGATCACCAGCAGGATCCGCGAATCGACGCGGTCGGTCAGCCAACCGGATGCGATCGTGCCGGCGACGTCGAAGACGCCGATCACCGCCAGCAGCGATGCCGCGGTCGTCGCGGGCATGCCGTGGTCGCCCGCGGCGGGGATGAAGTGCGTCTGCAGCAACCCGTTGGTCGTCGCGCCGCAGATCGCGAAACTCCCGGCGAGCAGCCAGAACGCCGGACTCCGGGCGCCGAGCGTCAGGCCGGCGAAGGCCGCCTTCACCGCGCCGCCCGAGGGGGCTGCCGGGGCCACCACCTCGCTGCCGCCGTACGGCGGCAGGCCCAGCTGCGCCGGCCAGGAGCGGAGCAGCAGGCCCGCCACGGGGATCACCGCGACCGCCACGCCGGTCACCACGAGCGTCGCGATGCGCCAGCCGTGCGCCTCGGACAGGGCGGCCACGATGGGCAGGAAGATCAGCTGCCCCGTCGCGCCGGCCGCGGTGAGCACCCCGGTGACCAGCCCGCGGCGCGCGACGAACCAGCGCATCGCGATGGTGGCGACGAAGGCCGTCGACAGCGAGCCGGTGCCCAGCCCCACCAGCACACCCCAGAGCAGAACCAACTGCCAGGCGTCGGTCATGAACACCGCCAGCCCGGTGCCGGCGGCCACGAGGGCCAGCGCCCCGATCACCACGGGACGCACGCCCAGCTTGTCCATGAGCGCGGCGGAGAACGGCGCGGTCAGGCCGAAGAGCGTCATGTTCACCGACATGGCGGCGCCGATCGTCGCATGCGACCAGCCGAACTCCATGTGCAGCGGGTCCATCATGACACCGGGGACGGAGCGGAAACCGGCCGCGCCGAGCATCGTCACGAAGGCGACGCCGGCCACGATCCAGGCGTAGTGGGGCGCTCGTAGGCGCTTCATCGGAGTGGTCACCGCACTAGATTCCCGGACGCGGCGTCCCCGAACCAGTGGCATTTATGTCAATATATGAAAGAATCGTGCCATGCATACCGTCGCGGTCGTCCTGCTGGAACCCATCGTCGGCTTCGACGCCGCCATCCCGCCGCTGTGCTTCTCCGAGGCGACGGACGAGCAGGACCGCCCGCTGTACCGGGTCGTGACGTGCAGTATCGGCGGACGCCCCGTGCGCGCCACCGGCGGCTACACGATCGCTCCCGAGGCCGGGCTCGAGGTGCTCGCCGAGGCCGACACCATCATCGTCCCCGGTACCAAGATCGCCGGACCTCGGTTCGAGGGCACGCTGCCCGACGACGTGCGCGCCGCGTTGGCGACCATCCGGCCCGGCACGCGCATCGTCTCCATCTGCACCGGCGCGTTCGTCCTCGCCGCGGCCGGCCTGCTGGACGGCCGGAACGTGACCACCCATTGGAAGTACGGCGCGCAGCTGCGCAAGCTCTATCCCGGGGTCGGCCTCGTCGACCACGTGCTGTTCACCGACGACGGGGACGTGCTCACCTCCGCGGGTCTCGCCGCGGGGCTGGATCTGTGCCTGCATCTGATCCGCAGCGATCATGGCGCTGCCGTGGCGAACAAGGTCGCACGACACTGTGTCATACCGCCCGCCCGTGAGGGCACGCAGGCGCAGTTCGTGGACGTTCCGGTGCCCGTGAGCGGGGCGGGGAGCACGAAAGAGCCCCGGGACTGGGCCACCCGCAACCTGCGGGAGAACCTGTCCGTCGAGGTACTCGCCCGGCGCGCGGGCATGTCGGTGCGCACGTTCAACCGCCGGTTCCGGGAGGAGACGGGCCAGACGCCCGGCGCCTGGGTCCTGCGGCGCCGCCTCGACCGCGCTCGCGAGCTGCTGGAGACCACGGAGCTGTCGGTCGACGCCGTCGCCGGCGAAGCCGGGCTCGGCACCGGCGCCAGCCTGCGCGCCCACCTGCGGCGCGATACGGGGATGACGCCGCTCGGCTACCGGCGGGTCTTCCGGGAGGCGCCGGTGGCGTGAGCGGCGCACCGTCGGGCCCGGGCGAGCGCCGCCCGGGCGCCGGACCGGCCCCGCGAGCGAGCGGGCAAGATGGTCGGATGCAGAGTCGGGTCGCGCCGCTCACCGGGCTGCGCGCTGTCGCGGCGGCCGCGGTGTGCCTCACGCACGCCGCCTTCTCGACGGGGCACTACACGGACGACCTCGCCGGTCACCTGTGGGCGCGGCTCGAGATCGGCGTGCCGATCTTCTTCGCGCTATCCGGCTTCCTGCTGTTCCGGCCGTGGGTCCGGCTACTGCAGGACGGCTCCGGTCACCAGCCCGACCTGCGGCGCTACGCGTGGCACCGATTCCGGCGGGTGGTTCCGGCGTACTGGGTCGTCGTGGTGGCGGTCTATGCGCTGGGGATCGTCCGGCACGAGCTGAACCCGTCCGGCAGCGGGGTCGACGGCCTGGTCCGGAACCTCACCTTCACCCAGATCTACGGCTTCGGGCACCTGCGGGTCGGGCTCACCCAGGCATGGAGCCTGGCCGTCGAGGTGGCCTTCTACCTCGCGCTGCCGCTGATCGGCTGGGCGCTCACCGCGCTGCTGTGCCGGTACCGGTGGCGGCCGCTGCGCCTGCTCGCGGGGCTCGCCGCGGTCGCCGCGGTGACCCCGGTGTGGATCATGATCGCCCCGGGCATCGAGCTGACCGCCCGGATGTGGCCGCCCGCGTACCTGTGGTGGTTCGTCGCGGGCATGGCTCTGACGGTCGCGGCCCCCCTGGTCCGACGGTGGCCGCGCGGCGCCACGCCCGCCTGTCTGGCCGGTGCCGGCACGGCGTTCGTCGTCTCGGCGCTGCCCGTGATCGGCGGGCCGCCCACGATGGTGCCGAAGAGTCCCGTCGAGGCGCTGGTGAAGTCCGCGCTCTACCTGGTGGTGGCGGCCGCTCTCATCGCGCCGATCGGCCTCGCTCCCCGGTCCCGCTCGGCGTACCACCGGTTCCTCGGCAGCCGCCCGATGGTGTGGCTCGGCGAGATCTCCTACGAGTACTTCCTGGTGCACCTGATCGTCATGGACGTGCTGCTGCTCGACGTCTTCGGGTGGCGGATGTTCTCCGGGAGCACCGCGATCGCCTTCCTGGCGACCTCCGTGGTGAGCGTGCCGCTCGCCTGGGCCCTGCGCGCAGCCCTGCCCTTCGGGGATGATGGGGGTGGCCGACGAACGAGTGAGGGGGTGACGGATGTCCGGGCAGGAGCCTGAGGTGCACATCGACGCGCCGGTGCGCCGCTGGTGCGACGCGCGTGCCATCCCGATGCCCCGCCGCGAACTGTCCGACGAGGCGGCCCTCCTCATCGCGGCCGGGCACCTGTCGCCCGCGGCCCGCGAGGTGGTGCTCAACCGCTTCGACACCGAGCGCGCCTTCCCGGACATCGGCGGGTACAGCAAGCTGCGCAGGCTCAGCCGGATCGCCGAGCACGAGGCGCCCGCGGCCGCGGCGCGCGACGACCCGCCGAGTCCGTTGCGGCAGGCGAAGGCAGCCGCCGACGCGGTGCGCGGTGCCGACGCCCGGCGCAAGCTCGCCGGCTTCCGGCACGCCTTCACACTCAACCGCCTCTCCTTCGCCGCCGGTGTCCGGGCGGTGCGGCGGGCGCGCAAGGACGCGGTGCACCTGGACCTCGACGAGCGCGATGCACTCTTCGACGCGCTGTGCCGGACGCCGCTGCCGCTGACCCCGTCCGCCGCGGCGGTGGCCGCGCGCACCGTCGCCCGGGTCGCCGGCCCGGCCCTGCGTCTCGCGCCGCAGCTCGCGGGGTGGGTGGACGGGCACGGCGCGCCCGACGAGGGCCTGCTCGTCTTCGAGGACCGCTACGACGTGCTCCTGTTCGTCGCGGGCCTCGTCTACGACAAGGTGAGCTATTCGCGGTCGGTCAGCGCCGGCGAGTTCGACGAGCAACTGTTGCAGCTGGACCTGCCCACCGACCTCGTGCAGATCTCCGCCGACGTGGTGCAGCTCAAGTCCGTGTGGGGCCAGTTGCGGTACGCGCCGGGCCTCGCGGACGGCACGCGATCGGGCGAGTTGGACAAGGTGTGGGACGAGCTGGTGGACCGGGTCACCGCGCTGACCCGCGTGGGCGATCTCGTGGACGTCGCCGACTCGAAGCGGCCGCGCCGCATGTCCATCGAGTCGATCGATCAGCAGATCCACGAACTGGTGCAGCGCTCCGGGGAGCGCGAGATCTCCACCCAGAGCGCGCGCCGCGTCGCCGGGCAGATCATGGGCGCACGGGGCGACCTCCCGCTCCAGCTGCCCGACGGTGCGCGGCCGGCCCTGCCCGGAGCGGGGTCGCCGGGAGCGGCCCCGTCGGCAACGGCGCTCCCGGGGGCGAGGCCCCCGGCAGCGCGGCCATCGGGCGCGGCGCTCCCGGGGGAGGCGCCGAAGGCGTGGCGGCCGAAGCCCGTTCAGCCCCGCGACCAGGACGCCAGGTAGGTCTTCTCGTCCTCGGTGAGGCGCCGGAGGCTGCGCTTCTCGATATCGACGACTGCCATCTGCGTGGTCGCCAGGATCGCGGGCTTCGACTCGGGCGGGGCGTCCTTCGCTCGCACCTCGTAGCCGATGGTGAAGTCGACGCTGCGGTTGGACGCGATGTACATGCCCACCTGGACCGGTGAATCCTCGTGGTACAGCTGCGCTTTGTACTTGATCGCGACGTCGGCGATGAAAGCGCTCTTGATCAGCGGCGCGTACTTCTCGCCGGCGGAGAGCAACCACTGGATGCGGGCCTCCTCCAGCAGCGTCACCATCCGCGCGTGGTTGACGTGTCCCAGCGCATCCATGTCCGACCAGCGGACGGGAACGTGTGCGGTGAAGGCGAACTCGTGCTTGCCGAGGGTCATCGATTCCACCCCGTGGCGAAGGCGAGGAGGGCGTCGTTCTCCTCGGGGACGGTGACGGTGATACGGACGCCGGCACCGTCGAAGCCCCGGACCAGGAGGCCGGCCTCGGCGGCGTCCGCGGTGAACCGTAGTGCGTCGGCCCCGAGGGGGAGCCAGACGAAGTTGGCCTGCGTGTGCGGGACGTCGAAACCCGCCTCCCGCAGGGTGTCTCGGACACGCGCGCGCTCGGCGACGACGGACTCCGTGCGGGCGAGCAGCTCGTCGTTCGCGCGCAGCGAGGCGATGGCGGCGGCCTGCGCTGGCACGCTCACGGAGAACGGGAGGTGCACTTTCGTGAGCGCGGCGATGAGCTCCGGGTCGGCGATGGCGTAGCCCACCCGCAGACCCGCAAGGCCGTACGCCTTGGAGAAGGTGCGCAGCGCGATCACGTTGCGGTGCCGGGCGACCAGTGCGACGCCGTCGATGCGCTCTCCGGTCTGCTCGTTGGCGCGGTGGTACTCGTAGTAGGCCTCGTCGAGGGCCACGATCACGTGCGGCGGAACCTTCTGCAGGAACGCCTCGAGCGCCGCCTCGGACACGGTTGTGCCCGTGGGGTTGTTCGGGTTGCAGACGAAGATCAGTCGCGTGCGGTCGGTGATCGCGGCGGCCATCGCGTCGAGATCGTGCGCGTGGTCGGCGGTGAGCGGGATCTGCACGGGTGTCGCGCCGACGACGCGGGTCACGATCGGGTAGGCCTCGAAGCTGCGCCACGCGAAGATCACCTCGTCGCCGGGGCGGCAGGTGACCTGCACCAGGTCCTGGCACAGCGCGACCGAGCCGCAGCCCGCGTGCAGCTGTTCCTCGGTGGCGCCGGTGAGCTTCGCCAGCTCGGCCTTGAGGGCGACGGCACCGTTGTCGGGGTAGCGATTGGCACCACCCAGCACGTCGGCGAGGGCCGCGGCGACCGACGGCAGGGGACCGTCGACGATCTCGTTGGAGGCGAGTTTGACGGCGCCCGGCACGGACTTCCCCGGGACGTACGCGGGGAGGGCGTCGAGGTCGGCGCGGATGCTCAGCGGCGCGGTGCGGTGCGGGTTCTCGGTGGCCACCTGGCCAGGGTAGTCCGACGGTGCGCGGACCGGGGCCACCGAGGCCGGTCGCGGTGACCGGCCCCGGTGGCCCGGGAGAGTGTGATCAGTGGCCGCTCAGCTTGTCCTTGACGGCGTCCACGCCCTCCTTGACCTTGTCCGCGACCTCCGCGATCTTCTCCTTCGCCGCGGCGAGGCCCTGATCGGCCTGGCCCTCGGCCTTGAGGTCGTCGTCGCCGGTGACCGCGCCGGCGGCCTCCTTCGCGCGCCCCTTGAGGTCCTCGGCCTTGTTCTTGGCGTCGTCTGCGATTCCCATGGCTACGTCCTTTCGATGGTGGATCGGTGTTCTTCTCGGAGGTGCTCCCCGCGTTCTTCCTCGCGGGCGGACACCCCACGTCGTGTGCCGCCCCGTCGGTCGTTCACCAGCACCTGGAATCCGACGTCGGGGTTGGTTGCGGCGATGACCTCCCGGCGGGCCGCGGCGGCGAGCGCCGACAGGTCCTCCACCGAGGCGGTCGGTGTGATGCCGACCGTCATCCGGATGATCGGCCGGCCCTTCTCCACGGCGGTCGAGGCGCGGGCCCGGCGGATGAGGGGGTTCCGCTCCAGGTCCGCCGCGACAGCGTCCGCCACGCGTCCCAGGTCGACGGTGCCCCCGCCCTCGGTGACGACGGTCCGTGTGCCGGAGCTGCGCAGATGCCGCGCGAGCAGCCAGAGCGTGAGCAGGATCAGCAGCACTCCGGCGGCGCCGACGACCGGGGGCCACCACGGCTCGTCGGGCAGGCGGGCGATCGTCGCGGTGGACACCCGTTCGGTCGCGTCGGTCGCGGTGCGCTGCCCGAGCCGGGTGCCGAGGGCCCACAGGCCCCCGCCGAGCAGAACGAGGCCGACCAGCCCGGCGACGAGCCGGTCGATCACTCGGGTCGAGGGCTTCATCGGGCCACCTCCTCTGCTGTCCGGCGGCCGGCGCGCAGGCGGCGGCTGAACCAGAGCTCGTCGGTCACCGGCGCGTGGCTGCGCCTGCGGGGCTTGAGGGCCGCGATGACCAGAACCAGTCCGACGACGATCGCGCCGATCGTCGCGGGCCAGGCCCACCACTCCCACCGGATGTCGTCCGCGACGCGCGGAACGGCGTCGAGCCACCGGCTTCCGGCGACCCACCCCAGTGACACCGCGGTGTCACGGACCGCCAGGATGCCGAGCGCCAGGACGGCCAGGAGGAGCGGCACCGTCGCGATGCTCGCGCCCGCGACCCGACGGGGCGCGTGTCTGCGCCGGGACGCCGCGTCGGGGGTCGTCTCCGCGCCGGCGGGGACGGGATCGTGGTGCAGGAACGCGGCGTCCGATGTGGTGCGTTCATCGCTGACGCGGGTGATGTGCACGTGCACCTCCTCCGGCGTGGAACCGAGGCTGCGGCTCAGTTCGTGGTCGATGGCGGAGCGCACCGACGGGACCAGGCGGGCCGCGTCGAGGGGCCACTGCGCAGCGATCTGCACGTCCACCTCGTCGCCGGTGCGGTCGGCGAACCGCACCGCCGGCAGCTGCCGGGTCGCGAGGCCGCGGTGCCGTTCCGTACCGGGCACGGACAGGACGGCGTGCTCGATCAGCCTGCGCCGCACGCGGTCGTCGATGACGGTGCGTCCCCGGCCCGCGGTGTCGGGCACACCCCGCTGTCCCGCCCCGGTGTCGAGGGAGGTGGAGGCGCCGGGGCTCACCGATTCGTCGGTGGTCATGGTCAGCTCCGGTCGCGCCGCCGCAGAGCGGTGAGGTCGATGAGACCGTCGAAGTGGGCGCCGATGGCCATGCCGGCAGCGCCGAGGACGATCGCGAGCAGGAAGCCGAGCAGGCCGCCCACGAGGACGGCGATCGCCACGAGCAGGCCGATCACGCCTCCCCACACGGTGAAGTTTCCTGGCGTCATGCGCTGAACTCCTTCGATGAGGCGGCGTCCGGTCGATCGGACACCGCGATGTCGGACACGATCACGTCGACGGGTACTCCCGCGGCGTCGGTGGCGGCCTGTCGGACGCGGTCCGCGACGCCGATGATGTCGACGTCGGGGCGGAGCTCGACAACGACCGCGACCTGTCCGCCACCGTCGTCGAGCCGGATGCCGCGGACCGTCCGGCCCGGCAGGTGGGTCGCGGGCGCACCGGGGCCGCCGGCGTGGAGGCCCACCACTCCGTCGACCGACGTCACCGCGGCGACGACGTCGTCGATGCGCGCGCCCTGAGTGCTGGTCACTGGACCCGCGACGGGGTCGAGGAATCGTCGGCGGCATCGTCGTCGTCGGCGAAGTGCACGTCGTGCACGGTGACGTTGACCTCGGTCACCTCGAGGCCGGTCATGGACTCCACGGCGTCGATGACGTTGCTGCGGATGCCCGCCGCGAGGTCGTGGATCGCGACGCCGTACTCGGCGACGATGGCGATGTCGACCGCGGCCTGCTTCTCGCCCACCTCGACGGTGACGCCCTGCGTGAGGTCGGGGGCGCCGGGCAGGGTCTCGCGGATGCGGCCGACGACGCGCGCGGCCTGGCCGCCGAGGTCGTACACCCCGTCGACCTCGCGCGCGGCGATGCCGGCGATCTTGGACACGACGACGTCGGCGATGCTCGTGGTGCCGCGACCCACCTGCGTGGAGAGTTCGGAGCCCGGCTTCTTCGTCTCGGCCGGGGAGGAGGCGGTGGCGGGCTTGGTGGTGGTCGAGGTCATCTTCTTCGCTCCCTTGTGTCGACTGATGTACCGGGATCCTTTCCGGCACACTGGGTGAGTCGCGGTGCCCGCGGAATCGGCACGCGGATGTGGCACACCTCACACCGGGAGGGTGATTGTTCGACGCGGACCTGCTGCCATCGCTGTCCGACGAGACGCTGACCAGGCGTGCGCAGCGCGGCGACGCCGCCGCCTTCGATGTCCTGGTGCAACGCCATGCGCCAGCGCTGCAGAGATTCGTCGCGCGGACCATGCCCGAGCGGAGCGACTGTGACGACATCGTGCAGGAGTCGCTCATCGCCGCGTGGAAGGCGTTGCCGTCCTTCGCCCACCGGTCCAGTGTTCGGACGTGGCTGTTCTCCATCGCCGCGCGCAAGACCGCTGACCAGCTGCGTCGCCGGGCTCCGGTGGTCGATTCGGAGGCCGTCGCCGAGGTGGTCGCGAGCGGGCCGGGCCCCGTCGAGAAGGCGACCGACCGGGAGTTCCTCGACGCCCTCGGCCGCGAGCTGGGCCGACTGCCGTATCCGGCGCGCGCGGCGTGGTGGCTCCGCGAGGTCGACGGGCTGTCGGTCGCGGAGATCGCGGACGTCCTGCGGACCACGGAGGGATCGGTGCGCGGGCACCTGCAGCGGACGCGCCAGCGGCTCGCCGACGCGTTGGCGGGGTACCGGGGATGAGCGCGCGCAGACGACCCGCGGGGGACGAGGCGTTGTGCATTCCGGCGCGGCGCGGTCACACTGGGGGAGCGATGAGTTTCAGGCATGTGGAAGGCGATGGCGCCGGACCGGCGCAGGCCACCGACTGGATAGCCGACGCGACGCGTCGGCTATCCGGGCTGGCTGGATCCGATGCGGAGGCGCCCGAGGTCGATCCGCGGTGGGGGGCTGATGCTCTCGATCGGCTGCGGGACGTGGTCGCGCGGCAGGTCGCGACGCTTCCCCGGCGGTCCCGCCCGGTTGCGACGGACCGGCCGGGGATCACGGTGAGCGAGCTGGCGCTGTCGCGGGCGGTCACCGCCGCGCTCTCCGACAGCGCGGCGGTGGAGTCGGCGGCCGTCGCGGACGTGGCCCTGGACGTCGAGGCCCGCTCGCTGACCGCGGTGCACGTACACCTCATCGCCGTCGGAACGGACGGTAGGAGCGGGTCGCTGCTCGACGGTGGCGACCGCCTGCGGGCGCTCACGCTCGACGCCGTGCGGCGGGTGACGGGGGCGGCGGACGTCCGCGTCGACCTCACGTGGGAGGACCTCCTGACCCCGGAGCCGCTCGATGCCGCTGAGCGCCAGAACCAGGAGTGACCAGGCGTTTTGTGGGTTTCGGGGAGGTTGTGTAAAGTAGCTGCTCGGCGGTTGCGCGCGGCCCGGAAGGATCGCTCGCGCATCGCGTCCGATTTGGAGGCGTGCCAGAGCGGCCGAATGGGACTCACTGCTAATGAGTTGTCCGGCCAACACCGGACCGGAGGTTCAAATCCTCTCGCCTCCGCCACGTCGGCCTTCGGGTCGGCGAGAATTGAATATGGGTATGCGCCCGTAGCTCAGTGGATAGAGCATCTGACTACGGATCAGAAGGTCAGGGGTTCGAATCCCTTCGGGCGCACAGAAAATACAGGTCAGGGCCGGTTTCCGATACAGGATTCCGGCCCTGACTCGTATCAGGGCACCAGAACGGCACCGATTCAGCGCGAGAGCTGGTCCAGCGCCGCCCGGGTGTCGGGTGCCACCGCAGCCCGCTCGACGTAGTGCCGTTCGGTCACCGCCACGCCCGAGTGGCCCAGCTGCTTCGACGCCGCCTCGATCCCGTACGCGCGCTCGACGAGCGTCCCGGTCGTCTTCCGGAAGTTGTGCGAGCTGACCCACGACAGCGACTCGTCGCCGGCCAGGGCCTCGCGGAGCCGGGTCGAGACGTTCCGCCGAGACTGCACCGTCCCCGTGCGCGTCGGGAACACGATCCCGTCGACGGACGGCAGCTCCCGGGCGAGCTGGGCGCGCAGAGCGTCCGCCGCGAACGTCGGCAGCACGAATGTCATGCGCTTCCCGCGCGCCTTCTGTACCGCGGCCGCCACGGTCGGTGGGTCCGCCTCAAGGTCGATGTCAGTCCAGCGGAGGTTCAGCACGTCGCCGATCCGCAGGCCGGTGCCGAGCATCACGTCGACGATGTGCCCGAGGTCCGGCATCCGCTTCGGACCGTACTTCGAGGCGCCCTGCCACTGGGCGATCCGGGCTCGCACCGCGGCCACGTCCGCCGGCGTCAAGGCCCGCGGCGCCATCGTCGGCCCGGGCGCCGCCGTCGTCTCCGAGACCGGGTTCACCGCGACCGCGCCCATCCGCACCGCGTACGTGAATGCGAGCCGCAGCGTCTTCCGATCGGCGCGCCACTGCGCGGTGGTGCCGTCGCCGAGGTGCTGCTCGAGGACCGCGGTGGTCGCCTCGAACAGCCGCAGCTTGCCGACGCGCTCGGTCAGCCGTCGCACCGGCGCCTCGTAGAACTCGATCGTCGACGGTGCGCGCATCAACCCGTTCGGCATGGGCGTCGTGCGGTGGTGCTCGAGCCACGCCGTCAGGAGCGCGGCCACCGTCGTGTTCCGGGTGATCGGCCCGGAGCCGGCCTGCTCGTCGAGGTCGCGGATCGCCTCCTTGAGCGCGTTCCTCGCGGCCGTCTTCGACTTGCGGGTGCGCTTGACCCACCGTGTGCGGCCGGCGTCGTCGCGGTACTTGCACCGGGCGGTCACCCCGTCGTCGTCCTCGTCGTACCAGATCTCACCCGCAGTGCCGAGCGGTGTCGGTGGCCTACCCATCGCCGCCGCGCACGACGAGGCCCTTGGCCCTGGCGATCGTGGCCCGGCGCCTGGCTCGAATCAGGGCGCGTCGCGATACCTCCGCGGACTCGTCCGAATCATCGTGCGCCAGTTCGGACGCCGCGTACTTGAGGTCCTCGCGACTGTCCGCGACGGAGCGTGCGAGCTCGAGTGCTTCGTTCGCCTGGCGGTACTGGATGGCGGCATCCGTGCCTTCCGGGGCGAGCGGTGATTCGCCTGCGAACCAGCGCAGGCCGTGGACCGCTGAGGTTCGCAGTCCCGGTAGCACTTCGACGTCATCGTCGACCAGGCCGTCGCCGAACAGGAGCGCGGCGGGGGGACGTGTTGAGCGCAGCCGCAATGACCAGAAACTCAGATAGGTCGAGGGCCTTCTTGCGTCCGGTCTCCAAGTCTGAGATCACCGCACGCGAGATCGACTTCCCGAGCACCCCAGATCCTGCGTGCGGTCGTCCTGGCGTTTTCGCCCACCCCAGCGGCGGTCACACGCGATACTCGTGCCCATGATGTTCGACCATGAGACGCCGATGACGTTGACCCGCACCGACGAGACGGGCCAGGTGGTCGAGCTCTCGATCAACGGCACCGACCTGTCGAACGGGATGCTCACGTTCGACGTCGATGCCGACTTGATCGAAGGCGACATCGTCAGCTACCGGCTACCCAACGGCAGAGACCGTGTGATGCGAATCGAGTCGATCGACGTCCTGCAGAGCCCGTTCGGCGACCCGGAACTCGACCACACCGAGGCCAAGTACACCGTGATCACCGCCCGGCCGCGAGTCGCCCAGCCTGCGCGTCCCGTGGAGATCGGCCGCCTCCATCCACTCGTCTCCGCCGCCAGCGGAGCCACGTACGCACAGGGGCACTGGAGCGAGGCGGTCTTCAACGCGTTCCGCGCCGTCGAAGCCCGAGTACAAGACCTGACCGGCCGCGACGACTCCGGCAAGAACCTGATGACCACCGTCTTCAGCGAACAACGGCCCGTGCTCAACATCGCCAGCACCGACGCGACCGGCCGCCAGATCACAGACCAGGCAGAGGGCTACAAGTTCCTGTTCATGGGCGCCGGACTGGCGCTCCGCAATCCACACGGTCACGGCGCGCCTCTGGCCCTCTCCGAAGACGAGGCCCTTGAGTCGCTCGCCTTCGCGAGCTTGCTGATGCGCGCGCTCGACCGCGCGGCCGCGAGAACCTGACCCGGAGCCCTCCCAGTGGTCAACTTGACCACTTTCGGCCCGCAGACGCTGTCAGATCAACCTGGACGAGTCGGTCCGTAGGGCTACTCTCCGGGCATGACTGAGAGAAGACGAATCACCCTTCAGCTCCACGGCAACGTGCGCGTGTTCACCGGCAACAGCTACGAGGTCCGCGAGACTCCGCTCGGCCTGTACGAGGTCTGGGACACCACCTCCGACAGGCGCGTGTGGGCCGAGACTGTGCACGATGGCATCCGCGAGGTCCGCTCGGTCAGCATCGGCTAGAACTCCGCCCTGCGCCAGCGCCCGACGGTCGGCGGCTCGGTCGAGTTGATCGTGACCCGGCTCAGGCTGATTCCCTCATTCGATCGTGTGCCGCAGACCCCAGCCCAGCCTCCCAGGTCGACCGTCTCCCCTGTCTCGTTGTCCGTGAGCACGACGTGCATGCCGCCGGCGTCTGTCGTCACGGTCGCGGACTGGTCGTCGAGGTTCAGCGTCCACTTCGGGTACGTCGCTACAAGGTCGAGGTAGTCGTCGACCTGCTCAGGGGTGTCGAACCATCGGTCGTGCCCACTCCAGTGCTGGTGACCGAACGGCCGAACCACGTACCGGGTAGCGAAGTCATCGGCCCCCAGTGTGCCGACCTTGTTGAACAACACGGCGTAGCCGAGCGGCTGGGCCTTCTCGTTGAGTGGATGATCCGCAGGGACATCGAACATGCTGGTCATGCGCGCACAGTACGCCGCGTCGACTCGTCGGACGGGCGATCCACAGAACCCCGGTCTAGCCCCGGTGGGAGGGACCCCGACCCCCGGGAAGCCCACAGGCGGGACGTATAGCGCGTCGGGGCGGCTACGGGTTGGAAGGTCGACGGGGCTTGCCCACATGGGGGTCACTTCGTGCCATGCGCCGGGGCCTAGCACTCTAAGCAGCGTCGGCGCCTTGCGCTCGATGGTCTCCACCGTGAAGGTGGCCTTCTTGTATTCAGCGCCCCGTCGGTACAGAAAGAGGGCACCGCCGTCGATCGCGAAGCCGTCGGGCGTCTCGGGCCCCACACCAGCCTGGTCGATCGGCTGCTTCTCCGTCAGGTCGATGCGTGGCTGTCGCCAGAGAACCTCGTCGCCCGTGTGCATACCGGGAGCATCGCACGATATTCTGACCGGTGCGGGGTGCCCCTCCACTTCATGGAGGCATGCGCCCCGCTTCACGTTTCGGCTCCGCGCGCGGCGCTACTTGGATGGGCGGTCTCGCTGCGGCCGCGCAGGAGTTCCCGATGCGACGATCGACCGCGACATGCTCCCAGCGTGCGACCGAGGATCGGGCGTAGGTGCTTCTCGCTTCTGCACGAAGCCGGTCGACGGCTTCATCCGACCTGACGAAGAGGCACTCGAGGTCATCATCTGGTACCTCCCTGGTTGAGCTCTGGCCTGTAGTAGTGCTTGCGGCTGATCCACTTGAATCCCTCGTGCCGGTTGATTCCCGCAACATCGATCGGCCCACCTACCGTATCTGGTCCCAGCAGGAAGTGGGAGTACCCGGCCGTGACTTCCACAAGAAACTTTGCGAGCGCAATAGCGTCTGGGAACGGCATCGGAGGCACGGCGGGATACCTCCGCTGCCCCTGCAGCAACTCGTCGAGCTTCGCATGATCATCCGGCGGTACGAGCTCTCGTAGGCGGGCGTCTAGCACGTCGTCATAGCCAGTGAACAGCCGGTTGGTGGCGTCGCGCTGAGCAAATGAGAGCCAACCACACGCACCCTGGTCTGCAACTTCGATCGGTGCAGGTGGGTCACCTCGACCGGTGAGATTGACCTGCCAGACTTCTCCGTAGTCGCACCCAGCCGAGTATCCGCAGATCGCGACACCGAGGACCGCGCTGGGGTTGTCCTCTGGGAGCTCCATCTTCGCGATCCGCTCATGCAGCAGTTCGACGATCCGCTCAGCGACGCCCTTGACCGTGTATTCCTTCGAGTCGAGCTTCCAGCCGCTCTTGCTCTTCACCTTGCCCATGAACCTCTTGCGGAGATCCTTTGCGACCGTCGACACGCTGGCGTTTCCGACTTGTCCAAGGCCCCAGACCATCATCGCGATGGGCAGTTTCCTGTGCAGTTGGATGATCTTGTCAGCGTTGTTGTAGACCTGGGCTGACCCGTCGTCGAGCATGAGCGTCGTGGCGGAGTCGGCGGCCAATACAAGGCCGTCATAAACCTTGACGATCACTGCCACTGTCATGGCGAGTGACGGTACTTGGCGGTCTGGCTGCGCGCGGCGAGATGCCCGAATTTCGAGGTCATTCTGCGGGCAAGGGCATCAGAGCGGCGCCCGATACGCGATAGCAACCCGCGGATGTAGTAGAACAGGTGGCATCGGATCACGTTGTGCCCCTGCAGTAGTCGGAATGTGCACCAACCTGTAGAATGTGAGTTCGTGGCTTAGCGCGCCAGAAGGTCAGGGGTTCGAATCCCTTCGGGCGCACAGATATGCAGGTCAAGCCCGGTTTCCAGAGATGGAGGCCGGGCCTGACCTGTACGTGGATCGACAGGTGCCCGCCGGGAAGACGTCGCCGTCGGCGAATCGGGCCCCGAGGTCGGAGCGGGTGGCGGCGACCTCGGGGCGGAAGTGGCGGAAGACTACGCGCAGCTTTGTGAATCGGGCCCCTGTGCCAGGAGGAGCGTCTCGACCACGCGGAGCGGCAGGGACCGCCGGGCCCCGCCGTCCAAGGGCTCGAGTTCGACGTAGCTGAACGGTGCGTGCCGGATCGCTGCGACACGACAGAGCACCCGCCTCCCGGCGCCGACCGTGAGGACGACCTGGGTGCCGAGCCGGATCATGCGCTCGCCTTGGACGCGGATGCGTGGTGCCCACCCGTGCGTACGGCGTCGCACGCCCGTCTCAGATCGCCGAAGACCCAGGGCGGGCGGCCGTCGTTGACCCGGTCCAGTAGATGATCGACACGCCTGCCGGCGACGACCGCGCAGCACAGGCCTCGCGAGAACGCGATCTGGGGTAGCCCGATGATGATCCACAGCCCGCCGAGCCCGACGAAGTGGAGCTGCGACAGGTCGATCACGATGTCGTTGCGCTGACTGAACTGGGACTGTACGCAGCGAGCGACCTCGCGGGCGTTCGAGGCGTCGATGAAGCCGGTGACGGACAGCACTACGGGCGACGACGCAGACGCGCAGCTGATGTCGAGCCGGTATGCGCGGGCGGGCGGTACCTGCTCGAACGAGGGAAAGGATGGTGAACTCATACAGCTCCCGTGAAACGAGGCTTCTCAGCGCGCCGCGCGTGGGCACGGACCCTGAGGAAGCAGGTAGGGGCTGTTGTGGTCAACCGCACTGAGCCTATCAACATCCGGGGCCGACCGATACCGGTTCGAAGCACAATCGCCCGCGACGGCATCCTGGTCGTCCCGCGGTTCTGTAACGTGTTCTAGAAATCGACGCGGGACGGGTGGGCTGTGCATGGCTGAATGGGATCTGTCGGCCGACGTGGTCGTCGTCGGCTACGGCGGTGCCGGTGTGGTGGCCGCGCTCGCGGCGCGCGAGCGCGGGGCGGACGTGCTGGCGCTGGACCGCTACCTCGGCGGCGGCGCGACGGACCTGTCCGGAGGCATCGTCTACGCCGGCGGCGGTACGTGGGTGCAGCGCGCGGCCGGGATCGAGGACACTGCGGAGAACATGTACGCCTACCTGCAGGGCGAGGTCGGAGACGCCGTCTCGGCGGACACCCTCAGGCGGTTCTGCGAGGAGTCTCCCGCGATGATCGATTGGCTCACCGAGCGCGGTGTGCCCTTCGACCCGTCGCCCTGCCCGTACAAGACCTCGTACCCGACCGACGACCACTACCTCTACTACTCGGGCAGCGAGAACTCCTTCCCCGATCGCGCCCTGCCCAGCCGGCGCGGCCACCGCGCCCACGGCCCCGGTGTCTCCGGCAAGGCCTTCTTCCGACCGCTCGCCGCGTCCGCGGCGCACGCCGGGGTGCGGGTCCGGACGGGCACACGAGTCGTCGATCTCGTTGTCGAGGAGGGCCGGGTGGTCGGCGTGGAGGCCGTCACGCTCGACGGTGCCCCGCCGGCGGTCCGTCGTCGGTTCGCGGCGCTCGCGAAGCTCTCCGCGAAACCCGGTGTCTATCACAGGGGTTTCCGGGCGGCGGTGCAGACTCTCCTGGACCGGATCGAGCGCCGGTACGGCCGTGTGATCCGGATCCGCGCCACCTCGTCGGTGATCCTGACGACCGGAGGTTTCATCGCGAACCGCGCCATGGTGGCGGCACACCGGCCCGCCTTCCCCTGGGACGAGGGCCTACCGCTGGGTACTGCCGCCGACGACGGCAGCGGAATCATGATGGCGTGCAAGGCCGGCGCCGCCACGGCCAAGATGGACCACATCTCCAACTGGCGGTTCATCGGCCCGCCCAGTGCCTTCTTCGCGGGCCTCGCCGTGGGCGCCGACGGCGCGCGCCTGATCGACGAATCCCGGTACGGCGCAGCGCTCGGCGACGCTCTCGCGAACCGCCCCGACCACCTCGGCATGCTCCTCGTCGACGCGCCGCTCCTCGCCGAGGCGCGCACGCAGATCCCTCGGCAGTCCACCTGGTTCCAGCGACTGCAGACCGAACGGCTCCTCCGCGTCGGCGCCACCCGGGGTGCCACGATCGAGGAGGTCGCCACCCGTGCGGGCGTCGACCCGGTGGGGCTGCGGGCCACCGTCGACGCGCACAACGGCGCGATCGAAGCCGGGCTGCCCGACCCGCTCGGCAAGCCGGACGGGATCCGCCGCCCGATCGGCACCGGCCCGTTCACCCTGCTCGACATCTCCTTCCGCGCGCGGGTCACCTATCCGATGCCGATGCTCACGCTCGGCGGGCTCGTCGTCGATGAGGAGACCGGTGCCGTTCTCCGGTCCGACGGTGCGCCCGTCCCCGGCCTGTTCGCCGCCGGCCGGGCGGCCGTCGGGGTGTGCTCGAACTCGTACGTCAGCGGGCTCTCGCTCGCGGACTGCGTCTTCTCCGGCCGCCGCGCGGGTGCGCACGGCCGCTGATCCGCGGGACCGGCGTCCATCGCGGAGTCGCTGCGTTACCGTCGGGGCAGGCGGAAGGAGCGGAGCATGGGAGAGCGGGTCGAATCGACGCCGGCGGCGCGGGCGATGCTGCGTGAATTGTGGGATGCGAACGGCGAGCTCTTGATCCACCAGAGCGGCGGCTGCTGCGACGGTTCCGCTCCGATGGTCTTCACGGCGGCGGAGTTCCGCGTCGGCGATGCGAACGTGCGGCTCGGCACCGTCGACCTGGAGGACGCACGCGTCGTGCCGGTGTGGGTGTCGGACGGCGAGGCCCGGGTGTGGGAGAACAGCGTCCTGCTCCTGGATCTCGAGTCCGGTCGCGCAGCGGGCTTCTCGCTGGAGGGCGCCACCGGGAAGCGCTTCGTCTCCCGGGTGCGGATCGCGGGCGCCGACGGTGCTGCGCCGCAGGGGTGACGGACGGTCTCGGTCAGCGTGCGGCGTGCCGCGCGGGGCGGTTGCGCGCGGCACGGCTGCGCGTGACGGCGTCCGAGAGGCGCCGGTCCCACTGCGCCCAGGCCCCGGGCGGGAGCAGGGCCAGGCCGACGGACACCCCCGCGAGGCCGACGGCGAACCCCGCCACCGTGTCCGAGAACCAGTGCACCCCCAGGTACAGGCGGCTCGCCGCGACGGCTCCGATCACGACGGCGGGAACCACCAGCGCGGCGAGTCGCCGGCCGGCCGGCCATCCCGCGGTGAGTGCCAGCGCCGTCGCCAGGAGCAGTGCGGTCGTGCCCGTGACATGTCCTGACGGGAATCCGTAGTCCGATTCCGGGACCAGGTGATCGACGACCGGTGGGCGCTGGCGCGCGAAGGCGTACTTCAACACGGATGTGATCGCCGAGGCGACCGCGGTCGAACCGAGGACGAAGACGGCGGCGGAAACGGACCGCCGCCACGCCAGGAGCGCCGCGACCACCAGTCCGAGCGCGATCGTGCCGCCCGGGGAGAAGACGTCGGTGATGAGCGTCATCACCGTGGTGGCGCCGGAATTGCGGCGTTCGACCATCTCCTCGAGCACCTCGCCGTCCGCCTCGGTGACAGGGCGCCATCCGACGAGGAGACCGAGGACGACGACGGCGCTCAGCAGCGCGACCGCGGTGGCGAGGAGGGCCCGGCCACGGCTGGTGAGATGATGCATCTCACCAGATTGCCCGCGCGAAAGTCGTTCGTGCAACCCAAGACCGGGTAAAGCAGACCTCATGGCGGGGGTGTTGAGGGGTAGCGTGGTTCGCGTGAGGAAGAGACTGAGGCTCGCCCGTGCCAAGCAGCTGCAGCGCGACACCCTGTACGCGGACGTCTCCGAATGGCAGCCGCCCCTGCCCGACAACTACCCCTATCGATGGGTCGCCATCCGGTCCAACGACGGCACCTACCGCGACCGGCGCTTCGCGGCCAACTGGGACACGACGCGGCGGATGCTCGACCAGGGCCGGCTCGTCGGCGCGATCGTCTACGCCGTGGTCCGCCCGAACTGGGAGGACACCCTCACCGTGCACCTGGAGATGCAGGGGGAGGACCGGCCGGACGTCGTGACCATGGCCGACGCCGAGTCCTGGGGCGGGCAGATCGTGGGCGACCATTCCGGCGCCTTCAACCGCTTCACCTGGGGCGCCTCGGACTGGCGCGGCGGCGGCGCCGACCCGCGACCCACCCGGTGCATGGGCTACCTCAACCCCAACGACATCAGCATTTGGCCGACGATGCCCGAGATGCCCTTCGCCGTGCCCTCCTACGGTGCGCTACCCGATTTCTCCCGAGCGCCGGAACTGGGGCGCCGCTTCGTCGTCCATCAGTACACCGATGGCAGCGGCTACGGGAACGGGCTGCCCGAGGGCTACGGCCGGGTCCGATGCGACATGAACGCCGCCAATGGGCTCGACCCGTGGCAGCTCGGTGATGTGCTCGGCACCACCACCATCCCGGTGGACTGAGTCAGTCCCGGTACGCGGTGTAGACCGTGTCCGGGAGGGTGGGCAGCCAGCCGTCCACCCACGCACCCGCGTAGGCGTGCACGTCGCCGGTCGTCAGCTCGACGACGTGCCCCGGTAGCTCCGCCGCCACCAACGGGAGGAGCCTGCGCCCCTCCGCGGTGTGGACCGCGGCAAGACCGTCCGTCCGCCAGCCGGTGTCCCAGTGGAAGTCACGGTCGAACTCGGCCTGCCAGGCGTCGAGTTCGTGAGCCAGGCCGGGGGACAGGTCGAGGTGCTCCGGCCAGATGCCGCCGTAGGTGGCCCAGAGCGGCGGACCGGAGTAGTCGTTCATCAGCCGGATCCACCGCTCGGGCGCTCCATCGAACTGGCGCACCGTCGTACCGGCGGCGAGCGGTTCGGCACCCGAGGGGGACCACCCCGTCGTCCAGCCTCCGGCGTAGCCCCGCTCCGCGATCGGCCAGAGGCTGTACTTGATCACGAAGCCGGGCAGCTCGGCGACCAGCGCGTCGACGATCGCGTGAGCCTCGCGCGCGTAATCCGCCTCGGCCGTCGCCGTGCGCCAGCCGTCCCTGCCGCCGAGGTGCTCGGTCTCCAACAACGCCTGCCAGGCGCCGACGCGGGTGACCAGCGCGCTGGAGAGTCCGAGTTCCTTGCCGCTGAGCGGGTGTAGCTGATCCACGCCCACGAGAGGGGGCCGGTCGGCGTCCGGCCAGACGTGCAGGACGCGCGCGGGGACGAACGGTGAGTCGGGCATTCGCTCAGGCTACGCGGGTGATTGTGCAACCGCATCGACGTATGGCGGAGAGGGTGGTAGGAAAATGGTATGAGAACGACCATCGACGGGGCGGGGCGGATCGTGGTGCCGAAGGCGATCCGGGATGCGATGGGGTTGAGCGCGGGGAGGGCGGTCGACATGACACTGGCAGACGGACGGATCGAGATCGAGGTGGCGCCGGCACTGGTGCATGTGGACACCAGCGGGCGGTTTCCGGTCATCCGGGCGCAGGAGCCCATGGAGCCACTGACGGACGAGATCGTCAGGGAAACGCTGGAAGCGACCAGACGGTGACGACGCTTGCGCTCGATACCAGCGTTCTTGTGCCGTTCCTCGCGGACTGGCACGCCGCACACGACACCGCGCGCGACGCTGTCGGTGACGGCGACCCGGCGATCCCCGCGCACGTGCTGGCGGAGACGTTCAGTGTGCTGACGCGCGCCCCCGCGCCCAATCGGATACCGGCAGCGGCGGTGGCCGAGGCGCTCGGCGCGCTCGTGGTCGATGTGGTCGCACTCGAGCCGGCGGAGGTCCGGGCCCTCATCGTCCGAGTGGGAGCGACCGGCATACGTGGCGGCGCGATCTACGACGCGGTGATCGGTGCGACGGCGGCCACGCACGGGCTGACACTTCTGACAAGGGATCGGCGGGCGCTGACCACCTACGAGGCGGTCGGGGCCACCTACCGGACGGTGTGAGGCGGCACCGTCGGGCGGGGTACCCGGACAGGCGAGCGGCGCCGCCCCTGAGGGACGGCGCCGCGGACACCTTCGCCAGGTGGACGGGATCGATCAGAAGAAGCCCTGCGCGGTGGGAGCGTAGGACACCAGCAGGTTCTTGGTCTGCTGGTAGTGATCGAGCATCATCTTGTGGTTCTCCCGGCCGATGCCCGAGTCCTTGTAGCCGCCGAACGCCGCGTGCGCCGGGTACTGGTGGTAGGTGTTCGTCCAGACGCGACCGGCCTGGATGTCGCGGCCGGCGCGGTAGGCGATGTCGCCGTTGCGCGACCACACGCCGGCGCCGAGGCCGTAGCGGGTGTCGTTGGCGATCTCCATCGCGTTGTCGTAGCCGTCGAACGACGTCACCGCGAGCACCGGGCCGAAGATCTCCTCCTGGAAGATCCGCATGCTGTTGTCGCCCGAGAAGATCGTGGGCTGCATGTAGTAGCCGCCCGACAGGTCGCCGCCCAGGTCGGCCGCCTCGCCGCCGGTGACCAGCGTGGCGCCTTCGTTCTTGCCGATGTCGATGTAGGAGAGGATCTTCTCCAGCTGCTCCTTCGATGCCTGCGCGCCGATCATGGTATCGGTGTCCAGCGGGTCACCCTGGATGATCGCCTTGGTGCGGATGGAGCCGAGCTCGAGGAACTCGTCGAAGATCGGCTTCTCCAGCAGCGCGCGCGACGGGCAGGTGCAGACCTCGCCCTGGTTGAGCGCGAACATCGTGAAGCCCTCGAGGGCCTTGTCCTGGTAGTCGTCGTTGGCGGCCATGACGTCCTTGAAGAAGACGTTCGGGCTCTTGCCGCCCAGCTCCAGCGTGACCGGGATGAGGTTGTCGGCGGCGTAGCCGGCGATCAGCTTGCCCGTGGTGGTCTCACCGGTGAAGGCGATCTTGCGGATCCGCTTCGACGAGGCCAGCGGCTTGCCCGCCTCCAGGCCGAAGCCGTTGACGATGTTCACCACGCCCGGGGGCAGCAGGTCGCCGATGAGGGAGAACAGGTAGAGCACCGAGACCGGGGTCTGCTCGGCCGGCTTGAGCACGATCGCGTTGCCGGCGGCCAGTGCGGGGGCCAGCTTCCACACGGCCATGAGGATCGGGAAGTTCCACGGGATGATCTGTCCCACGACGCCCAGCGGCTCGTGGAAGTGGTACGCGACGGTGTTCTCGTCGATCTCCGAGATGCTGCCCTCCTGCGCGCGCAGACAGGACGCGAAGTAACGGAAGTGATCGATGGCCAGCGGGATGTCGGCGTTGAGCGTCTCGCGGACGGGCTTGCCGTTCTCCCACGACTCGGCGACGGCGATCGCCTCGAGGTTGGCCTCCATGCGATCGGCCATCTTGTTCAGGATGTTGGCGCGGACCGTCGGGGAGGTCTTGCCCCAGGCCGGCGCGGCGGCGTGCGCCGCGTCCAGCGCCAGCTCGATGTCCTCCGCGGTGGAGCGCGCGACCTCGCAGAAGGTCTGGCCCGTGACGGGCGACGGGTTCTCGAAGTACTGGCCCTTCACGGGCGCGACCCACTCGCCACCGATCAAGTTGTCGTAACGGGCCTGGTAGCTCATGAGGGAGCCGGGTGCCCCGGGGCGTGCGTAAACGGTCATAGGGACCTCCTGATGAGTGGCGTGATGTCAGTCACATTCCACCCTACGCAGGGACCGTTGCAACACCGTTGCAGTCCGTTGCAACCCTGATCAGGGCAGCTCAGGCCAGGTCGATGGCGATCGCCGCGAGCCGCCCGTCGGCCTCCGCGCGCGCCCGCTCGTCACCGTGGGCGCGCAGCATCCGCCAGCCGTGCTCGTCGTCGCGCGCGTCGGGCAGCTCGAGCCACCGGCGCAGCAGCCCGAGATCGCGGCTCGCCAGCACGGCCGAGCGCAGGCTCTCCGAGAGCTCGGTCCGCAGCCGTGTCACTCCCGGCGCCGCCGAGTTCGGCAGCAGCGGCCCGCGGTAGACGGCGAGCGCGTCGGCCACGCGGCCGGCACGGATGGCTCCGGCGACGTCGTCGGCGTCGGAGGCCAGCGGGCCCACGAGCCGGTACGGGCGCGACCCGAGGAGATCGGCGCCGACCGTCTTGCGCAGCCGGGAGACCTCTGCGCGGACCGTGACCACGTCGAGGTCGCGCTCGTCGAGCAGGAGAGCCAGGTGGTCGGCGGTGAGGCCCTCCCGATGGCGCGCCAGCAGCGCCAGGATGTCGGCGTGTCTGCCGGTCAGCGGCGTCTCCCGCCCGTCCCTCTCCAGCACCGGGCGGCCACCGAGCAGCCGCAGCCGCGCCGAGGTCGCCGGGGTGGGCGGGCTGAGCCGGAGGATCGCCAGCTGTCCCTCGACGGCGAGCGCGGCCGCTCGCACCAGGGCCAGGGCCTGCGGCGTCGCGACCTCCGGACCGCCCGTCACGTCGAGCACGCCGATCGGTGATCGCGTGATCGGGTCGTGCACGGGCACGGCGGTGCAGTTCCAGCGGTGCGCCCGCCGGGCGAAGTGCTCGGACCCGGCGATCTGCACCTCCGTGTCGAGGGCGAGCGCGGTGCCCGGCGCATTGGTCCCGGCCGCCGCCTCACTCCAGTTCGCTCCCGGCGCGAAGTTCATGGCCGCGGCCCGCCGCAGCGCCGCATCGTCGCCCTCGACCCACAGCAGCGTCCCGTCGCGGTCGCCCACCGCCACCATCGCCCCGGCGGAGTCGTCCACGAGGAGGCGGCGGATCACGGGCATGATGCCGGCCAGCGGGGTGCGGGCCCGCAGGGCGTCGAGCGCCCCGTCGCCCGACGGTGCCTCCCCATCCGGATTGACGCCCACCGCGCGGCTGCGCTGCCAGCTCTCGGCGATGAGGCGTCGCAGCTGGGAGGTGCGCAGCATCGCCTCGTCGACCGCACCGTCGACGAACATGCTGTGCAGCCGCGCGGCCGCACCGGCGGACGCGACGGCTCGGGAACCGGTCGTCATCGTGGGTTCGACGATAGCCCGGAAGGGGATGTCACCAGCCCGGATCGCCCACGATCTGCAGGCTGATGTACGAGGGGTGCTCGGGGCTGAGCAGCACCGTCTGCTTGCCGAACCGGGTCTTGAGCAGGTCGGGGACCGTCGCCAGGTAGCGGGGCACGCTGCCGGCGTAGACGTCCACGCGCAGGCGGTGGCCCTCCTCGAGCAGCGCGTCGGTGGGCACCACGTCGATGTCGAGTTCGATGGTCTCGCCCGGCACCACCCTCTGCTTCGCCGACCAGGTGAGCGGGTGGAAGGCCGCGAGCAGCTCGCCGTCGAGATCGAAGGTGCTGCGGGCGGGGTCGACAGCGCGGTTGGAGGCCAGGAGCGCGCCACCGGACAGGACCGTCGAGGTGCCGTCCGGCGCCACGTCGTTGACAGTCACGGTCCAGATCGCCTCCTCGCCCTCGCATTGGGTCACGAGGTGCACGTTGATCGATCCGCTCAGCTGCACCGGGACCGCGGCGGGCGGCGAGGTGAAGCTGATGGCGCCGCGCTCCTGGGCCCCCGCGTTCTCGCAGGCGGGGACGGCTTTGGTCAGTCCGGCGAGCACCATCGTCAGGTCGGGGGAGGCGAGGCCGCGCAGGTCGAGCCGCGTGGATGCCGACTCGCGCCGGCGCGCCGGGAAGGTCGCGAGGCCACCGTCGTACCTGGTGTGCGCCGCCGTGCCCGACGGTGCCGGGGTCGCGTACAGCCGCTGGGTGCGCGCCCCGGGGCGGGGGAAGGCCTCGCCCGCGGTCCAGCCGCCGCCCTGCTGTTCCAGGGTGACGGGGCCGTAGCGGTCGACGCCGTTGTCGATGCCCTTGAGCCAGCGGTCGTACCAGGCGCGCTCGAGCACGTCGATCCGCGGCGGGGCCTGGGTCCCGCCGAAGCCGGCGCCCATGTCGAAGTGGAAGCCGTTGGTGATGACCATCTGCTTCTGGCCCGCCGGCAGGTTCAGGCGCTGGTAGGTGCGGGGCGTGCTGCGGCCGAAGAGGTCGTGCCAGCCGCCGAACAGGAAGGTGGGGGCGGTGATCGCGTCGATGTTCGCGTTCCGCTCGGTGAAGTAGGGGTTGTCGTTGACCCGTGGATCGCGGCCGGTGAGCACGCCCGAGACCACCGACGAGATCTCCGTCGCGGGCGAGACCAGGCGGCTGTGCAGCCAGCGGAAGACGTTGCCGTTCACCGTGTCCCGCAGCAGGGTGCGCGGATTGTAGAGCCACTTGAGCGCGTTCACCGCGCCCAGCCACAGCGGGATGAAGACCGACGGCAGGCCGCCCGTGATGTAGATGTCACGGACGATGTCCTCGCTGCCTTCGATCGCGAAGACCGCGCCGAGGCCCTCCGGGGCGTGGCCGGCCGCCTGCAGCGAGTTGATCGCGGAGTACGACCAGCCGCCCATCCCGAGCTTGCCGTCGCACCACGCCTGCGCGCGGGCCCAGGCCAGCACCTCGACGGAGTCCCGCTGCTCCCGCGGTCCGAGGATCTGCCAGACGCCGTGCGAGGTGCCCGTGCCGCGGACGTCGACGATGACCTGCACGTAGCCGCTGCGCACCAGGCGCCGGTTGATGCCGAAGCCCTGCAGGAGCCCGCCCGAGAAGTCGACGGTCCCGCCGGTGAGCGCCTTCGACGCGTTCGTCAGGGCGGGGCCGACGAAGGCGGCGTGCGTGGTCTCGTCGATCGCGTCGACGAGCATGCGGTTGTACGGGTTGAGGTTGAGGATCGCGGGATAGGGCCGCTCGACGGGGACGCCGTCGAGCTCGGCGGGCCGGACGACTGTGGCCCGGAGCACCACCCCGTCGGACATGCGGATGTCGACGTTGCGGTCGATGTGGACCCGCGGGTAGGTGAGCCGGCCGTCGACGGCTTCGCGCCAGGCGAGGGCGTCGGCGCCGCCCGTGGGGTCGCCGAGCGGGAGGGTGTGATCGACGCGCGGGTGGTGCGTGCCGCCCGCCGGTGCGGGCAGTGCGGGGCCACGGTCCCAGAGCGGGAAACGCACGCCGGACAACCGTGCGTTCGCTCTGCCGGATCGGCTGGTCACCATTGCAACCCCTTCCTTCAACCGTCAACTTAGAGCACAGGTGACGTACCTCACAAACCGCACATGAGGTCGTTGCAGATCCGATGCAGAACAGTTGCATTCCCGGCGGGCTCGAACAGCCCGGATACAGCACCCCGCACGGCTGTGGACGGCCCGATAAACTCGTTCTCGCAATCCGTTCACGTATGACCCCGGAGGTATCCCATGTCGCTGACCACCACGCTGCTCGATCCCGCGCGCCAGCCGGCCGTCGTCGCCGACTTCGCGTCGGTCGTCGAAGCCGAGGTGAGCGACAAGAGCGGCCTGTCCGGCACCGTCATCAAGACCGCGTACGCCGCGGTGAAGAAGGTCTCGCCCACGGTCATCGAGTCGGCGCTGACGAAGCTGCTGCCCGATTTCGCCGCCGCGCTCGACCCGTTCTGGACCGAGTTCCAGGCGCAGGGACCCGGTGACTTCGGTCAGTTCCTCGCCGCCCGCGGCGACGCCGTCGGCGATGCGCTGCTCGCGGTGACCGACAAGAAGGCCGAGTCCACCAGCCAGCCCGCGCTGCGCAAGGCCTACTCGAGCCTGCGCGGCAAGGCCAAGGAGAACGTGGTCGCAGCGCTCCCGCGCGTCGGCGCGGCCGTGCAGAAGAACGCGGCCTGATCATGGCGAAGGTGGAGCTCCACGGTTCGGACCAGCTCACCACCGCGGTCGACCACGCCTACAGCGCGACGGTCGCTCCGGGCGCGACCCTGCACGTCGCCGGCGTCGCTCCGCTCGACGCCGGCGGCACCACGCTCGCTCCGGGCGACGTGCAGGGGCAGGTGCGGGCGACCGTCGCGAACCTCCGGGTGATCCTGGGGGAGCGCGGGGCGCGGCTGTCCGATGTCGCGCGGCTCACGGTCTTCGTGGCCGAGCACCTGCAGGTGGACCTGCAGGTCGCGGCCGAGACGCTGGCCGAGATCTTCGTGGACCTGCCGCCGCTCTCGCTGGTCGGTGTCAGCCGGCTCCGCTACGACGACCAGGTGGTCGAACTGGAGGCCGTCGCGGCCCTGTAGGCGCAGCCCCCGGCCCGGCGCGCCCGTGTGATCCCCGGCACAACGCCATCGCGGGGCGAGCGGTGCACACAGGGGTTCGTGCACGCCGGAGGTCAGGGGTTACGGTATGGGCGTGAGTACCTCTTCATCCGCAGATGCCGTGGACACCGTGATCACCGGGGCGAGCTGGCCCAGGATCCTCACCTGGCGTTCCGAGGACGGGAACCTGCTGGAGTCGGTCCGCGTGCAGCTCACGGGCGAGCGGATCCGCGCCTACGGCCGGATCATCGCGGCACCGTCGGCCGACGGTCCCGCCTTCAACGCCTCGTACGACCTGGTCACCGATGACGACGGCATCACCAAGCGCCTGTCCGTCCACGCCCTGACCGAGGCCGGTGAGGCGCAGGTGACCATCGCCCGCGACGGTGAGAACCACTGGCTGGTGCAGGGCGCACAGGGCTCCGAGCGCGGCTTCTTCTCGGGCGCGCTGAGCGTCGACGTGCTCAAGTCGGCGTTCTTCAACGCGCTGACCATCCGCCGGTTCGACCTGCAGAGCCACCCGGAGGACATCGACGTGCCGGTGGTGTACGTGGACCTGCCCAGCCTCGCGGTCAAGGAGACGGTCATCAACTACGACGGTGCCGCCGACGGCATCACCGTGATCTCTCCGATCAGCAGCTCGAAGATCTCGGTCGACGCCGACGGCTTCGTCGTCGACTACCCGGGCCTGTCGCGCCGCGTCGAGTAGGCCTCGCGCAGCGTCATCGGAGAGCGGTGATCACGCCGCCGGCGTGACCGGCCTCGCGCAACGCCCGCTGCCACCCCGCCCCGTCGAGTACGGGGGTGAACGGGGTGCGGCGGGCGTTCTCGTACCGCTTGCGCGCCCCGTACCCCCGCTCGGTGATGCCGCCGACGGTGCCGTGCTCGGCCAGCTCGGCCCGGGCCGCGACGAGCTCGGCGATGGTGTCGTCCAGCGCCTCGAGCAGCGCGCCCGCGTTCGCCTCGCACATCGCGTTCACCAGCGACGGCGCCGTGCCCGCCACCCGCGTGACGTCCCGGAAGCTGCTCGCGGCCAGCGACAGCGCCAGCTGTTTCGCGCCGGGGTCGAGTTCCGCGGTGATCGCGACGGCCTCGGCGACCACGTGCACGGAGTGCGATATCCGCGCGACTGCCGCGTCGTGCTCGGCGGAGCCGGCCGGCACGATCACCGCGCCGCAGTCGAGCCCGACGGTCGCGGCCCGACGCCACGCCTGCGCGGGGGTGTTGTCGTCGGCGGTGACGACCCAGGTGGCACCGTCGAAGAGGGCGGCGTCGGTGGCCGCCCAGCCGGAGAAGGCCGTCCCGGCCATGGGGTGCCCGCCGGCGTACCGCCCCGTCAGGCCCGCCGCGGCCACCCGTCGTGCGACATCGCCCTTGACGCTCACGGCGTCGGTCAGCCAGGCGTTCGGGGCGTGCTCGGCGATGGCGGCGAGCACGCCGTCCAGCGCGGGGACGGGGACCGCGACGACGATGACGTGCCCGCCCGCGTCGGCCCGGCGCAGCGTCGCCACCAGGTCGGACGAGGCGTCGAAGCCGGCCGCCCCGGCATCGTCGACCGCGGCGACCGAGCGGTTCCAGCCGTACGCCGGCCGCCCGGCACGGTCGAGCGCCCGGAGGATCGAGCCGCCGATCAGGCCGAGGCCGAGGACGCACACGGGGACGCCGGAATGAGGAGTAGACACCCCGCTAGCGTTCCACATGGGCGTTCGCAAGCCGGATGAGACGTGTCGCGGACGGGCGTTTACGGATACGGTTTCAGTCATGGCCGCACAGACCTCCCCCGAGCGCTACGACGACATCGACGGCTACGCCGTGGCCGTGACCCGCGAGGAGACCACCTGGACGGTGCACCTCCTCGATCCGGGCGCCCTCGGGAGCATCACCAAGGCCGAGCAGGAGCTCAAGGGCTTGCGCGCCACCGGCGCGGTGTTCGGCCTGCTCAACGTGGACGACGAGTACTTCGTGGTGGTGCGGCCCGGACCGTCGGGAACGCGGCTGCTGCTCTCCGACGCCACGGCCGCGGTCTTCGACGAGCTCGCCGAGCAGGCGCTGGAACGACTCAACATCGAGGTGCCGGACATCGATCCCGAGGAGATCGAGGAGACCGATCCGTGGCCCGAGGGCGACCTGGGGATCCTCGGCGACCTCGGCCTGGGGGAGCAGGAACTCAGCGTCCTGCTCGCGGATCCCGACCTGTACCCGGACGAGCAGCTGCAGGTCATCGCCGAGCGCCTCGGCTTCGACCCGCAGCTGGGCGCTGTCCTGGACTCGCTCGGCTAGTGGCCCTGCTCGACGCCGAGCGCGCGGCGATGGGCCTCGCGCTCGAGGCCGCGGGGCTCTCGGGGCCCGACGACGTCCCCGTCGGCGCCGCGGTCCTCGCCCCCGACGGTGCCGTGCTCGCGCTGGCGGGGAACCGTCGGGAGGAGCTCGGCGATCCGACGGCCCATGCGGAGATCCTGGCGATCCGGGAGGCCACGACGAGGTTCGGCGACGGCTGGCGGCTCGGCGGCTGCACGCTGGCCGTCACGCTGGAGCCGTGCGCGATGTGCGCGGGCGCCCTGGTCTCCGCCCGGATCGGACACCTGGTCTTCGGGGCCTTCGAGCCGAAGACCGGCGCGGTGGGCTCGGTGTGGGACGTGGTCCGCGATCCCCGCGTCACGCACCGGGTGACCGTGCGGGGTGGAGTCCGGGAGGCCGAGTGCGCCGCGCTGCTCACCGACTTCTTCACCCCACACCGTTCCTGAGCTGGCGATTTAGCGTGGGCGGCGACTTCCGGTAAAGTACTCCGACGGTGGCGTGTCCGAGCGGCCGAAGGTGCAACACTCGAAATGTTGTGTGCGGTAACCCCGTACCGGGGGTTCAAATCCCCCCGCCACCGCCGAGAAGGCGCAGGTCACTGCGCCGGGCCCGGCCCGTGTCAACACGGCTGATAGCTGTGTCAACACGGGTCGGGCTATGCTCACTCCATGGCCAGCATCCGCGAGCACACGTCTCGCTCCGGTGTCACGACCCACTCAGTGCTGTACCGACACCACGGCAAGCAGACCTCTGTCACGCTCGCGACCCGTTCAGCAGCGGAGAATCTGGTCGAGCTGATGAAGCTGGTCGGCGTCGACCAGGCGCTCGCCATCACATTCGGTGAGATCGAGCCCGAGCCGGAAGAACCCGCCGCCGGCCCCACGCTCGCGGAGTTCCTCAGCCGACACGTCGACGAACTCACCTCTGCGCACGAGGGCACGAAGGTCCGCTACCGCGCCTACATCGAGGCGATGAAGGCTGACGGGATCGGCACGCGCCCCCTCGTCGAGCTGACCACCCGCGACGTGCAGGCCTGGGTGGTCCGGATGCAGGAGGCCAAGAAGGCCGGCAAGACGATCTCGAACCACCACGGCTTCCTCGCGGGCGCCCTCAACGGCGCTGTGCGCGAGAAACTGATCCCGGCCAACCCGTGTGAGGCGGTGAAGCTGATCTCGAGCGTGCGGGTCAAGGAGCCGGTCTTCATGACCCCGGAGCAGGTGCAGGCGGCCGCCGCGGCGATCGCTCCGCGACACCGGGCGCTGATGCTGTGGCTCGCCGGGACCGGCATGCGCTACAGCGAGGCGACGGCGTTGACCGTCGGCGACGTCGACGCGAAAGCGTGCACAGCGCGCGTCAGCAAGGCATGGAAGCAGGTGCCCGGGCAGCCGTCGGAGCTCGGCCCGCCGAAGTCGAAGCGATCGCGCCGGACCGTCTCGTTCACCAAGGAACTGCTCGACGGGGTGAACCTGGCCCGCCCCAAGACCGCCCTGCTGTTCCCGAACAGCGTCGGCAAGGCGCTCTCGGACTCGACGTTCCGGAAGGCCTGGGTGGAGGCGGTCAAGGACATGGAACCGCGGCCGCGGGTGCACGACCTGCGGCACACCTGCGCGTCGCTGATGATCGCTGCCGGCCAGCCGCTCCACGTAGTCCAGGCCCACCTCGGTCACGAATCGATCCACACAACCATCTCGGTCTACGGGCACCTTGAGCGCGGGGCTGCACAGCGGGCGGCCGCGGCGGTGGGCGCTGCGCTATTCGGTGCCGCCTGACGGCTCCGGCTCCACGGGGCGCGGCGCGCTGCGGATCGCACGCGCTATCCGCGCGTCGCCGATGTCGTCCGCCACCTTCCCGACGGTGCCTGCCTCCACGGCGAGGAGTGCGTCGAGGGCCCGTGCGCGGAGCATCGCGTCGTCGAGGTCTGCGTGTATCTGTCGTGATTCGTCGTCCACATCAATTGGACGCATCAGCAGGCCGATCGGTTCCCATCGGTTGCTGACCGGCGTCCGCGCGGCGCACCGCCGATCACGCCACAATCCACGTGCCTGTCAGGCCCGTGCGACATACTGGTGACCAAGGAGGTGACGATGCTGACGCAGACCGAGGTGGCCGAGATCCGTGATCGCGCGCGGCGCGATGCGGCGGCGACCCTCTCTGTGCACTGGCCTGGCGGCACCCCGGTCGACCCCGTCGTCATCGCCCGCAAACTCGGCATCGAAGTGTTCCGCTCCACTATCGACGGCGACACCTTCGGGATGCTCGTATGGAACCACGGCGGGGCGTCGATGTACCTCGAGAAGGACCAGGCCGCGAACCGGTTCCGGTTCACCTGCGCCCACGAGGTTGGGCACTACGTCGACCGCACCAGCAGGATCACCGCAGATTCCGACGTGCCGACCGCGTTCGTCGACCGTCGCAGCGACGACGGGCGCGGCGACCCCGCCGAGGTGTATGCCAACGAGTTCGCCGCGAACCTCCTCATGCCTCCCGACGAGGTGCGAGCCATGGCGCGGGCCGGCGCGACGGACTTCGAGATGGCGTCGTACTTCGCAGTGTCACTCGACGCGCTGCGATACCGACGGAAGCTGCTGAGTGTCTGACCCAGCACAAGATCCGCCACTGCCCGTACCGCGCGACTCTGAACCGCTTACGAAGTCACCCGGAGGCGCGCCAGACGGTGCGGCCGTACCGCCCGCGCACGGCGGCGATATCCTCCTCGCGCTGCTCAACCTGCACCCGTTCATGGCCTACTTCTGTTGGCTCGCGGACCGGCAGTACGGGGATGCGCAACCGGCCTACGTCAGGGTGGCTCGCCTGCGGAAGCGGACCAAACGGGCGACCGCGCTCTACACGACCTGCGTGCTCCTCGACATGCTGCTCACCCTGGCTGTCACTGTCGGACTGCTCGCTCTGGCGCTCACCGTCGCAGCCAAGGCGGTCTGGCCGCCACCCTGGATGGGGTAGCACGAAACCGGTATCCGGCTCACTCCGTGTGGTCGGTGAACACGTCCTCGACGCTCAGTCCGGGGGCGCGCTCGGCGAGGAGGTTGTCGACCATGAAGCGCGCGGACTTCTCGGTGACGGCCGACGCGCTCGAGGTGTGCTCGCCCCCGCGTCGGTCTCGCCGCGTGTAGCTCACGGTCCACAGGCGCCAGCCGGACAGCGTCACCCTGTCGTCGGGGCCGGCGATGCGGACGGTCAGCTCGATCCGGACGACGGTCCCGCGCCCGTCCGGCACCATGGGCCGCGGTGGCGGATTGCTCCCCACAGGCGCGATCTTCAGCGGCCGGCGGACGCGCGGCACGGGCTCGCTGAAGCCCTCGTCGAGCTTGTGCTCGGCGACCCACCGGTCGACGATCGCGGACGCCTCGGACCGAACCGGGATGGCGACCAGCCCGAAGGTGTAGGCGTCGGAGTGCATGACCTCGCCGGCCGGGGCGCGCCGCCACCGGTCGAGGACCTCGGTGGGGACGCCGATCTCTCGGAGCGTCCGCCAGCCGCCCTCGCGTGCCTGATACTCGGGCGTGACGCTGTAGGAGGACACGATGGGGTCGCGCCCTGGCACCTGCAGGAATTTCACGAAAGCCCAGAGCATGGGCCCGACGATACGACGAGTGCGGCGATTCGGTGCGGTCAGGCGATCGGTTCCCCCGCATCTGGCCCCGCGCGGCAGGTAGCTTGGACGTGCGCCCGTCGCTGGGGTCCTCGCTGACACGTGGTCTCTGCGGCGGGCGCTTTCGTGTCGCCACAGGAGCCAGAAATAGCTCATAACCTGCGATGCAATTAAAACGCTTGCACTCTGCAGCGCGTTGCGGTAACTTGGTTCTTGTCAGCGAGGAACACCCCCGAACAAGGAGAACCACCATGAGCGCCACCGTCACCACCGCCCGCGAGATCCTGTCCGCCATCCACACCGACACGGACGCCGACACCCAGGTCGAGTACGGCGCGGCCTTCCGCGGCGAGGTCACCGACTTCATCCAGCTCGACGACGTGCGCGTCTACGTCGCGGTCGACGGCTCCCCGGAGACCGACGAGAACGGCGTCGACGAGGATGGCACGCAGTGGTTCACCGCGACCCGCTGGGACCGCACCGAGAACGGCGACTGGGAGTGCGACGCCGAGATGTTCGCCGGCGACGCCGACGAGATCACGGCCGGGATCCGCCGGAACCTCGGCCTCTAATCCACCACGCGCGCCCTGCCCCTCGGGCGGGGCGTGCGCCGTCTCTCCCGAACGGAGCCCGACCGTGGCCACTACCCGGTACACCCTGTCCCTGCCCGAGAACCTGCGCCCCTACCTTGAGGGCCTCGCCGAGCTGACTCAGACCTCCGGGGCCGGCGCCGCTGCGGCGGTGATCAGCACGCACCGCGAGCTGATGCGCCTCGAGGCCGGGCGGGTGCCTCTGACCGTCGAGGAGGCATCGGTGCTCGCCGACATCATGTCCGGCACCGCCGTCGGGCCGGGTGTCGGGACCGTCCTCTACGGCGAGGTCGCCGACGCCTTCCATCTCGCCCGGCAGGCTGGCCCGGCCTCCTCCTACGGTGCGCATCACGGCATCGACGAGGATGCGCTGCTGGGCAAGCTGCTCGGGATCGGCCCGTCGGCGGACCTGGCGCTAAGACTGGCGATCGCCCAGTGGTGGCGCAACCAGGACGACGCCGACGACGTTGCGGACTACGACGCCGCGGTCGCCGAGGACGACGGCTACCGCGTGAGCTCCGCGGCGCGCGCGGGCATCGAGGCCACCCTCGCGAGCGGGTTCCGCGCCGTCGGACTTCGGATCGTCCCCACCAACGCCGACAGCGCCGGCGCGCGATGACGCTCCCTGGTGCGCTGCACGACCTGCTCCGGCGGCTCAACGCGCCGCACACGACGCGCTGGCCGGGGATGGTCGGCGAGCTGATCACAGACCTCGACCCCGACGCCGTGCAGCTCTGCGAGGCCGACGCTGATGATGCGTGGGCGGTGACCATCGACGGCGAGAACTGGATCATCCGGTGCGGGCTCACCGGCGCCGGCGAGCCATGGACCGCCCGCCCAGGAGGACGGCAGTGAGGCCGCTGCGGGCGGTGCACCTGCCGGCGATCCGCGACCAGATCGCCGACGATCAGCGCATGCGGCAGCGGTGGCTGCGGGAGAACTTCTCCGACGGCGTCCCGCGGGACGCCGACCCGAAGGCGTGGGAAGCGGTCGAGCGTGCGCTGTGGACCGACGGGTCGGCGCTGCGGCAGGCCGCCTTGTGGTGGGTCAGCGAGGACATGAGCACGCTCGCCTGGCACACCGCGCAGCACAGCGAGGTGATGCCCGACTGGGACATGAGCACACACCGGTCCGGGCTGATCGTGTGGGACGGCGCGCTGCCCGCCGAGATGATCGTGCCGGACGACCTCAGCCGCGGCGAGGGCCGGCCGCTCACGGTGCGGCTGACAGCCCTGGCCTGGCACCTCGGTGCCGACACCGCGCACATGGAGTACTTCACCGCGGACCCGCGGATCCAGCTGCACTGGCACCCGCTCTGGCAGCGGCCGCCGATCCCACTGGTGCAGCTCGCCGCCGAAGGCCTCTACCCCGACCTCGACGAGACGATGCTGCGGGTGCTGGCGGCGACGATGCTGCTCGCCGACCAGCCGACCGTCGGGCATGTCCGGCCAGCGTCGTGGAATCTCGACGCGCCCGGGCCGCGGCCCCGGCCGAAGGTGGTGCCGCTAGTCAAGGTGATCACGCTGCGGGAGATCCTGCACCCCGACCCGCACCTGAGCGACACCATGCAGATCCTCGGCCCCGGCGGTAAACGCATCCGGGAGTACACGCACCGGTGGATCGTCCGCGACCACTCGCGGACCTACCACACGAAGGAGGGGGACATCAAGCGGTGGATCCCGCCGTACGTCGCCGGGCCGGCGCACCTGCCGCTGGTGGTCAAGGAGACCGTGCGGGTGTGGCGCCGATGAGCATCTGGTCGTCCGTCGACGAGATCGGCGGGGACGGCGACGGCACCGTCCGGCGCGTCGTCAACGGGAAGATCGAGCCTCGATGACCACGGTAAACGTGCCGGAGCGGCTCGCCGCGGACTACCTGATCGGCCTCACCCCGGGGACCCGCGCCCAGTACCGCGCCACGCTGCAGGCCTGGTGGAGCTGGTGCGACCTGCACGGCCTGCACCCGCTGCGTGATGTGCGGCGAGTGCATATCGAGATGTGGGGCCGCTACCAGCACGAGATTCTGGGGCTCGAATTACGCACTGTTGCAGCGCGATTCACGCCCGTGTGCGGGTTCTACGACTACGCGCACGCCGAAGGCGCCATCGACGCGGATCCCGGCGCGCACGTGCGGCGCCCGCGGATCAAACGGGGCTCCACCGGATCGTGGCTCACCCGTGAGCAGCTCCGCGAGTTCCTCGGTGCCGCGGCCGCGCACGAGCACCCGACGGTGCGGGCGCTCGCCCACCTCCTCGCCCTGTCCGGGCTGAGGATCGGCGAGACCCTCGCTCTCGACGTCGAGCACGTCGGCCGGCACCGCGGGATGCTCACCCTCGCGCTCGACCGCAAGGGCAACCACCGGCACCTGGTGTCCGTGCCGGACGTGACCGCCCGGCACCTCCGGGCCGCGATGGGCGGGCGCACCACCGGGCCGCTGCTGCTCGGCCTCACCGGCCAGCGGCTCACCCAGGAAGCCGCGCGGAAGATCATCGGCGCGCTCGGCCGCAGCGCCGGCGCTGACCGCACCATCACCCCGCACAGCCTCCGCCGCACGTTCGCGACGCTCGCGCTCGACGCCGGCGTCGATGACCGCGACATCATGGCCTCAGCGGGCTGGGCAAGCCCCGAGATGATCTGGCACTACGACATGGCCCGCGCTGCCGTCGAACGCAACGCGGGCCACCAACTCGCGGACTGGTTGGCTCTCGACGAGCCGCACAACGACAGGAAGAGCGAATGAAGCCGCTGCTGCTCCACCGGATCCGCCCGAAGCGCCTACGCCGGTTCCTCGACAGCGCGGATGAGGTGCGGCGCGCGCTCGTCGCGCTTGCCCCGACCACCACCGACGGGCGTCTCCTCGACGACCCGACCGGCGAGGAGACCTATCTGCCGATGTCCCCGGACGCCGGATTGGAGGTCACGGTCATCGAGATCACCGGCCGCGAGGTCAGCAGCATCGACTTCGACACGCAGCGGCTCCTCGATCAGGTGCTCGCCGCGCCCGCGGTGCGCGTTCCCGGCCACGGCGGGTGGCACGTCCTGCCCGAGACGGTGGACGCGCTCGCCCGCACCATCGCGGCTCTCGCCCGACTGCGCGCCACGATCGAGGCGTCACCGGCCGCCCGGCCGGGCGTGGCCGAGCTGCGGATCCCGACGCTGTCCGGGGTCGTCCGGGGCATGCGCACCGTGCTCGTCGACCAACCCATCGTCGGGGACGACCTTGCCGACATGCGCTGGGAGCTGCAGCGCCTGGCCGCCCTCACCCAGTACGAGCACGAGCGCGAGGGCCACGGCAAGAGCTGGGAGCCGGCATTCACGATCACCCGCGACGCCCCGACGACCTGGACTGTCACCTTCCGCACCTACCAGTTCGACAACGAGACGACCTGGCGAGGAACGGCCGCAGCGATCGCCCGGGAGGCTCACCAGCACGCCGACCAGCTCGCCGTCGTATACCGCCTGCCCGAGGGGCTCACCGGCGCGAACTGCGGACCGCACACGCTCACCCAGTTCAGCGTCGACGACCTCGCCGCGCAACCGCCGGGCGCGCGCCTGTCGCTGAACCCCGAGGTCGCATCTGCCACAGCGGGCGAGCCCGCGGCGAACGAGGTCCTCGACCGCCTCTTCACCACCGCGCCGGATGATCTGCTGGCGCTGGCGCGCTGGCTCAGGGAGGAGATCCCCGCCTGGCGCTCGGTCGCGGATCTCACCAGCCGGTCGTTGCCGACAATCCGGTTCGGCGACCTGCTGGCTCCCCACGAGGACTAGCGCAGCCCCGGCCGGAAGGCCGGGGCCCGCCGGTCAGGCAGTCAGCGACTCCGGCTCCCACCGGCCTTCGATCGTCCTCTCGGCGTGTTCGACGGTGATGCGGATCCGGCCGCTGTGGGTGTCGATGTCGTAGACGTCGCCGGTGCGGGTGACCTCGATGCAGTGGCTTTCGCTGATCTCGATGCGGCGGGCGTCGACTCCGTGGCGGACGATCTCGCGGTCGCTGAGGATCGCGGCGGCCATGAGCCGGTCGTTGATAGCGGTCCCCTTCTTGGTGAGGTTCATGGTGGCGGCTGCGGTGGTGGTGATCATCTCGTTCTCCATCGGTCTGTGGCACATCGATCTTAGCGCACTATCTTAGTGCGTGTCAATCGTGGTTGAACTGCGCGTTTGACGCATGGCGCCATGTCCTCCGGAAGAGTGCTACCGTGGGCGCATGACGAAGCACTACCTCAACCGCGCGCAGCTCGAAGACCGCATCGGAATCGGCCGCGGGTCGGCCGCCCGCCTCCCCCTCCCCGACCCGGACGTGATCGTCGGCCCGGTGAATCCGGACGGCAGCCTGCCGCGGGGGACCATCCGGGGATGGACCGCCGACACCGTGGACCGGTGGCACGCGAACCGTGGCGGTCGCTGGCCCGGACGCAGTCCCCGCCCGGCGGATCGATAACACTCTTCCGGATGTCACTATGACGGCGTGATTCGCACAGCTCAAGCCATATTGACACGCACTAGCGTAGTGCGCTAACATGGTACTACCGAACAACGAGAGGAGGTGATGAATCTGAACGAAGCCCGCATCGGGCTCCTGCTCGCGGGGCTGACCCTCTTGGTCAACCTCTGGATGGCAATCCAGAACCGCAAGCCGAGACCCCCGAAGGGCAAGCACCGCAAGAAGCGGTGACCGACCGAGACGGGCGGGGGCATAGGAGGTGCCCCCGCCCACCACAAACGATACCCCGAAGGGAGGACCGGAATGCTCCGCAGAAACTACGACCTCATCGCCTCCGCGGGCTCGGCCGGCGTGCTGCTCGCGCTCGGCGCGCCCTGGCCGATGTGGCTCGCACTCGGCGGGATCGTCGCCTACCAGGTGGTGAACCGTGTTCGCGGTCGATCACCCGCGGCCGTGTAATCCTGGATACGACGAAGAGCGGCCCCGAGCGTGATGCTCGGGGCCGCCGTCATGTCACGAGAATCGGACATCGTTAACACGTCGCCGCTACGTGTCAGGATCGCCAACATTTGCCGGATAGCGTCACTTTCCCGCCGCCGGAAAGTGACAATCCGCAGGTCACACCATGTCGCGGATCTCCTCCGGCGCCACGGGCGGAGTCGGGACCTCAGCGTCCGGTGCGTGCCGCCGCAGCACGTCCGTGAGCTGCCGCGCGTGGTCCTTCCAGTCCCGCACGTGGTCCCGGAACGCCCAGATCCTCCTCTGCGCGGTGTCCAGGGCGGCCTCGAGCTTGTTGACCCGCTCGGTGAGCTGCGGCACGACGCGGTCGTAGTCCTCTCGGAGCTCGTGCAGCTCGGCGCTGATCCGGCCCAACTCATCCTGCGACACCACCGCGATCTTTCGCGCCTGCCACCAGCGGCCGGTCGCACCGAGCACGCCGGGGATCCGCGCCGCCACCTTCGACCCGAGGGCGGGCGGACCGAAGATCAGCACGATGATCAGCCACACCAGCCACGGCACCCCAGCGGGCGCATTCGACCAGTTCATGCGGGCTCCTGGCGGGCGTAGCCGAGCGCGATACCGCCCATCGCCAGACCGAAGACGGTGACGATCGCCGGACCGCGGAGTCCGTCGAACCACGGTGCCTGCGCGACCTCCCACCACTGCCCGACCGCGAGAGTCAGGTAGGTGGCGGCGCCGAGCCACATCCCGGCCGCGCAAACCCGGCGCCACCGCCCGAGGAACCCGATAAGGGCGACCAGCCCGGACGCCAGGCATAGCGCGCCCCACACGGGCATCGGCGCTGCCGCCTCGATGAGGGTCAGCTGCGGCGCAGTCGCGCCGGGCAGGATGTTGTCGACGCCGCGGATGATCGGCTCGATGGGCACGAGCGCGACGACCGCGTTGCGGGTCGCCGGCGGCAGCAGCGGCACCCACGTGCCGCGGCGGATCACCGGTCAGCCCTTCGGTGTGTGGGTGATCGCCATGACGCCGGAGCCACCGATCAGCGCGGCGGCGGCGAGCTGGAGCCACAGGTCGGCCTCCTCGTGGGAGACGATGCCGCGGAGGACGAGGATCGGGCCGAGCGCGGTCAGCACCCAGTAGATCCAGCGCCGTCGGGCCGGGGTGAGCCAGGCGAGCGGCTGCGGGGTGGCCGGGGCCGTGAGTTTCTGCTCCGGCAGGTCGATCGGCTCGGGATCGGTGGGGTCGATCATGGTCATGCCTTCCTGGTGAGGCGGCGCGTGAGCGCGCCGCGGGTGAGTCGGTCGAGGACCGCAGCCGCCGTGGCCGCGCCGAGCGCGAGCGGGACGAGCGGGCGTGGCAGCACGGCGCGCAGCATGTCGCGGAGCAGCGCGTCGAGAACCTTGTCGAGTGGCACGGTCATGCCTCCTTGGTGAGTTGCTGCGTGACCCCGGACGGGTGCCACGCGAGGGTGCCGCGCTCGAACTGCTGCACACGGCCGCCGTCCGGGGTGGGCTGCTCGTCGCTGAGCGGGTAGCCGAGGGGGCCGCGCTCGTATCCGTCGGCGCCCCACCGGGCACCGATCGCGCCGTGCACCACAGCACCGCGGGCGTCGCCGTCACGGCGGTAGAGCACGCCGCCCTCGAACGCCTGCACCGCGCCGCGGCGGCGCGCACCGTCGGCCTCGAGGAGGCTGAACTCGCGGACGGGGTAGCCGAGCGGGCCGCCGGTGCCGCCGCGGCGCTGGTACTCCTCAAGGAGTCCCGAGGTGCCGGCGGGCATCGACCGGTCGGCGCGCGGCACCGCGCGGGTGCCCGTCGAGACAGACCAGTAGACGATGGCGTGCTCGAACTCGGCGGCCCGGCCGCGGCCGTCCTTGCCGACGCGGACCTCGCCGACGGTGAGCCGCTTGCCGATCCACGCGTGCGAGGACTGGGTGGCGTAGAAGTCGATCTCGTTGCGCACCGGCGCAGGAGGCACGGCACCGGTGAGCGCGGCCTGCTGCGCGGCCACGTCGCGGCGGAAGACCTCCATGTTGATGCCGCCCGGATCCCACTTGCCTTGCACGGCAGCCCATTCCTTGTGCCCGATGACCCGCGAGCTGGGCAGGCCGAGGTGGTTGAGGATCGCCGCCACCCCGCGCACGTACGCGGCGTACTGGGCGTCGGACCAGGGGGTGTGGTGCGGCTTTCCCGGGGTGCCGCCACCGTCGTTCGCCGCCTCGATGCCGATGGTGAGCCGGTTCGCGTCGTTCGCGGGCAGCCCCGGCCAGGAGCCGGTGCCGGCGTGCCAGGCGATCCCGACGCCGCACAGCGTGTAAGCGCCGTCGCGGGAGAGGTAGAGCTGGCTCGCGAGGCCGAGCTGTGGGTGCTCGGCGATCCCCCGCGGGGTCTCACCGAAGCTTCCGGTGTGGTGGACGATGACGTGGGTGATCTCGCCGAAGTCGCCGTGCCCGCGCTGGTAGGCGCCGGGGTATTCGTCGCACCGGAGGCCCGCGGCACGCAGCACCTTCGGCAGCCAGATCGGATCAGGCATTGGTTGATTCCTTTCGTGCACAGAAGCGTGAGAGGTTGCAGTAATTGCAGGTCGCGGGCTATGCCAGGTTCTTGACAGCGCGCGCGAGGAGGTCGATGCCGGTGATCCGATTGCCCTGCCAGTCCCGCCAGTCCGGCCGGAAGTAGGCGTCGGTGTGCGAGCCGAGACGCGCGTACGCGTACATCCCGTCGATCGCCTCCTTCCAGCGCGACCAGAACCGCGGGTCGAGCGCGCGCCACGGCGCCCCCGCGAGCTCCCGGGCCTTCACCGCGGGGAGCTGCGCGGCGACGTCGATCGCCCATGCGATCGGGTCGACGAGGCTCATCGCGCGGATGAGGCCGGCGCCGGTGCGCAGCGGCGAGTCCGCGGGCATCGCGGTCATGACGTCGCCGGGCGCGGCGATCTCGGCCCAGCCGAGGCGGTGCCGCTGGCTCGCGGCGTAGATGCCCTGCCCGGGCGCGGTGCGGCGGTACGACCGGCCCTCGAGGCGGCACGGGTTCGCGATGAACCCGGCCAGGAGGAGCTTCGGCAGCGCGCCGCCCTGGCCGCCGGGGTCGCGGCGGTTGAGCCACTCGGTGACGATCACCCCGCCCAGCGAATAGCCGAGCGGCACGAACCCGCCCGGCGCGGCGGCGTACGCGGCGTCCAGGAGCCTGCAGCCCTCCTCGATGGTGGCGCGCATCGACGGCGAGTGCAGCGGGCCGCCGACCGGGCCGATGGTCGCGGGGTGGGCGATCTCGACGTGCCGGAACCGGTCGGGCGGGAGCTGCCGGATCACGTGCAGGAGCAGGTGGCCGGTGAGCGGCTCGCTGCAGCCGCGGACGGTAGCGACGGTGATCGGTGCGATGGTCATCGGGGCCTCCAGACGGTGGGGTGGTTGGCGCGCCACTCCCGGAGGGCGGCGACAGGACGGAGGAGCACGGCGACGAGCACACGGGCGAGCAGGTCGAGCACGCGGGATGGATTGCGGCGCATGGTTAGCCCCTGAATCGCAGGCGCGGTGGGAACGTGACCGGAAGCGGCTGCGCGTTGCTGGTCAGGGTGGCGTCGAGCGGATAGCCGCGCCGATATGTGCCGCCGTCGAATACTGCGAAATGCGTCGCGGTGGTGTTCGGAGGCAATGTGAAGTCCGTGTTTGCCCCCGGGCAGACGGCGTACCCGGCGTCGAGGCCGGTGCCCATCGCGACTGTGCCCCAGGTGGTCTGGGCGGAGAGGGGTGTGGTGGCGATCATGTTCGCGCCGGTGGTGCCGGGATCGCCGGAGCATAGGCGGATGTCGCGGCCGCGGGTCTTGACGAACTCGAGATGCGCGATGTTGTCGGAATCGGCTGCGGTCATGGGGTTTCCTTCTCTGCGTAGGTGCGGGGGTGGCCGTTGCCGCCCGGGAAGCTGGTGCACGTGATGCCGCGGGTGATGACCGGGCCGGTGTTGGTGTGGTCGATCCGGTCCGCGGTGAAGTCGAATGGCGGGGCCGTGACCAGCCGGAACGGCTCGTAGTCGTAGCTGAACGTCACCGTCACGTCGAACCCGCCGTCGACGGGGGCGATGCTGGTGACCTGGGCGTCGGCGGGCACGATCTGCGGCTCGCCCGGGCGGACGGTGATCGTGGCGGTGCCGGTGCGGATCATTGGTATGCCCTCATCCAGATTCGGCCGGGCGCGCCGGCGGCGCCGCGGGTGCGGGAACCGAAGAACCCGCCGTTGCCTCCCGCTCCGGCCGAGCCGGGGGCGGTCGGTGATCCGGCGTTGCCGGTGCCGCCCGCACCGCCGGTGTAGGTGACACCTGCGCGGGTGTGGTTGCCGGGGCTGCCGCCGCTCTGCCCGGACGCGGATCCGCTGCCGCCGTCGGCGGTGAACGTGGTCCCGTTGACGGTCGCCGTGCTCGCCTGCCCCGGGTTGGGGCCGTCGAGGTCCGCGTTGGCCGGCTGAGTGCCGCCAGACCCGACGGTGACGGTGAGCGTGCTCAGCGACCAGGGGATGTCCACGCCCCGCTCGAGAGTGATCGAGAACCAGGCGCCGGGGTTGCCGCCCTTGCCGGCGGTGCCGATCGCCCCGGACCCGGTCTCGCCGGACCCGCCGCCGCCGAGGAGCACGATGTCGATGAACCGGGCCCAGCTGGGGATGTCGACGGTGAACGTCCCGGCCGTGCTGTAGGTGAGGGTGTCGGGGGCGTGCGGGCTGAAGGCCGCCAGACCGCCACCGCCGACCGTGAGCGTGCCGGTGCCGGCGAGGATGCCGGTGGGGAGACCGCCGCCGTCGACGAGTAGCATGCCGGTCGACGCGAGCCGGCCGACCGGCAGGCCACCACCGGTCAGGAGCAGCGTGCCCGTGCCGGTGCCGCGGAGAGCGAGCCTGCCGCCGCCGTCCACGAGCAGCGAGCCCGCGCCGGAGAGGCGGCCGACCGGCAGGCCACCACCGGTCAGGACGAGGGTGCCCGTGCCGTTGAGGCGTGCGAGGACCGCGGCGCCGCCGTCGAGGAGCAGCTCGCCCGACCCGGACGCGCGGACCGCGATCCGCGCACCGCCATCGAGGAGCAGCTCCCCGGCGCCGGAGAGGACGCGCACGATGTGCCAGGCCCCGCCCCCGGGGTGGTCGGGGATCCGGCGTTCGACCGGCCACCCGCCACCGGGACGCGCCGGCGGGACCGGCACAGTAGTCCAGGTCACCACTGGTAGTACAGGACGGTGCCGCCGTCCTGGTCCGGGCCGCCGAGGCCGTGCTCGAATTCGGTGGCGCCGAAGCGGATCGACGGGGTCGATCGGCCGGTGGCCGTCGCGGTGGTGAGCCCACCGAAGACGGTGTGCTCACCGTCGCCGCCCGGGCCTCCCTTCCCGTTCGGGCCTCCGCCGTCGGTGCCGCGCGCACCCCGCACCCCCGCCCGGCAGACCGCGGTGGCCTGGGTGAGGGTGAAGGCCAGCATCATCCCGCGCCCACCCGGGCCGCCCGCACCGCCCGTACCGCCGGATCCAGCCGCACCAGCGGAGCCGCCGGTGCAGGAGATCGGCTGCCCCGTCGTGCCGTCGTAGGTGGTCTGCGGTGCTCCGCCGGGGCCGCCCGAGCCGCCGGGGCCGCCCGGACTGCCGGGGGCGCCGTTGTTGCCGCCCGGGCCGCCGTCCTTGCCCGGCGAGCCCGATGTGCCGGCGGTGCCCGCGGTGCATGCGTTCGGTTGCGCGGTGCCGCCGGGGCTGCCCGGCGATCCGGGTGAACCGTCCTGGCCCTTACCGCCCGTGCCGCCGCCAGCCTGAATCGCCCAGCCGCGCAGGAACCGCAGCCCCGTCGGCCTGCTCCACGTGTGCTCGGTGGTGCCGTTGTCCAGATCCCACGTCGCATTGTTGAGCACCGCCTCGCGGTATTTCGCGTCGGTGATCGGCACCGTGCTGGTGCCGCCGATCCCCCAGAACCCACCCGTCGTGCTGCCGAACCACGCCCACCCGGACAAGGCGTTGCACACCAACGTCTTTCCGCCCGTGGCGAGGGAGTTGCCGAAGAAGTCGCCCGTGGCCAGCAGCTCCACGCCGGTGCGGAAGTCGACCTGGTAGTCGATCGTGATCTGGTTGTTCAGCGCACCCGAGACGCGGCCCTTGAGGTAGACGTTCGCCCACCTCGCGCCCGGCATCTCCGTGGTCGCCGTCTTCGTCACCGCGCTGCCCGAGTTCGGCTGCGCCCGCACCGTGATCGTCGAGCCGGTACGCGAGATCTGGATCGTGTTCGCGCCGGAGGCGCCGCCGACGGTGACGGACCCGCCGTCACCGACGAACACGGACAGCAGGAACCGGCGGGAATCGTTGTTGACCAGCGCGACCGAGCCGCCCTCACCGAGGATCCGGAACGACCCGGACTTCGGCACCAGCCACCTCGACGCCTGATTGACCGGCAGCTCCCACGTCGACGGATCCGCGCCACCCCGGTTTGACCAGCTCCGCCGTAAGAGGTTACTCACGCGTACCTGCCCGCGACCAGGATCGACATGTTCGCCATCTGACTGCTGACCTCGGTCACGTAGAACGTGATCCGATCGCCCGCGTTGATGCCCGTGATCTCCAGCGGCCCAGCCGAATAGGCGTTGTTACCGCCGTTCCACGTCGCCGTGTGAATCACAGTTCCGTTGCGGCGAGTCTGAACCACCACCCGCGAGCCCGCACCCGTCGACAGATGCTCATCGGAGACCATAGTGAGGCTCGTTATCACCGCAGGAAACGGGGAGCCGAAGCCCATCGGAAGGTCGTTCACCCCGATCGTGACGGGCCCGGCCGCGAGGTAACACTCCTGGTGCCACCGCGACGGTGGCGTCGAGCCGGTGCTCGTGCCGCTGCCGAAGATCGCGTCGATGAAGGTCTTCAGCGCGTTCTGGATCACGTCCTTCTTCGGCCCGGCGTTCGCGAGGCCGTCGATGATCAGCTGCGCCGCCGTGTCGATCGCGTTCTCCGCCGCCTCCGCTGCGTCCTGCGCGACAGACTGGACATCCGACAGCGCGCTCGTGAGCCCCGCGATGTTCGCCTGCGGGATCGACGAGCCGGGCCCGAAGACCTTCCCGACCTCAGTCTCAAAGTGGTTGAGCGAGAACAAGCTCCCGACGATCCCGCGGCCGTTCATGAACCGGTCGATCACCGTCTGCACGAAATTCCAGGTGTCCGCGACACCCTGGCCCAAGTTCGACAGTGCCGGGACCAGGCCCGTGATCCACTGCTGCGGCAGGCTTTCCGCGGGCTTGCGCAGCCACAGGTCGTCGAAATGCGCGGTGCCCGCGGTACCGGCGGCGTAGCCCTCCATCCGCACGTAGCAGTACGCGGTGTTCGCCGGGGCGGTCCACGACGTCTGCATCACCGTCTCGAAGTCCGCCGACGTCGGCCCCGATGGTGTGACCTGTCCGATCAGCTGGCTGCCGAGGAGCTGGTCCCCAGCGCTGTAGGCGAGGACACGGAGCGCGACCGCTGGGCCGCCGGTGCCGGCGTAGCCTTCGAACCGCACGAACCCGCCGAGGCTGAGGACCTGCCCCGGCGCGACGTCGATCGGATTCGACGACCGCACGTGCTCCGCACCGTCGAACGTGATCATGGCCGACCCGAGCCGCGTGCGCCCGACGGTGGCATCGTGCTCGAAGCCGTCCCCAGGCGGCACCGACTCGGGCCGGTCGAACGAGCCCAGCCAATTCCGCTCCTGCCCGGCTCCGGCCCGAATGAGCTGGCCGAGCTCGACATTGCCGCCGGTGATCACGGAGATGAGCCCGCGCAGCGTGTCCACGAGCTCCCCCGGGAGCTCGCCGAACAACTTCGACGCGTCGAGGCCGCCGTCGAGACGCACGCCGGCCAGCCGGTCCTGCAGGCGTCCGAAGATCGCCGGCACACCGTCCTCAAGGTCGCCGTCGACGAGGCCGGCGAGGTGCCCGAGGAAGCTCACGGGGTTCAGGACGACGAGGCCCTGCAGGAGCTGCAGCACGTCCCCGCCCGCGGGAAGGTCGAGCTGCTCGGCGAGCGCATCGAACACCGAGTCGCCGAACTCGACGATCCCGGACAGGTCGATCCCCGTGGTCTCCCGGATGTAGGCGATGACGCCGTCACGGACCTGCTTGATCTGGCCGCGGATTTGGTCGCCGGCTTCCTCGATGACCTCGTCGAGGTTCTGGTAGTCCAGCAGCCCGCGCAGCGGGTCGCGGTCTGCGACACCGCGACGGTGCAGGTCGGTGATGCGCGGCACGTCAGCTCACCGGGTATCCGCGGATCACGAGCTGCGAGTAGCTCGCGTCGATCGTGTACGCGCCGGCCCCGGTGGTGCGGCGGGCGATCACCCACACGGTGCACGCCTGGTTCGCCGGGATCCGCCCCACCTCGGAGGTGGGGGAGACTGCGCGCATCGGCTCCGCGTCGGTCGAGAAGTGCGAACCGATCCCGACCACCGTGGTCTTGTCCAACGTGGACGGGTCGTACGGGCCGAGCGCGAAAATCGGTGCGGCCCCGGGCATCGAGGGGGTGCCGTCGTCCAGCTCCACCCGCACTTCGATCTGGATCCCGGCCAGCGACGGGATGATGCCGTTGCCGCGGTGCCACTTCACATGCCCCGAGATGTCCGTCCGCCACGCCACCGGCTGCGCCTCGATCGAGAGCTGCGCGATGATCTGCTCGGACGCGTTGTACGTGCCCCCGGCGAACGCCGCCTGCGGAATCGTCCACATCTGCGCGCCGTACGGCGACAGGTCGCCCCACGCCGCCTTCCCCTTCGTCTCATCCCAGACGATGCCCTGGCCGTCGAGCGGCGCGACGGTGCCGTCAAAGTCCACCGCGCCCTGGATCGACGCATTGTCGCCCGGCGGCCCGGGGATCAACGGCACCTTCAGGTGGTAGTGCGGCGACCCGAGCGGCCCGGACTCCTCGACGTCGATCGCACCGTACGGGGCGCTCTCCGACGCCGGCACGCCCTCGGCGGACATCGACAGGTCCGGGGTGGGGCCGGGCGGGCCCTCGATCGAGCCCTGCAGCCGCACCCACGCGGTGCCGGTCCACACGAACCAATAGCCGGCGACGTACCAGGCCTTGCCCTCGTCCGCGGCTCCGAGGCCGGTCTGGGCCGCCTTCAGCTGCGCCTCGGTGGTGTACGGGTGGCCCCACTGCTTCCGGATGATCGGCGCCGGCAGGCCCCGCTCACCGTCTTCGCCCTTGAGCGCGTTGAGCACGAGCACCGCGTCGTCGCCTTCGACGGTGAACGTGCCCACGATCGACGAAGGGTCGCCCGGCCGGCGCGCCATGATGTAGAACCGGCAGTTCACCGGCTTCTCGCCGATATACAGCGGCGCGGACGGAAGCACAGAGGTCACTGGTCCTTCTCCTTCGGGTTGGCGAGCGCATCGAATCCGGCGGCGAGCAGTTTCGCGGTGTGCCGGCGCACGTTGTCGGGGAGCCGCTTCGACATCGCCTCGGCGATCTTGCGGGCCTCCTCCTCGGCTTGCTTCTCATCGAAATCCACGGGCAGGTCCTCGCGGAGCGTCCATTCGACGGAATCGGCGAACCGGTGGTGCTCGTCGGGGACCTTCACCGCGACGATGTACGCCTCTTCCGGGTGCACACGGACCCCGGCAAGCGCGCCGTGCACGCACAGCAACCGCAAGTACGCCTCGTCCATGTAGAGGCTGGCACCGTTCGGCGCGACCGCGTCACGTAATGCGTCGGCGAGCTTCTCCGAATTCTCCGTGATCTCCTCGATCTGCGTTTTGGTGAATCGTTTCTCATACGGGAAATCGGGAAATACTTGCGTCACACCATCTCCTTTCTCAGAACATGTCTCCGGCGCTGGCGATCAGCGCAGCGAAATTGGCGACGTCACCGATCGACCGGAATGCGCGGACGATGCCTTCCTCCTCGCGGGTGTCGTCGCCGACAGTGAGGATCGGGCGGCACGGCGCGCCGCGTTTCCGCTCGCGCCTGATGCCCTTGACCTGGTCGGTGTAGAGGATCCCGTTGCGTTCGATGTTCACGCGGTGACCGAGCCCGAAGTCCTTGCCGAGGACGAACGGCGCGATATCGCCGATGTCCTGCTTGAACGACACATAGGCCTTGTTCTTGGCGTCGCCGACGGCGAGCGCCTGGAACCCGGAGACGGTGTACGCCGAACCGGACCCGGACTCGAAGTACTCGTTCCGCGCGTACGGCCCGGCCTCGATCGACGCGATAGGGTTGATGTAGTTCTGGAAGGCGAGGAAAACGTCGTCGAGTTGCCCCTGGTAGAGATTGTCGAGACCTTCCGTGCCGTACTGCTGGTACGCGCCGACGCCGTAGTTGATCACCTGCGCGAGTTGCGAAAGCCCGTATCGGATGGCGAACGTAATGGCTTGATTGAGCCATTGTGGAGATTTCCCGCCCGTCACAATGCTGACGGCGCGCCGTTTATGAATCGACATCGTGCTTTTGGCGATTCCGCCGTGCGCAGCGTCCCGGTAGGTGAACGGCGACGGTTTCGGTGCGACCATGAACAGCTTCCGGAAGAACGGTTCCGGGATCCCGTCGCCGTTTCCGTCGAGGGGGATCAGCGTCGCGCCGAGCAGATCATCGAGGGTGGCCGCGGCGAGGTTGATACCGCCGTCCAGCACCGTGCCGGTCGGGCCCTCGACGCCGGAGTGGTCCTCGTAACTGATGATCGCGCACGGCCGGGTCGGCTTGAGCTTCTCACCGAGCTCCGGGCCGAAGAACTTGGCGTACGGCGGCGGGTCGCCGGGCATCCACCAGTAGACGCGGCAGGTGACACCGGCGTCCTTGAGGAGCGGCGCCTGCACCTCCTCGAGGCTCTTCCACCGCGACGAGAGGGTGCACCAGCGGGTCTGGTCCAGCAGCGGGTTGATCGGCATGACCTGCACCGGCCAGTTGAGGATGTGCAGGTTCTCCAGCCAGGTGGTCGGGTTGATCCAGTTGCGGGGGACCGGCCAGAACCCGTTCAGCGTGTTGATCCGGAACAGGTTGAAGAACGCGGTGCTCGCGCACGTCCAGGCGGTACCGCCGCCGTTCATGAAGATCTTCGGCACCTGGGCCTGCGGAGGCATGATCGGGTTGGACGCGACGCTGATGAAGTTCAGGTGGTCCCGGAAGCTGGTGCAGCGCAGCACAAGCCGGTCCGGCTCGCCCGCCTCCTCGGTGTCGTCGAGATCGTCGATCCACCCCGCCCAACGATTCTCCCAGTCGTGCGGATTGTTCCGATCCGGATCGATCGTGATGAGCAGCGTCTCGCCGACCGGGGTCTCCTGCGTCAGCAGCCGGCGGAGCCACGCGAACCGCTCACCGACGATCGTGACCTCGCACGCCCCGACCTTGTCGTCGAGCTCCTCCCACACCGCGTCCTCGGGATCAGCGATCTCAGCGAGCAGCTGCGAGTCCTTGTCCCACACCCGGATCAGCTCCTGGAGCGGCGGGCGGTTGATGTACGCGTACCGCTGCTGCTCGAGCAGCGGCCCGACCTCGAGGACGTCAGAGGGCATGATCGAACCTCTGCGGCACGACCGCCCAGATCCGGCCACCCACCCGCGAGTGCGAGACCTGCAGCACCGCTTCGGACTGCGCCGGGATCGGCACCCGGAACCCCTGGCCCCGGAGGCGGCGAATCACCGACTTCGATCGGTCGCCGGCGTTCCCGGTGAGCATCTGCAACAGCTCGGAGTTCGAGATCCACTCCAGCCACGGGTCATTCACCGGGTCACCGGAGTCGATCGCGATGCGGTGCGTCGGGTCCGTGTCGATCAGCGTGTGCTCACCCGCGTACAGGGTGACATCGACGACGGTCTTCGGATCGCGACGGCGGCGGCGCAACGAATCCGGCAGCAGCTCACCGAGCCGGAACAGGCCCAGGACGCCCGGGAAGTCCTGATGGTCGGCGGCATCCTCTGCGGTGATCACCGCGTTCGGGCCGTCCGGCAACAGGATTCGCCCCGGCGCCTCGCAGATGAAATACGGCCACGCGGGGACGGTGCCACGGTTCACCACCCGGATCGATCCGATCTTCTGGCCCTTGTTCTGCCACATGGCGACGAAGTCCGGACGCCGCCACCGCGGGTCTCCGGACACCGCGAGCGTCAGCTCGTGGATCGACAGGTTGTTGTCGTTCGCGGTCGGGTCGTCCTCGAACGTCGTGACCATCTCGTCGCGGTAGAACGGCACCCACACCTCGCCCCACGTCCGCGACGTCACCGAGAACCACGCCGGCGTATCCGGCTTGACCCCCTCGAAGAACCGCCGCCGCGTCCCCGCCCACCCGAACTCCGAATCCTGGATCAGCAGGAGACTGAAGTGGATCTCCAGCCGGTCGTCGACCCACCGCTCGAAGAACGGCGCGTTGTTCGCGGTCTCCGACCACACACCCTTACCGGGGATCTCCCCGAGCCCCTCCACCGCGCCTGTGATCATCGCGCCCTCAGCGCCCGCATGCGGGCCGGCCAGGTGCCACAGCTCACCGTTGGCCCCGAGGATCTTCAACGTGATGTTCTCGTCTCGCAGCTGCGCCGGGAGCGCTTCCCATCGGGTGTCGGCAGGCAGGACCATTGGTCACCTCCTCGGAGTGTCAACGCCGAAGCCCCGGTCACCGAGGTGGTGAACGGGGCTTCGTGGGTCGGTTGTTCAGTTGGTCAGGAACTCAATGTTGCTGCCGAGTTCGCGCGGACTTCCTGTCGGAGTTCGTGCGCCAGATAGCAGAGCGGGCACGGCACGGTGGCGCCCACCTCTGATGGGCGACGCCAGATGGCTCGATATTCGCCGCAGTACGAGGTGCCGGGCTTTCCGGTACCGACGATGCCCCGGTCGAGGAGGTGAATCACGTCGTTCATGCCGCACCGTCCGCGGCATCGTTGAGGGCGAGCTGCGGGTCGATCGACGGCAGGCCGAGCTTGCGGCGGATGAAGTCGATGCCCGCGGGCTGGACGTAGGTGGTGTACGAGCAGCCCATCTCGCCGTTCGACCGCTCGTACTCGTGGGCCTTGACCTCGAAGTACCGCATGTACTGCTGGTACGGGGTGTTGCGCATCGCGCCCTTGGCGATGAGCACGTGAGCGTTCCGCAGGTCGCGGAAGAGCTTGTTCTGGCTGGTGCCGAGCATCTTGGCGACGGCGCCGACGCCGTACTTGCCGGTGGAGTCGAGGAAGCTGTCGAAGGCCTCCGCCTTCGGCTCCAGCTCCGCGTTCTTCTGCTCCAGGGCGAGCCGCTCGGTCTCGGCGTTCATCGCGATCTGGATGAGTTCGAGCCGGGTAAGGCTCGCACCGTCGACCGCGGGCTGAACCGCCCGAGCACGGAGGGTGTAGAACGCGGCGACCAACCTCTTCTTGAAGTTGCGGACGCGGTCGTTGTTCCGCATGTAGGTGATGAGCAACGCGGACTGCGGCTCATTCAGGACCGCGATCTCCCGCGTCTGCGTACCGCCGGCGGTCTCGAAGGGTCGGATTTCAAAACCGACCCTTCCGAACTCCTGCAGGTCGGCGAGGTTGTCGCGCACGAGGCGGATCACGGACGCGTGAGCGTTCTCGGTGCCCTCGGCGATCGCGAGGGAGGTGGTGACGGCCTCGCCGTCCACCAGAGTGACGAGCGGGGTGATACCAGAGTTGATACCATCGGACATGCTTGTACCCCTTTCAGGGTCGAGTTGTGGCACCGGTTCCGGGGGACTTTGGCGAGTGATCCCGGGGCTGGTGTTTTCGTTTGCGCTACCTACGGTAGCATGAGTTTTAGCGCGGTAAGCGTGTTCAGGGCCATTCTTTCTGTCAACGTGTCGACCGCGGGGCGCCGCTGATGATCTGGCTCACGCGGCCGGTCGTCAGCCCAAGGGCGTGACCGATCTCCGTCAGGGTCATACCCGCCTCGCGGGCGGCGAGCACAGCCTCGCGCCGCCGCTCCTCCACCAATCGGTTCAGGGCAGCCACACCGTCGGCCTGCTCGCGCACAGCCTCCAGCTTGGCCCGCGCCTCACTGTCTGTTGTCACGTCGTTCACCCTTCCGGGAGGCGGCAGGCCCTGGGCCTTGCCGACCAGCGGCTCGACCATCGCTCCGCACGACGAGCGTAACAATCTGCACACCCCAAATAGCGTCCTCGGGACATGACTTTCGTACCCTCTGCTCGGGCGCGCTCATGCCGTCGCCTCGTCCATAGTTCTCGCTGCGTAGATCTCGAACGCGGACGGGTTCGCAAGGTCGTAGCCCATCTGCGCGGCCCGGTACGCCAGGCAGCCGTCGAAATCGCGGTCCCCGACTACGGCGGCAGCCTCCGAAGCCAGCCGCTTCCCCGACTTCAGCGCCTCCTCCGGGAAGCGCCCGGTCGACTGAACTTCCCTCTTCAGGACATCCTCATCCCACCCGGTGAGGAGGGACATTCCGAGCGCCGACAGGTAAGGCACCCCATCGACCATCTCAGACACGACGCGCCAGTCCCGCCCGTCGTCAGGGACTTCGCTGTACATCCTCCCGACGTTCACGATGCAGCCTCCAGGTTCGGGAGGAGGCCGACGAGGCGGGCGAGGTCGACTGCGTGGATGGCCTTGATGTAGAGGGTCTTGCGGGCCTGCCCGTTGTTCCGACGCGGAGCGTGACGCTGCTCCTTCACGTCGAACCATGTGAACGACTGCTTCCCGGCGCGCGGCCGGTACTCGGTCTCGACGACCTTGCCGTTCTTCTTCTCCGACCACCGCTCGAAGTGCTTCGGGTAGATCAGATCCTTCTCGTCACGGAGGAGGGCGAAGACCTGCGGCCTGGTGAGCCCGTAGGTGCGGCCCCAGTCCTCGATCAGCATCACGTCGTCGCCCACGATCACGTGGGTGTTGACGTACTCCACGGCGGGGCGGTCGTGCTCGATCTGCTCCACGAGCGCGGCGTTCTTCTCGGTCAGCGCATCGTTGCGGCGCGTGAGGATCTGAAAAGCCTCGAACAGCTTCTCGTCCTCCGAGAGCTGCCGGGCCGGCGCGTCATGCTCGGCGTCGAGCAGGTAGGTGCGGACCGCGCGGGCCGTCTCGCTGTCGCGGAGCAGCATCCCCACGCGGAGCACCGCCCGGCGCGGGAACAGCGCGATCTGGCGGGCGCGCGGGTCGATCAGATTTGCGGGGTCCCCGAAGGACCTCTCAAACTCGGACCGGATGACGACGCGGTACCCGTCCGTCTCGACCTCGTCTCGGTTGTCCTTGACGAGGCTCTTGATCGCCTCGACGCCGACGCCGTAGAACTCCGCGACCATCGGCGTGGTTACGTGCATCTCGTCGGGCAGCGTGCGCAGCACGCCCACCCGGTCGAGGACGTCGACACGGCCGGCCAGCTGGTCACGCTCATCGCGAGCATCGGCCAAGGTCAGGTCTCGTCTATTGACGGAACTGTTATCGTTACTCATCGGAACTCCTTCACAAGTTCTTCAAGGCCCTCACCTGTTGGCGCAGATGGGGGCCGTTCCTATGCCGCTGACGCAGCCTTTCCGGTCACGCCTCGTCGGTCCATCTCCTCGTCGACCACCGCGCGCACCAGCTCGCGGAGTGCGATCGTCTGCCCGTCGGCGTCGTAGATCGGGTCGCGCTCGAGGACGCTCACCGGGCAGTGCAGGCCGGCGGCGATCTTCTTGAGCTGCGCCGGGTTGGGCCACCGGTGCCCACCCTCGAGATCCGAGAGGTACGAGAGGGAGACGCCGCTGTTCCGGGACAGTTCCGCGAGGGACTGCCCGTCCTTCGTTCGGATGACGCGCAGCTCCTGCCAGACGCCGAACTCGCTGATCCGCTTCTTCGCCACTACGCCTGCACCTCCTCGATGAAGATGGGCAGCTGGAACTGCGCGTTGAGGATCCGCTGCCGGGCGTCGGCGATCATCTGGACGATCTGCCGGAAGTGGGCGGGGTGGAAGTGCCAGGCGGTCCCGGTGTGGTGGAAGAAGTGCTGGTACTTCCGGTGTGGTGCACCGTTCTGCTTGAGGATCCCGGCGTCGCGGAGCGCGCGGCCGAGTGTCGCGGGGTAGAAGTCGAATCCGACCTGCTGGCGGATCTGCGCGCACATCTCGTCGGCGGACCAGGTGGCGAACTGGTCGACGGTGTAGCTGCCGCGGAGGCGGATCGACGGGAGCACGTCGTGGAAGACCCACCGCTGGAAGCGGATGACGCCGGCGCGGATGACGGGGTCCTTGACGCGACCGGCCTGCCGCTGGCCGACGATGCGGTAGAACCCGGCCTCGGTGACCCACCAAACGCCCTGGTCGCCGGGGGTACGTTCTAGTCCGTACCCCTTGACCAGCACTTTTTCGTCGTCGGCGAGCTGCCGGACCATGTCGAGTGCGTCGCGGTGCCCGAGGTAGCGGGCGAGGGTCGGACCTTGGACCCTGAACGTGTCGCCGTCCATCTCGATCGGGAGATCGAACTCGGGGTTGTGGAGCAGTAGCTCGCTCACGGCGGCACCTCCTCTCTGTGTGTGAACCAGGCAGGCCTGGTTCACATCAAACTAGTGCGTACGTCTGCGCACGTCAAACAACACTCCAGCGAACGTGCTCAATAGCGCCCCGACCAGGGCTGTTCGATAGTCACGTCGGTGTGACTGCGAACCCTCGAGGAAGGTGCGCAGGTTGGACTTCGCACCCGATCGGGTGCAACGCTGGATACGTGAGCGAACCGACGCAACCACCGGAAGCGGAGTTGATCGAACGTCTGCGCACCGAGGCGCGCCCGAAGCTGTCGGTGCGTAGCGCAGCCCAGCGGGCTGGGATTTCCGACTCGCGCTGGCGCCAGATCGTCCGCGGGTACCGCCAGGAAACCAAGGACGTCGCGGTCCCCGTGCGGGCGCCCGGCGATACGTTGGCCAGGATGGCGCGCGTAGTCGGTGCAACGCCCACGCAGCTTCGGGACGCCGGCCGCGACGACGCCGCCGACGAACTAGAGCTGTTGCTCCAAGCTCCAACCACCGCGCCCGCACCGGACGAGGGGCGCGACCCCCAGGACCTCGGGATCGGGCCACGAGGTTCCCGCCCCCGCGGCGCCTGGGAGCTCGGACCCGACCTGATGGTCCAGCTTGCGCTGGAAGCCGACAACGTTGAGTTCATGGCGGCAACCAGCATGGGCCATGACGAGGAGGATGACATCGAAGACGTCATCAGCGACCTCGACAGCCTCGTCGACGCTGTCGAGGACCTCGTCAAGGTCGCGACGACCGTCGCGGAATTGGGCGTTGGTGGTCGACCGCACCTTGCGATCGAGAAGCAACGCGAGCTTGAGCGACGAAAGGCAGCGCGCGCGGCGATGCGCCGACGAGCCGCGGAACTGGGACGAAGTCTCAGCACCCGCCGGCAGGCACCCCCCGCCGACTCCCCAGCGCAGGACGACGCGAGCAACACGCAGAAGGACGCCTAGACCATCCCCCGCGGGTACGAATGCCCTCCTTTCCGGCATCCCTGCCTAAACCGGGCTGTATCCTCGCGCCGATGACGAAGAAGATCTGGGTGGCTACAGCAGTGTTGGCCATGGTGGCGGTCGGTTCCTGTTCTCGTGAGCCGAGCACCGCAGATAAGGTCACTCAGGCTTGCATCGACGCCTCGAACCAGACCTCGATGACGACGTGGGGAGACGCCCAGAGGCTCTCCGGAATCTCGCTGGTGTTCAACGGGCTCACCGCGACCCTCACCGATGGAACAAGGGCGACTGAGCGATGGACCGTAACAGGGCATCTTGAGATCAAGAAGACTGTCGCGAACAAGGCCTACGAGTGGGACGACGACGGAAAGCCCACGGTCGAAAGCGATCCAGGGCCGTTCGTGTGCAACGCCGGATACCGCAAGTCGGACGGCAAGGTCGTCGTGTTCGAAGTGGCGCAGAAGCACCCTACGTCCGGCGGCAGTATCGGTGCCCGACTGCAGTACCCGGAAGGAGAAGGCCCGACCTAGCGTCCGACGGGGATTGCGCCGGCAAGCCGGGTCCGTTGCTCCGGGGCGGCGCGGCGGGCCTGCTTGACGATCCGCGTCACATCACCGACGGGGTTGTTGATCGTCGTGGACGCGTCGATCACCGGCCCCGCACCACCTGGCACGGGGAGCGGCATTCCCGGGCCGATCGTCGGCGCCGTCGAGGCCGGCGCGGGCACCGAGGCCCCGGCCAGCCACGGCGGCGGCGCCTCCTTACCCTCCATCCACGGCGGCGGCGTGAACTTCACACCCATCAGCGCCGACGCCATCTTCACCAGGCCAAGGTTCTGCAGGTCAGGCAGCCACGACCCGTCTAGGCCGAGCGTCTCCAGGACGCCGCCGCCGAGGATCTTCGTGAAGTCCTTGAGCGGTGCCAGCGCGTTCGACATCTCGGATTCGTCGGAGCCCTTCCCTCCGCCGGCCGTGGTCTCGCCCTTGGCCGACGACAGGTCAGCCTTGGCCTGCGCGGCATCCCGCTCGAGGCGGGTCACCTTGTTCCTCGCGGCGAGCTTGGCCGCCGCGGTGGCCTTCGGGTCCGCCTCGAGCTCGGCGAGCTTCGTCCGTGCCACGGCGGCCGCGCTCTCGGCGTCCGCCGCCTTCGACTGGGCGGCGGCGAGCGTCTTGTCGCTGGTCTTCCTCGCCGCGGACAAGCTCGTGGTCCCCTGCTGCATCGACTCGTAGTCGGCCTTGGCCTGCGCGGCGTCACGCTCGGCCTTGTCGACGCGGTTCTTGGCCGCGAGCTTCGCCGAGGCCTTCGACTTCGGATTCTTGTCGACCTCGGCCTGCTTGGCGCGCGCCTCGGCGGCCTTCATCTCGGCGTCGTCGGCCTTGTCCTTGGCCTCGCGGAGCTTCTTCGGATCGACGGCCTTCCGCACGGTCTTGTCGACCGCCGTCGACAGAGCCGACCCGCCCGACCCGAACACACCGGGTACGTCGCCGAACAGCGCACGGCCGATCCACCAGCCCAAGCTGTACTTCTGCACGCCGCCACCGGAACCGCCACCCGCCGAGGAGCTACCGGACGATGTCGCCGTCGACAGTGAGCCGCTACCCGAGCCCGACTCCGTGCCGCCCTGACCCTGCAGAGAGATCCACGCCTGATTCGGCATCGACGAGGGGTCGCCCGCGCCGGCACCGTAGCCGCCGTTCCCGCTCTGGCCGCCCATCTCGACGTTCGTGCGGGTGCCGTCCGCGTCGATGATCGCCCCGGTCGCGTGACCGCCGCCAGGGCCACCGTTCACCCAGCCGATCAAGTACGCGGCGGTCCCCGGGGGCGGGGAGCCGGTGATGAAGCCGCGGCGCGCGAGCTCGGCGCCAGCGGATCCGGTGTTGAAGCGGCCGGAGCTGCCAGTGATGAAGTTCGCGATCCTCGACTGTGCGCCCGAATTGTGGACCACCACGCCGTCAGCGATGAAGTTGTGCGCCCCCGCGACCTCGATATCGAAGGTCGCCTGAACCCCCTGCGGCTTCACGTCGATCACCGGGGCGATGTCGAAGTCGCCCGCATCGATCCACTCCGCGACTCCCAGACGGATGATGTGCTGAGACATGCCAGCACGGGAGTCAGAGCGGTGACTCACCGCGAACGTGTACAGCGGTCGGGCGTGACGTACCCGGACGCCGTTGATCGTGATGGGCCGACGCCGCTGGTTCACGGTCACGTTGGTGACCGGGTCGCCGAGCATGATGTGCAGGGTCCGCACATCGTCGATCAGATGCCGCGAGCACGAAGAGTACGTGCGCGCTCCGTGGCGCACCGGGTCGGCCGGGCGGTGTCCGTCCGCGTCGCAGTAGCCATCGAGGAACGCCCGCTGGCGAACCTCGTCCCAACCCCACACGCAGTCCGGAATGTTCTTCTCGTGACCAGGCCGCCGGAACCCCGCCTCGGCCAGCTCTCGGCAGAGCTCCACGCTCTGAACCCGGAGGCCGTGCCGTTCAGACCATGCAGCCCGTCGGCTGTAGCGGCTCTGCCCGGCATGATTCGCCATCGCTTCGACAATCGGGGTGGCCCGCTCGCGGATGGCACCGTAGACGCAGATGCTCATGTAGCGCTGGTCGACGTGCCCGTCGCCGACGATCAGGCCGAGTAGCCAGGCCTCATTCAGGCCGATCGGGCGGCCTGAAGGGAGCGTGTTGGAGACGAACTCGGGGCGGGCCTCCTTCGGCTGGATCAGCATGTCGCCGCGCTTCAACTCGTCGAGACGCTTCCACCGGACTTCGTATCGAGCCGGCTGCGCATCCCGAGTCGTGAGGGTGCCGTCGTTGTCGAGCTCGCTCGGGGCGATCCCCAACGCTGCCGCGACCTTCTCCACGACGTTCACCGACACGGGCCCCTTGCCGCTCATCGCCGTCGACAGCACCGACCTCTGGACGCCGCTGAGGTCCGACAACTTCTTCGCGGTCCACCCGCGCAGACGCAGAGCGTCCTTGAGCTCGTGCCACTCGCGTCCCGACCCGCGGCGCGGGCGGGCAGCCCCGATGGCGGTCAGGGTGAGGAACGGGTGGTTCGCCGAACCGGTAATCGACCTCCGGCGGGTGCGGACCTTGAACGTCTCCTGGTCCTTCGAGAACCACTGCGCGGCCACCGGGTTCACGGTGAGCTTGCCGTCCTCGAACGAGAACACGAGATCTCCGCGACGGAGGTCGATGATCCGTGTGGGCCCGTTCGGCCCCCACACCATCGTTTCGGCAACGAGGCAGCAGTCGGTGTCCCAGCTGTCAGGGCTGCCGCCGAAGGTGTACTTGCCTGCGGTGATGCCGGAGGCGAACGCTTTGACGTCGTCGACGCTGATCCCGCCGTCCTCGAAGCTGCGGATCTGCTTGAAGATGTTGCTGTCGACGAGCTGGTAGCCGAATGCGCGGGCGGTCTCCGACAGGATCATCGTCGACCGGGCGCGCTTCTGCTTGGCCCACGGGATGAACGACTCGATCCCCGTCTCCGCCTCCGCCCACTGGAACAGGCCCCGGCCCCGGCCACGCTGCATCACAGCCTGCGACGGCAACGGGCCGTCAATCCCGCCGTTGGCGTACCGGCGGGTGATCGAGCCATTCGCGTTCGGAGTCGGCATCGTTCCGAGCGGATTGCTCGCCGTCGGCGCGGACCCCATCCCCGTGTACAGCTGGTTGATCGTGATGGTCTTCGTCGACGGCTTCGTCAGCTCGTTGATGGTCTCCCGGACCTGCTCCGCGCCGGTCTGCGTGACGACGATGGTCTTGCCGTTGTCATTGCGCACAGCGAGACCGAGCGCCTGCAGCTTCTCGAGCACGCCGGGCGCGTTCGGGGCCTCGATCTCGATGGTCTTGTCGTTCCCCTCCTTGGCCTTGATGTTCATCTTGTCCAGGAGGTCGATCACGCTCTTGCCGCCGGGCGCATCGACCTTGACGACCGCGCCCTTCGGCATGTCGGTCACCGCGGTCATCACGGCCTTGAGCTGCGCGAGCGCCGCATCCGTGTTGGCGGTGATCTCTACGTTCTGTCCGCCAGGCAGGGTGTTGACGGTGAACCCGATTTGCTGGAGCTGCTTCCGGGTCTTGTCGGAGACCTCGGACGAAGCGACCGTGACGGTCTTCTTGTCGGGGAACGCGTCGAACGTGGCCTTCACCTTGGCGAGCCCCTGCACAGTCTCCGGTGCGCCCGCGAGCTGCGTCGTCAGAGTGACGGTCTTGCCGCCGAGCTCGTCGTACCATCGGCGAATCTCGTCGACCGAACGACCGCTCGAGGCCGCGAGACTCCGAAACACAGCCTCGTTCTGAGCGTTGACCACCGCCATATCTTCACCGGTCGCCGCGACCCTCCCGGCCTTGTCGGCGAGGTCGGACAAGGTCCGCGCCAAGGTGGCGCTGTTGGCATTCAGCCCGTCGAGTCCGCCCGTCTTATCGAGGGCCACTGGGCCAAGCCCTGCCGCGGTCTCACCGGCCTTCTTGACCGACTCGGCGAACTGGGCGACGGCCTCGACCTTGTTCCGCGCGGGGTTCATCGCGTCCATGGCGGCCTTGAGGGCGTTGAACTTGTCGCCGGCGGATGCGGTCTTGTCGCCCATGACGCGGATCGCGTCACCGAGCTGGGTGACGCCCGGGGCGAGCTTCTGCGCCTGCCCCTGCTGCTGGGTGAACTTGTCGCGGAGGTCAGCGAGTCCCTCAGCGGCGAGCCGCCCACCGTCGCCGGTAGAGCGGAGCACGCCGACGAAGCTGTTCCACTCGGCCTCGGAGCCGCCGAGACGCTTGCCGAGGTCCTGCGAGGTGATCCCGAGCCCGTCCAGCGCCTTCTTCGCGACCTGGGCGCGCCCCGCGGCCTCGTCGAGGCGCTTGGTGCGGGTGTTGTCGAATACTGTTCCGCCGCCGAAGATGTCGCCGAAGACATCCTTGGCGTTGTCGGTCCACTTCGCGTCCTGGGTGCTGGCGAGCTCCACCGACTGGCGGTACCCGTCGACCTGCTTCGTCAGGTCCGCGTACACCTCGGCCGTCACCGCGCCGCGCGAGGCGATCAGCTTGCTGCCGGTCGCCTTCTGCGTCTCGGCGAGATCCTTGAGCGCGGCACGGTACTGATCAACGGTCTGCGCCTGCTCCTGCACCGTCGACGCCCACGCGGTGCCGGCGATCCCGGCGACGGCGAGAGCAGCACCCCACGGCCCTCCGAGGAGGCTGACGACGCCACCCGCAGCGCCCTTCAGCAGGTTCAGCCCACCCGTCGCCGCGCCTGCGACGTTGCTGCCGAGGACCCGCAGATGCGCGGACGCGGTAGCCGCTTCCCGGCCGGTGCCGAACAGCACCCGGCCGAGGGTCGACGTCGTCGGGTTCGCCTGCTGCATCCAGCGGACACTGTCGCGGTACGACGTCGTGAGGTTCGTGATCCCGGTGCGCGCGCGGCCCGCCGCCCCTGCGACGTCCGAGAGCTTGTCCCGCACGCCGAGGGCCTGCTCGCCGAGGAAGTTCGCGCCGCGGCCAGCGAGGTTCGCGGCCGACGCGAGCCGCCCGCCCTCCGCGGTCGCGCCCTGCAGTCCCGACTTCCACGCGCCGAGCACCCCGGGGAGCGCCCGGTAAGCCATGTACGCGGCGAGCAGCGTGGTGGCCGCAGTCTGGTTGTCGCGGACCAGGCCTGCGACTGACGAGAGGAGCGGCTCGACGGTGCGGAGCACCGTCGCCAGGGCCTGCAGGCCGGTGACGCCGACGCTCCACGTGCCGACGCCGAACGCGCCCGCGGCCTGCGCGGCGGTCTTGGCGAGGGTGAGCAGCGACGGCGCCGCCTCCTTCGCGGTGGCGGCGATCGACGACAGGGCGTCCTTCGTGTCGCCGCCACGCATCCGGTCGGACGAGAACAGCTTCCCGAGGCGCTCCGGCCCGTCGGCGAGGACGTCGAGAGCCTTCGACGCGGGCCCCTGGATCACGTCGTACAGGCTGAGCTGCATTTCCTCGACGGTGTTCTTGAACCGGGCCAGCGCCCCGGGCAGGCCCTGGGTCTTGGCACGTGCGACGTCTGCGGCGGCGCCCTGCCGGTCGACGGCCAGCCGCATCTCGTCGTAGCTGCGGGCGCCGTCCTTGGCGGCGACGCCGGCCAGTCGCATCGCGTCCGACCCGTAGAGGGTCGCGGCGGCGGCCTGGAACTGCTCGGGCGACATGCGCTTCGCGGCGGCGCCGAGCTGATCCATCATCGACCGGATCCCGACGAACTTTCCCTGCGCGTCGTACAGGGTGAGCCCGAGTTCCTTGATCGCGTTCTGGGCGGGCTTGCCTTGGTCGGTGATCGCGAGCAGCGCGCTCTTGAGCAAGGTGCCGGCGTCGCTGCCCTTGACGCCGTTGTTGGCGAGCACGCCGATGGTGGCGGCGGTGTCCTCCATGGACAGGCCGAACTGCGCGGCCACGAGGCCACCAGACTGCAGCGCGTACGCGACGTCGGTGATCTCCGCCGTGCTGGCGTTCGCCGCGTTGGCGAGGACATCGGCAGCCTTGGCCGCGTACGCGCCGTCCTTGCCGAACGTCTGCAAGGCCCGGCCCTGGATCGTCGCCGCCTCACCCGCACTGATCTCCGCGGCCGCCGCGAGCTGCAGGGTGCCCTTCGCGGCGCGCATCGACTGGTCGACCGACAGGCCGCCCTTGGCGAGTTCGGTCATCGCCTGCGCGGCGTCCCGCGCCGACGTATTCGGCAGATCCGCGGCCTGCCCGAGTTCGCGGGCCCGGGCGGCGACCTGCTGCATCTGCCCGGCGGTCGCGGAGCTGACGGCCTGCATGGTGTTCAGGGCCCGCGTGTAGTCCATGCCGACGGTCAGGGATTCCTTGACCTGCTGCGCGGCGAGGGTCGCGCCGCCCGCGACGCCGGCGAGCTTGGCCGTCGACGCGAGGACCTTCATCGAGCCTTCGGTCTTGCTCGCGGCGGTGCCGAGCAGCGAGACGCTGCGCGCCTGGGCCGTGGTCTGGTCGTTGACGGCCTGCGCGGCCTTCTCGGCCTGCTTCTGCGCGTTCGCGAGTGACCCGGTCGCGTTGGCGTGAGCCGTGGCGGCGGCCGCAGCGTTGCGACGCGCGGTACTGACCTTCTCCTCGGCCGCGGCGAGCCGCCCGGCGTCGGTGATCCCGCGGTCGCGGAGCGACTGCAGCTGAGCCTCAGCGACCCGCACCTTCCCGACGGCGTCGGCTTCCCTGTTCCGGGCCGACAGGACCTTCGCGGTGCTCGTCTCGACCTTCGCCTTGGCGGCGGCGAGGCCGGCGGCGAGCGCGTCCCCCGCGTCACGGCCGGCCTTCTTGGCCGCCGCCTGCATCGGGATGCCGAGGCCTTGCTCGATCTGCCCCTTGGCGCCCTGGAACGAGAGGATGACGGGAAGCGCTGCATACCCGATGTTTTCAGCCACTGCGGTCTACTCCTCTCGTGGTCTAGCGTTGCGGCGCGCGATCTCGATCGCGGCGTCGATCTCCGGTGGCCGCTGGGCGGCCTCACCGCGGCGGGCTCGTTGCCGCGCAGCGCGGTTGAGCGATTCTTGGCGGCGCTTCTCGCGGCGCTCGTCCTTCTCGTCCTGCTCGCTGGTCGCGCCCGGGCGGGCGATGTACTTGCGGCCGGTGAGGTGCTCGACGAGGTCGGCGACGAGGTGATCGTTCAGCGTCCAGGCGGTCGCGCCGCCACGGAAGTACGTGTTGAGTGCACTATCTGCGGGGAGGTCCATCAGACGCACGCCGATCATGCGGATGGTGAGCTTCGGGCGGCCGAACTCGTCGAGCCGCCAACGGTCCCGGTAGTCGATGTGGTGGAAGCGCGACAGGTCGGACTCCACCCGCCCCGCCTGGTGCCGCAGCAGACCAAGCAGGGCGGGAAGGATGCCCCAGGAGCTGACGCGCTGCGTCAGTTTCCCGCGTTGAACCGCTTCATGATGGCCGCGGCGAGCGCGCGACGCTTCCCGATGGTGGGCTTCGTCGCCGCGAAAAGCGCCCACTGCTCGTCGCCGAGCAGCGCCCGGAGCGACAGCGACTCGTTGCCGAGTTCGATGTGCTCCTCGACCTCGGTGGGCCACTCCTCGTAGAGGGCGGGCACGGTGTACGTGAGCCCGTCGAACTCGACGGCGATGGTCTTCGCGCCGGTCGCTTCCGCCTCGACGGCGGTGTCCGCGGTCTCGTGCTCGGCGACCTCGGCCTCGGCGGCCTCGATCATCTTCTCACCCTTGGCCATCAGTTCTTCTCCTCAGCGGTCTTGGTGCGGCGGCCACTCTTCGTGGCCGGCTTGTCGGTGGGCGTCTCGTCGGCGCCTTCGGCGTGGCCGTCGTCGGTGGGTGCGTCGTCGCCCGGATCATCGGCGGCCGCCGCGGCGGCGTTGATCGCGCGGGCCCGGGCTCCGCCGGACTCCACCACCGGCACGGGCGGCTCGTCGTCGAGGAGCTTGGCGTCGCCGCGGTTGATGAGCGCGGCGGCGCTGTTCTCGTCGAGGAGGAGTACAACCCCGGCGGGGAAATCCTCGGTGTCGGTGGTCAGTTCGACCTTGATCACGGCGTCACCGCCGACCGCTGAACGAGGAACAGCTCCTTCGCCGAGTTCGGGAAGATGCGGGCGGTGAACTCGTAACCGTCTGCGGCGCCTTCCTTCTGGTTGGCGTTGGGTGCCCAGATGCGGGACTTGAGCTTCGACACGTACCGGGTGGTCTGGCCGAGGTCGTCGACGAGCTGGAACGCGATGTACTTCGACGCGGGCTTCGGCACGACGAGCGCGGTGCTCGTGGAGCCGGGCCAGATGATGCCGAACGTGGTGTCGTTGTCCTCGAGGGCGGTGAACTTCCGCTCCACCTTGAGGTTCTTCGACGCGACCTTCACGACGCCGTACCCCCATGCGGTGATGTCGGTCTCGTCCCACTCGCGAGAGTTCTCGAACCCCTGGTCGCCGTTGAGGAGGCCGACGTAGTCCCACGGATCGGGGAACGGGTCGGTCACGCTGGCGGGGAGGTCGGTCGACGCGAGCGCGCCGGCCTTGTCGAGGATCAGCACGTCAGCGCCGTCCCACAGCTTCACATTGTCCGGGTTACCGGCCATGGTGAGTCTCCTTTGACATAGGAAACCCCCAGCCCGACAGTCGGATTGGGGGTGGATGGTGCCGACGGCGGACGCCGCCGATCAGGTCACGAGACGGAGATCCCGTTTCGTGCTGCGGCTCGGGTGAGCGCGCCGTTCCGGGCCTGCATGTGCGCAGGGACGACGACCGCGCTGACCGCGCGGTCGGTGGTGTACTCGTCGACGCGGGCTTCGTCGATGTCCGCGGCGATGCTGTGCGCGACCTTCGAGGTCACCGCACGGGACGCGGGACGCTTGGCGATCCTCCCGAATCCAGCAGAGCGCAGCTTGATCTTGAAGCCGGCCATGTCAGCCCGCCTTGTTGTTGTGCGTGGCGACCACGTACACCGAGATGCACAGGACCAGGCAGAGCGTGATCGTGGTGAGGTCGGTCATGCCGTACCTGTTGCGCGCCGTCGTCGCCATGGATGCGATGAAAACGATCCAGACGAGGCCGATGAGCCCCTTGGTGTCTCGCGCGATCTTCACGATGGCTCCTCTACAGCGGGGTCGTGCGTACGCGGGTGCGCACGGTGAACGAGGTCAGGTCACCGTTGGTCTTGGGGTCACGGGCCTCGAGGAAGCCGCGGCCGCCGGTCGGAAGGATCACCGACACACCAGGGATGCGGGTGCCCAACAGCTGACTGAACGCCCAGTTGGCGTACGTGCGGTCCCGCCCAGAGGTCAACGACGTGACCCGCACCATCGGCGATGTCATCACCGGGTACTGGATCGGGCCACCGTCATCGGCGATCAGCAGCACCGGGCCGGAGCCGAGTGCCCAATTCCCCGGCCACTCAAGGCTCACGGTCAGCTCAGGGTGCGCGGTCGCCGCACGGGCCTTCAGCTCATCCTTGATGAGCTGCGCGACGTCGGCGGGTACGCGCTGCGTCATCCGGCGCTCCTTGTGCACAGGACCTCGCGGCCGTCGAATCCGCCGAACGTCCACTCGTTGACCACCACCGTGCAGCGCTGGCCGCGCACCGTCAGCTCGTCGTCGTTGGTGAGGTCGACGGGGCGGAGGAAGTAGACGGTGAACTCGACCGTGGTCCCGGACCGGGCTCGGTCGCTGTAGTGCGCTCCGCCGCCCGGTGCCACCGCGTACGCCCGCAGCGTGGCCGTAGACGACCCCGTGAGCTTGCCGTCATCGTCGCGCCGCGCCCCGCGATGGCGGATCACCTGCTCGCTCATGGGTTGGGGAGCAGCCGGTAGCGGTCGATGGTCTCCAGCTCCTCCGGGTTGAACGCGACGGGCGACGCCATCTCGAACGGACCCACCTTCTTCACCGCGGACATACCGGGCTCGGGCATCCGGAGCGCGGACTCGATGACGACCTTCGCCAGGTCGGCGGGCACAGCGGGATGGCCGTGCGTGAACGTCACGTCCACCGATCGCCACCGGTCCGACCAGCGGTGAGGGTTCCGCAGCAGCCCGACGGTGGACCACTCGACCTGGACCGGGGTGCCGTTCTCGACGACCGCGGCCACGTCGGTGACGTGCAACGACGGCAGGGCGATGACGTGGGTGCCGGTCCCGTCGACGGTGACCGTCTCGGTGACCGACGGTGCGATGTGCCACCCGCAGCGGCCACGGATCCACTCCGTGACCGCTGCTACCCGGGTGTCCTGCGGGTCAGCGAGGTACGCCGCGAGGGCGTCACTCGACAGGAGCGGTGGGAGCGGCGCCACCGGCGGCCTTCTTGTCCGTGGCGGCCGGGGATGCCTTCGGCGCCTGCTTCTTCGGCTCCGACTTCGTGCGCGGCGCGGCCGTCGACGCGGTCTCGCGCGGCTCGGCCGTGGTCGCGGTCTCGCGCGCCGGCGCCGCCGGGATGTCCACGGGCGCGAAATGCGCGCCGTGCGTTTCGAGGATCGGATCGTCGTCCTCGATCAGTGCCCCGTTCGCGACGGTGCGGTCGGCGGTGCTGAAAGCGTTGGTGCAGCGGTGCGCCATAGGTGCCTCCTTGGGTAGTGCGGGCACGACGAAGGGGACGACCGGCATCTCAGCCGGATCGTCCCCTCCGCGTGGTCTGGTCTAGTTAGGCCTCGTACCGAGCGAGCAGCTCACGCGCCCAGGCGATCTTGTCCTCGACGCGCTGGCCCGCGGGCTGCGACGTGGTCCACAGCTCCAAGTTCTCGATCCGGTTGTCAGATCGGTCGCCGTTCTTGTGATGGACGTTCTCGTCCGGCCACAGCGGTCGGCCGAGATGCTCTTCCATGACGGCGCGGTGTTCGAGCACCTTCACCCGCCGCTCACCAGGGTAGGTGAGGTAGACGTACCCCTTGTCGGGGTCCATCCACCGCCACACAGTGTCTGCAGTAGGTGTTGAACGTCGCGCTTCGGCCTCGCCGACTTCACCCGTTAGGCGCCTACGGCTGTAGTGCATGGAGCACAGGCCCTTGGCGTAGTACTTCCGGTCGCAGCCGTCCACCGAGCATGGCGCGACACCCGTTCGGCCGCTGCGTAGCGACTCCACGCCACCGGGGTCGCCGGTCAGCCGATTGCGGCGGTAGTGCATGCCGCAGAGCTGGGCGCCTTCCCACTTCGCCGGACGCACGCACCCTGTGATCCCGCAGGGTGTAGTGACGATCTTCGGTCCGCGCGCCTTCCGCGCCAGGTGCATCCCGCGGTTCTTGCACTTCTCACCGCAGTACTTCGAGTCCTTGCGGACCCGCTTCGGCGTGTATCGCTCGCCGCAGATCGAGCAAACGAGCGATGGGGACACGGGGATCTCCATGCCCCCACCGTACTCGTATAGGTGAGGGATAACTTACAGCGAGAGGACGCGGAACGCGCCCGGGTTCACCACGTCAGCACCCACACGGAAGTGCGCGTACCAGCCACTTTCACCGGTCGGACGGCGGTTAGCGCCGAATACATGTGGCACATACGAAAGAGTTGTGCCCAAACGATCGGCGATCACGTAGTTCTGGAAGTCACCGAACACCAGCACGTTGGTGTCCGCGGCCGGCGCGGACGCCATGGCCTCCGCGACGTAGTCCGGGCGGCCGAGCAGCTCGGACTTGCGGCCCTCGGCGAGCTGACCCCACAGCGCCGAACCGCCGTTGGTATCGAACTGGCGCAGCTTGTTGTAGATCGCGCGGTGCGCGAGCCACGACCCGTTCGAGGCGAACCGCGCAGGCAGGGCCGCGTCGAGGGCGTACACGTCCTCGAGGGAAAGCGTGCCCGCGGTCTTCGGCGAGACCTCGGCGGCGGTGCTCGCGAGTGCGGTCACGACGCCCTTCGGCTGTCCGGTGCCGGTGCCGGTGACGAACGCGACCGACTCCATGCGGTCCTTCTCGATCGCGATCATGCGCCCGATCTCCGCGGCGAGACCGGCGTCGGCCTCGACCTCGAACGACTGCTGTACGAACACGGCGCCCTTGTGGACCGGGATGGTCGGCTGGGTGAAGGTCGGGCTGTCGTCCGAAACCTGCTCGGCCTCCGCGTCCCACGAGCCGGTCACGCCGGCCGAGCTGAGCCCGTGCCAGGCGTCGCCGGTGGCGGTCACCACGCGGGCGATCTTGCGGACCTCGTTGAACGAGCCGTTCGCGGTCAGGATGACCGTCGGGTCGAGCTGGAACGGGACCGCGTAGCCGCCGTTCGCGTCGGTCAGCGACATCGCACGCGCGATGACGGCCTGCTCCGAGCCGGTCAGCGCGGCGAGGTTGCCGTTCGACCGGACCACCTTCGAGAACGCGGCCATGTACTCGGGGCTCGTGGTGCCGAGCACCATCTCGGCGACCGAGTTGCGCTGCGATCCGTCGCGCTCGACGAACCGGGCTGCGGCCTCGCGGACCTTGCTGTCGGCGTACGGCATCCGCTCGATCGCGTCCTCCGCACGGTGCCGCAGTTCGACATCCGCGCCGGGCTGACCGAACCGAACCATCGAGGTGTCCCACGGGTTGCGGAACTTGCCGCCCAGCGACGGGGCGCCGCCCTGGAACGAGCGAGAGGAGGCGTCGTTGTCCACGACCTCGATGTGCCGCTCCTCGCGCTCCTTCGACGGGTCCGGTGCGCCGGCGATCGCGGACCGCACCTCGGCCACCGCCGCGTCATGCTCCAGCCCCAGCCGGCGCTGGTGCACCTCGCGGAACTCGGCAACCAGATCCAGCGCCCGCCGGTGATCGTCCTTCGTCTTTTCCGGCTTGCCGGCCAGCCGCTCCAGCTCCTCCTGGATGTTCTTTTCGCGCTCGACGCACTGCTTGTGAGTGAGAGCCATTTGCCTAGATTCCTTTCATGGGTGGGGTTGCTTCTCGGGTCGCGGACACCTCGTCGAGGGCGTCCCGGTACAGGCGCGCCTCCGCGGCGGCCCGCGCGGCGTCGACGTCATCCGTCGGCGCGTCGGACGACTCGTGCTCGGCGACCTCATCGGTGCCGGGCGGCGTGTCGGTGTCCTCCTCCGAGTGCTCCACGACCTCATCGGCGTCTCGCGGCTCATCGTCAGACGAATCGCCCTCACGGGCGGTCTGCCCCAGTACCTCGGCGCGGAGCAGAAGTTCCATCAACCGGCGGCGCTCCGCCGGCTCGTTCAGTCGGGCCGGGTCGATCGTCACCGGCTCCATCGACGACCGCACTCCGGCGGTCGTGTCCTTGTAGGCGGGCCACACCACGGGGCCGACCTCGTCGAGCTTGGCCTCGAGGATCGTGCGCTGCAGCACGCCACGCTCGGGGTGGTTGCCCCATAGGATCGCGTCGACCTCCGTCGGAGCGACGATCGCGCCAGTGCTGTCCCGCCATTCCTCGCGGACCACGGAGAACCGGATCGACATGCCGTCGATCGCGCCGGTCTCGATCGCCTCCTGAATCAGGTCGATCAGGTCGTGCTTCCCGAGCCGCGCCTCGACGTACAGGCCGCGGTCGTCCTCGCGGATCTCGGTGATCACGCCTATGGGGACCGAGCCGAGCAGCGGGTGCCGGCCGTGGTCGAACTGGAACTTCGGGGTGCGCTCGCGGATCGTCTTGCGGAACGCGCCCGGCGCGAACTGCTCGTCGAACGTGCCCTCCCACGAGTCGATCCGGGTGAGGCTGTTGAACACGGCTCCGTAGCCGGAGAACGTGCGGCCGTCACCGTGCTCGCTGTCGTCGCGGGTGAACGCGACCGACCGGCACAGGTCGGACCGCGGGGTCGTCTTGGTGGTCACGCGGGCGCCTCCTCCGAAGCGGGGGTTGTGTCGGCGTCCGGCGCGGTGCCGCCGCCCTTGGGTTCGCCGGGCGGCAGGAGCTGCACGCTCACCCGTCCCGTGTGTTTCAGCAGTCGGAAGTCGTTCGCGTCCACGGACTTCACCACCGTGTCGGGTTCGTACCCGGCGGTGATGAGGGTGTTGATCGTCTCGGCGCGGACCCGCTGGATCTCGGCGGCGTCCTTCTCGTCCTCGCGCAGGAACGGCACATCGGACGTGTCGTACCAGAGCCTTGCCGCCTGGCGAGGTGGCGGCACCAGGCGCTCGAGGCACCCGGCGAGGTTCTGCCACAGCGGGTGCGCGGTACCGTCGGCGAGCCGGCGCCGCGCCTGCCCGTAGTTCGAATATGTCGCGGCCGCCAGGCCTTCGGAGAGACCGACGATCACCGGAGGGACTCCGGCCGCCGCGGCGATGCGGGTCTCCCCGGCGCCGCGGACGTTCTTGAAGTCGATCTGCTTCATGTCGGCACCGACCACCGTCACGTCGGCGCCGGGGTAGAGGTGCATGGTCTTCCACGCGTTCTCCGCGCCGGTGTGCTGGTCGCGCATGAGCTCGGCGAACCGCTTCACCTTCTCCACGTCCGCCAGCGCATCGTGCTTGACGACCATGTTCGGGGACGCTGCGTTGTCGAAGAACTTCCGCTGGTGCTGGCCCATCGCCTGGTCGGCTTGGACTTCCCGCAGGATCGGCGTCAGCCACGACATGCCGGTGAAGCGGCCCAGCGGGTCGGGAATCGGCGCGTAGTGCGCAACGTCCCTGGCTAGGAAGGGGACTGGATCGTTCCCGATGCCGCCCTCGCTGTAGAGGTAGCCGAGCTTCTCGAAGCCGACCTGCCCGCCGTTCATCATCCGCCGCCGGCCGACGATCTCCACCCAGTCGGGCCGCAGCCGCACCAGCTCATCGCCGTTGCGCACCCAGAAGCTGTTCCCCGCCAGGTCCGCGTCCTGGATCATCCGCGACAGCATGTCCTGGGTGGTGCCACCCACCCACGGCCGCTCGAGGATTCGCAGGTCCCCTGTGCCGAACAGGTCAGCGGGCCGGCCCGACATCAACGACTGGAAGCTGAACCGGATCGAGCTGAACACCAACTGCCGTACCAGCATGCACGCGAACACCACCCCGTTCGCGGCATACGCCTCCCGGGCCAGGCCCTCGAACGTGGGCTGCGGGCGCTCGGTCGCCTCCCCGGCGAGCGTCTGGTGCAGCATCGGCTGCATGTAGCCGCTCTGCAGCGCGTAGCCGTTGAGGAGCTGCGCGTACTGGTCGAATGTCATCCGCTCCGACCGCTCGCTGCCGCGGAGGCGCGCCAGAAGGTTCACGGGCGGCTACCGGGCGCCGGGTCGAACAGCAGGACCGCGGCCACTACCGCTAGAGCGCCGCCGACAATGCAGGCGCCGCCGATAGACCACACCAGGCCGACGCCGACGGTGATCGCGATGCAGCCGAGGAGGGCGAGCAGCGCGCACAGGCGCGTGGTCGTCACTCGAAGAAGCCCCACGGCTCCACCTCCTTCGGTTCTCCGCCTTGCGTGATCAGCCCGTAGACGGCCAACGTGATCGCGACCAGCTCGGTGATGTCGCACGTCTTGTCTCTCCTGTCCCAGGCGCGAGAGTCCGAGAGCTCACGCCATTTCGCCCCGAGCGCGGCTTTCGTCAGGCCGATCTGGCCGAGGTGCTTCAACCGACCCTCAACGAGGGCGTCGTAGACCATGCCGCACGCCCGTGCCATGTCCTTGGCCTGCGTCACGGTCATCTTGAGGCCGAGCGCTTCCATGTCCGGCAGCAACGATGCTGCTGCGGAGTAGCCGTCGACTACGAGCGCGACCGGGGACCACTTCTCGTCGAGCGCGTGCATCCTCGGCGGGATCCACGAGGTGCCGGGCAGGTCGGTGTACTCGACGCCGTCGGCGGCCGGGACGACCTCGACGAGGATCTGGCCGTCACTGGTGTACTGCGCGGCACCGATCGCCGAGCGCGTGCGGGACAGATTCGTATACGCGCCGAACGCAATCCGCTGTTCGAGAGTCTCCGGTGGGTCCATCGTGGCGTCGCGCCACAGGTCCGCGTCGATCGCGCCCTTGACAGCCGTCGCCGACCAGATCCCCAGCCCCTCACGGAGAAACGACTCCGCTGAGAGCTTCCGCTGCAGCCGCAACATCGACTCCCGCGGCGTCCGATGCGGATACGACGGGTTCGCTCGCGCCCACGTCGCCTCAGCGTTCGGGTCGGCCCCCGGCTCCGCACCGAACTCGATCCACACCGCGTCCTCGAGCGTGCCGTCCCACGCCTCGGTCCGCATCCGCGTGAACGACTCCGAGTTGTCCTCCGGCCGGGGCGGCGTGCCGATGTAGAACGCCAGACCGAAGTCCGAGGTGTTCATCGTCGCGATCATCGCGTCCACCGCGCGCTCGGACATGATCTGCGCCTCGTCGGCGACGATGATGTCCACGCCCGGGATACCGCGACCGAACCCGTGCTCGCGGGCGCCGAACAGGATCCGCGAGCCGTTGGCGAACCTGATCTCCTCGTCGCCGGAGCCCTTGTAAACCTGCTCGATGTACGGAGCGACCCGCTGCCGCTCAGCGAACGCGCACATCGCCAGGAACGTCTCGCCGTGCGTCTTCGCGTGGTGCGCTGACCACACCGTCAAGGTGCGCGGGCGGTTGATACTGACTCCGAACACGAGGCCCGTCAACCAGTGCGTCTTCCCCGCCTGCCGGCAGATCGACATCCCGACGCCGCCGATCGTCGCGGCGAGCTTCCCGTCCGCGCGTTTCGCCAACGCGAGCCGACCGGACTGGTCCTGCCAGAAGTCGAACGTCAGCCCCAGCTTCGTGCGGCAGGTCGACTCCACGGCAGGCCAGCCGGTCGACACGATCCCGGACGGCGCGACCACCCGCCGTGCGACGTCAGAGAGCTTCGGGGTCCCAGGCTTCATCGTCGACGGCGGCGCCCTCGGCGTCCTCGTTGGCGGCCTGCGCGGCACGCTCCTCGAGCGCCTGGATTTCCTTCGAGATCAGCGCCAGCTGGCGATGCAGGGCCGCCTTCGCTGGCCCCTTCTCGTTCGGCAGCGACGCCACGATGTCGCGGCGCTGCGCCCGCAGGATCTCCGTGTAGTCGCCGCTCGCGATCGCCTCCGTGAGCGTCAGCTGCTTCGGCTTCGGCGGGGGAGTGGGCTTGTCATTCGGGGTGACCGCGTGCAGCGCCCTCTTCCGTGGAGCAGCCATCATGTCACCTCCGAATCTGTTGGCGTGCAACGATTTACGGTGCACGAAAGCTGTTGCGGCACATCCTCATTCGCGCCACGCGTGATACCGGGAAAGAAAAGCAAAACGAAGAAAAATCGCGGTAGAGAGATCGCTGACTCACCGCCGGAGTCGGGCCGGGTGCTGTGGGGTTGCGCGGGGTGGGGTACCCCCCCGGGGGCGCGGTCCGAACGAACCGGGGCCGTGGCGGCGGGGTGGTCACCAGCGTCGGCTGTGGGGCTGGGGTGTGGTTCGGCGGCGGGCGGGTTCGCCTCGGTTGCAGGCGCGGTGTTCGGGGCCGCGGTAGTGGCGGCGGTCGTTGTCGTCGTGGCCGAGGTCCCAGGGCTCATTGGGGGCGATGAGCGCTTCGTCGTGCGGGACGCCGCGTTCGATGCAGCGCCAGCAGGTGACGGTGCCGGTGGCGATGCGGGCTTTCCACCGTTCGCGTTCGCGTTGGTGCTGCCAGCCGTAGCCGCGGGCGGCGGTGGACTTGGGCATCGGTCAGTCGATGGGGATGTGCAGCAGTTCGGGTTCGGTGAGGGCCTTGGTGCGGGCCTCGTTGAGGCGGATGTCGCCGTCGGCGTCGATCTGCCAGACCTGCACGAGCAGTTCGCGGCCGTTGCGCCAGACGCGTTCGTGGGGGACGCGGAGCATCCCGGGGCGGGCGGGGATGCGCAGCTCGGGGTATCGCATGAGGATCTTGGTGACCGCGTCGTACTGCGGGTGGTTGCGGGTGATGCGCTCGCCGATCAGCGGGTTGTCGAGGGTGCCGTGCATGGTCCGTGCCTCCTGCGGCTGATCGGAGTGGTTCAGCGCCGGGCCGGACTGTGCGTGGTCGTCAACGGCCCGGCGGGTGTGCCGCCCCGTCGGCGGCGTGGTCCCCGGTGGTGCCGCGGTGGTAGCGGCGGTCGGGGAGTTGGTGTGGTTCCCGGCGGGTGCAGCGCCCGGAGCCCCAGCGCGCGGACCCGGCCATGGGGAAGCTGGTCGGGGCTGCACGGGACTGGAGAGGTGGGGCCATGGTGGGAGGCTTGGCCGTGATGAGCGGCACGACACCCTGCCGGGGAACCATGCTGGCCCGTGCGCTGGCTGGCGACTGTCGGGGCAGCGACCGCCGGAGAGCCCGAAGCTCTGGGCGGAAGACGACTGTAGGCCGAGACCAGGATGTCTACCCACCTGACTCGACCTACGGCCTCAGCCTATCAGTGAACCTTGGTCAACGTGTCAAGTACCGATCATGCAGTGCGGCGTGTCGGCCTGCGATTCCACAGTTCGATGGCCTCGTTCAGGCGGAACCGTGAGGTCTTGTCCTCGTTGCGGCCCGCGGCGGGGAGGAGCTTGCCGCGGCGGATCCAGCTGCGGATCCGCTCGAATTGGACTTCGGTGCCGAGGTAGATCGACATTGCCGCTGCCAGCTCTGCGGGCCGGTAGAGGTGCGACGCGAGCTCTGCGCGCATCTCGTTCTGCATCTGCTGGATGTCGCAGGCCACGCCGCATCCCAGGCACTTCACGGCGTCGGTGCCGGGGCGGACGTACACGCCGTCGCAGCGCACGCCGGGGAGGTCGGACTGGCAGGGTCCGGCGAACTCGAGGGGTGCGGGTCGGTCGATGGCACCGCGGGCCCGCTTCACCGCGGCGTGCACATGCTCGGCGATGTGGCTGGCGGTCTCGGTCAGGGCGATATCGATGATGTGCCGGTCGAGCCAGCGGGCGTATGCGGGTGCACGGCCCTCGCCGGGCCAGCGGACCTGCTTCTGCTGGGTGCAGACGGCGATGACGGCGTTGCGGACCGCGCCGTGGAGTTCGATGGCGACGTCGGAGGCGTGGTCGTTGAATTCGAGCGGAGCCTCCTCGGGGTCGGCGGGGCGGGCGTCGGAGAAGTCCCCGAATGCGGTCTGCCGGGTGATTGCGTTGTCGAGCTCGGTGACGAGGTCGGGGACCTGCCGGAGGTCGGCCTGCAGGGCTCGCATCTCCTCGCGGGTGATGAAGTAGCCGTCGACGTTGGCCTGGGTCATCGGTTCAGAGGCCTTCCGTGAGAGTGAGTCGCCACGTCGATCCGTCGCGTTGGTCGCGGCTGTCGTGCTGGTACAGGGTCACCCGTGTGGTGGGCGACCAGTCCCTCGTCTGGTCGAGGAACTCGCGGAGTTCGGCGAGGGTGGGGCCGCTGCCGGAGCCCTCGGCTTTGACGCTGCGGGTCGTGCGGATGCTGCTCATCGGTGCTCCTCGACTCGGTGGACGCTGAACTCGGGGGCGTCGGCGCCGCGGTTGAGGCTCTCGCAGCTCGCCTCGGCTTCCTCGAGCGTCAGGAGGTCGGAGACGCGGCGCATGGTGCCGTCGGGGAGGGTGCGAACGACGAAGTGCCGGCGGGTGATCGGCATGGGTCAATTCCTTTCGGGCTGGGGTGCTCGGCGGGCGAGGGCTTCGCGGGCTCGGGCGATACCGCGGGCGGCGGTGTCTGCCCGGTCGACGTGGTCGCAGACGACGGCGCCGCGGTAGCCGTGGTCGTCGCACAGGGCGCAGGCAGCGATGGCGGCGCGGCGGATCTCGATCTCGGCGTCACGTTCGGCTCGGTGTGCCTCGATGGCGCGGGCCTTGGCGACCGCGGCGGCCTCCTCGGCGGCGAGCCGGGCGGCGCGGCAGTCGCCGCAGGCGTCGGCCGTGCCGTTCGGATGCCGCGGGCAACTCGATGAGGGTGGTGGCTCGTTGCCGGGGCCGGGTTCGCGCGCGTCGTACCGTTCCCCACTTACGTAACCACCACTGTATGTAGCTGTAGTCGTAGTAGTAGCTGTAGTAGGGCCGGGGTTGGAGTCGGGGTTAGCGGTGGGGTTAGCCCAAGGGTTAGCGCTACCGATTCCAAGGGTTAGGCCTGGGGTTGGAGTGGGGGTTACGGGCGGGGTTGGAGCCCGGGTTAGCTCCGGGGTTACGTCTGGGGTTGGGGTCGGCTGAAACGGCGGAAGAGTCGCCGGGTCGACCGCCTTCTGCGAGAGCATGTCGCGGACCGCCGCGCGCTTCCACCCGGCCGCGTCAGGGTTGTTCTCCGCGAGCTTGCGGACCTCGTGAACGATCACCCCGCGGAGGGCCTTGGACGCCACCTCGGACCGCGCCATCGCCACCGAGACGGCCATGTTCGGGGTGCGCCACAAGCCGTCGTGCTTCACCCACGAGCGCAGCAACCACTCCTCGGTGAGGCTGTCGATGATCAGGAACTGCTGCGAGGAGAGTTCAGCAGCGGCCGCCTCGATCTGGGGTATCGTCCATCCGCGGGCGAGCTGGGTGAGCTTCCCGGGGCGCCAGTCGCCGGCGCCGCAGTACGAGCGGCCGGGGCTGGTCCAGAGCGTCAGGTAGAGGTGCTGCGCGGCCGGGGAGAGGTCGGTGAAGTCCTCGTCGCCCCAGATCGCGAGGTTGATGCGTGCGTGGTCGTGGGCCATTTCTACTGGTCCTTCCTGTCGCTTCGGGGCGCGGGCGGGCATAGTGCGGTCACAGCGCCTCCCAGAGAGTCGGTTCTGAGATCGGCCGGTTACTCCACAGCACCTCCGTGCGGGCGAGCGTGTTGCTGCCGTTGCCGGTCATGGTCTGGATTTCGATGCGCTCCCATCCGGCGAGAGCGTCGTCGTAGAGGTCGTTCGCGTACCCGGACAGCACGACAGCGCAGGCGCACGCGAGCAGCGCACCGAGGAGATCAGCGTGCTCCGGCTTGGTCCCCATCTCAGTGGCGTACACGCCGGGTGCGCGGGTGCTCGCGAGGTAGGGCGGGTCGACGTACATCGCGACATCGGGCTTGCTGCCGTAGGACTCGATGAGGTCGAGGGCCGGCCTGGATTCTAGGCTGACGTGCTGCAGGCGTTCGGCGGCCGCGGCCATGCGATCGACGTAGGCCTCGAGGTACCCGGGCATGCCGATGCTCTGGCTTCGGGGCGCGACGAAGTGCCGCCACCCGGTCTTGCGGAGCGTGCCGGCGCGGCCCTGGTTGATACGGGTGAAGACGCGGCGGGCCCGCTCGACGTCGTCGACACCGTAGTCGTCCACGTAGGCGAGGTCATGCTCGGCACGGGAGTGCGGAGTGAGCGCGCAGGCGCGTGCCAGTTCGTCAGGCTGGTCGCGCAGGACGCGCCAGAACGTCATGAGGTCGCCGTCGAGGTCGTTGACGGTCTCCATGCGGCTCACCGGCTTCGCGAGGAGCACCGCGAGCGACCCGGCGAACGGCTCCAGGTAGTGGCCGTGCGGCGGGATCATGGCGGCGATCCGGTCGGCGAGCGTGGTCTTGCCGCCGAAGTACGCCATCGGCGGGGCGGTCGTCACAGGGCCTCCTTGTAGTCGCGGCAGGCGGGCCACCAGGCGCGCACGTCGGAGGACTCGCAGCCCGTGACGCGGATACCGTTGCCGAACATGCACTTCGGGTACGTCTTGTCGTGGTAGCGCTGATTCTCGCGATGCGCGCAGGTGCCGCACCGCGGGCCGGGCGCCGTGCGGTCGACCGTGCGAGGCGCGTCCGGGTGCAGTGGGAGGTGCCGGCCGCCGTAGGCGAGCGGGTGCTGCCCGGCGAGGATCCGGTTCTCGACGGTGCGGGCGCGCTTCTCACCACGGGAGAGCTCGTACGATTCGGTCGGCTCGTACCCGTCGGGCAGGTCGAACAGGCCCTCCGGGTGGTCCTCCGGAATGCCCGTCTCGCGGCGGACCTCACCTGGCGTGAGAAGCCGGTATCCGTCGTCGTTCACGCCGTCACCATCCCGCCGTGCAGGGCCGCGTGAAGGCGTCCGCCGATCCACTCTCCGACCGGCGGGGACACGGCGTTGCCGTACCCGTCCACCTGGTCGCGGTCGGATCCCCATACCTCGAAGGTGCCCTTGTGGTCACCGAAGTTCGGGTCGAACCCGCAGCCGCGGCCGACCTCGTGCGGGCCGAGCATCCTGAAGTAGCAGTCGTCGAGCTCCACCTCTGCGAGGGACTGCCGGTAGTGCGCGAGCAGCATCGCCGTGGTGTCCCGCGACGTGAGCGTGCCGAGCGGGTCGGTCACGGGGTGCGGTGCCGTCGCGTCTGCGCCGGATCCGTTCTGTTTGAACCAGCCAGCCGCGGTCAGCAGGCCCGGGATCTGTTCGCTGGTGACGGTGGGCATCGCCTCGGTGTGCACGGTCGGGACGGTGTGCCGGCGGAACGGGATGATGCCCGACGACAGCAGCGCCATGGTTTCTGAGCCGCCCTGTGTCGGCAGCGGCTCATTCATGCCACGGGGCGCGCCCTGGTAGTTCGTGACCGCCATCGCGATCGGCGGGGTCACCAGGCCGAAGGTGTTCGTGGCGGTCTGTGCCCACAGCGGCTCGGTCAGGACCCTCGAGCGGCAGTCCGAACCGGCACGCTCGTACGTGTTGCCTGCGGCGACCATGATCGCCCCGGTCGAGAGGATCGCGGTCTCTTGCTGGCTGGTCTGCGTCGCCATCGGCTCCCACGGGTGCTTCTCGGCGCCGCGGATCGCCTTGGCGGGCATGAGCACCGCGGGGAAGTCTCCGAACCGGCTGTGGCAGCGGCCAGCGCGTGCGTACGTGGTGTCCTTGAGCTTCCGCAGGCCGGCGGACTCGCGGTCCCGGATGCGGGTGCCGAGGTTGCTGAAGTCGATCGCATAGAGCGACGGTGTCGCGGGCGGGGAGACGGTGCGGTGGCAGCGGGGGCAGCGGTACTCGTACTGCTTGCCGTACCTGACCGATCCCGTCGGCGGAACCCCGGTACGCCAGGACCAGACGGCCTCGACGGCGTCGTCACACGAGCGGCACCACGACAGCGGGCAGTGGTCCAGATCCGGCGCGGGGATCTCCTTGAGCCAAAAGACGATGTAGAGCCGGTCGCGGGACTGCGGCACACCGAAGAACATGCTGTTCAGTCGTAGCTCGCGGTACCGGTAGCCCTGGTTCTCGAACTGCTTGAGCCACCACCTGTACGTGCTGCCGTCGCCGACCTTCTTGCGTCCCGGCACCGCCAGCCCCCAGGACACGAGCTCGGTGGTGCACTCGACGAGGATCATCAGCGGACGATGCCGTTCTGCGTAGTGCAGCACGCAATTCGCTGTGGCCCTGTCCCTTTCCGATTTCGTCACCCGCTCCTCGTACTCGGGGTCGTCCATGTCGAACAGGGACGCTCCGGTGGCGTACGCCTTCTTCGTGTTCGCCTGGGAGTGGTTCACGCACGACACGCCGGCTACGAACAGATCAGCGCGCGGCAGGTCACGCACGTCGTGGTAGTCGGCAGAGTCTTCGTCGACCAGGTCGGCGATCCAGTGCTCGGCCTCGGGGTGGTTCCGCTCGTGAACCTCGACCTTGTACCGGTTGTGGTTCGCGGCCATGATCACCTCGAACCCGGCGCGCTTGATGCCCTCGGTGAGTCCGCCGAACCCGGAGAACGCGTCCAGGGCGGTCAGCACGTCGTGCCGGTACCTTCGCGGCTTCGTCGCGGGCCGGTGCTCAGCGACTGCGGTCGTCATGCTGCGGTCACTTCCTGTGCGGTGCGTGTGATCTGCTCGAGGTATCGGTCGAGGGTGTGCGCGGAGCAGTGGAGGAGCCGGCTGGCGAGGGTACGGGCCAGTTCCCCCTGGGCGACGAGGCGGACGATCTGGGCGCGATCACTCGGGTCGGTGACGTGGACGGGGCACGGCTGTCGGGGCGGCCCGTGCTCGGCGGTGAGGGCGCGCTCCACGGCGATAGGGTCGTGATCGTCGGGGTCGCCGAGCTGCAGGTCGCAGGGTTTCGGGCGGCCGACCACCGGCCACTGGTCGAGTGTTCCGGCGTGGCGGTGCCGGTAGTAGCAGGTTTTGCAGAGCCCGCGGGCTTCGTGCGGACGTCTGCGTGTGCAGGCGCTGCAGCGTCGGGTCGGTCGAGACACGGTGGGCTCACTCCTCCTCAGTGCTGCGGATGACGCTGTCGGCCGGCGGGTCGGCGGGTTCCGCGGCCTGGTCCTCGAGCGCGGCTCGGCGGATGAAGCGTTCGCGTGCGCGGATCGCTTCGTCGTCGACCTCACCCGCGCCGCGGCCCGGCCCGATCCAGCCGTCGAGGCCGGTGGCGTTCCCGTCGTCCCGCGCCTCGCCGATGCGGTCGGTCATCCGCCCGATCGTGGCGTTCGCCTGGGCCAGGGCGGCGCGCTCTCGATCGAAGAGGGCCAGCGCGGCGGCGCGCTCCTCGCGGGCCTCGTCGCGCTCGCGCTCGGCCCGCACGCGTAGCTCGTGCGGCGTCGGGTGGTGCAGCCATCGCACGCACGCGGACACGGGCCGCTTCCCCCTGCGGATCAGGTCGAACTCGACGTAGTTCTCAGCGCGGTGCTCGTCGAGCATGTTCGCCATCCCGTCGAGGACCGCGAGCATCGCAGCTTCGGCGGCGCCCTTCGTCTCGATCGACAGGTCCGCGGTGCCGTCGCCGGCGGTGAGCGACTTGAGGAACAAGCCGTCTTCGACGCCCTTCTCGATCATGGTGTCGATCTGCTGCTCGGCGGCGGCCAGCGCGGCGCGTGCCTGGATCAGCTGGCGTCGCACCTCGGCAACATCCTGCGTGCCTTGGTCCGCTCCGCATTGGTCGCACCGCCACCGCCCGGTGCCGTCACCGGACCAGGAATCGTGCGGGCATGCCCCCATTTTGGCGAGCGCGTCCCGCAGGCGGCGCACCTCGCACGGCCACGGTTCGCCGCAGGACGTGCAGCGCGCCTTCACGAGCCCGTTGGGGATGGCGACCAGGCTGGGCCTGTGCTCGTCGGCCTCGCGGATCAGATCGGTCGGATCACTCGTCATCATCGTCTCCCTCGGTGTCCTGCACGTCGCTCCGGTGCTGCTCCGCGCAGTTCTCGCACCGGCCGTCAGCGTCGACCTCTCGCCATTGCCCGCAGGCCGTGCACTCTTCGGCGTCCTCATCCACGTTCCGCAGGGGCGCCGTGGTGGAGAACGCGCCGTCGGTGGGCAGGTCGTCACGGTCGAGCCCGAAGGTCTCGCACGGGCAGCCGACGCCGTCCCACATCGGGCAGAGTTCGGCATCGCAGCGGTCAGCCATGGTTCAGCTCCTCGCCCGGCGTCTCCGGGAATCCGCGCAGCGTCAGCGGGTTTCCGTCCTCGAGTTCACTGCGCCACTGCCACATCCACTCGCCCATGGTGTCGCCCGCTTCCCACTCGCGGACCAGGTGATCGGCGACCCGGTCGGCCGTCGACGGGTCGAGCCGGTGCAGCACCGCGAGCGCGTAGACCATGCCGTACATCGCGACCGTCTCGCGGCTGGACTGCATCATCAGCAGCGTCTCGATCTTCCGCTTGGCGTCGTCGAGGTCGGCGACGCCGTCGATGTACGCCTGCCGTCGGTCCCGCACTTCCGGCGTCGACGCCTGCACGCGCTTGAGCGCGTCGTCGAGGCTGGTGCCGATGACAGAGAGTGCCGGCGTCGTCTGGTCTCCGGCCCAGTCGGGCCATGGCCAGCCACGGTCGGTGTCGCCGGCGGCGTACAGGTCGCGGCGGATCGCAGCGGCGTTCTCCGCAGTGATCCGGGCGTCCTTCGACCAGTCGGCGTGCCGGTCGAGGATCGCGACGGCCTCGTGCAGGGTGCCGTTGAAGCTGCCCCCGCCCATCACGGTCCGGCCGGTCGGGACGTGGGTGATGACGAGCGTGTCGTCGAGCGACGGGGCGCCGTCCGCGCCGATGCGGACACGCGGGGTGATCGCCAGATACGGGTTGCTGGTCGCCTCGCCGGTGATGGTGGCCGACCGGCCTTCCGGCAGGGCGATGGTCACGGACATGAAGGTCATCGGATCTCCTCGGTAGTGAAGGCGTTCAGGGCGTCGTCGCAGGGCCAGAGCTGCGGGAGGCCGCGGTCGTCGCGGCAGTGCGCGCAGACGCGGGTCCCGTCGTCGCGGCGGGCGTCGGCGGGCACTGGGCGGTGCCGCGCGCGGATCGGGGCCAGGGCCTCGCGGGCGGCGGCGAGCGCCCACCCGGCGTGCTCGTGGTGGGCGCCGTCGGGCATCGACTTCAGCGCGGCGTCGAACGCGGGGTCAGCCATGATCCACCGCCTCGTCGTCGCTGATGTCCTGCTCGGTCAGGCCCCGCTCCGCGAGCCACGACGACCGGAGCACCGGGACAGAAGGCTCGTTCTCGGATTCGGGGATCAGGTACTCGACACCGTTGACGGTGATCGCGTGATCGCACTCTCGAGGAACCGGCAGGGCAGAGGTTGAGACGTGCCAATATTCGGGTGCGCCGGCGGGGTGCTGCTCGATGACGGCTTGCGCGTCGTTGAGGAACCATCCGATCTGCTTCTCGGATGGCCCGATCGTCGCCTGGAAGCGGATCGCGAACTCGCGGGCGAGAGTGAACACGTCCGGGGTGTGATCGTGGGATCCGGCGCAGGTGTCATCACCGTCGAGATCGGGGTACGCCGCCGCCATGAACCTGCACTGCTCACTCGCCATGATCCACCGCCTTCGCGGCGCGGTACGCGAGCCGCTGCACCACGGACTGCGGCAGCGGCTCCGGCGTCTTGCTCACGATCGCCTTCTTGACCACCGTGATCCGGCCGTCCCCGGAGACCTTCCAGAGGCCGCATCCGTGCGGACTCATCACGTCGAGGTCGGCCGGTACCGCGTAGATGAAGCGGTGCGTGTGCCGCTGCCACATGCGCCGCTTCCAGTACGTGTCGCGCGCGAAATCCTCACGCGTGACTTTGATCTCGAAGGCGGTTCGCACCAGGGAGTCGAACATGAGGGCGTCGATGCGGCGCGTGTACTTGTGCCCCGCAGGCCGGTCCGCGAGCGGCATGAAGCTGTGCTCGGTGACCTCGCCGGAGTCGGGGAGGTCGTAGTCCTCGATCGTGACCTCGGGGACGATCGCCGCGGTCGGGCAGTGGCGGCGGATCGCATCGAGGATGAAGTCTGAGTTCACCGGTCGCTCACCGCCTTCGCGGCTCGAACCGCGGCCAGGACCGCGGCGGCGACCTGCTCGGCCTCGTCCGGGAACAGGTCGCCTTCGGCGTCCACGTCGATCTCGATCCGGCCCTCATCGTCCAGCGCCACGTGTCCGTGCGAGTCGAACTCGTCGTCCACGCGCCGGTCGTCTTCGGTGAAGTCGACATCCCAGCTCTGATCGAACGAGCGCCGCTTCAGCTTGGGCAGCTCGACGACTGCTAGCCCGTCGGCTGCGGCGATCACCTCGGCGAGGTGGCGTCCGTGCGCTTCGGCCAGCCAGCCCTCAGGCTCGGGCTCCATACTGGTCCGGCACTCCAGCACATGCCCGCAGAGACAACGCCCTGTCCACCTGCGGTCGCTGAACGGGCCGTCCGGGAAGGTGCGGAAGCGGTTGCCGTGCGCCGCACCGATGGCGGCGAGCCGGTCGACGGCGCTCACGATGCACGCTCGCGGACGCAGTCAGGGCACAGATCGGTGCCGTCGTCGGTGTGGACCCAACCCGGCGCGGGATGGGACCGCGTGATCGGGACCCCGTTCACCGTCGCGGACTTCTGCGCGTAGTAGTCGTCGGTCAGCGCGTCGCAGCAGCCGTCGTCCCCGTCGCACTGGATCATCGGGGTCTCGATCCTCACTTCGAGCCTCCCTCGGCCCGGGCGCGCTCAGCACGAATGCGCACGAGGGTTGCCTGCGCTGCCTGCTGTGCGATATGCCACGCGGATTCCTCGCGGCTCCACACTTCGTCGGCAACGTCCTCCGTGAGCTTGCGGTCGGCGGCGTCCTGGGTGGCCTGCCGCTGTTCACGCGCGCGAGCCGCCAGCAGATCAGCCGCCCGGAGCAGCGCCGGCTCGACGTGCCCGATCGGGCCATCAGCAGCGGCGTGCACCTCGCGCAGGATCGACGCGGCGAGTTCCAGCTGGTCGGCGTCGTACGGGTCGATCACCTGCGCATCGACCATCGGCACCAGGCCCGCGGCTTCGGCCTCAGCCTGCGAGCGGAAGATGAGCTTCCCGTCGGCGGTGAAGTGCGCCCACCGGCCGGGCTTGCCGAGTTCGTGCCGCACCCACGTGCCGCCCTTGCGGTCGGTGCCACGCCAGCCCGGGCTGGCGTCGGCGGCCGGGTTCGGGGCGGTCATGCTTGCTCCTCGGTCTGGTTGTCCTGTGCGGTTCGAGGCTTGCCGCTGGCGAGCCGGTCCCGTGCGGCCCGGACCAGCGGCTGGATCTGCTCGGCTTGAAATGGTTTGCGGTCGAGGTCTTTCCACTCGCGTCGGAGGCGCGGGGCGTGGAAGTCGTCGTCGGCGCGGACTGCGGTGAGGTACGCGGCCGCGGCCTGCTGTACCCGGGCGGCGTGATCCTCCGCGAGCTCACGCAGCCGATCGGTCAGCCAAGCCACGTCATGGAACTCGGGCCGAGGGATCTGCACGTGGGTGTCCAGCCCGGTCAGCTCCACCGAGCGGCGGCGCTGGGCGGTCATCCGGCGCCACGTCGTCGCCCGGCCCCGCTCATCGACCGGGCTGTCGAACGCGAACCCGAAGTCGACGTGATGCGGCGCCGCGAACCGGCGCCCGGCTCGGCCGGCGGGAAGTTCGCGGGTGAGGATGATCAGCTGGTCGTTCATCCGGCGGCGCTCCCGTCGGTGTCGGTGACGCGCGCCCACGCCCGCAGGTCGGCGATCGGCACGTTGACCATCACGAGCTGGTGGAGCACACCGAGGTCGAGTTCGAACATCAGCGTCGCGTGCGGTTCGCTGTTGCCGGCGCTCGACGAGGGAGGCTGGTATTCGAGCCGGACCCGCGGGTCCGGCAGTTCGATGCCGTCGCCGTTGTGCAGCACCACCGTCGCCGCGGACGTGATGACGATCGGATCGGCGGTCATGCTGCACCGAGGATCTCGTCGGCGGCCTGGCGGAGGGTGTCGGCGATACCCGCGCGCACCTTGTCCTCGTCGAGCTGCATGCTGATCTGCGGGATGTCGCCCGGCTCAGCGGTTCCCGAGATCGTGATCGGCAGGCTGCTGACGGTCTCGATGGTCGCGATGGTTTCCCCGTTGAGCGCGACGGTGATGGTGAATGCTGCCGGGATGGTGGCGATCGGTTCGGCCATCGTGGCTCCTCTGGTTCGGTGCGGTGTAGACGGTGGGCAGGGTGTGGTGCTCGGACGCGGCTTCGATTCGGATCGGCTCGCCCGGGCTCGACGTGTGCGCGATGACGATTCCGGCGATCCGTTCGCGCGGACCGCCGGGTCCGTCGATGAGGATCCGGTGGGGCATTCTGAGCGGGCGCGAATAGGTCGCGTCGACCTCGACGGCGAATCCGTCGTCGGTCGGCTGGAAGCTGATGACGCGCGCGCCGCGGCGCAGTTGGACGGGGCGCCCGTCGGCGGCGATGAGCCGGACGGTGAGGTGAGCCGGGTCGACGACGAGCGCCGCCCGGAAGTCGGCCAGCGCCGTAGCGGCGGTGGTCATCTCATCCCAGATCGGGCCGAGAGTCTGAATGGTGCCGTAGATCAGCTCGCGGAGGCTACCCCAGTTGGCCGGGGTGAACGGGTGGAAGTCGACCTCGAAGGCGAGCGGATGCAGGAAGGCTGCGCGGTGGGGATCCGCCTCGATCTCGGCTCGGCGTGCCTTCTCGCGCTCGCGGCGCCGCTCGCGGGCCTGCTCGCGCTCGTGTGCACGCCAGAATCCGACCGGGCCGGGTGCGAACGTGCCGGGACACAGGATCCGCGACTCGTCCTCGTCGTAGCGGTAGTCGTCGTCCAGCTCGCCCAGCATGCGCATCCTGTGCATGCGCGCGGTGATCGCGAGGTGGTGCTCGTCGCTGCCGCAGTGCGCGCATGTCGGCATGCCGACGCTGTGGTCGTAGCCGGTGGGCTCCTGCTGGAGCTGGCCGTCGACGATCTCGGCGATCTCGTCGCTGGTGAGCACGCGGTCGATGTTGGCGATGACGCGGTCGGTGGCGGCGTTCACGCCGGCACCGCCTGTGGTTCGGTGTCGTGGAAGGTGAACGTCTCGGTGCGCCCGTCGTGCAGCGTGATCGTCAGGGTGTCGCCGTCGACGGTGTGATTCAGGCGGGCCTCGCGGGCCCGCGCGAGCCGGCGCCGGCGGACATCGTCCGCCGTATACCCGGTCCAGCGGTGCACGCCGACGTGGGTGACGGTGCCGTCCGGGTCGCGCTGGACGGACCGGAGCCACGCGGTCGCGCCCGCGGTGCGGGTCTCGGGCATCAGTCCTCCTCCGGGTCGGGAAGCGGCTCGTCCCCTTCGTCGGCGGGTGGGATCGGCGGGATACCGAGGCCCTTCCGCAGCCGCTCGGACCAATCAGCGACCGCCTCCGGCGAGTCCTCCACGTCCCGCTCGACGTTCAGATCGGAGGTCGGCTCGGCGACGTCAGCCTCCTCGGGGTCGACGGTGCGGGCGAAAATGAAGCCGCGCCACTCGTCGCCGATCTGCGCGAGGTGCCGGCCGGTGCCGGGGAGCTTCCACAGTCGGAGGTTCGCGCCGCGGCGCTTCTCCACCGCGAGGAGCGCGCGCATCGCCGTGCCGCCCCACGTCGTGTGCGGCGCCTCCCGCTCGGTGTCCCCAGCCGCGGGGGTGGGGGAGTCGGCGGTGAGCGCGTTGGCGATCGGCCCGTACGGGTAGTCGGCCGGATCCCAGCCGGTGAACGCCAACTCGGAGCCGGCGTCGAACAGGGCCGGGGTCTCACGGACGGTGATGTGCCGGTCACCGCCGACCTCGATGTCGACGGTGTGGTTCGGGCCGTGCAGTTTCACGGCGGGCCGGAACACGGCGATGACGGCGCGGGCGTCGTCGACGCTCCACACGGTCGGCTCGATCGTGCCGGACGCGATCGCCCACGTGTGCCCGCCCACCACACCGGAGCTGGACACTCCGGCGAGGAGGTTCGTGCGGCCCGGCTCGTCCCGCCAGTACCCGGCCATGGTCCGCAGGTGCACGGCGGCGAGCTGCCCGTCACCGGCCGTCTGGATGAGGTCGGTCAGCAGACCCATGAGGTCCTTCGTCGCGATGGTCGTCTTCATAGGGTGGCGCCTTCCTTGGTGAATAGAGCGATGTCCTTGCGTGGGGCGAACTGGCGGAGGGCTTTCGCCCAGCACGCGGCGCACTCGATGACGGTCACGCGGGCCTCCACTCGAAATCCTCGCGCCGCCACAGCAGGTTCTCGGAGAACTCGCGGGACTCGCGAGCCAGATCCTCGTCGGTGAGGCGGAATCGCCACTCGGCGGCGCCTCCGACGCGCATGCCGGTGATCTTCGACCAGTTGACGGTCTCCAGTTCGATGATGTCGCCCGGCTGCAGCTGTGCGCCGACGTCCCGCTTGCTGCGGGTGAAGCCGGTGCCGCCGGTGGTCAGGAACTCGTAGCTATCGCCGATGTCGCGGCACACGCTGATGGTGTGGGTGTCGATGCTGCGTCGCTTGGCCGCCCAGAACTCGGGACTGTGCGCAGGGTTGGTGGGCTCAGGCACGATCGGCCTTCTGGTCGGCGCGGCCGGCGCGGTACAGCTCCAGGGCGAGGTCCATCTGCTGTTCCATCTCGGGGCCGCTGAGCATCCGCCAGACCCGCTCGAAGTCGGGCTCCGGTGTCGCGGGCGTGACGCCGATGAGTTCGTAGGTGGAGCGGTACCCGGCGCGGAGCATGGCCGCGAACTGGCGGGCGAGGATCGGCTCGACGCGTTCGCGGTCGCGGGCGTCGGCGGCGGTCTGCTGCTGGTGGCGTTCGGCGAGGTTCGCTGCGGCGAGGAGTTCAGCGACGGCGGGGTTGGTGCGCTCCGGGTTGGAGAGGTACGCGGACGTCGCCGCTTCGGTCAGTCGGTCGGCGAGGTCGCGGAGCCACGCCGCCGAACCGACCTTGGGCTGCTTGGTGAGCTGCGTCTGCCGGTCGAGTTCGGCCTCGGTGAGCAAGAACAGGCGCTGCCCGGTGTCGAGGGTGACGATGCGGTGCTGCTGGACGCCGCGTCGAAGCGTGCGTGCGGCGGCGACGAGGCTCTTCTCCCACTCCGCGAGCGGCCAGCCGTCGCGGTGGGCCTGGAGCCGGTCGGCGTTGAGCCGCTGGATGAGCTGCCACGCGTGCTGGTCCACCACGGCTTCGACATGCTTCGTGAGGTAGTCGTGGGCGTCCTGGTCGAGCTCGTCGTGCGGCTCGAATGCTGGTGTGGACATGGTGGTCTCCTTGGTGTGCAGCGGGTTCGGGATGGTGAGGTCGGCGTCAGCGAGCACGTCGCGGAACACGTCGGCGATGGGGCGGTATCGATTGGGAGCGAACACCTCCCAGGCCTGCGCGTTGTCCGGTTTCGCGGGCTCGGGTGAGGCGGTGTCGAGCACGTCGGCGAGTTCAGCGCGGAGCTTCGCGGCGTTCTCGTGCGCGGCGGGCCGCCCCCTGGTGACGCGCCGGATGCGCGTGGTCGTGCCTGCGGGCACGCGGACGACGGCGGGCCGGATCGGCGAGCCGATGCCTGACGGACCGCACGACCCGACGGTGGGCTCAGCACGCCGGGGCTGCGGTTGCGGCTTCCGCCGCAGCCACCTCACGGGGTACCCCGCATCGCCTGGTACGCCTCGCGGAGGCGGTGGGCGGGCATCGAAAAGCAATGCCCGGTCTCGACATTCCGCAGACGTACGGTGACCTCGACGACCTCGAACGTCTTGCGATCCTTGCGCCGCCGCCACAGGCCACCGATGGGGATCATGTTGTTCCTCTCGCCCTGGTCGTCTGGTGTCGTGCGGCGGAACGCGCCGTGAGGCCGGCCCGGGTGACGGCGGCGGGTGTACTGCGCCGCATGGCGTCCTTCGCCTTCCGGACGTCGTGGATGTCCATCCAGTACCGGCGGCCATCCCACCGGGCGATGCCGGCGAACATGCCGTCGCGGCACTGCGCGCGGATCCACTCCTCGCCATGGATGCCAAACACCTTCGCCTCCGCGAGCTCGCGCGGGGACATGAGGCGCTCGTCGTCGAGGCTGCTCACCGGACACCTCGCAGGTGCTCGCCGGGCTTCGGGACGCGCCGCTGCGCGCTGTCGACGACAGCCAGCGCCAGGTCCGGCTTCTCGATCCGAGCCGCGTTCGTCGTCGGCGTGCGCGCGGCGCCGTCAGCGATGTACTTCCGGATCACCTCGGCCTCGCCGGTCAGCTTGGCCGCGTCCCAGTAAGCCCCCACGATGTCGGCGAGGGTGAGAGCGCGGTCGACAGCCTTGAGACGCATCAACTGGTCGGGCTTCATCAGGACCCTCTCGGGGCGGTGCGGGCCGGTCATGTTGCGACTCCGAGCTGTTCGGCGGCGGCCTGGACGCGCTCGAAGTCCTCGCGCCGGCCGCCGCGGTCTGGGTGGGTGTTCTTGACGGCGCGCCGGTAGACGTCGCGCCACGACTCGTCAGGCGCGCGGTACCCGCCGAACTGGAGGAGCACGTCCTCCGCGTCGGCAGTACTCGACGGCGCGGGCCCGGAATCGAGCTGACGCCATCCGGTGTACTGCTCGTGACCTGGGGTGATGCCGTAGCGGTCGATCTTCCGGAGCGCTTCGAGCACCAGCGCGATCGCTCGCAGGTTGTCGCGCCAGTCGGTGAACCGGTCCGACGGGAACGACAGCGTGCCCTGCTTGGAGGTCTCGATGGTGAGGATCACGCCGGGATGCTGCGGCTGCGAGTTCGCGCGCGGTAGGCCGTCATTCCGAATGTCGCGCTCGCCGATCGCGAGCTGCAGCACCGCTTCCGCAGGCCTGCCGGGCGTGCCGAGGTGCCGCAGCTCGTCGGTGAGCAGCTGCAGCGTGGACCCCCAGGTCGCCGAGAACGGCGAGCGCCGGCGCGGGCTCGTGAGCTTGCCGGGCCACCGCTCGATCGGCCGGAAGGTGAGGCTGGGCGGGTAAGTGGTGACCATCAGTCCCCCTCGGTGGTGCCGGCGGCGTCGTGGATCTGATCGAGCCGCTGGTACAGGTGCGCGCCCGTGCTGACGCCGACGGGCGTCATGCGGGCGGGGCCAAGGTCGATGGCGGACACGCACGGGGTGAGCACGAGATCGAGGTAGCTGCGCTCAGCGATCACCTCGGTCACGCGGTAGCTGCCGCCGCGCCACCGCGCGAACAGGTCGCCCTGGTGCTCGCGGGTGAACTCGCGGGCGCGCGGCCGGTCGATGATCCGGACCCGGAAACGCAGCCCGGATAGCTCGGTCGCCTCGAGGTCGAGGTGCGCGATGAACCGTCCGTCCCACAGAGTCATGTGGTTCGGGTGCGGGTCGGCGCGCTGGACGGCGTTTTCGTAGTCGCGTGCGGCCCGCTCGCCGCCCAGCGGGGCAACGGCGCCGCGATCAGTCGACCAGGGGGACGGCACAGCGGTCCGGTAGTCGTGGCCGAAGTGCTCGAGCGCGATCGCCGCCGCCGCGCGGGCCACACTGCCGAGGGCGTCGTGCATCTCCGGGCCGTCGAGCACGTCGAGGGGCATGCCCTCCTCGAGGAGCGCGATCCGGGCCGCCTGATGGGCGACCTCGCCGAACCAGTCGGGCAGGGGACGCAGCTCGGGGGTCTGCATCAACATCTCTAGGGGGTCCTCACAGAGGGATTGGTGTCGGCGGCTCGCCACAACTCGGCGTGCGCGGTGCACAGCCGGAGCCGGGTGCCGTCGGGCATGGTGCGGATGATCCGGACGAGGCCGCGGGGCCGCTCCTGCGCGGCCTCGTGCTGCAGGGCGAAACACTCGTCGCACGTGGCGCGCTGCCGCGACCCCACGTACTTCGGGCGCCACTGCGGCGCCGCCAAGTACGGGGAACGCTGGAACGTCTTCGACAGCTCCGTCATCGCTGCGCCTTCCGTGCTTCGAGGCGCGCGGTGTCGGCCGATGTGGCCGCAGCCGTCGCCGACAAGGCGGCGGCGTCCGCCGACGCGGACGATGCCCGGGCCGACAGCTCGGCCCGCTCGGCGGCCGCCCGGGCCGTGGCCGCGCAGAGCACCTGCGCGACCACGCCCAGGCCGATGATCACGATCAGCGCGGTGATCACGACTCGGTCCTGATCGCCTGAGCCGCGCGGACGCGGGCGTCCTCGACCAGCTCGACCACCCACGCCGGCGGGGGCACGGCGTCGTTGCGCTTGAACGCGCACTGCCGGGTTGTGGCGCCGAGGCTGCCGTCCTTCTTCAGGATCGGCCCGGCGACGATCACGGTCCACGCGCCGCCGGACGCGTCCCAGAACCGCACCGATGCGGCCTCCGGGCGGAACCGGCGGTCGTTCGCGGGGAGCGTGAACGACCGCCGCAGCGCCCTCGACCGGGCGTTCTCGGCTTCGATGTCGGACGGGTCGAGCTGGTACTTCACCTCGACCTGCACGGGGAAAGTGGACGCGGGGGTGGTGATCACTGCTCGGCCGCCTCGGTGTCGATGGGCGGCTCGGACGACGCCTCGGCGAGCGGCTCGTCGTGCGGTTCGGTGTTCAGCACGGCGCGGCGGGCCTCGGTGGCCGTCTTGATCTGCTTGAACCGGTTGCTGTTCGGGTGCGGCAGCCGCGTCTTCACCCCGCGCAGGAGCGCATCAATGTCGTCGTTGCTGTTGCACATCTCGATCCGCCGGATCAGACCGTCGATCTCACCCTCGGTGAGCGCGGCGGCCGCCGTGTTCTCCGCGACCTGCTCCGGCGTGCTCACGGGCACGGCGGACTCCACCTCGCCGTCGACCACGTCGGGGACCTCGGCGTCCTCGTAGATCCCGCCCATGTCAGCAGGGAACGCCATGCGCCAGGCCGCGGCCTCCGCGCACTTGGACAGCATCCACGCGGGCTGCGTCACCCACTGACCGGTGAGCGCGGTCCCGCCGCCCTGGAGGTTCTTGGTCTGGGCGCGCTCGGCGAACGATACGACCGCGGTGTACGTGATCCCGTCGACGGTGATGATGCCCTTCGCGGCGGCCGGCGGCTGCGACGGGTCGAGCCACACGTCCGACCACTGCCCGTCGTAGCCGCAGTACTGGTGCGACGGAACGGGATAGCCGCGGCCCTGCGCCTTGGCGAGGCGGTTGCCGAGGATCCGGAACCCGTCGATGCCGACCTGGATGGTGTACTTCGTCTCCCACTTCTCGGGCTCGCCGCGGTAGCCGCCGGTCTTCGTTCTGCGGCCGATCATGTAGATCTGCTTCAGGAACGGGTCGAGACCGGTATTCGCGCAGTAGTGGAAGAACACAGCGAGGTCTGCGGCCGGGGCATCGTCGATGCCCAGCTGCTTGAGATGATCGCGCTGCTCCGGGGTGAATTCCCGCTGCTGCGGGGTGATCGCGAGCTTGCTGCGGTTGCCGGTGGTGGCGAGTGCGGTGGACATGGGCTACCTCTTCTTGAACGGGGGGATGCTGATGGTGTTGATCTGGTCGCCGTAGCCGGGCCAGTTGCCGGTGTCGGTGCAGATCGCGAACGTGTTGATGGCGCGACGGTTCGCGGTGCGGCCGTCGATCACGTCGTCACGGGTGAGGCGGTTGACGGACACGAGGTGCGGCGGCTCCGTGGACTGAACGATGAAGATGAAGTCGTCGACCGGGCTGCCGAGCAGCGCCAGCAGGTCCCGGTAGAACGGGTCCTGCTGGTAGTAGCCGTAGTCGCCGGCCGCACGGGAGAACGCGTGCGGCGAGGCGTCGGCGGCGGTCTTGAAGTCCACGACCGCGTCCGGCCGCAGCCAGTCGAGCCGGCCCCGCAGCCGCACCCCCGTCTCCGGCTCGGTGCCGAGCATTGACACCTCCGGCGCGCCGACGCTGAGCAGGTCGGTGGCGGTCTTCGACAGGGACAGCGCGTCCGCCATCCGCTCGGCGCGCCGCCAGTCCTTCTCGAGGACCGGCGTCTTGCCGTCGGCGTAGGCCTGGTCCCGCTCGGCCTTCGCCGCGTTGGTGCGCCAGTCGGCGGCATCGACGGTGACGATGGTCGCGCCGGCGCCGAGCACGATCCTGTGGACCAGCGTGCCGAGGTCGAACACCTTCTTCGGCGCGCGGCCGCTCAGCTGGTTGTGCCGGAACTCTGCCGGCGTCCGCGTTGCGAGCAGCTTCGCGCCCGTGCTCGACAGCGAGCCCGGGTGCGCGTGGTACTCGGCCTCGGGGACGTCGAAGTGCAGGCCGTCGGCCTCGTCGGCGAACGCGATCATGGTGCGCCCCAGATGATCTGTTGACGCCGCAGATCGTGCATGCGGACGCCGTCCGGGAGCTGCAGGTTCACGCGACTTGCCAGTCGGATCGGGTTGATGTGACCGGGCATGCCAGCGGACGAGTGGGGAAACGCGTATCCGCTGCGGCCGTGCTCTGCGATGTGGTCGAGCAATGCCTGCGCGAACTCATCCGACAGCGGCAACCACCGCGTCCTGCAGATACTGCCCCCGGGGACCCCGAGCGCCCATCCGTCGTGGTCGCGCACGAGGTTCGCGCGCTGCACCCGGGCGACCTCAGCGCAACGCAGGCCCAACTCCCCGGCGAGGCGGATCGCCATCCGCAGCGCAGGCGCGGACTCGCACACGACCCGCCCGTACTCGTCCGAGCTCATCAGCTTGCCCGTGCTCATGGGCGCACCCGCAGGAGGTAGATCGGCAGGAGCGCCCGAACCATCATGGTGGTCTCCTGGGCGCACGCCAGCGCTTCCGCCTGGCTGTTGTGGTGGCAGGTCAGTACGGGGCCTGCGTCGGGGCCGGTGAGACCGACGACATGCCAGCTGCCGCAGCTTCCCTTCGTAACCCGCGCTCGCGGGTATCGGCGCTCGATCATCGGTTTCTCCTGGTCTCGTGGGTGCGGATGAGTGCCCAGATGTCGCGGAGGATCGACCGCGACGTCGGCGGGGCGGTGTGCGCCGGGTCGGGTGCGGGTGACCACGCCGCGGGCTCGTGCGGACCACGCCGGGCGATCGCGTGGCCGGCGGGATCGTTCGCCATGTCCTGCAGCTGGGTGAGGCCGCGCCGGATCCAATGGACGATGGCGGGGTGCTCGGCGGCGGCGAGGACGGTGCGGACGCGGCGCTCGTGCTGCTCGCGGCGCGTCATACCGCAGCCTCCAGACCCAGCGCGGCGCGCAGCGGGGCGCTGGGGATCGAATACCGTGACCCGATCCGCAGGACGGGAATTCCGTCCGCGAGCAGTCCGCGCCCCTCCGGGTTGTCGCATGCGCGCTTGGCGCGCGCGTACATCGACGTCCGACCGACGCCGAGTGCGTCAGCCGCGACCATGATGGTGGTCGCGGGGTACGCCTTCAGCTCGTGCTCGATCTGCGCGGTCGTCATCCGCTCCGGCTCGGTGCTCATCGGCCGCGCCGCTCGCCGGCACCGAAGATCCAGAGCCCGAAGGCGACCGCGAGCGCACCGAGAGCGACACCGACGGTCCACGGGTACGCGCGCAGGACCTGCGCGCACAGGTAGATGACGGCGAACATGATGACGAGCCAGGCGCCGAGCTCGGGGAGGATGGTGCGGTTCATGGCTTCACCTCCGCCGGGTCGGGCGTCCACGTGGCGACGCGCAGCCGGAGCAGCGGCAGCAGGGCCTCGTACTCGGCGCGCCAGCGTGCGCGGTCCTCGTCGGTGCCACCCCAGTGCTTGGCGCGCTCGTCGACCTCGGTCATGAGCTGGTCGATGGTGCCGTTCTGCCAGCAGCCGACGGTGAGGATGTGGCCGGCGGGCGCCTTGGGTGCGCGGACGAGGGTGGCGGTCATGTTCTCGGAGCCGATAGGGCCGACGACGAGGACGTCCTGCCGGCCGGAGACCCGCGCCGAGCCGTAGACCTCCGCCGAGCCGTAGACCTCCGCCGAGCCGGAGACCCGCGCCGAGCCGGAGACCAGCGCCGAGCCGGAGACCCGCGCCGAGCCGTAGACCCGCGCCGAGCCGGAGACCAGCGCCGAGCCGGAGACCCGCGCCGAGCCGTAGACCCGCGCCGAGCCGTAGACCAGCGCCGAGCCGGAGACCAGCGCCGAGCCGGAGACCTCCGCCGAGCCGTAGACCCGCGCCGAGCCGTAGACCTCCGCCGAGCCGTAGACCTCCGCCGAGCCGTAGACCAGCGCCGAGCCGGAGACCTCCGCCGAGCCGTAGACCCGCGCCGAGCCGTAGACCCGCGCCGAGCCGTAGACCTCCGCCGAGCCGTAGACCTCCGCCGAGCCGTAGACCAGCGCCGAGCCGGAGACCTCCGCCGAGCCGGAGACCCGCGCCGAGCCGGAGACCTCCGCCGAGCCGTAGACCTCCGCCGAGCCGGAGACCTCCGCCGAGCCGGAGACCCGCGCCGAGCCGGAGACCAGCGCCTTCTGGCTCACCCACGGGGCGCACCTGCCGAGGCCGCAGGTGCACAGGTTGTCCATCTTGCGGATCCAGCCGCCGAGGTCGCCCTTGCGGACGCCGTGCTGGGGCAGGTCGCGGGTGGCGCGGATCCGGTGCAGGGTGACGCCGAGGTGGGTGATCGTGTCGTCGGTGAGTTCGAAGTGCGGCGTGGTCATCGTGCACCGCCCTCGGCGTCAGCGGCGGCGGCGAGGATCGCGCAGGCGAGGCGTCGTGCCGCGGTCGGCGAGTAGTCGTTGGTCCGTTCGATGTTGAGCACCACCCGACGGCCCGCGATCGGGTGCACCCACACCAGCGCGGCGCCGTCGCCGTACGAAGCGGCGTAGTCACCGTGGTCCTCGTCCGGCGGGATCAGCGCGGCGAGTGTCGCAGCGGCGGTGGTGATCGCGTCCGGGGCGGTCTGGTCCCCGCGGAGATCCTTGAGTGACTCCTGGATCCGTCCGGCGATCGCCGCACCGTGGTCACGCAGGAAGTTCGACGAGAGCAGCAGCCGGGCGCGCTGATCGTTGTCGCTGAAGTCGGCCATCATGTCGAGCAGGTCGCGGAGTTCGTCGACGTGCTCCTGACGCGGGGACCAGGTGTCGGCGCTCATCGGATGCCCTCCGCGGTGACGGCGGCCAGTTCACGCAGGTTCGCCGCGGTTGCAGCCCGGTCGAGCGGGGTCTCGCAGTCCTGGGCATCGGCGAGGGCGTGAAGCTTCGCGACCAGCCAATCGGTCCGGAGCGCGGTCTCAGCGGCGGCGATGCGGCCCTCGGCGAGCTTCTCCTCAAGGCGCAGCGCGACCAAGGTCAGGGCGTGCGCCGCGCAGTCCACGGGCTCGATCCGGCCAGCGGACGCTGCCACGGTGGCTCGCTCCAGCGCGGCGAGCGCGATCGCCTGGGCCTGCTCGTCGTCCATACCGGTCTGCAGGGCCGTGAACTGGCCGGCCGTGAGGCGCAGCGGCGCGTCGAGCACGGCTAGCGCCGTGCGCTGGTTGATAGGGTTGGTATGCATCAGAACTCCTCTCGCGAGTTCTCGTGTTGGAAGGCCCGCCCGGCATGGCGGGCCTTTCTTCATGCGCCAGCGGCGACAGGTGCGTCGCTGACGACTGACACCGGAGGCATGACGATCTGCTCGTGCGCGACGAACAGGTCCTCCCACGGAACGTTCAGGCGCGCCGCGATGGCGATCGCGAGGTCCTCGGTGATGTTCTTCAGTTGACCGGTCTCGATCTTGTAGATCGTGGTGTGCGATCGACGGACCAGCATGGCGAGTTCCCGCTGCGTGTACCGGCAGAACTTGCGCTGTCGGCGCAGGTGGGCGGGGTCCTTCACCTCCATCCAGACGTCCCTTCTGATCGGTGGTTGTCGGCGTATGCGTCTCATCCTGCTCCTCCGGTTGCCGTGGTGTCAACTACAAGACTGACGATAGACGTACGGTTGCCACGGTGTCAACCGGTCGATTGGGACGATTACGTGCGACGATTGAACCGTGCGGTTGTCAGCTGTCAGCCGCGCGGCTGTAGCTCACCTGACTACCCAGAGGCGACGATTCCCAGCGTGAACGCAACACCGACGCTCCGAGACCTGGTCAACCAGGCCAAGGACCGCGGCCTGTCCTACCGCGAGATGGAAGAGACCGTGACCAAGGCCGAGGCGGCCAACCCCACCGGGCTCCAACTCAACCGGACCACCGCGAGCCAGATCGCGCGCGGCGTATACAAGGGCACCCCGGAAAGCGGCACCGTGCGCGCCATCGCGCTCGTGGCCGGCGTCCCGGAAAGCGTTGCGTTCGCCGCCGTCGGACAGCGCGTCACGGGCACACCGTTCCGCGACGAGCTCCCCGACGGCGTCGACCAATTGGAACCCCGAGAACGGCGCGCGGCCCTGGACATGATCCGGGTTCTCATCGCGCAGCGTCAGGAGCTGAACCGCTATGCAGACGAACGTGACCGTCGGCCCGACCATGCGTCGGCCGCGACCGAGGACGCCTCGTACCCGCCGCGTACGCTCGAGAAGACCAAGGGGCGAATACGGCCCCCGGCCGGCCCGCAGGAGCAGCGCAGCCTCGTCGAGTTCTACGGCTTCACCCCAGCGCTGCTCGAGCGCTTTCACCTTGGCGACGGAAGGTGGCTCGTCGGGTTCCTCATGACCGTGCACACCGACGCGCTGCGCCGCGGCCAGCCTGACCTGTGGGCGACGACGCTGCTCCCAGGGTTCGACGAGCAGCTCGCCCATGCGGGCCCGGCTCGGAACGAGCGAGTCGGGGTCGTCACGGCAGGGTGGATCCGGAAGGCCCTTGCGCGAGTGGGTTGGGTGTCACCGACGGTGTTCCACTCGCCGCGGCCCACTGCGCTGGCGGTCCAGGAAGCCGAAGAGACCCTCAAGTTCGACCCTATGGGCGCGACGGCGTACCTCGACAGTTCCGAGGACGCCGAGGACGAGGCGCGTCCGGACGAGAAGACCATCGCCCGGCTGATCGAAAACACCATCGCCGAAGCGACCGCCGCCAACCGAGCCGCCGTCGACAACGCGAAGGCGGTCGCTGGTCGCGGCATCACCCTTCCCGCCGAGCGACTCCTCGACCAGTTCGGCCGCCATGCGCGCCTCGTGCGGTCCCTCGGCCCCGCCGAGGTCGGCCAGCTTCCGTTCAAGATGGCCGCGACATATCAGGCCTTGTTCACCAACGGCCAGGTGTTCGCGGACGAGGTCAGCAGGATCGAGCAGTACGCGACCGGCCCGAAGGCATGGGGGCAGACCGAGAACACCGTCGCGACCACTATCACCGCGCAGACCACGATCTTCGAGTCGGCGCTCGCGGTGATGCGCGCATTCAGGGAGGCGGTCAGCGACGGGGTCGACGCGTTCGTGGCGTCGGGCGCGGAGCGCGCTCCGCTGCCGCCTAAGCCTCCGAAGCCGACCACAACCAGCGAGATGGGCCGGCGAGTCAGCACCACGCGCACCCGCCAGGTCGGGGACAGGTCCGACGCGTATCCACCGGCCGGCGTTGACGTGTCCGTCCCGACGCCGTGGGTTGAACTCCCCGCTGACCTCGGCGAGACGTTGGCCGCCTCGGCGCCGCAAGATCCACGCCAGTCCGACTACGCCGGGGCCGCCCGCGACCTCGGCGACGAGCCGGTCGGCCGGAAGATCCGACGCCGACAGGACGAGGCCGGCGAGCTCCCCGATCCTGAGGGGCCGGAGGGCGGGGCGTGAACACCGACGGCAACAACCTCGAGGACGATGAACACATGACCGACGACAACGAACTCCTTCCCGCAGATTCAGGCGAGTTCATCGTGTACGCGACCGAGGACGGGCGCTTCCGCGCCGAGCTCCACCCTGTCGACGGCACCATCTGGATGACCCAGGCGCAGATGTCAGAGATGTTCGACAAGAGCCAGGGGACGATCAGCGAGCACATCCGAAACGTCTACGAGGACGGCGAGTGCACGTCGGACGCAACTTATCGGAAATTCCGAAGGGTTCAACTCGAGGGAGGCCGCGAGGTCGCCCGTTCGATTGACGCCTACAGCTTGGAACTGATCCTCGCCGTCGGCTTCCGCGTGCGCTCAGCGCGCGCGTCCCAGTTCCGCCGATGGGCGAACACCGTGCTCCAGGAGTACCTCATCAAGGGCTTCGCGATCGACGACCGGCGCCTGAAGAACCCGTGGGGTGTCGACTACTTCGATGAGCTCCTTGAGCGCATCCGGGACATTCGGGCGTCCGAGAAACGGTTCTACCAGAAGGTGAAGGATGTCTTCACCACCGCGATCGACTACGACAGCAACTCCGGCATCGCCCGGGAGTTCTTCGCGACGGTACAGAACAAGGTCACGTATGCCGTGACCGGCATGACTGCCGCTGAGCTGATCGTGGCCCGGTCTGATGCCACCTTGGACAACATGGGCCTCACCAGCTGGGACGGGCAGAGAGTGCGGAAGGCGGACACGAAGGTCGCGAAGAACTACCTCAACGAGGACGAAGTGAGCGAGCTCAACCGTCTGTCGACGATGTTCCTCGAGTTCGCCGAAGACCGGGCGGCCCGCCGCAAAGAGACGACGATGAAGGACTGGGTCAAGTTCACAGATCAGTTCCTGGCCTTCAGTGAACGCACCATCCTCCAAGGCCCAGGCACAGTGAGCCGAGTCGCCGGAGAGGCGCATGCGGCCCGCGAGTACGCCAAATACGACGCCGCTCGTAAGGAAACGGCGCGGATCGAGGCCGAAAACGAGCACCTCCGTGACATCGAGAAGGCTACCCGCGAGGCCATCCGCGAACGCCCGACCTCCGAATGACACGCGTGTAGTTCCTGGTCAGAGCGTTTTCTTGTCAGTCGACGCGTGTAGAACGTCCGGTATGACCAGAACGACCCCATGGCACCCGTGGCGGGAGGCCCGCGCCCGGAACTGGCTGGAGATCCGCTTCGGCGACGTCGGCTGTGCGACGCTCGCCGGGTGCATCAACGGCCGCCGGATCCAGCTGGCTGACGACCTCACCCAGGCCGAGCGGCGCTGCACCATCGCGCACGAGCTCGTCCACGACGAGCGTCGCGTCTACCCACGCGACCCCGTGCTTCGCGCCCGCGAGGAGGCGGTCGTGCACGAGATCGCGGCGAGTCGACTCATCGAGCTCCGCGCGCTCGTTGATGTCCTCAAGTGGACCCGTCACGCCACCGAAGTCGCCGACGAGCTGTGGGTGGACGTGCCCACGCTGCTAGCCCGCGTCCGCGCACTCACCGACGACGAACGAGCCTGGGTCGATGCCCGGGTGGAGGACCGGCCATGCTGACCAACGACAATGCGCCGCGGCCGGCGCAGAATCCCGCGAGCGCCCACCGTGACGGTCCGTTCCGCTGGCCGGACGGTGCGATCGTCTTCGGCGACACGTGGTCGCAGTGGTGGACGTGGCAGCGTGCGGGCGCGCCCACCGATGCGTGGGAGGCGTTCCGAGCGGCGCCGGCGCCGGCCGGGCGCGCGAGCCTGTGCCGCCGCAGCATTGACTTCAAGGGTGTGGACCTCCGCGGGCTCGACGACGGCGACGAAGGCGGCGGAGGTACCAGCGAACACCTGCCGTGGCCGGTCGGTGACGAGCCCGACCCCGAGGGGCCGGAGTTTGGCGCGTGACCGTGTTGACCGACCGCGAGCGCGCGATGCTCGACTTCGAAGCCGCGTGGTGGCGGCATCGTGGCGCTAAGGAGGACGCGATCCGCGCGCAGTTCGGTCTCACGCCGGTGCGGTACACGCAGCTGCTGAACCAGCTCCTGGATCGGCCGGAGGCTGCGGCGTACGCTCCGACGGTCGTCGCGCGGCTGCGCCGGATCCGGGCTCCGAGGCGCTGAACGGGGCGGGTTGAGGCTGTTGAAATGTCAACACGCCATCCCTGTTTCGCCTGGTCGCGGCTCCCGTGTCAACGGGTTTCGCGTCTCTCGAATTTTGTCGTTTTTGCAGGTCAGACCGGTTATCGATGGGGGTTCAAATCCCCCCGCCACCGCTGAGGGAAACCCTCTCCGATTCCGATCGGAGGGGGTTTCTCCCGTTCCGGGGCCGAGTACGGTTGCGCGGAGTGCGCCGCAGCCACCATTCGCAGAAGCCGAGCGCGATCAGCCAGCTCGGCCAGGCGACGATCGCCGGTCCCCAGGCGTCGAGGAAGGTCTCCGGAACGCCCGCGGCGTTGAGCGCGAGGAAGGCGACCGGGCCGAGGATCCGATTGATGATCACCGAGTACATCAGCGCCGCGCTGCGCAGCATCCAGCGACGGTGCGCGGCGACGTCGCGGCCGACGATCGCCCGGACGCCGAGCGCCGTGAACAGCAGCATCAGGGAGCCGAGGGACACGTTGGAGACGGCGTTGACCGGTCCGTAGGGCGTCACCGTACCGATCGCGATGGCCGCGAGCCCGACGGGCAGGGCGCACGCGACGTAGATCCGGCCGGCGATCCAGTGGTACCGGGCGAACCAGCGGCGGCCCAGCTGCACCAGGCCGGCGAGCATCGCGACCGAGCCGAGGAGGATGTGCCCCACCAGCAGTCCGTAGTACCAGTTCGGCTGATCGTCGAGCGGGACGCGGCTGCCCCCGGTCAGGTAGGGCGGCAAGGAGTAGGCGAGGAAGACGAGCACGATCAGGGTGCCCACCAGCAGTTTCTTCATGCCGGGAACGCTAGGTGGCGTCCCCGCGGCCCTGGATCACCCGCGCGGGTGGCGCCGCCTAGTCCGCTCGGGTGAGTCGCTCGGTCCGTGAGAGTGTCAGTGGGAGCTGAAGAAGCCGATCGCCTTGCCGCCGCTGTCGCAGCGCGCGAGCATGCCGGGCGTCTGCGGGAAGGTACAGTTCCATCCCTCGACGGTGACGGGCTGCGCCAGGGCGATCTTCGGGCCGAAGGCGTTCGCGACGCGCATCGCCTCGGCGCAGTCCACCTTCACAGTGCCGAGCGCGTGCACGTACAGCGACCCGTCGGGGCCGCGGGTCTGCCCGCACATGTCGGCTCGGTTCTCGGCCAGCGTGGTCGTCGCCGACGGTGCGCTGGACGGCGCGGGCGCCGGGGTGGGATCGGACGCACCGCCGCAGCCCGCGAGGAGCAGGCCGCACACTGTTGCAGTTGCGGCGGCTGTGACAGGCGTGGCGAAGGGGTGAAATGCGGTCATGGCTGCAGGATACCGGTGGCGCCGGTGATGGACCTCACAAAACTGCCGGTCAGCGACATTATTGCGGGCGGCAACGATCGGTACACTCGAAGACGACCCGTATCGCGCAGCCCGCCGCGCCTCGATGACTCGGAGTGACCGCATGGCCCTGTTCCTGTATCGGCTGGGGAGGTTCGCCTACCTCAACCGCTTCAAAGTCATCGCGGCCTGGCTGCTGATCTTCGTGGGGATGCTCGCGGGCGGTGCTCTGCTGAGCAAGCCGACGGTGGACAACTTCTCGCTCCCGGGCCTCCCCTCGGCGAAGGCCACGGACATCGTCTCGAAGAACTTCGGAGACAGTGGCGGCGATCCGTTCACCAGTGCCTCCGCGACCATCGTCTTCCACGCCACCAACGGGAAGCTGACGGATCCGGCCGCGACGGCGGGTATCGACCGGACGATCGCGGACCTGAAGAAGCTCACCAAGGACGAGAACGGCCGCGCGGTCCCGCTGGTCAAGGATCCGGAGCTGCTGCACAACCCGACGGGCAAGCTGGACCCGAACTCCCTCACCCCGGAGCAGCGCTCCCGTCTCCAGGCGATGACGGACCAGGCCAAGAACATCGCCTCGACCAAGGACTCGCAGGCGCAGAAGGACGCCGACGCGGCTGCGACCTCGTCGGTCAGCGCCGACGGCAAGACCGCCAAGATCACGGTGAACTTCGTCGACAAGGTCACCGATCTGCCGAAGGGCCTGTCGGACGACATCATCAAGGCCCGGGAGGCGGGCGTGTCGGCGTCGAACGGCACCCTGCAGATCGAGGCCGACGGTTCCGCGGCCCGCGGTAACCCCGACATGGGCATGACCAGCGAGATCATCGGCATGATCGTCGCGGCGATCGTCCTCATCATCACCTTCGCCTCGCTCGTCGCGTGGGGACTGCCGCTGATCAACGCCGTCATCGCGGTCCCCGTCGCGATCGGCGGCGTCATGATCGCCACCCACTTCATCGAGCTCGGTACCTTCCCGACGGTCCTGACCTCGATGATCGGCCTGGCGGTCACCATCGACTACGCCCTGTTCATCGTCTCGAGGTACCGGCACGAACTGCGTCGCCTCGGCGCGACCACGAAGGAACAGCGCGCGGAGGCCGCCGGCATCGCGGTGGGCACCGCCGGTACGGCCGTGGTCTTCGCCGGCCTCACGGTGATCATCGCGCTCGCCGCGCTCGCCTTCATCGGGATGGACTTCCTCGGCCAGATGGGCGTCGCCGCGGCGTGGGGCGTCTTCATCGCCGTGATCGTGGCTCTGACCCTGCTGCCGGCGCTGCTCGGCCTGTTCGGTGCCAAGGTCTTCGCCGGCCGGGTCAAGGGCCTGCACCCGCCGGACACCGACGAGGGCGAGGGGCGTGTCGCCAACGGCCTGCGCTGGGCCGGGCTGGTCAAGAAGGTTCCGGTCGTCACGCTGATCGCGGGCGTCGCGGTGCTGGGGATCCTCGCGATCCCGATGAAAGACATGAAGACCGCGCTGCCGGGCTCGGGCATGAGCGAGAAGAGCACGTCGGAGCGCAAGGCGTACGACCTCATCGCGGACGCCTGGGGCAAGGGCGCGAACGGCACCCTCCTGCTCGCGGTCGACGGTTCCGAGGCCCAGCCGAACCAGCGTCTCGGCGCGTACAAGCAGATCGTCGATCAGCTCAACACCAACCAGGCCATCGCGCCGCTGATCGCGAACGCGCAGATCGCGCAGCTCGCGCCGGACGACAAGGCCGCGACCATCATCGTCACGCCCAAGTCCGGGCCCAACGACGACGACACCCAGAAGCTGGTGACCAAGCTCCGCACCATGGCCAACGGCGATGCCGGGACGCGGGCGCGGCTGAGCGTGGACCTCGGCGTTGCGGGCAACACCGCCATCGAGATGGACATCTCGGAGAAGCTCAACAAGAACGCGCTGCCCAAGTACCTCGCGATCGTGGTCGGGCTGGCCTTCCTCTTGCTGCTCCTCGCCTTCCGCTCGATCCTGGTGCCGCTCACGGCCGCGCTCGGCTTCCTGCTGTCCGTGGTCGCCACGTTCGGCGTGACCTCGGCGATCTTCACCGACGGTGCGCTCGGTCTCATCGACAACACGCAGCCGCTGGTCTCCTTCCTGCCGATCTTCATGATCGGCATCGTCTTCGGCCTCGCGATGGACTACCAGGTCTTCCTCGTCTCCCGGATGCGGGAGGAGTTCGTGCACACCGGTGATGCGACGCGGTCCGTGGTGACGGGGGTGCAGTACGGCGCCCGGGTGGTGACCGCCGCGGCGATCATCATGATCTCGGTCTTCGCGTCGTTCATCCTCAACGAGCAGGTCTTCATCAAGGAGATCGGTTTCGGCTTGGCGACCGCCGTCCTGCTGGACGCCTTCGTCGTCCGACTGGTGATCATTCCGTCGGTCATGACGCTGCTCGGTAAGTGGGCCTGGTGGCTCCCGAAGTGGCTCGACAGGATCCTGCCCAATGTCGATATCGAGGGCGAGGCACTGGTCGCCCAGCTCGGCCGCGGGGACTCCCACGCGGTGACCGAGGCGATCCCGGCGCAGGTCACGGCCGAGATCCCGGTCGCCACCGAACCCCTGGTCGCCGTCGGAGCAACCGAGCAGTACGCGCGCGGCGCAGCCCGCGTGCACTCGCACGGCGTGAACGGCCACACCAACGGTGCCGTGCTTCCGTCCGTCGTGCCCACGTCGCCGGTGCCGATGGTGCCGCTCGACGGAGACGAGCCCGCCACCGCGCCGGTGCCGGCGGCGGAGTCCGCCCCGGTCGAGGCGGTGCCGACGGCCGAGGTTCCGACTGCCGAAGTTCCGGTCGACGGTGTCGTGGAGTCCGCCGTGCAGGACACCCGGGAGTACCCCGTGGCCCGGCCCGGGACTCCGGCGCCGGACCACACGGCGACCGGCCCGATCCGGGAGCGCGCCCGTGGCGAGCGCACGTTCGACGAGATCGCGCAATTGCGCGAGCAGAACCGCGCGATCGCGGCGGAGCTCAGTGCCCTGCGCTCCGACTACCGCTCGATGGCGAGCCGCACGCGCCTGCAGAGCGAGCACATCAGCGATCCCACGCGGTTCGAGATCGACGGCCGCCTCGAGGGGCCCGACGGTCCGCTGGGTCGCGCGGGCCGGCTGCTCACCCCGCACGGCGAGATCCTCACGCCCGCCTTCATCCCCGTGGGGACGAAGGCCACGGTGAAGACGGTGATGCCGGAAGCGGTGTCCGATCTGGGCGCCCAGGCCGTGCTCGCGAACGCCTACCACCTGTATCTGCAGCCCGGCCCGGAGATCGTGGAGCAGGCCGGCGGCCTCGCCGCGTTCATGAACTGGGACGGCCCGACCTTCACCGATTCCGGTGGCTTCCAGGTGATGTCGCTGGGCTCGGGCTTCAAGAAGGTCATCGATATGACCGGCGGTGAGGAGCTCCAGGGTGACGACGCCATCGCGGAGGGCAAGGACCGGCTCTCCCGCGTCGACGATGACGGCGTCACCTTCCGCAGCCACCTCGACGGCACGGAGCACCGCTTCACGCCGGAGGTGTCGATGCAGATCCAGCACCAGCTGGGCGCCGACATCATCTTCGCCTTCGACGAGCTGACCACACTGCACAACACCCGCGCGTACCAGGTGGAGTCGCTCGAGCGCACGCGCCTGTGGGCGAAGCGCTGCCTCTCGGAGCACAACTGGCTCACCGCGCAGCGGCACGACGCGATCTCGCTGTGGGGCGTGGTGCAGGGCGCGCAGTACGAGGACCTGCGCCGCAAGGCGGCCAGGGACCTGCGCGCGCTGAGCGAGGAGGACCGGTCGGGCGGTGGCCTCGGCTTCGGCGGCTACGGCATCGGCGGTGCGCTGGAGAAGGCGAACCTGTCGACCATCGTTCGCTGGGTCAACCAGGAGCTCGAGGAGGACAAGCCGAAGCACCTGCTGGGCATCTCGGAGCCGGACGACATCTTCGCCGCGGTGGAGCAGGGGATCGACACGTTCGACTGCGTCTCGCCGTCGCGGGTGGCGCGCAACGGGGCGATCTACTCGCTCGACGGTCGCTACAACGTGACCAATGCCAGGTTCAAGACGGACTTCCGGCCGCTGGACCCGGAGACCGAGAACTACACCTCGCAGTACACCCGCGCGTACATCCATTACCTGTTCAAGGCGAAGGAGAGCCTCGCTGCGACGCTCTGCACCATCCATAACGAGCAGTTCATCGTCTCCCTGGTCGCCAAGATCCGGCAGTCGATGCTCGACGGTACGTACTGGGACTTCAAGGAGGAGTTCCTGGGTCGCTACTACAAGGGAACCCAGCAGCACCTCGCCAAGTCCGAGTAGGTCGGCCGCTGCGGAGGGGCACCGACCGCCGTAGAATTCGGACATGCCCCACGTCGTCGCGCTGCCCGTGTGCGCAGGGATGACACTGCTCGAGTACGGGACCGTCGTGGAGGCCTTGGGCTTCGCGTGGCACGACCTGCCGCCGCTCGGGTACGAGGTGCGCAGCTGCGGCCCGGTCGACGGTGTCCGGACGCTCGGTGGCGCGGTCCTGCAACCCGCCTTCGGTCTCGACGAGATCGCAGGCGCCGACACCGTCATCGTCACCGCGGTCACGGACCCGCGGACGGATTCGAACCCGGAGTGGCACGAGCCGCTGCGCGCAGCCGCCGCGGCCGGTGCGCGGATGGTCTCGATCTGCACGGGCGCGTTCGCCCTGGCGGCCGCGGGCCTGCTCGACGGGCGGCGCGCGACCACCCATTGGCGGCACGCCGGCCTCCTCCAGTACCGGTTCCCCAGGGTGGACGTGACACCCTCGGAGCTGTACATCCAGGACGGGCCGGTACTCACGGGCGCGGGCTCGGCCGCCGGGCTCGACCTGTGCCTGCACCTGATCCGCTCCGATCGCGGCGCGGGCATCGCCAACGAGGTCGCCCGGCGCCTGGTGGTGGCCCCGCACCGCGACGGGGATCAATCGCAGTTCGTCAACATCGACACCCTGCGGCCGGACATGGACAGGCGCTTCGCCGACTTCCTGCAGGGGCTCGCCCACGCGATCGGCGGCGTGCAGGGCCTCGACGACATGGCGGCCCGCGCCGGCGTCTCACGGCGGACCCTGCACCGGAGGTTCCGGCGGTTCACCGGCGTCGCACCGCTCGAATGGCTGATGCGGCAACGGGTCTACCGCGCCATGCGCCTGTTGGAGACCACCGACGACTCCGTCACGGCAATCACCGGACGTGCGGGTTTCGACGCGGAGGAGACGCTCCGCTACCACTTCAAGCGGCAGACGGGTCTCACGCCCACGGCGTACCGCGATCGGTTCCGCGGTGGCGACGCCGGTCCGCGCACGGCCGAGCCCGTGGCCGGATCTTGAGGAAATCCGGCACCGCGCACCTGGGCATGGTGCGGGTCGCCGAATAGCGTTGCGGGCATGATGACAACGCAGTTGAGCAAGGTCTTCGGCGGCGCCCGTGGCGCCCCGGCGACACCGAACAGGACACCGGGATGGATGCGGGAGTTCGCCTCCGGCATCGCGGCGAGCAACCTCGTCCGGCACGGCGCCGGGGTTCCCGGGGCGCACGGCGCCCGTGTCCGTCGCGGGCGGCACGAGTGCGGTCGGTCTCGCGCGCATTCGATAGGAGAATGACCGCACTCGGCGTGGCGGGAATCAGAGCGGAAGGGACCAGGGCTCGCGCGGGAGCCGGGCGGGATCGAAGCCGTCGAGCATCTCGCGTGGTGTCCGGCCGCGCAGCCCCAGACTCGCCGCCAGCTCCGGCAGCACCACCGACGGCCCGCCGCGCTCGGTGAGGGTGACGGCACCGTCGCGTTTGGCGAGGCGGACGCCGGTGGGGTCCAGCACCAGCGGCACGTGCGCGTAGATGGGCGGTACGCCGCCGAGCAGGGTTGCCAGATACGCCTGGCGGGGCGCCGAGGACAGCAGGTCGTCGCCGCGCACCACCTGGTCGACGCCCTGCGCCGCATCGTCGACGACCACGGCGAGATTGTAGGCGTACGTCCCGTCGCCTCGACGGAGCACGAAATCGTCTACCGGGCCGGTGTATTCACCGTGGAGCACGTCGGTGACGGTGAACTCCGCGACCGTCGAGCGCAGCCGCAGGGCCGCGGGCCGGTCGCGGCGCCGCTCCGCACGTTCGGCCTCGGTCAGGTCGCGGCAGGTGCCCGGGTAGGCGCCTTCCGGGGCGTGCGGTGCCGAGGGCGCCGCGAGGATCTCCCGGCGCGTGCAGTAGCACTCGTAGACGTCGAGCCGGGTCATCGCCTGTGCGTACAGGTCCGTGCGGGAGGACTGCGCGACGACGGGGCCGTCCCAGTCCAGGTCGAGAGCCGCCAGGTCCGCGAGCTGCCTCTCCCGCGCGCCGTCGGCCGTGCGCCCGACGTCGAGGTCCTCGACGCGGATCAGGAAGTCCCGCCCCGTCGAACGGGCGAACAGCCACGCCAGCAGCGCCGTGCGCAGATTGCCCACGTGCAGGTCGCCCGACGGGCTCGGTGCGTACCGTCCGGCTGTCATGCGAACCTCCTCGTCCGCCTCCAATCTAGGGCGCGGTCCTGGACGTGCACCGTCGGGATCAGAGAACGGCGGTCGCGTTCGCGGGCGAGCCCGTGCCTCCGACGACGTTGAGCGGTTTCACCGTGAGGAAGCACGTCGTGCGCCGGCGTTCGGCGAGGAGCCGAGCGAGGGGGCCGAGCCGCCAGAGCTCGCCGAGCGGAACGCCCAGCTTGGCGAGGAACTCCTGGTGCATCATTCCGTGGTCGTCGGGCGCGGACGCGAGGAAAGGGGAGTCGTCCACGACGGGGAGGCGCTCGACCGCGAAGGTGTCGGACGCGAGGAGGCTCATCCGTGAATTCCACGCCCACTCGGGGAATTCGGTCTGCTGGCGCAGCCCGGTCGCCCTGCGCGTGGCGGCGTGGGCCCGCCGCTCGTCGGGGGTGAGGGCCAGGAACCACTCGGCCCAGCCGGTGTGCAGCATGACGATGTCCCCCGGTCGAAGCGCGATACCCTGGGCCGAGACCGCCTCCTCGACGAACGCGAACGGGATGGCCGCTCCGGATTCGTGGTCGAACGGCGCGCCGATCGACTCGGCGTGCCGCGCGAGGTCGACGAGTAGCCCCCGGCCGACGATCGGCCGGTCGGCCCATTCCTGGATGCCGAGATCGGTCGTACCCGTGACGATCCGGTCGTCCGCGACGCCCTCGTAGAAGCCGACCTCGTCGGATCTGCGATGACGCAGCCCGTCGATCTGGCTGGAACCCTGGAGGTAGAAGCCGTCGAGATAGTCGTCCCGGTGGCACGGGTGGCCGGAATAGATGACGTGCCGGGGCTTCTCGCGTTTCACGGACATGCCGGGATCGAAGGCGTCGACCGGGTAGTCGAGGCCGAGCGACACCCCGTCGACGATGAGACCGGCTGCGGCGACGGCGGTCTCGGCCGTGGCGAACGACGCCGCGCCACGCCCCGGGACCGAGAACAGCCCCCATGACGTCCCGGCGGGCCTCCCATCGCCCGCGGTGCGGAGCTGATCGTACGTGGGGTAGTCGACGGGTGCGGGCATGTGTAACCTCTTCGGAATGGCGACACCTGTCATCTAATGACAGGCATTATCACGGTACAGTAGTCTGGGTCACACCACAAGAACCGGCGCTTCGGTGTGGGATACTGCTCGCGAGCTGTGCGAGTGAGGAGAAGCCGTGTCGAGACCGGACGCCGGGAACATGCGATCCTTGACGCGCGCGATCGACGTCCTCGAAGTGTTGGACGATGCGCCGCACGGGCTTCGGCTCACCGAGATCGCCGCCCGCGTCGAGCTTCCAGTCCCCACCGTGAAGCGGATCCTGACGAATCTCGAAAGCCGGGGACGGGTCGAGCGTCACGACTCGCGGTACCGCGCCGGTATCAACCTGTTGTTCGGGGCGCACGCCTTCCTGACCGGAAGCGAACTGATCCGAGGGGCGCGGCCGTTTCTGCAGGATCTGGCCGCGACGACGGGGCTCACGGCGTCACTGTTCGTCCGGTCGCAGGCGACGCGCATCGTCGTGGCTCGGGTGGAAGGGGACAATCCCCTGCGCTACGACCTCCCCGTCGGCGAGCGGCTGCCGCTGCACCTGGCGGCCGGCAAGGCGCTGCTCGCCTACCTGCCGGACGACGAACTGCGGGAACTGGTCGACAGCGTCACCCCGTTCGAGACCGCCGGCGGCACGACGGTGGACGCCGAGGCGTTCGTCGCGCAGATCGAGAAGGTCCGGAGAGACGGATATTCGGTGTCCGCGAACGAGCGCGTGCTCGGTGCGCGGTCGGTCGCGAGCGCGGTCCGCGGGGACAACGGCGCCGTCTACGGCGCCATCCAGGTGGCGGGGCCCACGACGAAGTTCGATGCCGAGTCGGTGGGCATCGTCGGGGCGTCCGTGCGCCAGGCCGCGGAATCGCTCGGGAGACTGGTGCAGGGCTGACAGCCTCCTACTGTCGTTCCGCCGTGACGCGCGCCAGGTTTCGGGCCCAGCGCGCGACGTGCCCGACGAGCTCCGCGGGTTCGACGACGGTGACCTCGGCATCGAGGACGGCGATCGCCATCGCCGGCCAGTCCAGCGAGTCCACCTCCATCCGCACCACGGCACCGTCGGGCGCGTCCTCGATCCGTGCGTACCGGCCGATGGCGGCGCGCACGTGCTCGGCGGTCGCCGCAACGTGGAACTCGACGCGATGGCCGGGCGGGCGCTGCCCGACGGCGGCGCGGACGTAGGCGGCGGCGTCGGCGGTGGGCAGCTCGCGCGGCCGGAATCGGACGCCCGTGCTCGACGGTGCGCTGATCCGGTCGAGCCGGAAACTGCGCCAGTCGTGGCGGTGCAGGTCGTAGGCCACGAGGTACCAGCGGCGGCCCAGTGGAACGAGTTTGAGTGGCTCGGCGAGGCGGTCGGTGGCGGCACCGTCGGCCGCCGTGTAGCCGAACTCGATCCGCTCCTCCGCGCGGCACGCCTCGGCGAGACGGGTGAGGATCCGGGCGTCGACCGCGGGCCCGCCGTCGAGGACGGCCGGCTGCGTGACGGCGCCCAGCGCCTCGACGCGCTTGCGCAGTTTCGGCGGCATGACGGCGGCGACCTTGCCGAGTGCGCGCACGGAGGTCTCGGCGATCCCGGCGATCCCGCCCTGCGCCGCGGTCTGCAGGCCGACGGCGATCGCCACCGCCTCCTCGTCATCGAGGACCAGCGGCGGCAGGGCGGCACCGGCGGCGAGCTGGTAGCCGCCGTCCACGCCGCGGGTCGCGGAGACGGGGTAACCGAGCTCGCGCAGGCGCTCGATGTCGCGGCGGAGCGTGCGGACGGACACCTCGAGCCGGTCCGCCAGCTCGGAGCCCGGCCAGTAGCGGTGGGTCTGCAGCAGCGACAGCAATCGCAGCGTTCGGGAGCTCGTGTTCGCCATGTTTTCCAGTGTGTTCTGCATTAAGGACAGAAACTGACACTAATGCTTCGTAGCCTTGCAGCATGACCGAGACACAGAACATCTCCGCAGAGCGCAACGACATCCTCAGCTTCCTCGCCGAGAAGCGGCATTTCCTCCGGTTCACCGCCCAGGGATTGACGGACGAGCAGGCGAACACCCGCGGCACCGTCAGCGAGCTGACGGTCGGCGGCCTGATCAAGCACGTCACCGAGGTCGAGAAGGGCTGGCAGGACTTCGCCCAGGGAAAGGGCCACGCGATGGAGGGCATGGACTTCGAGAACATCACCCCGGAGCAGATGGCGGCCTTCGCGGATACCTTCCGCCTCACGGACGGGGAGACGCTCGAAGGCGCCCTCGCCGAGTACGAGAGGGTCGCGGCCGAGACCGACGAACTGGTGCGCACCCTGGACCTGGACATCGCCTACGAGCTGCCGGAGGCCCCGTGGCAGCCGCCGGGCGTCTTCTGGTCCGTGCGTCGCGTCTTCCTGCACATCGGAGGTGAGACCGCGCACCACTCCGGCCACGCGGACATCATCCGCGAGACCATCGACGGCCAGAAGAGCATGGGATAGCGGGATTTCGCCGCGGCGGGGCCACGTGTCGGTGGCCCCGCCTACGATCGTTCCTGTGGACCTCCCCGTGAACCCGCCGCTCGACCCGATGCTCGCGAAGGCCGCCAGGTCGATACCGGGCCCGGACGGTGACACCGCGTACTCGCACGAGCCCAAGTGGGACGGCTTCCGCGCCCTGATCTTCCGCGATGGTGACGAGGTCTTCATCGGCTCGCGCAGCGGCAAGGACCTCGGCCGCTACTTCCCCGAGGTGGTGGCCGCGGCGCGGGCGGAGTTGCCCGAGCGGTGCGTGCTCGACGGGGAGATCGCCGTCGCGGTGCATCGCGAGGGCCGCAAGCGGCTCGACTGGGAATCACTCTCCGCCCGCATCCATCCCGCTCAGTCCCGGATCCTCAAGCTGTCGGAGGAGACGCCGGCGATCTTCATCGGCTTCGACGCCGTGGCCATGGGGGAGGTGGACCTCACCGGCGAACCCTTCAGTGCGCGCCGGGAGGTCCTGGTCTCCGCCTACGCGGGCACGGGGACGTGCAAGATCAGCCGCGTCACCACCGATGCGGGCGCAGCGGCCGACTGGTTCGAGCGGTTCGAGGGTGCCGGCCTCGACGGGGTGATCTCCAAGCGGATCGACGGCCCCTACGTGCCCGGCAAGCGCGAGATGATCAAGGTCAAGCACGCCCGCACCGCGGAGGCCGTGGTGATCGGCTATCGGCCGCACAAGTCGCAACCGAAAGCGGTCGGTTCGGTGCTGCTCGGTCTCTACAAGGACGGTGACCTGCTGCCCATCGGCGGCATCGGCGCGTTCACCGCCGCGAAGCGCGAGGAGTACCTGCAGCTGCTCGAGCCCATGCGCACCGCCGACTCGGTGCAGGGCGAGCCGAACCGGTGGGCCACCCCGGACAAGACGGGGGAGTGGGTGCCCGTGCGCCCGGAGCTCGTCGTCGAGTTCGACTACGACCAGATGGAGGGCATGCGCCTGCGGCACACCGCGAAGTTCAAGCGCTGGCGCCCCGACCGCGCACCGTCGAGCTGCGGGTACGAGCAGCTCGACGTCCCCGTCACCTACGATCTCGACGACGTGCTGCAGGAGGGCCGGTAATGGCCAAGACACCGGCAGCAGAGATCGTCGTCCCGGGCACTGGGGGAGACGGGGCCGGCGACCGCGTCGTCCGGGTCTCGAGCCCCGACCGGATCATCTACCCGGCCACCGACCTCACCCCCGAGGTGTCCAAACTTCAGGTGGCGCAGTACTTCGCCGCCGTCGGCGAGCCGTTGCTCGCCGCCATCGGTGACCGCCCGACCGCGCTGGAGCGCTGGCCCGGCGGCGTGCACCCCGGTGGCCGGCTCGCGCAGGGGCCGCAGGACAGGGACGCCGACGGCTTCTATCAGAAGCGGATGATGAAGGGGGCGCCCGAGTACGCGCAGACGGTGCGGATCGCCTTCCCGTCCGGCCGTCCCGCCGACGAGCTGTGCCCCTCCGAAATCGCGATCCCCGTGTGGTGCGCGCAGATGGGCACCATCACCTTCCACCCCTGGCCGGTGCGCAGCGCCGACGTCGACCACCCCGACGAACTCCGGATCGACCTCGACCCCCAGCCCGGGACCGACTTCCACGACGCCGTGCGGGTGGCCGGTGTCGCGCGCGAGCTGGCCGACGAGCTCGGCCTGCGCGCCTACTGCAAGACCTCGGGCAACCGCGGCGTGCACGTCTTCATCCGGATCGCGCCCCGCTGGGACTTCGTGGACGTGCGGCACGCCGCCATCGCCTTCGGCCGCGAGCTGGAGAAACGCGACAGCGGCGTCACCACGGCGTGGTGGAAGGAGGAGCGGGGGCAGCGGATCTTCGTCGACTACAACCAGAACAGCCGCGATCGCACCATCGCCTCCGCCTGGTCGCTGCGCGCGGTACAGGGCGCCACCGTCTCCACGCCCCTCACCTGGGCCCGGTTGGCCGAGCTGAAGGACCCGCACGAGCTGAACCTGTTCACGGTCCCTGAGCGTCTCGCGGACGGGAACCCGTGGGCGGAGATGGACGACGTGGCCCACGACCTGACCCCCCTGCTGGAGAAGTGGGCGGAGCACCCCGTCGAACTCAACTACCCGCCCGACTACCCGAAGATGCCCGGCGAGCCGCCGCGCGTGCAGCCCAGCAAGAAGGTCGCCGAGCACTGGGACGCCGAGGGCAACCGCATCGAGTAGCCGCGCGCGGTCCACACACGTGTCACCCGGTTCTGGTAAGCACAGGGGCATGCGCTCGAACCGCCTCGCCGCACTCCTGGTCGCCGTCCTCGCGGGCGGCTCGCTCGCCGCCTGCTCCTCGGACAGAGCGGCGGACGCCGCCAAGCTCGACCTGCGGACCGGCACGAACTCGCCTCTGACCATCACGGCCGCACAGCTCGCCGGACTCGCCCAGGGCGGCGCGGTGGTCGCCATCAAGCCGACGAACGACGGCACCGTCGAGGCGGCGAAGGGCGGCGCGCTGGTCTTCAAACCCAAGCCCGGTTTCACCGGCACCGCGACGCTCAAGGCAGTCGTCTCGCCGGCCGTCTCGCTGTTCTCGTCGAACATCCCTCCGCTCGCGACCGTCGGCGGGGTGTCGGTCGACGGCAGCGGCTACGGTTCCGCGTGGACGCCGGTCCCGGGCGCTCCCGGTGAGTTCTACGGCCTCACGGACCGCGGCCCCAACGTCGACGGGCCGGACAAGGGCGAGAAGGTCGCGGTCACACCGGACTTCACGCCGCAGATCGGCCGGTTCAAGCTGGAGAGCGGCTCGGTGAAACTGCAGAGCGTGATCACGCTCAAGGGGCGCGACGGTCGCCCGCTCAACGGCCGGACCGACGTCGCCGCGCCGACGGGGGAGAAGATGCTCGACCTCGACGGTGCCGAGTTGCCGCCCACGGACCACGGGATCGACTCCGAGGGACTCGTCGCGCTGCCCGACGGTTCCTTCTGGGTCTCCGACGAGTACGGCCCCTTCCTCATCCACTTCGACGCCAACGGCCAGGAACTCGAGCGCCTCGTCCCGGGGAAGGGGCTGCCCGAGGTGCTCCGCAGCCGTACGCCGAACCAGGGCATGGAGGGACTGACCGTGACGCCCGACGGCAAGCGGTTGGTGGGAATCATGCAGTCCGCCTTGGATGTTCCCGGACTGAACGGCAACGCCAAGGACGTCCCGGTCACCCGCATCGTGGCCGTCGATCTGGTGACGAAGGCCGTGCAGCAGTTCGTCTACCTGCTCGACAATCCCAAGGCGACGAAGAAGGCCGTCTCCGAGATCACCGCGATCTCCGATCGCGAGTTCCTCGTCGACGAGCGCGACGGGAAGGTCGCGCCCCGGGCGAACAAGACGATCTACCGGATCAGTCTCGACGGTGCCACGCCGCTCGGCGAGCAGAACCCCGAGACCATCGCCGGCGCGGGCAGCACGGCGGAGGCCGAGGCGGCACTCAAGGCCGCGGGCATCACCCCCGTCCGTAAGAGCGTGGCCCTCGATCTCAGTGGGCTGGTCGACAAGCTCAACCCCGCCGGCACGTTCTTCGGGCACGACAAGATCGAGGGGCTGGCCACGCTCGACGGTGGCAGGACCCTCTACCTCGCCAACGACAGTGACTTCGGGGTGGCGGGCATCGCGGGCTCGAAGACCCCGTTCCAGCTCACGGCGAAGACGTTGCCCAACGGCCTGCAGGACAGCCTGGAGGTGCTCAAGGTCGACACAACCAAGCTGAACGAGCCCGCCTCCGAACGGACGATCACGGTCACCGTCGGGTAGCGGGCGGGATCGTGACCCGGCCCGCGTACTCCCTGACCTCGTCAGACGGGTCGTCGTGCAATAGCCGGGCGTGCGCGCGACGGAACTCCTCGAGCTCGGCGTGGGGAAGCCGCGCGTGCGACAGGACGAACAGCGCGTGCCACCGGATCACCGGCCACGGCGACGCCAGCGCCGCGAGCGCGGTAGGGGTGTCCTCCGGGCCGAGCTCGCGGTAGCCCCGTCCGGGCTCGAGAGCCTCCGCGACCGCTGCGTGCAGGTCGGGCCGGCGGTCGAGGAGACCGGTGAGTGCGGTGTAGTCGAGAGGTCCGTGCGGGCGCACCATCGAGCGCAGCGGCATCGCCGCGGCTGCCGCCACGGCCTCGTCGCAGACTCCCGTGGCTTCGACGGTGTCCAGGCGACCGAGGACGCCGAGCGCGGACGCGAGCCAGTTCCGGGTGGCGGCCCGCAGGTCTCCGGCGGCGAGTCGGCCGGCCAGAGCTCCGACGATCCGCTCATCGGGGAGCCCGATGCCGGCGGCGACCATGGCGAACCACCACGGGTCGGACGCCTCGGCGATCCGGCGGGCGAGCGCGGGGACCGCGGCCGCGCCCAGCGTCCGGAGCCCGGCGGCACCGTCCTCGGCGGTGAGCGCACCGTCGAACCGGCCGGCGAGGGCGAGGAACTCCGCGGCCTGCTCCGCGGGCGGCAGGGTGGCGATCCGGGCGCGCTCGGCGTCGGCTGCGACGAGGTGCGGGTAATACGTTCGCAGGACATCGGCGGGCACGGAGCGGCGCACCAGCTCCTCGCCCTCGTCGGAGGCGACGACGAAGAACCCGGGCCCGGCCAGGCCCGCGGCGCGGATCCTGCTGGTGGCGGGCGCGCAGGCGGCGACCACGGCGTCCTGGAAGCGTGCGACGACCTCGTCGAAGTGCTCGGCCTCGTCGGCGAGGGCCGCTGCAGTGATCGCGCCCTCGAGCTCGTCGGTGCCCTCGGGGTCGTAGCAGTGCGGCATGTCGTCGGGGCTGATGCCGCACTCGTCGATGTTCTCCGAGACCCATTCGGCGCCGGCCACGGAGACCATCGGCCACGCGACCTGCGTACCGTCGGCGTAGAAGCCGTGGAACGCCGCGCATCGCGGGTCCGCGCCGTCCACCTCGCTCGCGGCCGCGCGCACTGCGCGCTCCACCTGCGCGACGAGCGCCGCGGTCACGGCCTGCCAGTCGACCTCGGTCATGCAGACAGTATCCCCCGGATCGGAGTTCATCCTTGCCTTATATAAGTGAATAGTGAAATACTCGTCCTCGTGCACGCCTTCGACGTCCTCGGTGACCCCGTCCGTCGTCACCTACTCGAGCTCCTCGCCAGGGGCGAGCTCTCGGCGGGTGCGTTGAGCGAGGACGTGCGGGCACGATTCGGGATCAGCCAGCCCGCGGTCTCGCAGCACCTCAAGGTGCTCCGGGAGGCGGGTTTCGTCACCGTGCGACCGGAGGGCGCGCGACGCCTGTACGCGGTGCAGCCCGAGCCGCTCAGGCAGGTCGACGACTGGCTGGTCCCGTTCCGGCACTTCTGGGAGCCGCGTTTCGCGGCCTTGCAGACCGAGATAGCCCGCGGCAAACGCGCACGGCGACAGGAGAAGACATGACCTACGAGATCGACGACCTCACCGCGGCACAGACCGCCGCCGTCACCCGGCGCGCCGAGGTGCGTGACAGCGGCGAGGGTGACGTCTACGTCTCCGGCTCGCTCAGCCAGGCCTTCCCGACCGACGTCGACGACCTCTGGGACGCGGTCACCAACGCTGAGCGCCTGCCGCGGTGGTTCGCCCCCGTCACGGGCGCGCTCGAGCTCGGCGGCACCTACCAGATCGAGGGGAACGCCGGCGGCACCGTGCTCGAGTGCGATGCCCCGCGACGGTTCCTGATCTCCTGGGAGTTCATGGGCGGGGTCTCGCAGGTCGAGGTCGTCATCGAGCCCGACGGTGACGGTGCCCGCCTCACGCTCACCCACTCCGGCGAGAACGCGCGGGAGTTCTACGAGCAGTTCGGTCCCGGTGCGACCGGCGTCGGCTGGGATTCCGCCTTCCTCGGCCTCGTCGCGCTCATCGTCACCGGGCAGGAGCGGCCCGCGAACGCGGAGGAGTTCTACACGTCCCCGGCGGCGCGGGCGTTCATCGCGGAAGCAGCGGCGGCGTGGGCGGAGGCGACGATCGCCGCCGGTGTGCCCGAGGAGCAGGCGCGGGCGCAGGCCGCACGCACCGCCGCGGCGTTCTCCGGCGAGTAGCGGCTCAGGCCGCGGCGCCCACCGTCGACCACCGGACCGAGCGGACGCGGGTGTCCGCGGTGAGTTCGCGGACCGTCGCGACCACCTTGGCGTGGTCGGACTCCGGCGCGTGCATCCGCGCCTCCAACTGCATCGCCTCCGACATCCGCACGTCCTCGACGGTGATGGATGTCAGCGCGAAGCCCATCGCCTCGATGGCGTCGACGATCGCGGCACGCATCTCGGCCTCCTGGTCGCGGTGGAAGACCATCTCCACCGCGTAGTCCTCGGACTGCGGTGCCGCGTACTCGGGGTGCACCTGGACCTTCCGGTCGTTCATCCGGGCGGCCAGCGGATGCAGCAGGGTGTTGCCCGCGACCACGATCACCGCGCCGGCGACGGCTCCGCGCCACTCCCAGGCGCCGGCGAGCGCGCCGACCGCGGCGGTCGCCCACATGGTCGCGGCGGTGTTCAAGCCCTGGACGGTCAGCCCCTGTTTGAAGATCACGCCGCCGCCGAGGAAGCCGATACCGGTCACGATGTTGGCCGCCACGCGCGTGGGGTCGCCGTGGCCGTCGAAGGCGTAGGCGCCCAGGATCAGGAACAGGGCCGAGCCCATGCTGATCAGCGCCATCGTCTGCAGGTTGGCCATCCGCGAACGCCACTGGCGCTCAAGGCCGATCAACAGGCCCAGAGTGGTCGCCAGTCCGACGCGGGCGAGGAGGTCGACGGCGTTCACAGCGCTCCTCGATCGCGGCGCGGAGCCGTGGTCGTGAGCGTCTTGCCGGACGGTGGCGTCGGAGCAGGTCCGTTTTCTCGAGCCATGCGCTGATTCTCGCGGACCCGCCTGTCTACCGCAAGCAGCGCCACCGGGATCGGTGGAGGTTTCGGTAGGAAGCGATGGTTAGCTGATCTTGTGTTCCGCGCCTTGGGGTTTCGTCGCTCGTCTGCGTCACGCAGCGGGGGCTGTCGGCACCGGTTGGCTCGCGGTGTGTTCGCCGGTCCCCTCCGCGGGCTTCTGCGTCGCCGCGGTCGGTGCAGTCGTCTCCTGCTGCGTCGTGACCGGCACGGCCGGGCCGCTGGCTTCGACGGTGCTGGTCCCTCCGGTGGCGGGCGTCGGCGTGGCGGGGGCCGGCGTGCCGGTGGGGGTGGGCGTCCCCGTCTCCGGCGCGGGGATCCGCGCGAGCTGCGGCAGCGGTGACGGCGGGTGGGGCGTCTCCGCGGGCCCGGTGGTCTCGGGTGTCGAGGTACCCGCGGTCGCACGGACCGGCGCGTCGTTCGACGGTGCCGCGGGCTTCGAGGCGAGATACCGGGACGCGTCGCCCGAGCCGGTGACGGCCTGGCCGACGCCCTGCGCGGTGGCACCGAGGAGGTCCACGCCCAGGCGTAGCGGATCGACCGGAGGGAGGATGCCGAACGGCGTCGCGGCGCCGTAGTCGCGGCGGTCGTACCCGGTCTCGATGAGTACGCGCGCTACCGGTGAGACGAGATCGACGAAGGGCGTCACGAGCGCCGTGGTGCCCGTGGCCCCGCCGAGGTCCAGCAGGGGCAGCATGATCGGCAGGATCTTCGCCGGCAGCGTCACGTAGCGGGTGTCGCCGCTGATCTGGCAGTGCGTGCCGGCGGTGCAGTTCGCGGTGGCCGCTTCCACGGCCGCGCGCACCTCGTCCGGCGTGTACCCGATCGGGGTGGCCGACGGATCGTCGGAGCCCTTGGGCGCGAGCATCTTGCCGTGCACGTACCAGAATCCGGCGAGTGCGTTCGCGGTCGCGAGGAGATTGACCGGGTACTTCGGGAAGTCGGTCACGCCGTCGTACTGGAAGCCCACGTCGGTGGTGTTGACGGGGCGGGTCGGCGTGCCCGTGTTCGTCGGCGTGCCGGGGCCGAAGGTGACGTCGAGGATCGGGACGTGGCCCAGGAAGGACGGTCTCGTGAACAGCCCGCCGTTGGGCCGGCTCGCGTTGCCGATCAGGACGAAGGAGACGTTGTCGGGCACGCCACCGTTCTCGGCGAACTGCTTCTTCACAGCGCTGACCACGGTGCCGCCCTGGGAGTACCCGAAGATCACGATCGGTGAACCCTTGTCGGCGGCGGCGTACTGCTCGTCCAGGCTGGTGACGCCGCTCGCCACGGAATCGTCCCACTTCGCACCCTGCAGCCCGCCCCAGCCGGACAGTGGGATCGGCCAGAATTCGGCGATGTACGGCACGGGCGATGCGATGCAGGCCTCCGCGCCGCACGCGCCGGTGGGCGCGACGTAGTAGCCGACCGCGTGCTCCTGGTAGCCGGCGACCTTCGACGGGTCCTTGGTCCCGGTACCGGGGACCACCAGCACAGTCGTCGCGGCCCACGCGACCGCGGTGGTGAAGGTGAGGGCGATCGCGCCGACCAGCGCGACGAGGACGTGACCGAGCCTGCGGGCGGTATCGCGCATGGCGGAGTGACCTCTCGTGTACGGGATTGCGCTCAGTCTTGCACGGTGCGCGCCGCCGCGCTTTGCGAATGCGATCTCTCGCGCGGACCTACGAGAGTGGGCCCGATCGGATCACGATCGGTTCGCGGGTCGGGCTCGGCGAGAACCTCGTCGCGACGGGGCGCCGAGTGGTGAGTCCCGACATGTCCGGCCCCTCGGTCGGGGGCACGGTGGGGAGGAACGACGCAGGGGCGGTTCCCGATGTGCTCGGAAACCGCCCCTGATCTGCGGAGGATAGGGGATTTGAACCCCTGAGGGCTATTAACCCAACCCGCGTTCCAGGCGAGCGCCATAGGCCACTAGGCGAATCCTCCGTCGACCATGGTAGACGAGAGCCCCCCGTCGACCCAAACCGGGACGACCCCGTATAGTCATCGGTGGACTCCGCGCGGCGTCCATCCTGTGAACTCCCCCAGGGCGGGAACGCAGCAAGGGTCAACGGGCTCTGGCGGGTGCGCGGAGTCCCCTTCATGTCCGGGCCCGAAATTCCGCCGGAGGCGCACCCGATGTCCACCTACGTGTCCCTGAGTCAGTCCGAACTCGCGGATGTCCACGCGAAGCTCACCGAGCTGTTCGAGACGCTCAAAGCCCGGGGGCTGAAGCTGGACCTCACGCGCGGCAAGCCGGCGCCCGACCAGCTCGACCTGTCGAACGCGCTGCTCGCGCTGCCCGGGGAGGGCGACTACCGCGCCGCGGACGGCACCGACACCCGCAACTACGGCGGCGTCGCCGGCCTGCCCGAGCTGCGTGCGATCTTCGGCGAACTGCTGGGGATCCCCGTCGCGAACCTCCATGCGCAGAACAACTCCAGCCTGGAGATCATGCACCGCCTGATCACCCTCGGGTGGATCCACGGCACCGTCGACGGTGAGCGGCCCTGGAGCGCCGAGGAGTCGGTGAAGTTCCTCTGTCCCGCGCCCGGCTACGACCGGCACTTCGCCATCACGGAGGAGTTCGGCATCGAGATGATCGTGGTGCCGCTGAACCCGGACGGCCCCGACATGACGGTGGTCAAGGACCTCGTGGCGAACGATCCCGCGATCAAGGGCATCTGGACCGTTCCGAAGTTCGCCAATCCGACCGGTTCGGTGTATTCCGAGGAGATCACCCGGGAGCTGGCATCGATGCCGACGGCCGCGCCCGACTTCCGCATCTTCTGGGACAACGCCTACGCCGTGCATCCCCTGGTGGGGGACGCACCGTCGGACCCCGACATCCTGGGCCTGGCTGCGGAAGCCGGCCACCCGAACCGGCCCTACGTGCTGGCCAGCACCTCCAAGATCACCTTCGCGGGGGCCGGCGTGAGCTTCTTCGGCGCCTCCGCCGAGAACCTGGCCTGGTACGGCAAGTACACCGGGCTGACCTCGATCGGCCCGGACAAGGTGAACCAGCTGCGGCACGCCCGCTTCTTCGGCGACGCCGAGGGCGTGCGCGCGCACATGCGCAAGCACCGCGACCTGATCGCACCCAAGTTCGCGCGGGTCCTGGAGATCCTCGAGGACCGGCTCGGCGCGGCGAAGGTCGCGTCCTGGAGCGAGCCCACGGGCGGCTACTTCATCAGCCTCGACGTGCTCGACGGGACGGCCGCGCGGACCGTTGCGCTGGCGAAGGAGGCGGGCATCGCCCTGACCGCTGCCGGCGCGACCTTCCCGTACGGTGAGGACCCGCACGACCGCAACATCCGGCTCGCCCCGACCTTCCCGTCGATCGACGAGCTCGAGACGGCGATGGACGGTGTGGCGACCTGTGTACTCTTGGCTTCTGCTGAAAAGCTGATGTCGCAGCCCGAATAGGGCGCGCCTGAGCAGGAGGATCGCGCCGGTGGCGGACGAGAACAGCCGGCGTTTCCCCCGGCAGTGGTGGGTACTTGCCCTCTTCGCGATGGCCGCCGGCCTCGCCGTGTGGCAGCAGATCGTCCGAATCCCGTTCTCCACGCCGATGTACGGGCTCTTCCACAACCAGATCGACGCCGAGGTCTACCGCAAGGGCGGCGAGATCGTCGCGCGCGGCGGCGAGGGGCTCTACGACGGTCCGCTGCTCAACGAGATCCTGCCCTTCACCTACACGCCGTTCGCGGGCGTGCTGTTCGTGCCGCTGAGCTGGATGTCGACCGAGGTGTTGCGATGGGTGTGGACCGTCGCCGTGATGCTCGCGCTCCTCGCCTGCATCCTGATCGCCTTCCGGCTGATCGGTTTCGTCCGGGACTGGCGCGTCTGGTTCGCCGCGGTGTGCCTGACGCTGGTGGCGACGGTGCTCGAGCCCGTCCGCACGACGATCTGGTTCGGCCAGATCAACGTCTTCCTCATGCTGCTCCTGCTCTGGGACCTGGGCCGGCCCGCGGGGGCGCGGTTCAAGGGCTTCAGCATCGGCATCGCCGCGGGCATCAAGCTCACCCCGCTGTTCTTCCTCGCCTACCTGGTGGTCACCCGGCAGTGGCGCGAGGCCCGCACGGCCCTGGTGACGCTCGCGGGCACCGTCGTCATCGGTTTCCTGGTCATCCCGCAGGAGTCGTGGCAGTACTGGTCCGGCACCTTCCTCGACGCCAACCGCGTCGGCGAACCCAATCAGGTGGGTAACCAGTCCATCAACGGTCTCATCGCCTTCCTCACCCACGCGGAGAAGCCGTCGACCGTGCTGTGGCTGGCCGTCGCCGTGCCCGCGGCGCTCGCCGGCCTGGCGATCGCCGCGTGGGCCCACCGGCGTGGCGAGAGCCTGCTCGCGATCACCGTCGTGGGCCTGACCGCCTGCGCGGTCTCGCCGTTCTCGTGGGGGCACCACTGGGTGTGGATCGTGCTCCTGCTCGTGCTCCTCGTCGGCCGCGCGCTGCTGACCGCGGTTCCCGGGCACCGCGTGCTCGCGCTGGTGGCGGCCGCCGCGCTGGTGGCGGCGACCTTCCTCTGGGTCACGTACTTCCCGGACCTGCAGCCGACGGGCGTCGACGACGTCCACGACACCTACGCGATCGGCATCTTCCTGCGGCCGGTGGACAACCCGGTGCTCAAGGCCCTCGCCGGCGGTGTCTACGTGTGGATCTTCGCCGCGACGCTGCTCGGATCGGCCTGGTACCTGCGCCGCACCGAGGGAGCCGGTCGCTCGTCCGCCGGTGAGGCCGTCGTGGCGCTCGCGGACCGGTCCGGTCGTGCCGCCTGACTCGCACGCCGAAGACCGCCGGCTGCTGGCCTATCTCGGCGCCGCGATGATCGCGGGCGGGCAGCCGGTGCACGAGGTCGAGGACGAGATCGCCGGCGTCGCCACCGCCCTCGGCCATCCGCTCGCGCAGATCGGGGCCACGCCCACCGGGCTCACCCTCGGCCTCGCGCCGGGCGGCGCCGCCACCTTCGAATCGATCGCCGGTCCGCTCAGGCTGGATCAGTCCGCGGTGGTCGCCGACGTTCGACGGGGCCTGGTGGCGCGGACGCTCTCCGTCGACGAGGCCTTCGCGCGGCTCGGTACCCTGCGCACACTGCCCCACCGGTACCCGTCGTGGGTGCAGGACCTGTCCTGGTCGGTGATCGCGGTCGGTATCGCGATGCTGCTGCAGCCAGGCTGGCCGAACATCGCCGCCGCGGCGATCGGCGGCGCCGTGGTCATGCTCCTGGTGAAACTCGCGCGACGGGTGCGCCTGGCCGCCACGTTGCTCCCCACGATCGCCGCCTTCGCCGTCGGGACGGGGGTCTTCGCCGCCGCGCAGGCCGGCTGGCTCGACGGCCCGCTCCGGACCCTCCTCGCCCCGCTCGCCGTGCTGCTGCCCGGGGCACTGATGGTCACCGGGATGTCGGAGCTCGCGGCCGGTGCCATGGTCGCGGGCAGCGCGCGCCTGACCTTCGGGACCGTGCAACTGCTGCTGTTCTCGCTCGGCGTCCTCAGCGCGACGACGGTGCTCGGCGTCGCGCCGGAGCTGCTGGTCAACGAACGGGTGAACGAGCTCGGCTGGTGGGGGCCGCCCGCCGGGCTGGCGCTGATCTGCATCGGCGTCTGCCTCAACGAGGGCGCGTCGATGCGGCTCCTGCCGGCGATCGGGCTCGTGGTGGCGGCGGCGTTCGGCGCCCAGATCGCGGGACAGCACGTCTCCGGCGCGGTGCTCGGCGGCTTCCTCGGGGCGATCGCGGGCAGTCTCGGGGCCGCCGTGGCGGCGGCCGTGAGCCCGCGACTGCCGCGCCTGGTCGTCTTCCTGCCCGCGTTCTGGGTCCTGGTGCCGGGCAGCCTCGGCCTGCTCTCGGTCACCTCGGTCGGCATCGACCCTGGGCAGGGGGCGCGCACCGTCGTCGACGTGGCCGCGGTGATCTGCGCCCTGGCCCTCGGCCTGCTCTTCGGCTCCGCGCTCGCACAGGCGGTGATCGGCAGGCTCGAACGGCGCAGACGTCCGCGATAGGGGAGCTCGCCCGGGGGACCGAGCGCGGCTCGCGCGTGCCCGCGGGGCCGTGCTCCGAGCAAGCTGCGACGCTGTCGGACCCTGCCGGTAGCCTGGCACCGTGGCTCTCTACCGGAAGTACCGTCCAGCGACGTTCGCCGAGGTCGTGGGGCAGGAGCACGTCACCGAGCCGCTGAGTACGGCGCTCGATTCCGGTCGCATCAACCACGCCTACCTGTTCTCCGGGCCGCGCGGCTGCGGCAAGACCTCGTCGGCCCGCATCCTGGCGCGTTCGCTCAACTGCGAGCAGGGCCCCACGAGCACCCCGTGCGGCGTCTGCAACTCGTGCGTGGCCCTCGCCCCGGGCGGCCCCGGCAACCTGGACGTCACCGAGATGGACGCGGCCAGCCACGGCGGCGTGGACGACGCGCGCGAGTTGCGGGACCGCGCCTTCTACGCCCCCGCCGAGTCGCGGTACCGCGTCTTCATCGTGGACGAGGCGCACATGGTCACGCCGCAGGGCTTCAACGCGCTGCTCAAGATCGTCGAGGAGCCGCCGGAGCACCTCATCTTCATCTTCGCCACCACCGAGCCGGAGAAGGTGCTCACCACCATCCGGTCCCGCACGCACCACTATCCGTTCCGGCTGCTGGCGCCCAACGTCATGCGCCCGCTCCTGGAGAGGATCACGGGAGCCGAGAACGTCGCCGTGGAGCCGGCGGTGTATCCGCTCGTCATCCGCGCGGGCGGGGGCTCTCCCCGCGACTCGCTGTCGATCATGGACCAGTTGCTCGCGGGCGCCGGCCCGGAGGGCGTCACCTACCAGCGCGCGCTCGGCCTGCTCGGCGTGACCGACACGGCGCTCATCGACGCCGCGGTGGACGCGCTGGCGACCGCCGACGGCGCCGCCCTGTTCGGCGCGGTCGAGCGGGTGATGGAGGCCGGTCACGACCCGCGGCGCTTCGCCACGGACCTGCTCGAGCGACTCCGCGACCTGATCCTCCTGCACACCGTGCCCGACGCCGCGGATCGCGGGCTCATCGACGTGCCCCTGGACGTGCTCGAGACCATGCGCGGGGAGGCCGCGAAGCTCGGCCTCGCGACGCTCACCCGGTGCGCCGAGGTCACCCACGCCTCGCTCGCGGAGATGCGCGGCGCCACGTCGCCGCGGCTGCTGCTCGAGGTCATGTGCGCGCGCATGCTGCTCCCCGCCGCCGAGGATTCGCAGGCCGCGCTTCTCCAGCGGATCGAGGCCCTCGAGCGCCGCCCCGCGGGCGCGGCCCCCGCGCCTTCGGCTCCCGGTACTTCCGCGGGTGGCCCGGATGTTGCCGCCGGCGCCGCCCCGTCGCCCGACGGTGCGTCGTCCCGGTTCGTCCGGCCCAGCCAGCGCCAGGCGGAGCCCCCGGTCCCGTCGGTCACTGCGCCGTCCGTTTCGCCGCCCGTGCCCCCCGCGGCGCAGGCGGCGGCTGCCCCGCAACAGGCGGTTCCCGCGCCGCAGCAGGGGCCTGCGGCGGCTGCGCCCGTGGATCCGGCGCCCGCTGCGCCTGAGCGGCCCGCCCCGGCTCAGCCGGCTGCCCCGGCCGAGCCCGTACGCCCCGTCGAGTCCGATCCCGTGCTGCACCGCCCCGCACCGGAACCGCAGGACCCGCCGCGCGCTCCGGAGCCTGCCGCGACCCCCCGGGCCGCGGATCCCGTACCGCCGGTACCGGAGCCCGAGCACGTCGCCGAGCCGGCGCCCGCGGAGCCGGCCGCAGCCGCGGGACCGGTGGCGTCGGGTCCCTCGGTGGAGGAGGTCCGCACCGCCTGGCCCCGGGTGCTGCGCGCCGTCAAGGAGGATCCGGCGGCGACGGTCGCGATCTCGACGCTGATGGCGCAGATGAAGATCATCGCCGTGCGGGAGACCACGGTGTACGTCACGGTTCCGCCGTTCGCCGTCGGCCGGTTCCAGGAACAGACCAATGCCGCGATCCTGCGTGCGGCGATGTCCGGCGCGTGCGGCGTGGAGCTCGACGTGCGGGTGGGACCGGAGGGGGCGGCGGCCCCGCCCGAAGAGCGGCCTGCGCCGCAGCAGCGAGCGGCCGAGCCGCGGAAGGCGCCGCCCACGTTCGAGCGGAGGAGCCGTGCGGGCGATCAGCGGCCCGATCCGCGCCCCGCGGGGCGGGAGAATCGCGCACCGTCGCACCACGACGACATTCCGCTCCCGCCCGAACCGGACCCCGAGCCGGCGCCGTTCGAGGAGGTCTCCGAGGAGGAGATGATCGAGGCGGCGCATCGGGAGGACGCCGCATCGGGAGGCAGCGCCGCACCGCGGCGTGATCCGGACGAGATCGCGCTCGAACTGCTGCGCAACGAGCTCGGCGCCCGTCCCATCTGATGCGCCGGCCCCGACGCGCCGTGCTCGTGGGGTCGTTGTCGGCGATGCTCCTGGCGGGCTGCGTGCCGCCGGAGCCCGCGAACGTGCCGGCGGTCCGCAAGGACCCCGCACCGATCCGGAAGCGGGTCAAGAACATCGGCGATCAGTTCTCGGTGCGGTGGGTCGGCGGCAGCGGAGGCGACGAGAGGGTGCCCGGCCCCAGCGCCACGTGGCTCGACGCGGTGATCGCCCTGCAGGACGACGAGGTCGCCGGCCGGTTGCGGGTTGCGGCCGGGGCGACCGCGAACCGCGTGCGGCCCGAGATCGCCGGTGCTCTCGGCGATCCCGGGACAGGTGCCACCAGTACCGGGCTCGACGCCTTCGTGGCCGTCGAACCCGGTACCGTGCGGGCCTTCCTGTACCCGGATCGCCGAGTCCTCGTCGTGAAGTACTTCCAGGGGTGAACCCGGTCTCAGGCGGTCCACCACGGGCGCAGCGGTAGGTCGCCCGCGCCGCCCTTCTCGTCCAGCTTCACCGCGAGGATCTGGTGCAGCTGGACCACGTTGCGCTCGAAGCCGAGCCGCGAGCCGGCCATGTACAGGCCCCACACGCGGGCGGTACCGAGCCCGACCTCGGCGACGGCCTCGTCCCAGTTCTCGACCAGGTTGCGGCACCACGCGGCGAGCGTGAGGGCGTAGTGCTCGCGCAGGTTCTCCTCGTGCCGCACCTCCATGCCGCCGATGTCCTGGATCGCGGCGATCACCCGACCGGAACCGGTGAGCTCCCCGTCGGGGAAGACGTACCGGTCGATGAACTGGCCGCCCTTGCCCGACAGTTTGTTGTCGTGCCGCGTGATCGTGTGGTTCAGCAGCAGCCCACCGGTTTTCAGCTTCTCCCGCAGCGAGGTGAAGTACGACGGGTAGTTGTGCACCCCGATGTGCTCGGTGAGGCCGATGGAACTGATCGCGTCGAAGTCGCCCTCCGGCACGTCGCGGTAGTCGCTGTAGCGCACCTCGGCGAACTCGCCCAGGCCTTCCCGCTCGATCGCGGCCTGCGCCCACTGCGCCTGCTCCTTGGACAGCGTCGCGCCGATGGCGTGCACGCCCCGGCGGGCCGCGTAGCGCACCATCCCGCCCCAGCCGCAGCCCACGTCGAGCAACCGGTCGCCGGGCTTGAGGCGCAGCTTCTCGAAGACGAGGCGGTACTTGTTCTCCTGGGCCTCCTCGAGCGTCGCGGCGTCGTTCGGGTAGCAGGCGCACGTGTACGTCATCGACGGGCCGAGGACGAGCTCGTAGAAGCGGTTGGAGACGTCGTAGTGGTGGTGGATAGCGTCGGCGTCGCGAGCCTTGCTGTGGCGCAGCCCCTCCGCGATGCGCCGCCAGCGGGGGACCGCCTCCTGGGGAGGGGGCGCGATCGGGATCATGTGCTCGGCGCCGACGGACCGGGCGATCTGGGCGATGAGCCGCGGCCCAGGCTTGGCGAACTTCAGGTCGTCGGACAGTGCCCGGAGCGCCTCGTAGGGGTCGCCCGGAGGAGCGCCCGTGAGTTCCAGGTCGCCCGCGATGTAGGCGCGGGCGAGGCCCATGTCGCCGGGTGCCGTTGCGAGATAGGTGGTTCCGCGCGGGGTGAGCAGGTCGAGGCCGTACGGCGCGTCGTCCGGGCCGGCGGAGGATCCGTCGTAGGCCTTCACACGGATGGCGAGCCTGCCGCCCGCCACCTTCTCGATGATCTCGGCGAGGCTGAGCTTGGGGAGATGCTCAGTGGTTCGCGTCACGTCACTGCCTCCTGACTGTCTTGTCGTACAACCCCAGTAGGCGATCCTCCGGGTCGTACCGGGATTTGTACTTCTCCCAGTGGATTCCGCCGTACAGCTCGTCGAATTCGGCGCGCTCGTAGAAGGCCTCGGAGTAGAGGGACTTGTGTCCGCCCAGCTCGGAGACCTTCTTCTCGATCAGGCGGTTCGCCCGGCCCTCGATCTGGCCGGGCTGTTTCGGGACCGCGGACCAGAAACCGACGTTCACGTAGGTCTCGCGGGGCTTCAGTGGATACAGCGGCCACGGCCGCTGCGGATCGGCGCTCGGTGGCAGGGGCTCGCGCAACCGCAACGGGCACAGCCAGATCGGCTCGATGGGGATCTCGGCCAGGAACCACTCCAGGAACTCCGTGATCTCGTCGATGTGCACCTCGATGTCCTGCACCACCCGTTCGCCGGGCGGCTCGCCCCGGCGTGCGGCCAGCTTGTCGCCGATGTCCCACCTGCGGTCCAGAGCCACCAGTTTCCAGTAGAAGCTGCTGCGCAACAGGCGCTTCGGCCACAGCCGCCGGATCGTCGGATTCTGCGCGCCGAAGGCGCGGGAACACCAGAACCAGTCGGTGTCCCACCGCCAGAGGTAGTCGTGCGTGGTGAGCCGGTCGCGGGTCACGCCGTCGGGGTGCTGGAGGGAACGGTAGTAGATCTGCTCGTCCGTGTAGTCACTGACCGGTCCGGGCTCGTCGGTCTTGCGGCCGAGGACGAGGTAGGACTCGTCGGCGGAGAAGACGACCCCGTCGAGGTAGTCGACGCGCTCGCCGTCGTACTCGTGCGCGGTGACGATCCGGGCCATCGCCCGCTGCAGGTGCTCGAGCGTGTGGAACCGCACGTGGCGCAGCTCGACGTACCGGGACACGGGCTCCAGCTCGATCGTCAGGCGGGTCGAATAGCCCAGTGTGCCGTACGAATTGGGGAAGCCGAAGTACAGCTCGGCGTCCGGCCCGCCCGGTGTCGCGGTCACCACCTCGCCGCTGCCGGTGAGTATGTCCATCGACCGCACCGCCTCGTGCGGCAGCCCGGCGCGGAAGGAACTGGACTCGATGCCCATGCCGCTCACGGCGCCGCCGAGGGTGATCGTCTTGAGCTGCGGCACCACCGTCGGGGCGAGACCGAAGGGCAGAGTGGCCGCGACCAGGTCCTCGTACGTGCACATGCCGCCCACTTCGGCGGTCCGGGCCTCGGGATCGATGGAGATGACCGATGCCAGGCCGGAGACGTCCAGGCCGGGGGCGTCCGTCGCCGCGCGGGCGCGGAACAGGTTGGAGGTCGTCTTGGCCAAGCGGACCCGCGCCCCGGGCGCGATGGCGCGATAGCTCTCGCGGAGCCGCGCCAGACCGTCCTGGTAGGCGGTTTCACCGGCGATCGGGATCGGCGACGGGGTTCGCGCCGGCGTTTCGTTGCGAGCACTCACGATTTCGACGGTATACCTCCCGGGCGCGGCGCGCGCGGGTCGTTACCGATTGGTTAGGCTGGCGTCGAACCGTCGGCGGTGCCGGCACCCGAGTCGCCGACCCGTCGGAGACACCGAAACCCGTGAGGATCGAAGTACGTTGGCCCAGGTAACCGCCTCCAAGTCCATCACCATCGCCGCTGCGCCCGAGAAGGTCCTCGCGGCGATCTCCGACTACACCCGGCGCGCCGAGATCCTGCCCCCGAACTACCGCGACTTCCGCGTCGTCGAGGGCGGGCAGGGGGCCGGCACCGTCGCCGAGTGGGTCCTGCAGGCCACGGAGAAGCGCTCGCGCAACGTCCGCGCCACCGTCGCGGTCGACGGCGCCTCCGTCACCGAGACCGACGCGAACAGCTCGATGGTCACCGTCTACCGCGTGACCGGCTCCGGCGAGCAGTCCACGGTCACGATCACCACCACCTGGCAGGGCGCGGGCGGCATCGGCGGCTTCTTCGAGAAGACCTTCGCGCCCAAGGGCCTCGGCCGAATCTACGACGAGCTGCTCACCAACCTCAAGGTGCAGGTCGAGTCCAACGGCTAGGCGTCCTCGGCGGCATCGCGGGACTCCCGTCGCGCCCCTGCCGCTGCGCGACGGCGTCGACCCGACGCGGCTCGTCATCGCCGAGGAGGAGGCCGGGCGCACGCTCGGCGAGATCCTCGAGGCGCGGTTCCCGGGCACCGCGGAGTACGTGGTGCGGGAGTGCGCCGCGGGCGCGGTCCTCGGGTCCGACGGTGCGCCGCTGGCCCCGTCGACGCCGATGGCGGGCCGGCAGGCGGTGTGGATGTACCGCGAGTTGCCGGACGAGATCGACGTGCCCTTCCCGATGCCGACCCTCTACGCGGACGAGCGGATCGTCGTCGTGGACAAGCCGCACTTCCTCGCGACGATGCCCCGCGGCGCGCGGGTCGTGCAGAGCGCCCTGGTGCGGCTGCGCCGCGAACTCGGCGAGCCGCTGCTCTCGCCCGCGCACCGGCTGGACCGGCTCACGGCGGGCGTGCTGCTGTTCACCCGGGATCCCGCGGTGCGCGGTGCCTATCAGCAGCTGTTCGCCACCGGCGGGGCCCGCAAGGAGTACGCGGCCCTCGCTCCGCTGCGCGACGGCCTGGACCTGCCGACGGTCGTGGAGTCCCGGATCGAGAAGACGCCCGGCATCATGCGCGCCTACGAGGTCGACGGCCCGGTGAACGCGCGCTCGCACGTCGAGCTGGAGGCCGAGGTACCCGACGGGCGGGGCGGCGTCGTCGGGCGGTACCGGCTGCGCCCGGAGACGGGGAAGACGCACCAGCTCCGGCTGCACATGTCCGGACTGGGAGTGCCGATCCTGGGTGATCCGCTGTATCCCGAGCCGCGGGAGTTCGTGGACGGCGACTTCAGCGACCCGTTGCGCCTGCTCGCGCGGACGCTGTCGTTCACCGACCCGGTCGACGGGACGGAACGCGAGTACGTCAGTTCCCGCGACCTCACGCCGGGCGGAACGTAGCAGCCGGCTACCGGGTCGGCGAGGCGAGGTAAGCCGCTATGCCGGCCGCGACCGCGTCGGCGAGCCGCTGCTGGCCGTCGGCGGACTCAAGGACCTTGGCCTCGGCCGGGTCGCGCAGGTTCCCGGCCTCGACCAGCACGGACGGGACCGTCGACAGGTTCAGGCCGGCCAGATCGGAGCGCGGGTAGAGACCGTTCGATCCGATGTACGTCGCGGGGGTGAAGCCGCCCGCGACGAGCGCGTCCCGCATCTTCGCCGCGTAGACGGGGCTCGCGGTCTGCTGCGCGGCGTTGAGCGGCGGCGAGGAAAGATTCACGTGAAACCCTCGGTTACCGGGGGCGGAGCCGTCGGCGTGGATGCTGACGGCCGCGTCGGCGCCCCACGAGTTGGCCGCCGTCGCCCGGGCGTCGATGCACGAGGCGACCGACGTGTCGTCGGTACGGGAGAGCATCACCTGCGCGCCCGCGGCGGTGAGCACCTGGTAGAGCTTGTAGGCCACGGCGTAGTTGAAGGTGTGCTCCGGAACCCCGTCCACGCTGGTGGTGCCGGTGGTCTGGCACGGTTTGGTGCCGCCGCGGCCGTTCGGAACCTGCCGGTTGATGGAGGCGTCGTTCGCGCCGTTGTGGCCGGGGTCGACGAAGATCTTCTTCCCGGCCAGCGCGCCCGCGGCCAGCGGTGCCGCGTTGTTCACGAGGGCGGGGCCGGCGGGCGATAGGCTGGAGGGTGCGGCCGCGTTGCGCTGCTCGCCGGTGTCACCGATGGTGCAGCCGGAGAGGATCAGTGCGGGGAGCACGGTCGCGGCCGCGAGGGCGGAACGGCGGTTCGTCACAGACCGCACTGTACCGCCTCAGCAAGCACAGCGGTACCACAGGCAACACGAAACAGACATAGCGGGTCACGTGACCGGCGTAGGGAGAGAAGTATGCAGCCCGGAGGCTCGATGGAAGACCTGATGGCCCAGGTCGGTGCGATGCAGCAGCAGCTCATGGCGGCGCAGCAGGAACTCGCGGTGACCACCGTCGAGGGCCAGGCCGGCGGCGGCCTGGTGAAGGTCACGGGAACCGGCGACGGCCAGGTCCAGTCCGTGACCATCGACCCCAAGGTGGTGGACCCGGAGGACGTGGAGACCCTGCAGGACCTGGTCCTGGGCGCACTGTCCGATCTCGCGAACAACACCGCCGCCGTCGCGCAGCAGAAGATGGGACCGCTCGCCGGCGGCCTGCCCTTCTGACGGCCGGCCCGTGTACGAAGGACCCGTTCAAGAGCTGATCGACGAGCTCGCGAAGCTTCCGGGGGTGGGACCGCGCGGCGCCCAGCGCATCGCCTTCCACCTCCTGGGAGTGCAGCCGACCGACATCGACCGGCTCACCCACGCCCTCACCCGCGTGCGCAACGACGTGCGCTACTGCGAGGTGTGCGGCAACGTCTCCGCCGAGCAGCGGTGCCGGATCTGCTCGGATCCGCGGCGCGACGCGTCCAAGATCTGCGTGGTCGAGGAGGCCAAGGACGTCCAGGCCGTCGAGCGCACCCGCGAATACCGGGGGCTCTACCACGTCCTGGGCGGCGCGCTGAATCCGATCAAATCGATCGGGCCGGACAAGCTCCGGATCCGGGAACTGCTCGTGCGCCTGGGCAGCTCGGTCGACGGGGTGGACGTGGACGAGGTCATCATCGCCACCGATCCGAACACCGAGGGCGAGGCCACCGCGGCCTTCCTGGTGCGGATGCTCAAGGACTTCCCCGGCCTCACCGTGACCCGCCCCGCCGCGGGCCTGCCGATGGGCGCCGAGCTGGAGTTCGCCGACGAGCTGACCCTGGGCCGCGCCATGAGCGGTCGGCGGTCGTTGTCGGAGCCGCCGCGCGTGCTCGAAGAGACGCCGCCGAGCTGACCGATGGACGCCGCAGACCTGCTGGCCCGGCTGGGTGCACCCGAGGGCATCGTCGCGATCGACGGGCCGTCCGGGGCGGGGAAGTCGACGTACGCGCGGCGCCTCGTCGACGATCTCCGGGCCGACGGTGCCCGGGTCGCCCTGGTCCGGACCGACCACTACGCGACCTGGGAGGACCCCGTGTCCTGGTGGCCGCGGATGCTGGAGGAGGTCGTCGAGCCGCTGGTCCACGGCAGGGACGCGTTCTACCGCCCGATGGTCTGGCGGGACGGCGTGCCCGCGCCCGGCGACGAGGTCCGCCTGCCGCGGGCCCCGCTGATCGTGATCGAGGGCGTCTCGAGCGCGCGGAGATCGTTCGCCGACCGGCTGTCGCTGGGGCTCTGGCTCGACGGCGGCACAGCCGCCGCGCGGCTCGAGCGGGCCGTCGCACGGGACGGCGAGGACTGCCGCGCCGACCTCGCTCGCTGGCAGGAGTTCGAGCGGGGCTGGTTCGCGGTCGACGGTACGCGCGAGCGCTGCATCGTCGTCGACGCGGTTGTCGGGGCCGCGGAATAGGATCGGGTCATGCGGCTGCGCGACCATCCGATCATCGAGGTCTCCCGGAAACTCCCCTGTTCGCCGGAGGAGGCGTGGCGCCTCGTCACCGACATCACGCTGTCCACGCGGGCGGAGGGCGAGTTGCAGCGCGTCGAATGGCTCGACGGTGCCGTCGGCGTCGCGGTCGGCGCCCCGCGAGGCGGGCTGACGTGACCGCCGGCTTCGCGCTCTTCGACACCGCCGTCGGGCGGTGCGGGATCGCCTGGGGCGCCGACGGTGCCGTCACCGCCGTCCGGTTGCCCGACGAGTCGGACGAGGCTACCGCAGGACACCTGGCTCGTGCCGGGGCCGTCGAATCCGCTCCGCCGCCGGAGGTCGGCCGGGTGATCGCCGCGATCGTCGGCCTGGTCTCGGGGGCGAACCTGGACGATGATCTCGCCTGGGTGCCGCTGGACATGCAGGGGCTCACCGACTTCCAGCGCGCGGTGTACGAGGTGGCTAGGCGGATCCCGCCCGGATCCACGCGCACCTACGGCGAGATCGCCAGGGAGATAGGGCTTCCCGGGTCCGCCCGCGCCGTCGGCAGGGCGCTCGGTGAGAATCCGTACCCGCCCGTGGTGCCGTGCCACCGCGTGACCGCGGCGAACGGCGGCACCGGCGGCTTCTCCGCCGGCGGCGGGGTGGAGACGAAGATGCGGATGCTCGCCACCGAGCAGGCGGTGCTGGGGCTCTGGTGACTACACCGCGCCGGGCGAGACGACGGGAAGTCCCTCCGCGCGCGCCGCGTCGAGCAGCCGCTTGTCATAGCTGACGAACGCGCTGATGTCACCACGGATGCTCACTGCTGATGCCAGGTGGATCGCGTCGAGTGATCGAAGATGTGGTGGCCCGATCACCTGCGCAGTTGCGACGATCTCTTCGGTGACGGCAATGCCGAGGATCCAGTCCGACAAGAATCGGCCGTGCTCTTCGTCGTCGTCTCCGCCCATACGAGCCGCGACGCGACAGATTTCTATCCGGCCGACGTCACTCGACGTGAATCCGGGATCGGTTTCGGCCCGTGCAGCGATCCATGCTGTGAGAGCGTCCGACTCGAGTTCGGCGACGAGCAGCTTGTTCAACGCCGACGTGTCGATGTAGATCACTCATTCCTCATCTCTTCGAGGATCTCGGAAGCGGACTTCTCGCCGGGCTTCAGCGGCCTCCGCATCGCGACGATCTTCGCGAGGTCGAACGGGTGCTTGGCGGGCTTGATCTTGCCGGCCGCGACCAGCTCGCGGAACCGGCGCTCCTTGTCGCTGACCGGGACCAGCCGCGCGACGAGCTTGCCGTGATTGGTCACCTCGATCTCCTCGCCCGCCTCCACGCGGGCGAGGTACTTCGAAGCGTGTTGCCGCAGCTCCCGGACCCCGATCTGCTCCATGTTCCTCAATGTAGCACTTACTGTGCTACTCATGCTGCACTCGTTTCCGGGGCTTCGGGCGCGGTGACGGCGCGCTGCCGAATGATCTCTGCCGTTATCGCCGCGACCGCGTCTTCCGGAACGGTCAGTTCGTAGAACCCGTCCATGTCATCCGGACACAGTTCCTCGTACAACTCGCACACCGTGTCCTGCAGGGCCTCCCCGACGCGGGCGTAGACATATCGCAGCAACCCGAGGAGCCGAGCATCCGCGTCCTGCTCCCCGTCCCGCCGTGCGCGGGGATCGCGCGTCGTCTCGCCTTCGGGCCGTGCGTTGGCAGGGCTCGGTTCGTCGACGTGCTCCGCGTCCCGCTGAGACTTCGGCCGCTGACCCGTGCTCTTCTTCTTCCTCGCGTGCCGCCGCTGCTTGCTGGTCCTACTCATGATGTCCCCCCGAACTCTCGATGACGGTGGGGACAGGCTAGGACGGTCCGCTGACATGTTTTGGTCGAGAAGTCTCGCGTCGCCGCGTCGATGGAAGGGGCATGCGCGGGGCGCATGGCCGGGTTCGTGAAAACAGGGTCTGAACTGGGGGAATGTGCGTCATGCGGCGCGCGCATGGTTCTGCAAAGCAATCGCGCGCCCGCCTACGCCCCGCCGCCGCGCAGCGCCGTCCCCCGCGCGCCCCGGCGAACCCGCCCGGGCGCCTACTTCCGCAGGCGCTCGCGGCGCAGCAACTCCACATCCGGCAGATCGAGGGGGGAGAGCTCGCGCCCCGTCGCGCGGGAGAGCAGGTAGTCGGCCAGCTCGGGATTGCGGGCCAGTGCCGGACCGTGCATGTAGGTGCCGAGCACGCTGCCCTGGACGACACCGTCGACCGGCGAACCCGCACCGTTGCCCGTGCCCCGGACCACGCGCTGGAGCGGCCGGGCATCCGGGCCCAGCGCCGAACCGCCGCGGTGGTTCTCGAACCCCGTGAGGGGCTGCGTGAGCCCGTCGATGAGGGGACGGCCCTCGATCTCGCCGATCGACCGGGTGGCCTGCGGTGTCGTGGTGAGGTCGAACAGCGAGATGCCGTCGACCTTCTCGCCCTCGGAGGTCTCGTACCAGTGCCCGAGCACCTGGATCGCGGCACAGATCGCCAGGACCGGGGCTCCGCGACCGGCGGCCTCCTGCATGCCCGGGTACTTCGCCAGATGACGGGTGGCCAGACGCTGCGCGTAGTCCTCCGCGCCGCCCAGCGTGTAGATGTCGCACGACGCGGGCACCGGATCGGCCAGCGTGATCGGCAGCACCTCGGCGTCGATGCCGCGCAGCCGCGCGCGTTGCCGCAGCACGAGGGCATTGCCGCCGTCGCCGTAAGTGCCCATGACGTCCGGCAGCACCAGGCCGATGACCAGGGTGGATTCGGTGATCCGCGCCTCGGATCCGGAGAAGTCGATCACGCCTCGCCCCCCTGCTTCGCCAGTGCCGTGTTCAGGTCGCGGAACGCCGTGTAGTTCGCCAGCACTTCCACCCGCCCGGGCGGGCACGATGCGATGGCGGCCAGCGGATCCGCGACCAGGGAGTGCTCGGCACCCGCGTAGGTCAGCCGGACGGCGAGGTCCGTGCCGCGCTCGCCGGACGCCACGACTTTGCCGTTCTCGAACCGCTCGAACTGCACGTCCCAGAGCCAGGAGAGGTCCTCGCCGTCGGGAACCTGGCCGTTGACGGCGATCACCAGCCCCTCGGCGGTGCCGTCGATCATCGACATGGCCTCCTGCCAGCCGGCGGGGTTCTTGGCGAGCAGCATCCGGACGGTGTGCCGCCCGACGGTCACCGTTGAATAGCGGCCCGCGACCTCGCCGACGGTGCCGACGGCCTCGACCGCGGCCAGCGGGTCCGCGCCCATGGCGACGGCGGCGGCGACGGCCTGCGCGGCGTTGCCCCGGTTGGCCCGGCCCGGCAGCTTCAGGACCAGCGGCGCGACGAAACCGTCGGGGCCGTGGATGTTCTCGTCGTCGACCCACCAGTCGGGCGCGGGCCGGGCGAAGTCGGTTCCCGTCGAGTACCAGTGGTCGCCATCGCGCACGATCGGCTCGCCCGACCGGGGGCACGAGGTCGAGTCGCTGGTCCAGGCGGCGCCCGCGGCGACCCAGACGACCTTCTTCGCGTCATAGGCGACCGAGGTCACGAGCACGTCATCGCAGTTGGCGATCACCGTGAGGCCGGGATGCGCGTCGACGCCCGCGCGCAGGCGGCGCTCGATGGCGTTGATCTCCCCGACCCGGTCGAGCTGGTCGCGGGAGAGGTTGAGCAGCACCAGCGCCTCGGCGCCGGTGGCGTCGAGGACGTGCGGGACGTGCAACTCGTCGACCTCGAGGGCGGCGAGCGGTGCGTCCCGGTGCGCGGTGAGCGCGGCGACGATACCGGCGTCCATGTTGGCGCCGTCGGCCTGCGTCGCGACGGCACGGCCCGTGGTGGCGAGGGCGGCGGCGGTCATCCGGGTGGTGGTCGACTTGCCATTGGTGCCGGTGACGATCGCGGTCCGCTTGCCGTCGGACAGCCTGGCCATCAGGTTCGGCTCGATCTTGAGCGCGACCAGGCCACCGATCATCGAGCCCTTACCGCGACCGGCGCGTTGCGACGCCCAGGCTGCGGATCGGGCGGCGAGCAGCGCCGCGCGGGCGCGGAGAGGGAGTCCGGGCATGCGGTCCAGGATAGGGCAAGCTCGATTCATGGCTGAACTGCACGAAGATCGGCGCCGCGCGCTCTCCTTCGGGGCGATCGCGGACGACTACGACCGTCTCCGACCGCGCTACAGCGACGTCACCCTGGACGCGATCGCCACCGGTGGCACGGCACTCGACGTCGGCGCCGGGACGGGCATCCTCGCCCGGCAGCTCCGGGACCGCGGGCTGGAGGTGCTCGCCGTCGAGCCCGACGGTGCCATGGCCGACGTCGCGCGGGCCTCCGGCATCCCCGCCGAGGTCGCGACCTTCGAGGACTGGGATGTGCGGGACCGCACCTTCGACCTGGTCACCTTCGGTCAGTCCTGGCACTGGGTCGACGCGGACACTGCCGTCCCGCGCCTGGCCGGCCTGCTCAACCCCGGCGGCCGCGTCGCGCTGCTCTGGAACAAGCTGCGGCCGACCGCACCGTCGAACGACGATCTGCGCGCCGCGAGTGAGGACTACGTCAACGTCGAAGCCGCGGGCGCGGGCACCGCGCACGACCAGATGTACCGGATGGCCGACCTGCGCGGCCGGTTCGAAGCGGCGGGGTTCACCGTGAGCGAGCGCGAGGACTCCTGGACCGAGACGCAGGAGAAGGACCGGTGGCTCGACCTGGTCTTCACCTACTCGGGCCACTCAACCCTGCCGGACGACCGCCGGGTCGCGCTGCGCGCCGCGCTCGCCGAGGTCATCGGCGACGGTGCTGTCGAGCTCGCCGCCGGAACGATCGCGCTCATCGCCGAGCGGTAGCGGCGCGGGCTTGCGCAGCATCCCCAACAGGCAGCCGGCGATCACGGTCGCGGCGCCCGTCAACGCGAGCGCCGTGGGGTGCTCGCCGAGGACCACCGCGCTCGCGGCGATGCCGACCACCGGGACGAGCAGCGTCGCCGGCGCGACCGTCGATGCCGGGTAGCGCGCCATCAGCGCGCCCCACAGCCCGTATCCCACGACGGTGCTGAGGATCGCGATGTAGGCGACGCCGAGGAGCGCGAGCCGGCCGTCGGTACCGTCGAGGCTGTGGGCCAGGGCCCGCCAGCCCGCCGTCGGGCCCTCGATGGCGGCGCTGAGCGCCAGCATCGGCAGGGGAGGGATCACCGACATCCACAGGGTGAAGCGGAAGGGCTCCGACGGTGCCGCCAGTCGCTGTCCGATGTTGCCGAACGCCCAGCTGAGGCCGCCGAGCAGGGTGAGGACCACGCCGAGCACGCCGACCCCGGCGGCGGCCTCCGCGCGATCGGCGATGATCAGCCCCATGCCGACGACGGCGATGCCGATGCCGGCGACCTGCCGGACGGCGAGCTTCTCGTGCAGCAGCACCGCCCCGAGCAGCACGGTGAACGGCGCCGACGACTGCAGCACCAGCGAGGCGAGTCCCGTGGGCATGCCGATGTGCATCGCCGTGAACAGCAGGCCGAACTGGAAGGTGCCCGAGCCGATGCCGTAGAGCAGGAGCCACTTCACCGGCCCCTTCGGCGGGCGCACGAAGAGCAGCACCGGGATCGCCAGCACGAGGAACCGGAGCGCGCCCAGGAAGAGCGGCGGGAAGTAGTCGAGGCCGTAGCGGATGGCGAGGAAGTTCAGGCCCCACAGCACGACGACGAGGAGGGCGACGAGGCGGTGGCGGGGGCTCATGGACTCCACTCTCCAGCGCCGTGACCGGAAGGACAATCGAATACTTCTTGACCGTCCATGTAGCGTGACTACATGGACGTGCACCGGCTCCGCATCCTCCGCGAGCTCGCGGACCGCGGAACCGTCGCCGCGACCGCGCGGGCGATGGACATGACACCGTCTGCCGTATCGCAGCAGCTCAAGGTGCTCGCGCGGGAGGCGGGCGTCGACCTGCTCGAGCCCGACGGCCGGCGGGTGCGCCTCACCGACGCCGGCCTGGCGCTGGTGGTCCGCGCGGAATCCGTCCTGGGCGAGCTGGACCGGGCCCGTGCGGAGATGGACCGCTATCGCTCGACGCCGATCGGCGTGGTCCGGCTGACGCTCTTCCCATCGGCGGCCGAACTCCTCCTACCCGGCGTGCTGCGCCGCACCGCGGCGGCGGGTGTCCAGGTGGCCGCCGCGGACGCGGACCTGCCGGGGACGGAGCTACCGGCGATGCTCGCGGACGCGGACGTCGTGGTCGCGCACCGCGACGAGCGGGCCGCCGCGCTGGGCGGTCCCCGCATCGCCTCCCGTGTCCTCATGCGCGAGCCGATCGATCTGGTGGTGCCGGTGGATCACCCGCTCGCCGCCGCCGGTCGGGTCCACCCCGCGCAGCTCGCCGACCTCGACTGGATCAGCGTGCGCGACGGCTTCCCGGTCGACGACGTGCTGCGCTCCCTCGCGACCATCACCGGCGTGCAGCCGCGGGTGGTGCAGCGGATCAACGACTTCCACACGATCCAGGCCATGGTCGCGACCGGCCTCGGGGTGGCCCTCGTCGCGCGCCATGCGGTGACCCACCCCGGCGTCCGCGGCCTCGAGATCGTCGGCGTGCTCGCGGCCAGGATCCTCGAGGTGGCGACGCGGCCGGGCGCCGAGCGTCGGCCCGCCGTCGCCGCGGTGCTCCGTGCACTCGACAAGGAGGTCGCCGCGGTGAGTTGACGGAAACGTCAAAGTCATCCCATGATTTGGGGATGGCGTCGACTTCCGCGGCCACCGCCCCGCCCGCGCTCCGGGCCGTCGGCGTCCTGACCTGCGCTTCGGCCCTGATCATGATGGGCGTCTGTCTGCGGTTGATCTTCGGCAGCTCGTCGGCGGTGCTCGCCGAGATCCGCGGTGCCTACGGCCTGAGCGGTGCCGAGGTCGCGCTGCTCACCACGGGTCCGGTCATCTGCCTCGGACTGTTCTCCGCGGCGGCCCCGAGGCTGGCCCGCCGGTACACCGCCGTGGTGGTGGCGACCGTCGCCGTCGCCATGGTCGCGGTCGGCAGTGCCGTGCGGATCGCGCCGAGCTGGTTCGTGCTCCTGGGCGGGACGATGCTCGCCGGCGCGGGGATCGCGCTGGGCAACGTGCTCGGCCCCGTCCTCGTGCGGATCTTCTTCCCGCACCGGATCGGGTTGATGACGGGCCTGTTCACGGCGATGGTCTGCGTCTCGACGGGCTTCTCCTCGGCGCTCACGGTGCCCGGTGCCACCGCGCTGGGCGGCAGTTGGCGGGGCGCGCTCGCCCTCTGGGCGATTCCCGCGCTGATCGCCGCGGTGTTGCTCGCGACGGTGACGGTGCGCTACCTCCGGTTCCGGCGGAGCGTTCCCGAGGCCGACGGTGCCGCCGAGCGCGGCGCCGCGCGGACGGTGCTCCGCAGCCCGGTCGCGTGGGCGGTCACCGGCTTCATGGGCCTGCAGTCCCTGCAGGCGTACGCGCTGATCGGGTGGGTCCCCACCATCTACCGCGACCGGGGGCTCTCGGCGGAGACGGCCGGTGCGATGCTCGCGATCGGCGGGCTGCTCAGTGTGCTCACCGCGCTGAGCTTCCCGCAGTGGGCGGCCCGGCGTCGGGACCAGCGGATCGTCGCGGTCGCGGCGGTGGCGCTCCAGGCCATCGGCGTCGTCGGTGTCCTCGCCTTCGGCACCGGAATCGGCGGGTGGATCGCCAATGTCTTCGTCGGCTTCGGCCTCGGCGCGATGATCTCGCTGGCCGTCACGATGATGAACCTGCGGGCGGCCACCACCTCGCAGGCGGTCTCGCTCTCCGCGATGTCGCAGACGGTGGGCTACCTGTTCGCCGCGTGGGGGCCGATGCTCATGGGCGTGCTGCACGGCGTGCACGACGACTGGACCCTGCCGCTGATCGTGTTGCTAGTCCTGCTGGTTCCGTTGCTGCTGTGCGGCTGGGTCGCCGGTGGCGACGATCACGTCCACCGCTGAGTCGTGCTCACGATAGGTTGAACAGCGAGCCCCGGTGCGGGGCGGAGCGAGAGGCGGACGCATGGCCGAGCAGGGGTCGACGGTGCCGGAGGGATTCAGGCCCGATGCGATCGTGGTGGGGGCGGGCCTCGCGGGCCTGGTGGCCGCCTACGAGCTGTCGCGGGCGGGGCGCCGCGTTCTCATCCTGGACCAGGAGAACCGCAACAACCTCGGTGGCCAGGCCTTCTGGAGCCTCGGCGGCCTCTTCCTGGTGGACTCGCCGGAGCAGCGGCGCCTCGGCATCAAGGACTCCTTCGACCTGGCCTGGCAGGACTGGACGGGCTCGGCGGGCTTCGACCGCGAGGACGAGGACCGCTGGCCGCGGCGGTGGGCGCGGGCCTACGTCGAGTTCGCGACCCACCGCAAGCGAGACTATCTGCGCCGCCTGGGCCTCGGTTTCACCCCCGTGGTGGGGTGGGCCGAGCGCGGCGGCGGGCTCGCCGACGGCCACGGCAACTCCGTGCCGCGCTTCCACCTCACCTGGGGCACGGGTCCCGAGGTGGTGCGCGTCTTCCGGGAGCCCGTCGAGCGGGCCGAGGCGCGGGGCCTGGTGCGCTTCGCCTTCCGGCACCGGGTCGACGAGCTCGTGCGCGCCGACGACGGTGCGGTCGTCGGCGTCCGCGGCGCCGTCCTCGAACCGACGGACCTCGACCGCGGCGTCGCCAGCAGCCGGGAGACGGTCGGGGAGTTCGAGTTCCGCGCCCCGACGGTGCTGGTGACCTCCGGTGGCATCGGGCACAACTTCGAGCTCATGCGCACCTACTGGCCCGCCGACCGGCTCGGCCCGTTCCCCGAGCACATGATCGCGGGCGTCCCCGCGCACGTCGACGGCCGCATGCTCGCGATCACCGAGGCGGCCGGCGGGAACATCGTCAACCGGGACCGGGTGTGGGCGTACACGGAGGGCATCCACAACTGGAATCCGATCTGGCCGGACCACGCGATCCGGATCATCCCCGGTCCGTCGTCGCTCTGGTTCGACGCGAACGGCAACCGCTTCGCCGCCCCGAATTTCCCCGGCTTCGACACCAACTCGACGATGAAGGCGATTCTCGAGACCGGGTACGACTACTCGTGGTTCGTGCTGACGGAGACGATCATCGAGAAGGAGTTCGCGCTCTCGGGCTCCGAGCAGAACCCGGACATCACCGAGAAGGACCTGAAACTGGCTCTCGGCCGGGTGAAGTCGAAGGGCGCGCCCGGACCGGTCGAGGCCTTCAAACAGCACGGTGAGGACTTCGTGGTCGCCGACACCCTCGAGGAGTTGGTGGCCGGGATGAACAGCATCGGCCGCGGCGGGCACATCGATCTCGACCGGCTGCGTACGCAGATCGAGGCGCGGGACCGCGAGGTGGCCAACGCCTTCAGTAAGGACGCCCAGCTGCAGGCGATGCACAATGCGCGGAACTACCTGGGCGACAAGGTGGTGCGCGTCGCCAAACCGCATCGCATCCTCGATCCTGCGCACGGCCCGCTCATCGCCGTCCGGCTGAACATCCTCTCCCGCAAGACCCTCGGGGGCCTCGAGACCGATCTCTCGGCGCGCGTCCTCGGGTCCGACGGTGCGCCCGTCCCGGGTCTGTACGCCGCCGGCGAGGTCGCCGGATTCGGCGGCGGCGGGGTACACGGCTACAACGCCCTGGAGGGCACCTTCCTCGGCGGATGCATGTTCTCGGGGATGACGGCGGGCCGCGCGGCGGCGGCCGCCACCGGCGGAGGCAAGGGAGAACAGGCGTGAGTGCACGGACGGCACTGGTGACCGGAGCGACCTCCGGCATCGGCTACGAGACATCGAAGCTGCTGGCACAGAAGGGGTACCGGGTGCTCGGCACCAGTCGTCATCCGGATTCGGTACCCGCCGACAGGCGGATCCCGGGCGTCGAGTACCTCGCGCTGGACCTCGCCGACCGCGACTCCGTCGCCGCGTGTGCCGCGGCCGCGGGCGCCCCCGACGTCGTCGTCAACAACGCCGGCGAGAGCCAGTCCGGGCCGCTCGAGGAACTCCCCGCGGAGGCGGTCGACCGGCTCTTCCAGACCAACGTCTTCGGCGCCGTGCAACTCACGCAGCGGTTGCTCCCCGCGATGCGGCAGCAGGGGTACGGCCGGGTGATCATGGTGGGCTCCATGCTCGCGAGTTTCCCGCTGGCCTACCGCGGCTCGTACGTGGCGGCGAAGGCCGCGCTCAAGGGCTTCGCCTCCGCTGCGCGGCAGGAACTCTCGCCCTTCGGCGTGTGGGTGTCCACGGTGGAGCCAGGCTCCATCGCCACCGGCATCGGCGAGCGGCGCACCAAGTACATCGCCGATGACTCGGTGTACCGCAACGATTTCGACACGATGATCGAGAACCTCGACGCGAACGAGCGCGCCGGCATCACCCCGAAGCAGGTGGCCGAGGTGATCGTCAAGGCGATCGAGGCCGACAAGCCTCGCGAGTTCTACGCCGTCGGCAGCAACGCACCGCTGGTCTTCCTGCTCAAACGGTTGGTGCCGGTCGAGGTGGTCTCATCGATCGTCGCGCGGAAGCACGGACTCAAGCGATAGGACGTCCCGGGCCGTCGGGACATCCGGCCCTGGTGGCAGGTGGGCGCCACTCCATAGCGTTGAGGGGAACCACTCCTTCAGCCCGAGGACAGATGCCCCATGCTCAGCGACACCCAGCTCGCCGTCATCCGCGCCACCCTGCCCGCCGTGGGCGGCGCGATCGACGAGATCACGCCGATCTTCTACCGCCGCATGTTCGATGCGCACCCCGAGCTGGAGCGGGACCTGTTCAACCGGGGCAACCAGGCGGCCGGCCTGCAGCCGCGCTCGCTCGCGGCGTCGATCGCGATGTACGCCACCGCCGTCGTCGACGACGAGGTCTCCGCCCGGCCGATGCTGGAGCGGGTCGCGCACAAGCACGCCTCGCTGGGCGTCGCGCCGGAGCAGTACCAGGTGGTCTACGAGCACCTGTTCGCGGCGATCGCGCAGGTGCTGGGTGACGCCGTCACGCCCGTGGTGGCGGAGGCCTGGAGCGCGCTCTACTGGCAGTTCGCCGACGTGTACGAGGCCGCCGCCGTCACGCCGGAGACCGTGTGGCGCACCGTCGTCGTGGCCGAGCGGCAGCAGGAGACCCCCGGCACCGTCGCCTTCGTCCTCGCCGACCCGTCGGGCGCGGCGTTGCCTGATTTCGTTCCCGGCCAGTACATCTCCGTCGCGGTCATCCTGCCCGACGGTGCGCGGCAGATCCGGCAGTACAGCCTGTCCGGCGCGGGCGACGGCCGCTGGCGGGTCGGGGTGCGGCGGGACGGCGAGGTCTCGTCGCACTTGCACGAGTACGCCTTCGAGGGCACGCAGCTGCAGGTGTCGCCGCCCTTCGGCGACGTCGTTCTCGACAGCGATCCCGCGACGCCGCTGGTGCTCGCCTCGGCGGGCATCGGGATCACTCCCGTCCTCGGCATGCTCCATCATCTCGCTGAGGAGGGCGGCGCGCGCCGGGTCGTCGTGGCGCACGCGGATCGCACCCGCGCGACCCACGCGCACCGGGCCGAGCTGACCGAGCTCGTCGGGCGGATCCCGGGGGCCGCGCTGCACACCTGGTACGACGAGCTCCCCGATGGATACCCGTTGGGCGAGGGAGAGTCCCGCGGCCGGATCGACCTGGGCGCGCTGGCCATCCCCTCCGACGCCCACGCCTACCTGTGCGGCCCCCTGCCGTTCATGACCGGCGCGGCCGAGCAGCTCGAGGGCGCCGGCGTCCCGCGCGAGCGGGTGTGGTTCGAGGCCTTCACCCCGACCGTGTGATCACGGCTATAGACGGTCGATGCCGTCGGGGCGAGCGCTTACCCTACGGAGTACCCTACGTACATGAAGGCGAAGACCAGCGTGTACCTCGACCCCGATCAGGTCGCGGAGCTCAAGCGCACGGCCGAGGCCACGGGGCGGTCTGAGGCGGACTTGATTCGTGAAGGGGTCGAGCTCGCGCTCTTACATCATCGGGTCGTGCGGCGATCTCGGCCGCGCCCCACATTCGATTCAGGGGATCCCGAGTTCGCCTCCAGGGCGGACGAGATGCTGAACCGCGTGTACGAATGACCCTCGTGTTCGCCGACACGTCGGCGATCATCGCGGCCCATGACACAGCCGCTACCGAGCACGAGCGCGCCGATCGAATGCTGTCGCAGTCCGTCGCGATCGTGTCTCCGCTCGTCCTGGATGAGGTCGACCACCTGCTCGTCGCCCGATTCGGCAAGAATCGCCTAGTCGCGAACCTCGTGCTCGATGAACTTCTGACAGCCGCCGAGGAAGGCGCCGTCATTGTTCCCCAGGTGGACGCCGCGGACCTCGTGGTGGCCCGAGAGCTGATCGGCCGCTATCGCGACCTACGCCTCGACCTCGCCGACGCGGTCTCCGTCGTTCTCGCTGCACGCTATCGGATCGTCGACATCCTCACCCTCGATGAGCGTGACTTCCGTGCGGTTCGACCACTGACCCCGGGAGTCGCGGCATTCAGGCTTCCGGTCCAGGACGGGTGGCCCTAGCGACACCGAAACCGGAGAATCCCCGGTCGCCCCGCGCATGAGCAGCGGGGCGACCGGGGATTCACGGAGCGGTCGGTGTGCCCTTACGGGGCCCAGGTGCGGGTCGACGCCTGGCCGACCGCCTCCTGCGCGGCCCGCCGGCTTCCGTGGGCGCGGTTGACCGCCGAGACCACGGCGCGCAGGGATGCGGTGGTGATCGACGGGGCGATGCCCACTCCCCAGACGGTGCGGTCCTCGTCGCCGACGCGGACGATGGCCTCGACGTAGGCGGCGGCCTGCGCGTCGTCACCCGCGGACAGGGCGTGCTCGCTGTAGTCCAGCACCCGGACGTCGAAGCCGACGGTGCCGATCGCGTCCACGAAGGCGGCCAGCGGGCCGTTGCCCTCGCCGGTGATCTCCTGCTCCCTGCCGTCGACCTTGACCACCGCGTCGATGCGGTCGACCCCGCCGTCGACCTCGGATGCGGTGACCTTCTGGCGCATGCGCTCCAGCGGCACGATCGGGTCGATGTACTCGCCGGCGAAGACGTCCCACATCTCCTTGGGCGTGACCTCGCCGCCCTCGCCGTCGGTGATCTTCTGCACCGACTGGCTGAACTCGATCTGCAGGCGGCGGGGCAGCTGCAGCCCGTGATCGGCCTTCATGATGTACGCGACGCCGCCCTTGCCGGACTGGCTGTTCACACGGATCACGGCCTCGTAGTTGCGGCCCACGTCCTTGGGGTCGATCGGCAGGTAGGGCACCTGCCACAGGATGTCGTCGACGTCCTGGTCCGCGCCGTCGGCGTCGATCTTCATCTGATCGAGGCCCTTGTTGATCGCGTCCTGGTGGCTGCCGGAGAAGGCGGTGTACACCAGGTCGCCGCCGTACGGATGCCGCTCGGGCACGGGCAGCTGGTTGCAGTACTCGACGGTGCGCCGGATCTCGTCGATGTCCGAGAAGCTGATCTGCGGGTCGATACCGCGGCTGAACAGGTTCAGCCCGAGCGTCACCAGGCAGACATTGCCGGTGCGCTCGCCGTTGCCGAACAGGCAGCCCTCAATGCGGTCCGCGCCGGCCAGGTAGCCCAGCTCGGCGGCCGCGACGCCCTCGCCGCGGTCGTTGTGCGGGTGCAGCGAGAGAATCACGCTGTCCCGGCGGGCCAGGTTGCGGTGCATCCACTCGATCGAGTCCGCGTAGACGTTCGGCGTCGCCATCTCAACGGTGGCCGGCAGGTTCAGGATGATCGGCTTGTCCGGGGTGGGGGCGATGATCTCGGTGACCGCGTCGCACACCTCCTTGGCGAAGGACAGCTCGGTGCCGGTGTACGACTCGGGGGAGTACTCGTAGCGCCAGTTGGTGTCCGGGTACTTCTTCTCCTCCTCGAGCACCTTGTGTGCGGCGTCGGTGGCGATCTTCTTGATCGCGGCCTTGTCGGCGCGGAAGACCACGCGGCGCTGCAGCACCGAGGTCGAGTTGTAGAAGTGCACGATCACGTTCTTCGCGCCCTGACAGGCCTCGAAGGTGCGCTCGATCAGCTCGTCGCGGCACTGCACCAGCACCTGGATGGTGACATCGTCGGGGATGGCACCGTCCTCGATGATCTCGCGGACGAAGTCGAAATCGGTCTGGCTCGCCGACGGGAAGCCGACCTCGATCTCCTTGTAGCCCATGCGGACCAGCAGGTCGAACATGCGCCGCTTGCGCGCCGGGCTCATCGGATCGATGAGTGCCTGGTTGCCGTCGCGCAGGTCGACGGCGCACCACAGCGGCGCGGTCGTGGCGACCTTGTCAGGCCACGTGCGATCGGGGAGCGCGATGCGCTCGACCTCGTCGGCGAAGGGGCGGTAGCGGTGCGCGGGCATCGCACTTCCGCGCTGGGGGTTCCACACCGGCTGTCCCGGATTGCGGGGGCCGGCGGGAGCGGAGATCTTGGATACGCCGGAGGTGTAGGAATCGGCTGCAGGGCTCATGATGTCGAGGTTACTTTCTCGGAGCGTCCCCGCGGCTGGCAGGGACGGAATCGGTCGTCGTGCGACCTGTGGTCTCGACCGGCGCTGCCGCTGACCACGGCTCAAACCCGCGACGGGAAGCCGGTCTGGTCAGACCCCGCCGCGGCAACCGAGGAGAAGAGCGCGCCACTGCACGTCTTCGAATGTAGCGCACCGGCCCCGCCAGGCGGAACCGGGCCCGGCCGCGCCGGTCACATGGCGTGCGGGTAGACGCTCACCATGTGGGCGCCGTACCAGCACGTGGCGGTGACGATGCCGACGCAGGTCCAGATCCGCGCGCGCTTCGAGACCCCGGCCAGGGCGATCGCGATGGGGATCAGCAGGACGAAGGCGGGCAGCAGCAGCCGCGGCCGCGACATCATCAGTCCACCGGAGCCGAGCAGCGAGATCACGACCAGTGAGCCGTACAGCGTGATCGGCCACGGCATCTTCGCGCGGATCGCGAGTACGATCAGCACGATCGACGCCGCGAGCAGCGCGACCACCGACAGATCCGCGATGTCCGAGCCGTTGACCAGCGTGTAGTTCACGAACTGCCAGGTCTGCACGCCCACGTCGAAGGTGGTGCCCCAGCCCTCGGTCTGGATCCGGAACCACCCCGTCAGGCTCCCGGTGTGGTGCGCCACGACGAGTAGGTAGGTCACCCAGCCCAGCGGCGTGAGCAGCACGCAGAGGGCGGCCTTGACGCGCTCGGCACCGTCGGACGAGAGGATCGCGAGGAGCGCCGCCAGGGCGACCACCCCGATCAGCACGACCGAGGTGGGGCGGCAGAAACCGGCCAGCGCCGTGCAGATCCCCGCGAGGATCCACTTGCGCTCCATCACCCCGACCAGAGCCCACCCGGCTAGGGCGCAGTAGAGGGCCTCGGTGTAGGCCATCGTGAGCACGATGGACATGGGGGCGGCGGCGAACAGCACCGTAGTGAGGAGTCCGGCGCGTTCCGCCAGGCGCGTGGGGACCTGCGGCATGTGCTCGACACACAGGCGCCCCAACCGGTACGCGGCGACCGCCGCGACGCAACCGACGATCACGTTGACGGTCAGCGCCGCCCGGTAGGCGTCGAAGCCCGGCAACTGCGCGACCGCTCGCACCAGCATGGGGAAGCCCGGGAAGAAGGCGTACGCGGTGTCGGCGGTGTGCTCGCCCCGCGCGTCGACGAACCGCCACGGCATCGCGTCGTAGCCGTAGGTGGCCAGCCCGATCATCCACTTGCCGTCCCACGCCGTCAGGAGGTCGGCGAGGTTCTGGCTGCGCAGTTGCGCGAACCGGGCCAGCACCGCGAGCCCGATGCCGCGGATCGCGAGGTAGAAGACCACGGGCAGCCAGACGTCGCGGGTGCGGTCCAGCAGGGACGACGGTGCCGTCGCGGCTCCGGTGTCGGCGAGGTCGGGGGCGGTCGGCACGGCTCGCATCGTACCGACCGCCCCGCTGCCGGCCGGCTCGTGCGCGCCGATCACCGGCTGGTGATCCGCCTGATCGAGCAGACCACCCGGTTCTCGCCGGACTGGGTGAAGTCCTGCCCGTTGACGACGATGGTGCAGCTGACCGGGCCCGTTCCGGTCACGGTCATCGTCATGACGTCACCGATGGTCGCCGCGCCCTGCCATTCCCAGGGCAGCGTCGTGGCCGGCGGGACGGTGCCGCTGCGGACGCCGACGACGGAGACCGCGCCGGGGCCGTTCCCGGTCGCGGTGAGCTTGAGCTGCACCGACACGCCCGCGCCGGAGCCGGTCGAGGTGCGGGGTGCCGTGGTGAGGAAGCCGTCGGACTGCGTGGCCGGCTCGCCGGGCGGCGCCGTCGCGCCCGTGGTCGGGGCTCCCGAGGTCGTGGTGGCCGGGGCGCCCGAGAAGGTGACGGGCGACGCCGTCGACGAGTCGTCGGTCTTCAGCGCGAGCCCGAGTGCGACGGCACCGGCCACGGCGAGGACGGCGACGACAGCCGTCAGCGCGATGAGCAGGGGCTTGCGGTTGCCGCCGTTTCCGCCGCCCGGGCCGGCAGGCCCACCCGGACCCGCAGGCCCACCCGGACCGGCGGGGCCACCCGGAAACCCGGGGCCGAGGGGGCCGCGCGGAACTCCGGGACCGGCGGGGGCGCCGCCGACGGGACCGTTCGTGCCGTAGCGCGGGGGACCGGCGGGGTAGCCGGGCTGCGGGGCCTGCGGGTAGCCGCCCGGCCGGCCGGGCTGACCGCCCTGCCACGGGCCGGGCTGACCGGGAGGACGTCCACCGGGGTTCGGGCCGGGATTGTGGCCGCCGTAGGGGTTCATGCAGATCTCCTGATTTCGCGTTCACCCCGATTATCCGCACTCTCGCTGAACAGTGGGTTGCGCGCCGCTTGGAGCGGTGCCCTCCCGGCCGAAGAAGCCAGGTCGGTAGTATCGAAGCGCACATCGAAGCCCGCAACGGAGAGGTTCCACGTGGCACTCGTCGTCCAGAAGTACGGAGGCAGCTCCGTCTCCTCCGCCGAGCGCATCCGGCGCGTGGCCGAACGGATCGTGGAGACCAAGCGCGCGGGCAACGACGTCGTCGTCGTGGTCTCCGCGATGGGCGATACCACCGATGAGCTGCTCGATCTCGCCAACCAGGTGTGCCCCGCGCCGCCCGCCCGCGAGATGGACATGCTGCTCACCTCGGGTGAGCGCATCTCCAACGCGCTCGTCGCGATGGCCATCCATTCGCTCGGCGCCGAGGCGCAGTCCTTCACCGGCTCGCAGGCCGGAGTGATCACCACCAGCCGGCACGGCGCGGCGAAGATCATCGACGTCACGCCCGGGCGCGTCGAGGCCGCGATCGCCGAGGGCAAGATCGTGCTCGTCGCCGGCTTCCAGGGCGTCTCGCAGGACACCAAGGACGTGACCACGCTCGGTCGCGGCGGCTCGGACACCACCGCCGTGGCCCTCGCGGCCGCGTTGAAGGCGGACGTCTGCGAGATCTACACCGACGTCGACGGCATCTACACCGCCGATCCGCGCATCGTGCCCAACGCCAGGCACCTCGAGAAGGTCTCCTTCGAGGAGATGCTCGAGATGGCCGCCTGCGGTGCGAAGGTGCTCATGCTCCGGTGCGTGGAGTACGCGCGCCGCTACAACGTTCCCGTTCACGTGCGCTCGTCGTACTCGACCAAGCCCGGCACCATCGTCGCCGGCTCTATGGAGGACATCCCCGTGGAAGAGGCAATTCTCACCGGCGTCGCCCACGATCGCAGCGAGGCCAAGATCACGGTCGTCGGCCTGGAGGACAAGCCGGGCTACGCGGCGCGCGTCTTCCGTGCGGTCGCGGACGCCGAGATCAACATCGACATGGTGCTGCAGAACGTGTCGAAGGTGAACACCGGCAAGACGGACATCACCTTCACGCTGCCGCGTGAGCTCGGCCCGCTGGGCGTCGAGAAGCTCGAGGTCCTGCGCCAGGAGATCGGCTTCGACTCGGTGGTCTACGACGATCACGTCGGCAAGGTCTCGCTGGTGGGCGCGGGGATGAAGAGCCACCCCGGCGTCACCGCGACCTTCTGCGAGGCGCTCTCGCAGGCCGGCATCAACATCGAGCTGATCTCCACCTCGGAGATCCGGATCTCGGTGCTGATCCGGGACACCGAGCTCGACGAGGCGGTCAAGGTGCTGCACGACGCCTTCGACCTCGGCACGGACGAAGAGGCCGTCGTCTACGCGGGAACGGGGCGGTAGTCATGGGTGTACGCGTAGGAGTCGTCGGCGCCACCGGCCAGGTGGGCGCCGTGATGCGGCAGCTGCTGCTGGACCGGAACTTCCCGGCCGACGAGGTGCGGTTCTTCGCGTCCTCGCGGTCCGCGGGCAAGACGCTGCCCTTCGGCGACCGCGAGATCGTCGTCGAGGACGCCGAGACCGCGGATCCGACGGGTCTCGACGTCGCGCTGTTCAGCGCCGGCGCGACGATGTCGCGGGTGCAGGCGCCGCGGTTCGCCGCCGCCGGTGTCACCGTGATCGACAACTCGAGCGCCTGGCGCAAGGATCCCGACGTGCCGCTGGTGGTCTCGGAGGTGAATCCGGAGCAGGTCAAGGACCTGAAGAAGGGCATCATCGCCAACCCGAACTGCACCACGATGGCCGCGATGCCGGTGCTCAAGGTGCTGCACGACGAGGCGGGCCTGCAGCGGCTCATCGTCTCCTCGTACCAGGCGGTGTCCGGCTCCGGCCTGGCCGGCGTCGAGGAACTCGTCTCCCAGGTGCGCGCCGTCGCACCCGAGGCCGAGAAGCTGGTGCACGACGGCTCGGCGGTGGAGTTCCCCGCGCCGAACAAGTACGTCGCGCCGATCGCCTTCAACGTGCTGCCACTGGCGGGCGCCATCGTCGACGACGGCTCGGGCGAGACCGACGAGGACCAGAAGCTGCGCAACGAGTCGCGCAAGATCCTGGGCCTGCCGGACCTGCTGGTCTCCGGCACCTGCGTGCGCGTGCCCGTCCTCACCGGCCACTCGCTGTCGATCAACGCCGAGTTCGCCGCGCCGCTGTCGGTGGCGCGGGCCCAGGAGCTGCTGGCCGCGGCGCCCGGGGTGACGCTGGTCGACGTGCCGACCCCGCTCGCCGCCGCCGGTGCCGACGACTCGCTCGTCGGCCGCATCCGGCAGGACCCGGGCGTGCCGGACGGGCGGGGCCTCGCCCTCTTCATCAGCGGCGACAACCTGCGCAAGGGTGCCGCGCTGAACACCGTGCAGATCGCGGAGCTGCTGGTCTGAGGGCGCTGCCGGTCAGGCGATGCAGTGCTCCACGAACGCCAGCTGGGTGAGCGTGTACTCGCGCGCCCGCCGGTGCAGTTCGATGGAGTGACCCGCGCCGCCGAACCCGACCACCTCGATCGGCCCGGTGGTGAAGTGCCGTGCGAGGGCGTCGCGCGCGGCACCGTCGGACTGCCAGATGTGGTCGTGCTCGGCCAGCGTGCCCCGGACCGGCGCGGAGATCCGCGCCGCCACGCCGGGTAGCCGATCCGACCAGGCGACCACGTCGCGCAGCTCGGGCATCGGCATCGGCCGGAGCAGGTCGGCGTTGCGTGCGACGGCGGCATCACTGCGAGTGGCCTCCGGGCCGAACATGACCGACGCGTGCGCCTCGGGCGGGAGCTCGATCGCGGGCGCGTCGCCGATGAGCCCGGACCACATCTCCCGGAGTCCGGGCTGCCAGAGTTCACCGAGGCCGCTCACCTCCACCCCGGCGAGGGGGCCGTCGAGCGCGGCCGCCACCTGCAGGGCCATCATCCCGCCGATCGAGTGTCCGACCAGGACCAGAGGAAGCCCGAACCGTGCCCGCAGCGCGCCGACGGCGGCGGTGAGGAGCTCGGTCTGCCGGTCGAAGGTGAGGTCGTCGGCCGAGATCGCGGCACCGGCGCCGTAGCCGGGGCGGTCGATCGCGGCGACGGTGCAGCCGAGTCGAGGGCCCAGGGCGAGAAGGGAATCCGGTCCGGTGTAGTAGCCGGAGTCGTAGGTTCCGCCGTGGAGTGCGACGACCAGCGCCCGCGGCGCCTCCTGCGCGGTGGCGACCCGCGCGCCGAGGGTCGCCCCGTCCGTGGCGATCGATTCGATCGTGACGTCGTTCATCGGTGTGCTCCGTTCGTGAGGGTAGGGATGGTCAGACGCCCGACGGTGCCGGGGTCGTCGCTGTTGCGGGGGCGTGACGGTCCTCGTTCTGCCGGGGCACCAGAAGGCAGGCGACGCCACCGACGAAGGCGACCACGCAGAACGCCGCGGCGATCCCGCCGAAGGGCACGCCGGCGCTGAGCAGGATCCCGCCGGCCAGCGGGCCGGTGACGGCGCCCAGCCGGCCGACGCCCGTGCTGATCCCGAGGGCCGTGGCCCGGACCGAGATGCGGTAGTAGGTGGCGACGTACCCGAACAGCACGATCTGCGTGCCGATCGAGCCTGCGCCGGCGAGCAGCACCACGACGTACATCACGGCGAGCGAGGGCATCATCGCCATGCCGCCGATCGCCAGCGTGGCCAACAGGAAGTAGGCCGCCGCGATCCTCCGGTTCCCGTACCGGTCGGCGAGCACCGCCCCGGCCAGGCCGCCGAGGATCGCGCCCACGTTGAGCAGCACCTGGAAGGTGAGCGCCGAGCCCAGGCTGTACCCGGCGCCGCGCATCAGCTCGGGGAGCCACGTGTTCAGGCCGAACACCAGGAGGAAGCCGGCGAAGTTGGCGAGCGCGAAGAGCGCCAGGGCGGCCACCGCGGGCATGCCGAGCAGCTCGCGAGCCCTCCCGACCGCCGGAGCGCCTGCGGGAGCACTCGCCGGGGTGTCGGCCGTGGGAGCGCTCGCCGGCGTGCCGGCCGCGGGGGCGGGCGCGGTCTCGGGGATCACTCGCCACGCGAGCGGCACGACGAGGACGAGCGCCGACGCGCCGAGTGCCCACAGACCGCGGAAACCGAGGGTGCCGCCGAAGGAGAGGGCGAACACCGCCGCGATGACGCCGCCGACGGGGAGCCCGGACAGCATCACCGCGTTGAGCAGGTTCTTCTGATGCGCCTTCGCCACCTCGATGACGAGGGCGATCGCGACCGGCGCGACGCCGCCGAAACCGAGGCCGGCGATGAAGCGGAAGACGCCGAGGAGCTCCGGGCTGGGTGCGGCGGCGACCGCGATCATCGCCACCGAGTACCAGGTCAGGCAGCCGAGGAAGAGCCGGCGCCGGCCGAAGCGGTCGGTCAGTGTTCCCGCGAGGATCGCGCCGAAGAACATGCCGAGCAGCGCGTAGCTGCCGATCGCACCGGCCTCGGTTCGGGTCAGCGCCCAGGGTTCGTACGCGAGGAGATAGGGCATCGTCGAGCCGTAGACGATGAGGTCGTAGCCGTCGAAGACGATCGCGGCGAAACAGACCGCGACCACGGCGTAGGGGCGGCTGACGCCCTCGGCGGCGGGGCGACGGGTCATGGGCACTCCTCGGAGTTGAAGACGGTGTCGAGAAACGTGGTGCGGATCACGTTCCGGATCCATCAAAGGGCAGAACCCCTTGTGTTGTCAACATCAGTGTTGATATCTTGACTCGCATGTCAGAAGATCTCGTCTCAGCCGGCCCCCGTCCCGATACGGACCCGGGCTTGATCGCCTACCCGCCCGAGTTCGTCGCCGACTACCGTGCCCGCGGCCTGTGGCGGGGCGCGTCTCTGCCCGACGAATTCAGCGCCGCGACGGAGCGGTTCGCCGACCGCGTCGCTCTCATCACGCCCGAGGTCCGGTGGTCCTACGCCGACCTCGGCGACCGTGCACGGCGGTTCGCGGCGGGCCTGCGCGCGGAGACCGGCCTGCGCGCGGGCGAGCCGATCATGTTCCAGATGGGGAACGTCGCCGAGACTCTGGTGGCCTATTTCGGTGCGCTCATCGCAGGGCTTCGCCCCGTGTGCACGCTGCCCCAGCACGGAACGCGTGAGGTGGGGCTCCTCGCCGAACACGTCGGCGCCCGCGCGACGGTCGTCCAGGCCGATCACGGACGGGGCGAGTCGCTCGCCGTCGCGCGGGAACTCCACGCCGACGGCCGGATCGGCGTGGTGATCGTCGCGCGGGGAGAGGCGATCGGTGGCACCCCGACGCTGGAGCAGCTCGTGGCGGCGGGAGCGGCGGCGCCGGCGCCGGAGCCCGTGCACCCGGAGCAGATCGTCGTCTTCCAACTGTCCGGCGGCACCACCGGATTGCCCAAGGTCGCGCCGCGGCAGCACGAGGAGTACGTCTACAACTCCCGGGCGTGGGCCGAGGCGCTCGGCTGGGGGCCGCAGACGAGGGTCCTGTACCCGCTACCGGTGATGCACAACGCCGGGATCGCGCTGGCGGTGCAGCCGGCGCTGCTGAGCGGCGCCGCCATCGTTCTCGCGCCCTCGGCGCAGATCCCGTTGCTTCTGGAACTGATCGAGCGGGAGCGGCCGACGTCCTTGCCGCTGGTGCCCCCTGCGCTCGCGGTGCGGCTGCTGGAGGAGCCGAGCAGTCGCAGCGCCGACCTTTCCAGCATCGAGCAGTTCATCGTCGGCGGACAGGCCCTCCCCGAAGAGGTCTCGATCCGCCTGCGGGACGAGCTGGGTATCGCGGTCCGGCAGATGTTCGGCATGGCCGAGGGCATGTTCCTGGTGAACCCCGACGGTGCGAGCGAGGACGTCCGGCACCATACGGTGGGCGCCCCGATCTCGCCCGCGGACGAGGTGCGGATCGTGGAGGTCGGCGGTGACGCGGAGGTGCCGACCGGCGAGATCGGCGAGTTCTGTGCGCGCGGTCCGTACACGATCCGCGGCTACTACCGCGCCGAGCAGCACAACCACGATGCCTTCGACGCCGAGGGCTTCTACCGCACGGGGGACTTGGCCCGGGCGCACGACGACGGCGGGGTGCTGGTGTATTCGATCGAGGGCAGGATCAAGGACGTGATCAACCGCGGCGTCGAGAAGATCCACGCCGAGGAGGTCGAGGAGGTCATCCTCCGGCACCCGGACGTGATCAGCGCCGCGCTCGTCGCGATGCCCGATCCCGTGCTCGGCGAACGGGCCTGTGCCTTCATCATCGCGGAACCCGATGCCGAGGACCTCACGGTGGAGCGGCTCGGCGCGTTCCTGCTGGGCCAGGGGCTCGCCAAATACAAACTGCCGGAACGGGTGGAGGTCGTCACGGAGTTCCCGCTCTCGAACGTGGGCAAGGTGTCGAAGAAGGATCTGCGGGAACGCGTCGCAGAGGCATTGCGCGCCGGCGAGTCCGGCGTTGCACGGTAAGGAAGGTCGGACCATGACGAAGCGGACCATTGCGATCATCGGCGGAGGTCCCGCGGGCCTGGCCGCGGCGAGGCTGATCAAGCTCCGTGACCCGGACTCGACGGTGACCGTCTACGAACGGGCCGACTCCAGTACGGGCACATTCGGATTCGGGGTCGGGCTCACGGAGGCGACGATGCGCAACGTCGCGTCGGCCGATCCCGAGACCGCTGAGCGGATGCGTGCCGCGAGCCACGCGGGGCACAACCTGGTGCTGCGCACCGAGGGTCGGGAGGTGCACCTGCACGGCGCCCGTAACCTCGCGATCGGGCGCGCGGTGCTCCTCGAAGTACTGACCCGGGCAGCCGAGGAGGTCGGGGTCGACATCCGCATGGGTACCCGCGTCGACGTCTCCGAGCTGGAGGCGGACGTGATCGTCGCCGCGGACGGCGCGCGGAGTGCGGTACGCGAGAAGCTGGAAGCGGAACTGGGCGTGAACGTCACTTACGGTTCCCTCCATTACATGTGGTGCGGAACCGATTTCGCCGTCGACAACGCCAACTTCACGTGGCGCTCGCGCGGTGATGACCTGTTCGTGGTGCACGCCTATCCGTACGCCGAGGACCGGAGCACCTTCCTGATCGAGGCGGACGCCCGGACCTGGGAGAGCGCCGGTCTCGACCGCAACGACCGCGAGGTCGCGCCGGGGGAGTCGGATCATCGCAGCCTCGCGCTTCTCGGCGACGTGTTCGCGCCGGAGCTGCAGGGGCGCGACCTGCTCGCTAACCGAACCCGATGGGCGCAGTTCCCGACGGTGTCGCTGGAGCGCTGGTCCGCCGGCAACGTGGTCTTCCTGGGCGATGCCGCGCACACTGCTCACTACACGATCGGTTCCGGCACGAAGCTGGCCCTGGAGGATGCGATAGCCCTCGCGGACGCGCTCGGCGAGCACGCCGATGTCGCGGACGCCTTCGCGGCGTACGAGGCCGCCCGCCGGCCGAGCGTGCAGCGGTTCAAGCACCTCGCCGCGCGCTCGCAGGCGTGGTGGTCGAGCTTCCGGGAGCGCTCCGGTGCGTCCGCCGAGGAGATCGCCCTGTCGTACATGACCCGCGCCGGCAACATCGGCGTCCGGGACTACGCCGTCGAGTACCCGGAGACCACGCGCTGCGCGCTGGCCCATCTCGGCGACGCCCCCGTCGCGGAACCCGACGCTCTGGACGCCTGGGTGCTGTCGCGACCGTTGGCCACGCCCGCCGTCTCGGCACCGGCCCGCACGGTGAGCCGGGCCGAGCTGCCCGACGGCGCGACGCGGATCGTGACGTGGACGGGGGGCGACGTCTGGGGTGCGGACCACGAGACGATGGTCGACGAGCTCTCGCGGGCGCCGGAATCGGTGATCGTGCTGTCGGGCGGCTCGGAGCCGGCCGCGGTGGGCGCGCGGATCGACATCGGCGAGCGGGTGCGCTGGGCGGGCCGGCACACGGTGATCGTCGAGGTTCCGGAGGCTCTGCGCTCCGAGGCGGCCGCGGCCGTGGCGGCGCGCCGGGCGGATGCGGTGATCGTGGCATAGCTAGTCTGTCAGCATGTCGTCCGCGGAGAAATCGGGAAAGGCGACCGGCTCCCGGCGTCGCGAGCTGATCGTCGGCGAGGTGCTCGACGCCGCGACGGAGTTGTTCGCGGTCAAGGGATACGAGGCGACCAGCCTGCAGGACATCGCCGACGCGGTCGGCGTCTCGCGTCCGGCGTTGTACCACTACCTCAGCAGCAAAGAGGACCTGCTGGTGATGCTGGTGGAGGGCGTGTCCCAGAGTCTCGTGGCCATGCTCGAGGAACTGCATGCCCGGCCCGATCTCGCACCGGCGGACAAGATCGCGAACTTCACCGATCAGCTGGTGCGGGAGCGGGTTCGGTATCCGGGGCGGTTCCGCATCCTGGACCGCTCGGAGACGGTGCTGCCCGAGCCGGCCCGGACCGACCACCTGGAGGCCAAGCGGCGGATCCTGCGCGAGGTGGTCACCATCATCGAGGACGGTGTGCGAGTGGGCCAGTTCGTGCCCGTCGACGCCCGGACGACGGCGCTGAGCGTGATCGGCATGTGCAACTGGGTGGCCTGGTGGGCCCGTCCGGAGGACACCGCGCGGGTCGAGTCCATCGTCGACACGGTGAACTCCCTGATCCAGCGCATGCTCCGCGTCCCGAGCGGGGAGGAGGCCGACGGTGCGCCGGGCCTCGTCCGGGAGATCCGGGAGCGGCTCGATCGCCTCGAGCCATTGCTCTAGGGCTTCGCGCGACACGCAGGCGAACGGACCGACGGTGCCAGGCACCGTCGGTCCGTTCGTGTTTCGGGCCGTTCTCGCGCGGGACGGGGCGGAGGCGGCATGTCTACGTGGGTGTTGACTTTTGAACGCTCGCGTCGAATACTGGGGAGGAAGCCTTACCGCGGCAGAAGGAGCAGCGTGAACAATCAGCCCACCCGCATCGGACTCGTCGTGCCGAGCTCGAACGTCACCGTCGAGACGGAGATGCCGCGCATCCTGGCGCGGCACCCCGAGCGCGAGTTCACCTTCCACTCCAGCCGGATGCGGATGCAGAAGGTCTCGCCGGAGCAGCTGCGCGCGATGAACGCGCAGCGGGAGCGCTGCGTGATCGAGCTCGGCGACGCCGGAGTCGACGCTGTCCTCTACGCGTGCCTGGTCGCCATCATGTCGACGGGCCCGGGTGCACATCGGGAAGCCGAGCTCGCCGTCGCCGAGCAGCTCGCGGCCGGGGGATCCGAGGCGAGCGTGCTGTCCAGCGCGGGCGCGCTGGTGGACACCCTGAACGACATGGGGGCCAAGCGGATCGCCGTCGTCACCCCGTATCTGCGGCCGCTCGCGGAGCAGGTGGTGGCCTACCTGGAGAACGAGGGGATCGAGGTGGCCGATTGGCGGGCCCTCGAGGTGGCGGACAACGCCGAGGTGGGCTGCATTCCCGGCGACCGGGTCATGGATGCTGCGCGCAGCCTGAACCTGGACGGTGTCGACGTGCTGGTGCTGTCGGCCTGCGTGCAGATGCCGTCGCTGGATCTGGTGCAGGCCGCGGAGGACGAGTTCGGCATTCCCGTGATCACGGCCGCGACGGCCGGCGCCTACCGGATCCTGCGAGCGGTCGGCGCCCGCGTCGACATCCCGGATGCCGGGTCGCTCCTGCGCGCCGATTCCGCCGTCCCCGCGAACTGACCGATATCCGGAAAGGAGAAGAGAAATGACCGAGAAGAACGACGAACACCGGGTCAACGGCGTCGACCACGCCGCATTCCCCACCTTCGACCCGGTGGGGACCGTGAAGTTCTACCGCGACGTGCTGAAATTCCCCGTGGTGCACTCGATCTGCGCTGCGGGCTGGGGGCCGGAGAAGCACCCGGACTTCATCCACTTCTTCTTCGACATCGGCAACGGTGACCGGATCGCCTTCTTCTACTACTTCGGCCTCGAGCCGTACGGCGATCAGTCGGCGCCCGGCGATTCCTGGGCCCGGTTCGAGCACGACACCCCGGTGTTCTTCCGGAACTCGCGGCACCTCGCCATCCACGTGGACAGCGAGGAGGACCTGCTCGAATACCGCCGCCGCATGGACGAATCCGAGTGGCCCTGCGAGATGCAGGTGATGCACGAGACGATCGAGTCGATCTACACCCACGACCCGAACGGCTACATGCTGGAGATCACCCGCGCGTTGCGCCCCGTGACCGCGCAGGAGGACCTCGACGCGCAGCTCACCCTCGAGGCGCTGTGCGACGTGGTGACGGCGGGCGACGCCTCGCTCGACACTCTGCTCACCCGCAAGGCGGAGCTCATCGTCGAGAAGGCGGAGGCGTGGGAGCGCGAGCAGGCCGCGGAGGTGCAGCGATGAGCCGGATGTACGTCCTCGACGTGCCCGAGAACGAGGGGGTCGTGAAGGTCGCCTCCGCCGATCGTGACGTCACCGTCGACAAGGTCGGCCCGTACTTCCGGTTCTCCGCCGACGGCGACATCGTGATCGATCGCCGCGCGACCGGGTGCCGCCACGCGGTCTGGTACAGCGCGGTTGCGGGCCTGGAGAATTCGAAGATCGTTCAGCACGACAAGGACGCGCTGCGCGTGGTGGTGCGATGAGCACCACCGAGCGCGTGGGTGCGGGCCGCTACCTCGCGGCCGCGGAGGTACCCGCGGAGACGACGGTGACCGCGCACGAGCTCACCACGGTGGACGGCGCCACGGTCGCCGGATTGCTGCGCACCGTGCCGGGCGCGGATTCGGTCGCCTTCCTGATGCACCCGCGCAACGACTTCAGTCACCACGTCCTCGTGCCGGAGTTCCTGCGCCGCGGTGTCGCGGTGTGGACGCAGGGCAGCCGGACCTTGGGCAACGATCTCACCCTGCTGCACGAGCAGGCGCTGTTGGACATGGCGGCCGGCCACGTCTTCCTGCGCGGTCAGGGCTTCGGAACCGTGATTTCCGTGGGACATTCGGGCGGAGGTGCGCTTGCGGCGTTCTACGCTGAGCAGGCCGGCCTGCAGCCCGGAGAGCGGCTCACGGCCACCCCGGGCGGGAAGCCGGTGCCCCTGGCGGATGCGGAGATGCCGCTCGCGGACCTCATGGTGCTCATGGCTCCGCACCCGGGGCAGGGTGAGCTGTTGCTGCGCCTCATCGACCCGTCCGTGGCCGACGAGTCCGATCCTCGATCGGTGGATCCGGCGCTCGATCCGTACGCGGAGGCGAACGGTTTCGCGCCCGCGCCGCAGCCGAGTTCGTACTCACCGGAGTTCCTCGAGCGGTACCGGTCCGCGCAGCGCGCCCGCGTGGAGCGGATCGACGCGATCGCCCGGGAGCGCGTGGCACGTGCCCGTGAGGCTCAGCTCCGGTACAAGCGGACGGAGGATCCGGCCGACCGCCGGGACGCACTCGCCACCGAGCTGATCACCGTGTACCGCACCGACGCCGACCCGCGGTGCGTGGATCCGGCGATCGATCCCAACGACCGTCCGTACGGATCGTTGTTCGGGTCGCGCCCCGATCTCACCGACTACGGCGTGGTCGGCTTCGGCCGGCTCACCACGCCCGAGGCGTGGCTGTCCACGTGGTCCGGGCTGAGCAGCAAGGCAGGATTCCTCCGCTGCGCGCCGGCGATCCGCGTGCCGACGCTGTTCATCGAGATCACCGGCGATCAGGCGTGCTTCCCCGCGGATGCGTGCGCCATGGTCGATGCCATCGGTACGGACGATGTCGAGCATGTCCGAGTGCGCGGCAAGCACTTCGGGGCGGCCCTCGCCGAAGGCGAGCCGACGGCGGCGGCGTCGGCCGGAGCCGAGATCGGCCGGTGGCTCGCGCAGCGGCTCTGACGCCGCTACATCCGCCGTAGCTCCGGCCACAGCTGCGACCACGGCGCGCGGGCGGTGCACAGCCGGATGTCGACGTCCGTCGAGGCGGTCGGAAAGCCGAGGCGGTGCTCGAATCGGCGCAGGGTGCGCGACGTCGCGCACATGTCGTTCGACGGCGGCGCGTCCGCGGCGACGATCCACAGCACCGTCGACGCGGAATCGGCGGGGACTCCGAAGAATCCGTACCCACGGTTCGGGCTGTACACGGGCGGGAGGCCGCGGCCGTAGTGGGCCAGGGCCGAGGCCTGCCAGTAGGACGACGCCACGATCGCCTCCGGCAGCTCGGACGCGGGCAGCGCGGCGACGGAATCCTCCACCGCGCGTGTCAGTTCGGGCCAGCCGAACTGGCCGTACACGGAGATCTTCATGCCCGCGTCCATGACGGACTTCGGCGGCTCGATCTTCGACTCGGGGGTGAACGGCAGGCTCGATACCAGCATCGCCGTCGCCGCGGCCACGACAGGTACGGCGACCCACCGCAGCTTCGGCCGGCGCATCCGCTCGAATCCGACCGCGCCCGCCGCCATGATGACCGGAATCATCCCGCCGGGGTAGTACGGCCGTCCCGCGGTGGCGAGGAACACCGCCACCAGCAGGAGGAACGCGGGCGCCAGGAACCGGTACGGCCGTAGGTAATCCGCGCGGAGCAGCACCACCAGCCCGGAGACCAGCAGAACCGTACCCAGGATGCCCGCGATGAGCAGCATGATCGGCACGAACAGCAGCCGCCCGCCCGCGTACTGGCTCTCCTCCGCGACCTGGCCCGTCAGCTGCAGGTACGGCCAGCCGCGCTGCGCCTGCCAGATCAGTGCGGGGAGCATCGTCACGACCGTGACGGCGCCGCCCGCCCACAGCGCCGGCCGGCGCCACAGCGCGCGCGGGCCCCATACCAGCGATGCCGCGATCACGCACACCCAGAACACCGGGATCAGCCACTTGACCTGCATGTCGACCGCGGTCACCACGCCCGCCAGGAAGAGGAGCAGGTCCTGCCGGGTGCGCACCCAGCGCACCACTAGCCAGGTGATCGCCACCCACAGCGGCGTGTCGATCGCGTTCGTCGCCAGCAGCGACGACTGGAGCAGCAGGAACGTCGACGTCGCGTACGCGCCCGCCGAGAGCCCCTGCGCGAGACGGTCGCCGCCCAGCTCGCGGGCGATCAGCGCCGCGAGCAGGATGCCGGCCAGGGTGACGACGAGCGACGGCAGCCGGAACAGGACCAGGGAATCGCCCGGCATCGCGTCGCCCAGCAGCGCCAGCAACGGGAGGATCGGCCCCTGGTCGGCGTAGCTCACGGACAGGTGATGACCAGCGGCGATGAAGTACAGCTCGTCGCCGAACAGGTGGTAGCGGCTCGCCGCGAACGTCGCCGCCAGCATGGAGACCAGGGCGACGGGCAGCACCGTCGTCCAGGCGAACGGAGGGACGCCCGACGGTGCGCCACCGGCACCGTCGGACACGGGAGCGGAACGCGGGATGGGGGACGGAGCACGGAACGAGGACATGCGGGATCTCCCGTCAGGAGGGCGCGGATGTGGTGTGCGGCAGGGGCTGTACCGCGCGGAGGTAGAGCTCGACGAGCTGCCGTGTGTACGGCCCGAGGTCGAGGGAGGGGTCCCGGGCGGCGCGGGTGGCGGCGCCGTCGATGGAGTCGCGGATCTGCTGCGCCACGATCCAGGGGTCGAATTCGCCGAGCTCCCCGGTGGATCGGCCCGCCTGGAGCATGTCGGCGAGCGGGGCGACGGAGGCGTTGTCGCCGTCCTCGGGCGAGAAGACGGGGCGGCCCTCGGCATCGCGCAGGCCGAACACCACCTCGATCATGGCGGTGATGTGGCGGCGGCTGTCGGCCAGGAACTCGAGATTCGACTCGATGTAGGCGCGGACCCGCCCGAGCGCGGTGGTCTCGGCCTCGATGCGCGGGATCATGGCGGCCGCGCCGTTCTCGTACAGCGAGACGACGACCTGGCGGAGCAGATCGTCCTTGCCGTCGAAGTGGTAGGAGATCAGGCCCTTCGAGATCCCGGCGTGCGCGGCGATCCTGGCGAGCGAGGCCCCGCCGAACCCGGTGTCGGCCAGCACCTCGACCGCCGCGGCGATGATCTGGCGGCGGCGGGCCTCCTCGATGAACGACCGCTGGTCGCTCGTCTCATGTTCTGGCCGCACGGTCAAAAAATAGCACGACGGGTCAGAATGCGCCACCGAAAAGCGGGGCCCTCCCTGAAGGGAGAGCCCCGCTTCCCGGGCTGCAGAAATGGCCTGTGACGGGCGCGAACGCCCGTGGATCCGTTAGGCGCTCGTGCGCGCGGCGAGCTCCTCGTCGAGGCGGAGCAGGCCGGGGCCGTCGCCGTCGATCAGGCCGAGGCGACCGACGATCTCGCTGACGGTGGCCTCCTCCTCGACCTGCTCGTTGACGAACCACTGGATGAGCGCCTTCGAGTCGATGTCGTCGATCGCGGCCCGGTACAGGTCGCGGATCGACTCCGACACGCGCTGCTCGTGCTGCAGCGCCGCCTCGAAGACATCGAGCACGGTCTCCACGTCCACCTTCGGCGCGGCGGACGCGCCGATGCGGGGGTGGTTGCCGCGGTCCGAGAGATGATCGATCCACTTGTTGGCGTGGACGATCTCCTCGTCGGCCTGGTTGCGCAGCCAGCCGGCGATGCCGGGCAGGTTGCGGATCTCCATCTCGATGGCCAGCTGGCGGTACACCAGCGAGGCCTCGAACTCGAGGGTGATCTGGTCGTTGAACTTCTCTTCGAGCGCATCCGTGAGCTTCATGGACCCGACTCTAGAACCGTTCCAGTCGACGCGCAACGCAGGCAAGGCGACCCTTTCCGCAGGTCAGGGGCTATTTCTTAGGTTAGCCGCACCGCGCTTAGCCACGCCTATCGCAAGATCGAGCACGAGGAATGCGAGGAGCGAAACTCCGAACACGGGCAGGAACCAGCCCAGGAACGCGATGCCCAGAATCGCTGGAATCGCATGCGCCGGTTCGACCTTCCGGATCGCGCCCCGCGCCGGCGGCCTCGGGAGTCCGCCCCGCCGGGGCCGCCGCTGCCACCACAGCAGGTAGCCGCGCACGATCACGATGCACAGGAGCGCGGCGAAGGCGACCAATGCGATCTGGTTGAGCAGACCGAACTGCCAGCCCATGTGTGTGTTGATCAGCAGCTCCGTCGCCTTCGCGAGCAGCGGCCACGACGCGAAGGCGAGCACCGTGATCACCTGGCCGGTCGCCGGGTCGACGGTGGCGGAGTCGATCCCCATCCGCCACGGCTGCCGGGTCTGGGCGACGGTGATCGCGACGTCAGGGTCCGTCGGGATGGAGACCTGCACGGCACCGTCGACGCCCCGGTCCGCTGCCGCCGTGACCGCCCGGTCGAGCGCCGCGATGTTCCGCGCGCGGGTCTGCTCGGCGATCGCCGGGGAGACCTTCGGCGCGGCCGTCGGCATCTGGTGATCGGCGTGCTCGCCGCCACCCCCGTGTTCGCCACCGGGAGTGAGCGACGTCGACAGCGTCGGCTTGGTCCAGCCCAGTTCGGCCCGCAGCTGGCCGATGTTCTCGCCCGCGTACTTCGACCAGGTCAGGCCCGTCGCGGAGAAGAACAGCAGGCCGACCAGCAGCCAGGTTCCCATCGCAGCGTGCCGGCCCATCCGCCCGCCGCGGCCGCGGGCACCGCGGTCGTAGGCCAGCATCCGCTTCGGATCGCGCCGACGGTGTCGCCACCACAGGTAGAGGCCGCCGAGGGCGACGACCCACAGCCACGACGCGGCCAGCTCGCTGTAGAACCTGCCGACGGCACCGAGATGCAGGTCGACGTGGAGCCGGTCGATCCAGAACCGGATCGGCAGGGCCTCGACGGAGCCGTACATCGGCAGCGAGCCCTGGACCTGCGCCGACGCGGGATCGACGTAGACGGCGAGCTGCCGGCCCCCGGCGGCGAGCGACGGATCGTCGAACAGCACCCGGGTGGCGAGTCCGGGGCCGTCGCCGGTCCGCACTCCCGTGACGGGCAGGCCCGGACGGGAGGCCTGCGCCGCGGCGACCTGCTCGGCCAGCGGCCGTGCGGGCCCGTCCGTCCGGGCCTCGATCTGGTCGGCGTAGACGAACCTCTCCACGGTGGGCGCAGCCGCGTACAGGCCGCCGCTGATCGCCGCGATGAGGAGGAAGGGGCCCACCAGCAGGCCCGCGTAGAAGTGCAGCCGCAGGATCGCGGCGCGCCACCCGGGTCTCGCCGGGGGACCGGCGGCGGGTGGGGTTTCGGTCGGCGGCGCGTTCCCGGCCGCCGAATCGGTCACTGACATCAGACACCTCACGAGGAAATGCGCGTACGCGCGGGAAGCCCGGGCGGCGCGGGGCCGATCCGGGCGGAGAAAGGGGAGTGAGGGGTCAGCGGGGCGGCGCGCGCAGCGCCCCGTGCCGCGCCAGCACGGGCAGCGGCACGGCGCGGAAGGCCCAGACCGGGGCGACGACGGTGCACGACCGCTCCCGCCAGGTCGGAGTCAGTGGCGCGAGGGTGGCCAGCGCGACTCGCAGGGCGTGCTCGGCGCCGGCGATGACCGCACCGGCCAGCACCGCGGCCGCGACGTGGGCGGCGGCCATGGTGGGGCTGATCGCCAGGTGCCCCAACGTCAGGCCCAGCGCGAGGTGGCCCGCGCCCTGGCCTGCGAGGACCAGCGCGGCGACCCCGCGCGGCCCGGCGGTGCGCGGCCGGGCGGCGACGGCGCCGAGGACGGCGCAGACCGCCGCCAGGAGCAGCACGGCGCTCAGGGGTACCGACGGTGCCGCGGCGGGCAGGTCCGCCGGCATCGAGTGCATCGCGTGCGTGCCCATCTCGTGCCCGGCCTGGGCGGGGCCGTCCAGGTGGTGGCCGTGCATGAGATGGCCACCCATGTCGTGGCCACCCATGCCGTGGCCGCCCGCGGCCGCGCCGGTCCCGGGCATCGCCGGAACGGCCGTCGAGTGCCCGGCCATCGCGTGCCCCGTCATCGCAGCGCCGCGCATCGCGACGGCGTGCGCAGTCAGGCTCGCGACGAAGGAGGCCGCGCCCACCGCGGCGCCACGGACCGTGGCTTCGGGGCGGGCGGGGCGCAACACAGCCGGAATACTACTCCCCGTAGGGGACGGGTTCTCGGCGGGAACGGGCAGGTCAGGGGCGGGCCGCTGCGACGAAGGCGCGGATCAGCGCGGGATCCTTGATCCCCGGCGCGGACTCGACACCGCTGGAGACGTCCACTCCCGAGGGCCCGAAGGCGGCGATCAGCGCGGCGACGTTGTCCGGGCGCAGGCCGCCGGCGAGCAGCCAGTCGACGGTGGGCGGCACCGGCAGGTCCGCCGGGTCGAAGGGCGCGCCCGAGCCGGGCACCGTCGCGTCGATGAGCAGGCGCTCGTCGCCCGCGTGCCCCGAGGAGGTGTAGCGGGAGGCGGAGATCGCGCGGATGGTGCGGAACCCCGAGTCCGTGGCGCGCGCGAAGTGATCGGCGGGCTCGTCGCCGTGCAGCTGGACCGTGCCGACGCCGGACGCTCGCGCGAGGCGCAGCACCTCGTCGATCGGCTGCCCGCGGAACACCCCGACCGTCTCGATGTGCGCCGGGATGCGCTCGATCAGAGCCGCGGCGGCCGCGGGGTCGATCAACCGGACGCTGCCGGGGGCGAAGACGAAACCGACCGCGTCGGCACCGGCCTCGACCGCGGCGTCGACGCTCTCGATGGTCCGGAGCCCACACACCTTGACGAACACCCGTCGATCGTAGGTCAGGGCAGATCGCCGCCCGCGCCGCGGAGGAAGGCGCCGCTCACGGCGACCGCGGGACCGGAGCTCTCCCCGGAGACCACGAGGGTCGCGAAGGCGAGGTCGCCGACGATGCCGGCGAACCAGCCGTGCGCGTGGCTGTTGTCGCCGAACTCGGCGGTCCCGGTCTTGCCGCCGAGCCCCTCGATGTCGCGCAGCGCGGTCGCGGTGCCCGACGTGACCGTCTCGCGCATCGCGGTGCGCAGCGCGCCGGCGACGGCCGGATCGATCTGCTGGGCCGGCACGTTCGCGGCGGCGGGGGCACCGTCGAACAGCGAGGGCCGGACGGTCGTGCGGGCGGCGAGGGAGGCCTCGACCACGGCGAGCCCGAAGGGCGAGGCGGTGACGCGGCCCTGGCCGATGGACTCCTCCACCCGCTCGGCGGGCGTGCGTGCCGCCGGGACCGCCCCGGTCACCGTCGTGATGCCGGGCAGGGTGAAGTCCACGCCCAACCCGAAGCGTTTCGCGGTCTCGCTCAGCGCGGTGTCGCCGAGTTTCGTGCCCAGGCCCGCCATCGTGGTGTTGCAGGACTTCGCGAAGGCGGTGTGCAAGGGCACAGTGCCGAGCGCGAACTCGTTCTCGTTCGGGATGGTGCGGTCGCCGAAGGAGGCGCGGCCGGGGCAGGCGAGCTGAGCGTCCGGGGTGGTGATCCCCGCGTCGAGTGCGGCGGCGGTGGTGATGGTCTTGAAGGTCGAGCCCGGCGGGTACAGACCCGTCAGCGCGACGGGGCCCTGCGCGTCGGCCGCGGCGTTCTGGGCCACGGCGAGGATGCCGCCGGTGGACGGCCGGATCGCGACCAGCATCGTCGCGCGCTTCTCTCCCGCGACCGCCGCGTTCGCGGCGCGCTGCAGCCCCGCGTCGAGGGTGGTCCGGACCGGCTGCACCGCCGCGGTGGGGAAGGAGTCCACCAGGCGGAGCGGCTTGCCGGCACCGTCGACGACGGTGACGGAGGAGCCCGCCGCGGCGTCCACGGTGGCGCGCCACCGCTCCTCGAGGCCCGGGACGACGGGCGAGCGGTAGGCCGGGGAGTCGGTGATCAGGCGCCCCTCCTCGCGGACGGTGACCCCGTCGATCCCGGTGAGCTTGCCGACCTTCTTCGCGTCCGCCGCGCGGAGCGAGACGACGGCGGTGGGCGAGTCCCTGCCCTCCACGGACTTCCGGAGGCCGGCGGCGGTCACCGTCGGGACCGCGGCGGCGAGCCGGGTCGCGAGCGCATCGGCGGCGGAGGCGGCCTTGGCCGGATCGAGATTCACGACGGTGACGCTCTGCCAGGTCATCAGCGGCGCGTTCTTCCGGTCCACGACGGGGGTGGTGTAGGGCTTCTCGTCCGCGTAGAGCAGGCGCGCGCCGGCGACGGTCGCGTCGGGATGGATCAGCGTGGGCCGCCACGTGACCTTGCCGCTGCCGGCGGCGACCTTGGTGGTGTACCGCACGCCGTGCCCCCGGGGCAGCGCCCACGACCAGGTGAGCGTCCGGTCCTCGCCGTCCTTGCCGACGGTGACCGTCGGCTTCGCGTCGCCCATGCCGTCGAAGGTGGCCTGCAGGGACGTCGACGCGGAGTCCGGATCGGAGGTGAGCTTCCCGGCGTGCGCGGCGTCGCGGGCGGAGGCGGCACTCGCGAACTTGCCGACGACGTCGTCCTCGGAACAGGCGACGAGCGAGCCTGCGAGGGTCGCGATCACGAGGACCGGGACGGTGCGGACGGGCCGGAGCGGTTCGGAACGCATGATCTCCAGTCAACCGGCACACCTCGTCGCGCGCCACCACCGGAGCGGGCGGCGGGCGGTACCGATCCACCGCGACCAGGCCAATCGCCCCCGCGTTGTGACCGGAGGCAGCACAATCGGAAGGTGTGACGGAGGCCGTGGAAGCGGAGATCGAGCAGATTCGCGATGAACTGACCGCACGGATGGAGGCGATCGCCGCGTCGGTGGTGGCGGCGATCCGCCGACAGATCCCGTTCTACGCCGACACGGACACGGTCTCCGAGGAGATGGTGGCGGCGTCCGTCTGGGACAACCTGACCTACATGGTGCGCGCACTGACCGACACGGCTTTCGACACCGCCCCCGCGGCGGCGACGGGGCGCTCGCGGGCCGAGATCGGGGTGCCGCTGGCCGCCGTGATGCACGCCTACCGCATCGGCGTGCACCGGGTCTGGCAGGAGGTGAACACGCTCGCCGAGGACTACCCGGAGCTGAGCCGGCAGGCGCTGCTGTCGGCGACGCAGCACATGTGGGAGGCGCAGGACCAGTTCGTCGACGCCATGGCCGGCGCGCACCGGGACCGCACGACCGAGCAGGCGCTCGACGACGCCGCGGAACGCGCCGCCTTGGCGGAGTACCTTCTGCAGGGCCGGATTCCGAGCGACCAGAGCCTGTGGGAGATCGCGACGCTGCTCCGCATCCCCACGACGGGCCCGTACCTCGCGGTGGCGGCGGCGACCGTCGACGTCGGCCGTGCGCCGTTGCCCGGCATCGCCGACCGGCTGCGTGCGATCGACGCCTATTCGGCCTGGCGGCTGCTGCCGGATCAGCAGATCGGCATCGTCCACGCCCCGACGCCGGCGATGCGCGCAGCGGTGATAGACCTGCTGCGCCGGGTCGCCGTGGCGCGGGTCGGCGTGAGCGCGCCCTTCGGCGAGCTGCGCGACACCCCGCAGGGTCTCAACTTCGCGCGCCGCGAGCTCCACGGGCCCGGCACGGGCGTCTCGGTCTTCGACGGTTCCGTGCTCGGCACCGCGGCGATCGCCGCGCCCGAGACCACGGTCGAACTGGCGCGGGGCGTGCTGCGCGGCCTGTACGGACTGCCCGCCGACGACCGTGACCCGCTGTTCGCGACCTTCCGGGCGTGGGTGGCGCACGACGGCAACGTCAAGGACGCCGCCGCCGCGCTGTTCGTGCATCCCAACACCGTGCGCCACCGCCTGCGGCGGGTCGAACAGCTCACCGGCCGCTCCGTGGGCTCGCCGCGGGAGGTCGCCGAGCTGTGTCTCGCCTTCGAGGTGGACGCCCGCGTCCGGCTGCAGAGGGACTCCGGCAGATCCGTCTGAGCGAGCGGAGCGCCAGGACCAAGCCCGGGTGATTGTGTTCGGTGACACCCGGCCGCCCTGAACGGTGTGTGCATCACCATCGACCGACGGGGGTGTCGGCAGTCACTCTAGAAGGGACGAAGAAGCCGCCACCACGAAGGACTCCCCGATGACGAACCTCGCCGCGAACCTCACCGCCGCTGCCGCCGCCCATCCCGACACGGTCGCCCTCAAGTGCGACGACCTCGAGTACACCTACGCCGCTTTCGACGAGGCGACGGCGAAGTTCGCGACCCATCTCGCCGCCCTCGGCGTGGAGCCCGGCGACCGGGTCGGCGTCATGCTGCCCAACGTCCCGGCCTTCGCGGTCGTGTTCTACGGCATCCTCCGCCACGGCGCGGTCGCGGTGCCGATGAATCCGCTGCTCAAGGCCCGCGAGGTCGCGTTCTACCTGACCAACACGACCGCCAAGGCGGTCTTCGTGGCACCGATGTTCGGTGCCGAGGCCGCCGAGGGGGCGAAGGCGGCCGGTGCCGAGGCCCACCTGCTCGACGACGCGGTGCTCGCCGAGCTGCTCGCCACCGTCGAACCGACCCCGGGCGTCGCCCCGCGCGAGGACCTGGACACCGCCGTCATCCTGCACACGTCGGGGACCACCGGCAATCCCAAGGGGGCCGAGCTGACCCACGTCGGCCTCGCCCGCAACTGCGAGATCTCCGGCCGCACCCTGTTCCACGCCCAGCCCGGCGACGTGATGATGGGCTGTCTTCCGCTGTTCCACGTCTTCGGGCTGACCTGCGGCCTCAACGCCGCCGTGCGCTTCGGGCTCACGCTGACCCTGGTCCCGCGGTTCGATCCGCGCAAGGCGCTCGAGGTCATCGCCCGCGACAAGGTGACGATCTTCGAGGGTGTGCCCACGATGTACGCAGCGCTGGTCGCGGCGAAGCAGCCGAGCGACGACGTCTCGTCCCTGCGGGTCTGCGCGTCCGGCGGCGCCGCGCTGCCGCTGCAGGTGATCACCGACTTCGAGAGCGCCTTCGACGCCGCGATCCTCGAGGGCTACGGCCTGTCCGAGACCTCGCCGGTCGCGTCCTTCAACCACCCGGACAAGCCGCGCAAGGCCGGCACCATCGGCACCCCGATCGAGGGCGTCCGCATGCGGATCGTCGACGGCGCCGGCAACGAGGCGCCCCAGGGCGAGCGCGGCGAGGTCCAGATCGCCGGCCACAACGTGATGAAGGGCTACTGGAACCTGCCCGAGGCCACCGCGGCCTCCATCGACTCGGAGGGCTGGTTCTCGACCGGCGACATCGGGGTCATGGACGCCGACGGCTACTTCTCCATCGTCGACCGGAAGAAGGAGCTCGTCATCCGCGGCGGCTACAACGTCTATCCGCGCGAGATCGAGGAGGTGCTCTACGAGCACCCGGCCGTCGCCGAGGTGGCCGTCATCGGCGTCCCCCACGCCGAGCTGGGCGAGGAGGTCGGCGCGGCCATCGCGCTCAAGCCCGGCATCGCCGCCACCGTCGACGAGCTGCGCCAGTACGTCAAGGACCGCGTGGCCGCCTACAAGTACCCCCGCCACATCTGGCTGCTCGACGCCCTGCCCAAGGGCGCCACCGGGAAGATCCAGAAGCGCGACATCACCGTCCCCGCCGACATCAACTGACCACCGATCGAGAAAGCCGAGGCCACCGTCATGACCACCACCGCCGAAGGCGCCGACGAGATCGTCGCCCCGCTGGACCTGCTGCTCGTCAACTCGACCAAGTCGTTCGCGTCCCGGATGGTGCCGAACGCCGCGTGGGCCCGGTTCGCGCTGTCCCTCGCCGGACAGCCCGTGACCGTCGCCGAGCGTGCCGCCGGTCTAGGCAAGGAGCTGGCGCTCATCGCCGCCGGCCGGAGCGCCCGCGAGCCGAAGAAGGGCGACTTCCGGTTCAAGGATCCGGCGTGGACCCACAATCCGCTGCTGAACCGGGTCGAGCAGGCCTACCTGGCCGTCTCGGACCTCGCTGATCAGCTCTACGCGGACGCCGACCTGGACTGGAAGGACGCCGAGAAGATGCGGTTCGTCCTCGACAACCTCATCGAGGGCCTGTCGCCGACGAACAATCCCTTCGTCTCCCCGCTCGGCTGGAAGGCGATGATCGACACCGGTGGCCTGTCGATGGTGCGCGGCCTCACGGCCCTCGCCAAGGACATGGCCTCCAAGCCGCGCATCCCGTCGATGGTCGACCCGAAGGCCTACACGGTGGGCGAGACGGTCGCGACGACGAAGGGCACCGTCGTCCTGCGCACCCGGATGTTCGAGCTCATCCAGTACGCCCCGCAGACCAAGCAGGTGCGCGAGGTGCCGCTGCTGCTGGTGCCGCCGGTGATCAACAAGTTCTACATCATGGACATCGCGCCCGGCCGCAGCCTCGTCGAGCACTACGTCAAGGGCGGGCAGCAGGTCTTCGCGATCTCCTGGCGCAATCCGTCGGCACGGCACCGGGACTGGGGCTTCGACGAGTACGGCAAGGCGATCGTCGAGGCGCTCGACGCGCTGCAGGTGATCACGGGCGTCGACAAGGCCAACGTCTTCGCCACCTGCTCCGGCGGCATCCTCACCGCGATGGTCATGTCGCACCTCTTCGCCACCGGTCACGGCGACCGGATCGCCGGCCTCACCTTCGGGGTCACCGTGCTGGACCAGAGCCACGCGGGCTTCGCCTCCGCGCTGGCGGACCGCCGGGCCGCGGACGCCGCGATCCGCACGTCCGCGAGCAAGGGCTATCTCGACGGCGCGGCCATGGCCGAGATGTTCGCGTGGCTGCGGCCCACGGATCTCGTGTGGCGCTACGTGGTCAACAACTACATCCAGGGCCGCCCGCCGGCCGCCTTCGACGTCCTGTTCTGGAATGCGGACACCACCCGGATGACCGCGGCCCTGCACAAGGACATGGTGCTCATGGGCCTGGAGAACAAGCTGGTGACACCCGGTGCCTCGACGATGCTGGGTACCCCGGTCGATCTGGGGAAGGTGGAGGCCGACCTCTACGTGCTGGGCGGCATCTCCGATCACATCTGCCCCTGGCAGGCCACCGAGCGCAGCGCCGCGCTGTTCGGCAGCAAGGACAACACCTACGTCCTCTCGACCGCCGGTCACATCGCGTCGCTGGTCAACCCGCCCGGCAACCCGAAGTCCTCGTTCCGCACGGCGCCCGTCCTCCAGGGCCAGACCCCGGAGGAGTGGTTCGAGACCGCCGAGAAGCACGCCGGCTCCTGGTGGCCGCACCACCTGGAATGGCTCGACGCCCGCAGCGGCGCCGAGGTCGACGCACCGTCGGCCCTGGGAGCCCCCGGCTTCGAGCCCCTGGCCCCCGCGCCCGGCACCTACGTCCTGGAGAAGTGAGCGTGACGGACACGAACGAAGACCTGCCCGAGGACCTGCTCGTCGCGACCGGCGGGCAGCGGATACGGGTGCGGTACCGGCCCGGTACGGGCGTGCCGCTGGTGCTGTGCAACGGGATCGGCGCGAGCCTCGAGGTGCTGGACCCGTTCGTCGAGGCGCTCGACCCGCAGCGCCCGGTGGTGCGGTTCGACGTTCCGGGCACGGGCGAATCGCCCACCTCGATCCTGCCCTACGGCTTTCCCTACCTCGCGTGGGTGCTGGGCCGGGTGCTGGACGAACTCGGCGTCGGCGTCGTCGACATCCTCGGCCTGTCCTGGGGCGGCGCGCTGGCGCAGCAGTTCGCCTTCCAGAACCCCATGCGGTGCCGGCGCCTGATCCTCGTCTCCACCGGCACCGGCGCGATCATGGTCCCGGGCGATCCGCGGGTCCTGCGGAAGATGGTCACGCCGCGCCGGTTCCGCGATCCCGCGTACGCGGCGCAGATGGCGGGGGAGCTGTACGGCGGCAGCGTCCGGCACGACGCGGCGGGCATCAGCGAGACCTTCTCGCGCCAGATGCACGCGGGCTCCAAGATGGGCTACCTGCACCAGCTGCTGGCCGGATCGGTGTGGACGTCGATCTTCGCGCTGCCCGCGATCCGGCAGAAGACGCTGCTGGTCTTCGGCGAGGACGATCCGATCATCCCGCTGATCAACGGGAAGATCTTCGCCACGCTGCTGCCGCGCGCCACGCTGTACAAGCACGACGGCGGCCACGTCGATCTGGTGACCCGCGCGGACGTGCTGGCGCCGGTGATCGACGATTTCCTGGGGACGCCCCATCTGGGGCGGCGGCAGTGGCGCGGCCGGACGGGCGGACTGCTCACACCTCGCGACTGACCCTGGAATCGTTCCAAAGTCGGGCGTACTCTATTTCGCATGAGCGAGGTGGAGACGGCCGAAGAGCGGCTGCGCGGGGTGGGCCTGCGGATCACCGCACCCCGCGTCGCCGCGCTCGGCTATCTCGACGGGCACCCGCACGCCACGGCGGACGACGTGGCCGAGTACCTGCGCGGCCGGCTGGGCACCGTCGCCACCCAGACCGTCTACGACGTGCTGCGCGTATGCGCCGAGAAGGGCCTGCTCCGGCGCATCGAGCCCGCGGGCTCCGCCGTCCGGTACGAGGCGCGGGTCGCCGACAACCATCACCATCTGGTGTGCCGGTCCTGCGCGCGGATCGTCGACATCGACTGCGCCGTCGGTTCCGCCCCCTGCCTCACGGCGGACGACGATCACGGCTTCGTGATCGACGAGGCCGAGGTCACGTTCTGGGGCTACTGCCCGGACTGCGCCCCCTGATCCCCCGCCCGGCAGTGGATCGACGCATCGGCCGGAGGGCGATGACGTTCCGCGACTACTGTCGGGAGGGAACCGCCGCCCGGACCGGGCGGGAACCTCACGCGAAGGAGCCGGATATGAGCTTGGACGTCGTTTACACCATCTCCTCGACCGCCACCGGTGGCGGTCGCGACGGGCACGTGAAGTCGGCCACCGGCCGCATCGACCTCGACACCCGGCCCCCGAAGGAGATGGGCGGCAACGGCGAGGGCACCAACCCGGAGGAGCTGTTCTCCGCCGGTTACGCCGCATGCTTCCTCGGCGCGATCCGCGCCGTGGGCCGTAACGAGAAGGTCGACGTCCCGGACGACACGACGGTCGACGTCACCGTCGGTTTCGGCAAGACCGAGACCGGTTTCGGCATCAACGCCGCCATCAAGGCCACCCTGCCGGGCCTCGCCCAGGCCGACGCCGAGGCGCTCGTCGCCAAGGCGCACCAGCTGTGCCCGTACTCGAACGCCACGCGCGGCAACATCGACGTCGACCTGACCACCGCGGTCTGATCGGCGCCTGAACATCCTGCTGCGGCCCGCCGCCCTGGGACTGGTCTTCCTGGGCGGCGCGGCCGGCACCTTCGTCCGGGCCGAGGTCGGGCACTGGCTGCCCCACGGCCCGTTCCCGTGGGCCACCTTCGCGGTGAACATGCTCGGTGCGTTCCTCCTCGGCGCGATCGCCGCCGCTCTCGCGCAGCGGCCGGACGACGAGCGGCACAGGCTGGTCCGGCTGCTCCTGGGCACCGGCTTCTGCGGGGGCCTGACCACCTACAGCGCGTTCGCGCTCGACATCCACGAGGCGGCCCCGGCCATCGGCGCCCTGTACGCGGCGTCGACGGTGCTCCTCGGCCTGGTCTTCGCGCTCGCCGGCGCGGCGCTCGTGCGCCCGGAGCGCCGGGAACCGCACGAGCGGGCCGGATCGATGCCATGACCACCCTCCTCGTGGCCCTCGGGGGCGGTCTCGGGGCCGTCCTGCGGTACCTGGTCGACGGTGCGCTGCGCGCCCGCCTGACGTTCTGGGCGACGGCACTGATCAACGTCTCCGGCTCGTTCGTGCTGGGCCTGTTGGCGGGGACCGTCGCCGGGGGAGGGCTCGGCGGGACCGTGCTGGCCGTGCTCGGCACCGGTGTCTGCGGCGGCTACACGACCTTCAGCACCGCCACCGTCGAGACCCTGACCCTGCTCCGGGACCGGCGGTACCGGGACGGCGTGGTGTACGGCCTGGCGACGCTGGCCGCGAGCGTCATCGCGGTCTGGGGTGGTTACGCCCTCGGGGCGCTCTGAGTCATGCGCCGCCGCTGCGCTGCACCGCGTACCGGTACACCGGGCGGCTGAGGGCCAGCGAGAACAGCATCAGGAACATCACGATCAGGGCGCCCCACATCGGCAGCCCCGCCAGCGGTGCGCCGTTGTGGTCGTAGCCGAAGCGGCTCACCGGATCGGTGTAGTCCCGCGGGTTTCCGAGCAGCACCGACGCCGCGGCCAGCAGGAAGCCCACGAAGACAGCGAGGCCGTACAGTACGGTCGCCCAGCGCTGCCCGAACAGGGCGAAGAAGCCGGTGAAGGCCATCGCCGCGACGGTCACGAGACCGGCGATCGCGATGACCAGGATCGTGATCGTGCGCACCCCGAGCGGCGACGCAGGGAAGTTCCCGGGGTAGCCCGTGGTGCCGAGCAGCGCCGAGCACTGGATGATCGCGGTCACGTACAGGGCGATGGCCCCCGCGCCCGCCGCGAGCGAGACGAGGACCCACAGCCACATCGCGCCGGGGCGGCGCGGTCGGGAGCCGGACGCCACCGTCAGGCCAGCCGGGCCTTGACGGCGGACGAGAGTCGCTTGCCGTCGGCGGCGCCGGCCGCCTTCGCGTTCGCGACCTTCATCACCTGGCCCATCTGGCGCACCGTCGGCGCCTCCCCGAGCTCGGCGGTCACCTCGGCGACCGCGGCGTCGACGAGGTCGTTCAGCTCGTCGTCGGTGAGCTGCTTGGGCAGGTAGCGGGACATGACCTCGGCCTCGGCCCGCTCCTTGGCGGCCAGCTCGTCGCGGCCGTTGGCCTCGAAGATCTCGGCGGCCTCTCCGCGCTTCTTGACCTCGCGCGCCACCACCTTGAGGAACTCCTCGTCGGTCAGGGCGTGCGCGGTGCCGGCGGTCTCCTCGTTCTGGATCGCCGAGAGCAGCATACGGAGCGTGCCCGTGACCAGCTGGTCCTTGGCCTTCATCGCGGTCTTGAGATCGTCGCGGATAGCGGCCTTCACTTCTGACATGCCGTCCAAGTTACGCGGTGTGCGAGGGTGCGGCAGCTGAGTATCCTGGGGTAATGGCAGTTCATCCTCTTCTCCGTGCCGGAGCCGGCCTGGCGGGCGCGGGTGTCGCGTCCATCGCCTACGCGACCGTTTTCGAGCGCAACGCCTTCACCCTGCGCGAGCAGACGCTGCCCATTCTCCCGCCCGGCACGCCGACCCTGCGGATCCTGCACATCTCGGACCTGCACATGACGCCGGGCCAGCGGCTCAAGCAGGGCTGGGTGCGCGAGCTGGCGGCCCTGGAGCCGGACCTGGTGGTGAACACGGGGGACAACCTGTCGCACCCGCGGGCCGTGCCGTCGGTGGTGCAGACGCTCGATCCGCTGCTCAGCCGGCCCGGCCTGTTCGTCTTCGGCTCCAACGACTACTTCGGCCCCACGCCGAAGAACCCGGCGAAGTACTTCGACAAGAACCACGAGCGCAAGCACGGCGAGCCCCTGCCCTGGCAGGACCTGCGCGCCGCGTTCGCCGAGCGCGGCTGGCTGGACGCCACGCACCAGCGGCGTCGGCTCGAGGCCGGGGGCGTCACGATCCAGGTGGCGGGCGTCGACGATCCGCACATCGGGCGGGACCGGTACGAGACCATCGCGGGGCGCGCCGACGAGGCCGTCAACCTGCGGCTCGCGCTCACGCACTCCCCGGAGCCGCGGGTGCTCGACAGGTTCGCCGCCGACGGTTACGACCTCGCCCTCGCCGGTCACACGCACGGCGGGCAGCTCTGTCTGCCGGTGTACGGCGCACTGATCACCAACTGCGGGCTGGACCGGTCGCGCGTGAAGGGCGCATCCGCGTGGGGCGCGCACATGAAGCTGCACGTCAGCGCCGGTCTGGGCACCTCGCCGTGGGCGCCCTTCCGCACCTTCTGCCGGCCCGAGGCCTCGCTGCTCACCCTCGTCGGTGCGCCCGTGCGCGACCGCGAGGTCGAGTTCGGACCCGTCGTCGCGCCGGAGGCAGTGCAGGCCTGACCTGCCGATTTCCTGCCCGACGGTGGCTGTAGTAACCTATTGCAGGTTGTTACAGTCACGGGGTGTGGCGCAGCTTGGTAGCGCGCTTCGTTCGGGACGAAGAGGTCGTGGGTTCGAATCCCGCCACCCCGACTCGTTGGTTGAGACGACAGCAGGGCCCCTGATCAGTGGAAACACTGGCCAGGGGCCTTACTCGTGTTCGGGCTTGCGGGACTGCCGCGGAAGCCCGGTACGCAAGGGGTACGCAGCTGTTCGGTGCGAGCGCTCAGGCCTCGAGAACGCCTGCGTGGACGAGGCCCGCTTGCATGCGCTCAGCGAGTGCGTCGATCCCGTTGCGAGGGCGCAGCATGACGGTGAACTCCTCGATCAGGCCTGATTCGTTCAGGTGAACGAGGTCGATGCCGTGCACCTGTCGGTCGCCCACGGTCGCGCGGAATACGAGGGTGTGGGCGGTCAGGTTGTCGCCCGAGCCCGTCTCGCAGGTGCCGGCGAGATCCCCGATGTAGCGGAAGTCGTCGAACACGCTGGTGAGGAGAATGCGGAAGACTGTGCCGAGTGCTTCTCGGCCGACGAGCGGGGAGAACTTCATCGGGCTGTAGAACCTTGCGTCGTCGGCGAAGAGTGAGTCCAGTTGCTCCAGGTCGCGGGCCAGCACGGCGGCGCGTAGTCGTTCGATGGTGGTCACGGGCACCTTCCTTGGGGATAGTGAGCGGGTAGCTGCGAGAGGTGATCTCGCTGGAGAGGCAGGGCCTGCGTCCCCCAGCGAGACGATGTCGCCGGTGTCTAGTCGGTACCCCGACCGTGCTCGGCTCGACTGACCGCGATGCGGCGTTCTGCGACTTCGGCCGCCTTTTCCTTGTTGCCGATGACGGTGTTGATGATGTCGGCGAGGCCCATGATCGTGCCGCCGGCTCCCCAGTGGCCTTCAGGGATTTCGAGGGGGAACACCCAGACGCGGTGGTGTGCGTCGGGATCGCCGGAGTCCTCGGCGTTGACGACGGCGGCGGTGACGTCGGCGACGAGCGCTTGGCGGCGATCGAGAGTGTTCACTTGGCCTTCGGGGACGGAGGCGATGACGCGGTAGTGGGGCTTCGCAGGAAGGGTTCCGCCCGCGTAGATCGGTGTGTGGTTGACGACCACCCACGCGATCTGCCGGACTACCGGGTTGGCGGGGTCTGCGCCTTCGGCTTTGACGAGGATCGTGGTCAGTTCGTCGACGAGCTGCCGCTCACGCTCCGGCGTCAGTGCGTCGGCGGGCAGGTTGAGGTCGATCATGGGCATGCTTGGTTCCCTTCGTCGTTGTTGGCTCTGGTGTGGGTCACGGTGTCGTCTATTTGCCGGTGAAGCGTGCGGCGCGTCGTTCGATGAAGGACTGCATGCCTTCGCGGCCGTCTTCGGTGTGGAGGAGGGCCGTCATGTCGTTGTCGAGTCGTGCGAACGCTGCCTGTTCGCCCTCGTTGCGGGCGCGGTGTGCGGATTCGAGGGTGGTCTTCACGCCGAGCGGGGCACTCTTCTCCGCGATGTGTTCGGCGAGCTCGAGTGCTCGGTCGAGCTGGTGGCCGGGTTCGACGACTTCCTGGACGAGCCCGATGCGCAGCGCTTCGGCGGCGTCGTAGGGCTCGCCGGTCAGTAGCCAGCGCATCGCGTTGCCCCAGCCGGCATCGCGTGGGAGTCGAACTGTGGCCCCGCCGAATGCGTAGATGCCACGGTTGATCTCCATCTGAGTGAACGTGGCATCGGACGAGGCGATCCGGATGTCGGCGGCGAGCGCGAGTTCGATTCCGAGGGTCATGACCCATCCGTGGACTGCCATCACGAGCGGCGTCGTCCAGACGTTGGACCGCCGCCATGGGTCGAGGCGCCCGGGGCGGTCGTAGTCGACGCCGCCCTGCTCGATCTGCGGCCCGACCTCTTGGAGGTCGAGGCCGCCGGTGAAGTTCTTGCCGTGCGCGAAGAGAACGCCGCAGCGGATCTCGGGGTCGTTCTCGAGGCGGTGATACGCCTGGGCGAGTTCGTCGATCATCTGCAGGTTGAACGCGTTGAGCTTGTCGGGGCGGTTGAGCCCGATCAGCAGAACGTGTCCGCGTTGCTCGACGGTGACCGTGGGTTCGATCGGGGTCGTGGTGTCCGGCATGAGGATTCCTTCCAGGAGGGGGCTTGGAGCGCGCTGATGCGCCGCGGTGTGGTCAGCCACGGGGTTAGGTGATGGTGACGCCGCCGTCGACGGGGAGGGTGGGGCCCGTGATGTATCCGGCCGCGTCCGAGGCGAGGAAGACCACCGTCGCGGCGAGCTCCTCGGGACGTCCGAACCGTCCGCTGAGGACGCGGCCGAGAGTCTTCTCGACGTAGTCGGCCGGGTACTGGTCGGTCATCTCCGAGGTGAAGAAGCCGGGGGCCACGGCGGTGACGCGGATGCCTTTGCGGCCGGTCCACTGCGCAGCGAGATCGCGGGTGAGGCCGATGAGGGCGGCCTTGCTCGAGGCGTACGCGGCCTGCGGAAGTCCGGCGGTCGTCAGCCCGATGACGCTGGAGATGTTGATGATCGTCGAGCCGGGCTTCATGACGCGGCCGCAGGCCTGGGCGAACCAGTACGCGCCGTTGAGGTTCACGTCGATGACCTGGCGGAACTGCTCGGGAGTCTCCTTCGTCGCCGGTACTGCCGTGCCGATTCCGGCGTTGTTGACGAGAATGTCGACCTTCCCGAAGGCCGCCATGGCCTCCACGACCACGCGGTCTGCGTCTTCAGGATCGGCGACGTCGGCGCGGACCGCGATGGCCCTGCGTCCCAGCGCCTCGACCTTCGCCTTGGTCTCGGCGAGCTTGTCCTCGCGGCGGGCGGCGAGCACGACGTCGGCGCCGGCTTCGGCGAGCGCGACGGCGAACGCCACCCCCAGTCCCGACGAGGCACCGGTGACGACAGCGACTTTGCCGTCGAGTTTGAACATGTCGAGTACTCCCATGGTGATCTCCTAATAGTTGGAAGTGAGTTGAGATTCCGCTGCGGTCAGGACGGTGCTTTGAGGTCTTTGCGGAGGATCTTCCCGGCCGCGGACTTCGGGATCGTCGAGATGAAATCGACCATGCGAATGCGCTTGTGCGGTGCGATGCGGGAGCGGACCCAGTCGATGATCTCCTCGCTCTTCGCACTCGCGCCCTGTTGCAGCACGACGAACGCCCGCGGGATCTCGCCCGCTTCCTCGTCCGGGTGGGCCACGACCGCGACGTCGGCGACCGCGGGATGTGTGAGCAGCAGCGCTTCGAGTTCCGCCGGTGGTACTTGGTAGCCCTTGTACTTGATGAGTTCCTTGAGGCGGTCGACGACGTACACCTCGTGCTGGGGCCCGACCTCGACGATGTCGCCCGTACGCAGCCACCCGTCCGGGGTGATCGTGTCGGAGGTGGCCGCATCGTTGCCGAGGTAGCCGAGCATGATGTTCGGGCCGCGGACGAGCATCTCGCCGGGGCGGGTCCGGCCGCCGGGTGCAGGCGGGACGTCGTCGCCGGTGTCGACGTCGACGACGCGGAACTCGATGTTGGGCACCGCGAGTCCGATCGATCCGATCGAGATGCTGTCGTCGCCGATCGGGGTGGTGTGCGAGAGGGGGCTCAGTTCGGTCATTCCGAAGCCCTGCATGAGTTCTGCCGGGATGCGCTGCAGCAGCGCCGTCCCGAGCGCCTCGTCCATGGGTGCGGCGCCGGTGAGGATCCGGCGGATCGACGTCAGGTCGTAGTCGTGGACGATCGGGTGCTTGGCGAGGGCGACCGCGATGGGCGGGGCGATGTACAGATAGGTCACGCGCCGGCTCTGCACGAGGTCGAGGAGCGCGGGTAGTTCCATCTTCGGCATCGTCACCAGCGTGCCGCGGCGGTACAGGGTCAGGTTCATGATGGTGTTCATCCCGTAGATGTGGAAGAACGGGAGAACGGCCATGACCCGGTCGTCGCGGCCGACATCGATGGGGACGCTGCTCTGGGCGATGTTGGCGACGAGATTGCGGTGGGTGAGCATGACGCCTTTCGCCAGGCCAGTGGTGCCTGATGAATAGGGCAGGGCCGCAAGTGCCGTGGGCGGGTCGATGGCGACCTCGGGTGCCGGATGATCGCGCTCGATCAGGGTGGCCAGCGACACCCGGTGGTCCGAGTGGTCGATGACGATGACCTCCCCGGCTGGGATATCGGCCTGTCGAGCAGCGTCGTCGGCGGTCGGCAGCAGCGACGACGTCGTGATGTACACCTTCGCTTTCGAGTCCTTGAGCTGCTTGGCGACCTCGGCGGCCGAGTAGAGGGTGTTGAGCGTGGTGACCGTCGCGCCGGCGCGGAGAATCCCGTAGTAGGCGACGGCGAACTCAGGCGAGTTGGGCACCTGCAACGCGATGACGTCGCCGGGCGCGATACCGTGTGCTGCGAGTGCTCCTGCGAAGGCATCGGCCTGTCGTCGGAGTTCGCGGTAGGTGAGGTCGACGGCACCGTCGGTGACGGCTGTGCGGTCCAGGTCGTCGGCGGCGAGGGATCCGAGGACCTCGGTGTAGACGTCTCCGCGTGGGATCTCGACCGGCGGATAGGTGCTGCTGTAGATCATGTGGTTGTCGTCTGCTCTCTTCTCTGTCTCAGACGGGTCAGGCCCGGAACGCCTGGTTGAAGATGCCGGGTAGCGCGGTCCAGCTCGGGTGTGCGGCGAATCGGGTGAGCCGCTCGGCGACGCCCTTGGCCGAGCGGGCGGTGACGAACCACGCCGGCTTCGGCGACAGGGCGATCTCGCCGCCGGCGATCGATCGCGGGAACGGGCGGAAGGGCCCGTTGACGATGCTGCGCTCGACCTTGTCCAGCAGATGCGCGTTGTGCACGATGCCGATGCCGGAACCGACCTCGCGGAGGGTGTTGCCGGTGTACGCGCCCCACGAGAGGGCGGGCATGAGGAACCCGACGGCGCTCCACACGTTGATGCCGATCGTGCCGTAGCGCAGGTCGGCGACGGCGTCCTCGAAGGCGGATCCCATGGCCCTGCGGTCGGCCGGGGCGATGATCATGCTCGCTCCCAGAGTGCCGTCGAGTTCGTCGTTGGAGAACGTGATGGCGGCGCGAAGGAAGTCGAGGCCGGTGCCGGGGAGCTCGATGTGTGCCAGGACCGGGCCGAAGTACTCGGTGGTCAGTGCGTCCTGCGAGGTGTTCGCGTCCAGCCGCACGAGGGTGCGGCCGTTGACGTCCTCCGCATCGGGATAGGAGGCGTGGGCCGCGGCGGTCTTCGCCTCGGTGCCCGGGTACCACGAGGTCCGCTCGGGCAGTCCGGCTACGACGCGACGGATCTCGGCGAGGAGGGCATCCTTCTGCGGCCACGCCTCGGAGACGATGAGTACCTGGCCGCCGATGCAGTTGTGGCCGCAGTTGTGGAACCGCTGGGTCGCAATGTGTTCGGCCTGATACCGCAGGTCCTCGTCGTCCCACTCACCGGGAACGACGATGATCGGCGAGACCCCGCCCAGTTCGCTGGTGATGGGCTTATCGAGAGTCGGCTCGCCGCTCTTGTCCGACTCCGGGCCCCACACGATCGCGTCGTGGGTGACGCTGCTGCCGGTGATATGAATGTGGTCGATGCCCGGATGTCGGGTGAGGTAGCGGCCGACGTCCGGCCCTCCGTTGACGATCCGGAGCAGGTCCGCGTCGATCAGAGGCTTGAATGCGGCCTCGTAGGCCGTGGTGAGGCCCTCGAACGTCGGGTTGAGCTTGAGGATGCTCACCCGGTTGTGGGCGATGAGCTCGTAGAGGACGTCGAGCGGTCCGATGGCTGAGACGTTGCCGGCGCCGAGAACGAGGCCGACTCCGCCGTTCTCGCCGAGGCGCAGAGCGCCCAGCCCAGCCGTTCGGCGGGCTTCGTCCGCGGTGACACCGGGCTCGAGCCACACCTCGGCGGTGAACCCGTTGAACAGGTTGAACTCGAACAGATCGGTAGGAAGCATCGCGAACGCGGTGCGGTCCCCAGGCGCGGGACGGGTCTTCAGGCCCGATGCCGGTGACTTGCCGACCGCGATCCTCTTCAGGCTGTCGGTGACCGCAGCGATGCCGGTGAGGGTGGCGTACGGGCCCGACATCCACTCCTCGCCTTCGAGTGGCCCGGCGGGGATGTTCTTCGCGGTGATGGCGGCGGCCGCCCAGTCGTCGGCGGCGCCGGCCACGGCCCGGTGCGTCCGCTCGAGGAGTGTGATCCGCTCGGCGGTGCCCATGACGGCCCATCGCCGCGCTCCGCGGGTGAGGTCGTCCACAGCGGTGTCCACGTCGGCTTCGGTGGCGGTGGCACGGTTGGTTGTGGTCATGAGGGAAGGTCCTTCTGGGAGGTGGTGGAGGGGCTACTGGTCGGTGGGGCGGCCGTCGACAGGCGTGCCGCGATACTCCGGCTTGACGCCTTTGAGGCCCCGTTCGACGGCCTGATCGAGCACCCTCTGGCCGTTCCTGTCGAAGTAGTCCCGGACGACCTTGAGCCGGGTGAGCTGATTCGGGATCCGCAACAGCACCGATGCGGTGCGGACGACGGCCTCCGCCAAGGGAAGCGGTGCGACACCGAGGCATTCGCGCAGGTCGCCGTCCGGAAGGGTGGCGGTCATCCGGGGCGCTAGGAGCTGGCGGGACAGTGCCTGGTTGATCGCTCGCGAACCATGGAAGTGGCCCATGTCGGTGGCACCGGCGATCACGTACTCGGTCAGCTCCGCGCCCTTGGCGCTGGGCTGGTAGAAGCTCTGGTGCTCGCGGGACTGGAGTTCGAACTCCTCGGCGTGGGTTCGGCCCAGCAGCTGGTTGTTGGCGCCTTGGATGCGCGATACCCAGCGCCACATCAGCGCGAAGCCGTCACGTTCCTCCTGGCTGACGACGCCGCCGGCGAACTCGATGATGTTCACGCGGTGCTGCCCGAAGATGTAGGTGCACGCCGCGGTGGCGAGCTGACTGATCGGCGTGCCTTTGTCGGAGAGCGGCCATCGGCCGCTGCGGTGAATGCCGAGTCGGATCATCGTGTGCAGGAGCCGGATCCGAACCCAGACGATCCACCGTTCGCCGCCGGGGAGCATGCCGTCGACATCGAGCGCGCCGACGAAGGCGTTCGCCGTCTCCATCATCCGCCGGCGGTAGTCGCCGGTGCCGCCGGCCAGGCGCCCGGTCGAGCCCATGACCTCGGCGGTCGCCGGGTCGATGTAGGTGAACGGCAGAGCGGAGTGCATGCCGATGTTCATTCCGAGCGGGTTCCGTCGCCCCATGCTGGCGCCGGCGCGCAGTGCATCGACGTCGAACCAGGAGGGCAGGGTCTCGACGTCCCGGAAGAAGGCGATCGCCTCCGTCGCGCCTTCCGCCTCGAGGTTCCTCGCGTTGTCGTAGAGGTCACCGCCCATCATCTTCTTCGTGCGCATCAGCTCGATCAGATCCTCGGCGAGCGGGTCACCGACGTGATTCCACGCCTCGTAGTCGACCTCATCGGGAGCGAGGTAGACCTCCGCACCGGGAATGCGGGCGAGCTCGTTCAAAGCGGCGACACGCTCAGCGAGCGGACCACGCACCGCGGGCGAATGAGGGTTGAGGGCTGCAGTCATGTCTCTCCTTGACTTGTGAGATGTCGCGTGACCAGGACAGGTGCAACAGCTCGTATCTGTAACGTGAGTCTCACTCTAAATCAGAGTCGAACTCTAGTCTAGAGTCAGACTCTGATTTACTATGGAGGTATGACGCATCCGATACGTCGCCCACCCGCCCCGACGGCCGGGCGTCGGCGCAGACGTGGGGCGCAACGCGCACCTGCATTACGATCTGCGACGATGACGATCGATAAGTCGGCTACCTCGACTGGTGGGCAGGCGGGGCCGGCGGCACGTGGCGAGCGGCGCCGGGCGAAGACTCGCGCGGCGATCATCGCTGCCGCCGAGGAGTTCCTCGGCCACACTGCGCCGGATTCCGTCCGAATCGAGGACGTCGCCACGCGTGCGGGGATATCGCCGGCAACGGTGTATGTGCATTTCGGCAGCAAGGACGGCCTGGTCGCGGCAACGACCGAGCATCTCCTCGAGGTAGCGACCGCCGAGGTCGCCAGTGTCACCAGCGGTGACGGTCCCGCCGTCGAGCGCATCATCGCAACAGGGCGCGCATACCTCAAGCTCCTGATCGATCACCCGGCGCTGACCCGCTACCTCACCGGTAGGCAGTTGCGTACCGACGCGATCGTGTCGGCGTCCGACTTGCGTATCGATGAGCAGCTCGAAGGCTCACGGCTCGCGTTCGAGCAGCTGATCCAGGACGCGATCGACGCGGGCGAGGTGCTGCCTCATGACGCGCGCCTGATGTCGCACTTCCTCTTCGGCGCGTGGGTAGGACTGGCTGCGCTATCCCTGGAGGGAAATCCCAGGCCGCTCACCAGTGAGGACGTCAGTAGGGCTGGCCTACAAGCCCTTGAGGTACTCACCCGCGGTACGACCGTCGATCGGCCGCCCCAGAGCCCTGACCGAGGCGAAAGCCGCGCGGCTGGTACGCCTGGTTCGGGTCGGCGAGCCGGTAGCGATGGCAGCTGAGGCGATCGGGATCAGACGCGCCTCCGCGTACTGGATCGTGAAGGACGCAGAGGTCGCGGTGTCGGCCCACCGCGCGGGTCACCGTGGCGGTTGCCAGGGCCACGTCCCTTCCTTGAGACGCCAGCGGCCGAAGACGATCGCCAACGCCATCGCCGAGATGCTCGCCGCGGAGATCCACGTCATGCCGAAGGACAGCATGGCGAGGAAGAGTCCGATCGGTACCACGACCAGCAGGACGATGCCGGCTATGCGAACGCGCCGTCGGCGGACGGCCTCGAAATCCTCGGTCATGCCCGGAACCCTATCGCCGCCCGGCCAGGGTGGGGCGGGGCCGACCGAAGCGGGTGCACCGACGTGCATTTGCGGATGGTTCAGCGGGATGGCTACCGTGGGCTGCATACCGCCTCGGCGGTACGCCTGCCCACGCCACGGGGGCATCACTTCGACGTACGAGGAGAAGGCAATGCCCCCTGGCCTGGATGTCACCTGGGTCGACCCGAACGGCGCCACACCGGCGATCGGGACCTTCCGGTTCTACTTCCACGACGAGCGGTGGGAGTGGTCCGACGAGGTAGCGCTGATGCACGGTTACCAGCCCGGCACCGTGCAGCCGACGACCTCGATCGTGCTCTCCCACAAGCACCCCGACGATCAGAGCGCGGTGGCGCAGACCATCGAGAACGCGATCGCGACACGCGCGCCCTTCTCCAGCCGCCATCGGATCGTCGACACCGCGGGTGTGGTCCGCACCGTCGTCGTGGTGGCGGACCGGATCGTCGAGAACGGCGAGGTCGTGGGCTCGTACGGGGTGTACGTCGACTTCACCGGGACCGTCCAATCGGAGGTGCGCAGTTCACTCGATCAGTTCGTGCCGCGGCTGACCGCCTCGCGCGAGGTGATCGACTGCGCCAAGGGCATGATCATGTTCGTCTACGGGCTGCCCGCGGACCGCGCCTTCGACCTCCTCCGGTGGCGATCGCAGGAGTGCAATGTGAAGGTCCGAGTTCTGGCGGAACAGATCATCGCCGACGTGGCCGGGGAGGGGGCCGACATGGTGACGCCCCGCACGCGGTCGGCGTTCGACCACCTGCTGCTCACGGCGCACACCCGCATCCGGCAGAAGGACGAGGCGCGCTGACGTTCGCGCGGGATCACCGCACCATCGAAGAACCCTCCGCGCGAGAGTGTTCCGGCTGCGGGGCCGAGTAGCGCCTACGCCCGCCCCGGGACACGGAGCGGGAGATCACGGTGGCGTGGTGGAAGGGCAGTTGTGCGGGATCGTCCAGGTCCGCCTCGGCACCGTCGATCCGATGCCAGGCCTGCTCCCCGACGGCGCGGCAGCAGGTGATCGCGTGCCCGGAGGCGGTGCACCGGCTGGCGACCTCGACTCGGCCGACCACCACCGCACCGTCCTCGGTGGGGACGGGAACGTCCACGTCCAGCACCACCGTCAGTTCGTGCAACACGGACACCACGGACCCCTCCCGGCAACAGGTTTCGATGCGGTGACGGGCCGCGTCGCGCGGCGTCTCCGCGAGCCGGGAGTGCCCGCAACGGCCCCGGTTCAAACATCGGGCTACGTACTCAGGCGCGTGCGCGGCCCAGCGCGATGGGCGAGGTGGGGAAGGGAACCCACGCCGGCGCCAGCATCCGCTCCTCGAGCGCCGTCACGCGTAAGCCCGCGCCGCTGATCAGCCCGACGGCGTCGCGGTGCGCGTGGCAGTTCCCGAACAGCCGCGGCCAGACGGTGGCGTCCGCGGCCTTCTGCAGGCCCTCCAGCATCCCGCCCCGCGCGGCGACGTGCTCGAGGAAGCGGAGCTCGCCGTCGGGCCGGAGGAGGCCGCGCACCTGGCGGATCGCGCCCTCCGGGTCGGGGAGCGAGCACAGGACCAGGCTGAAGACGACGGCGTCGAAGGGCTCGGTCGCGGTGTACTCGTCCAGGCGCTCCGATCGCAGCTCGATCCGCGCATCCGCCACCGGCGCGGCCTCCGCCCGCAGGGCTGCCTCCGGTTCCAGTGCCACCACGGCGGTCACCTCGGGCGGGTACAGGGCGAAGTTGGTCCCGGTGCCGGCGCCCACCTCGAGCACCCGGCCCGACAGTCCGTCCAGGTTGCGCCGGCGCAGCCCGGTCAGCATCGGCGGCTCGTTGCGCACCAGCCGTGGCCACATCCGCACGAAGAAGGTCTCGCTCATGTTCTAGGAATACCCCAGCGCCATCTCCGCGAGGAGCCGATCCGCCGGCACGGGCGCGAGGTCCCAGGCTTCCAGCGAGACGCAGATCGACCGCTTCCCCGAGCGGCGCTGCGTGGAGTGGGTGTGCCCGTGGACCAGCCACATCCCGAGGTCGGGCAGCTGGAACTGGGTGAGTTCGCCGCGCTCGAAGCGGTCCGGCACGCCCGCGTACGGGTAGTGGCTCAGCAGCACACCGTGCTCGCCGACCTTGGTGCGGGCGTGCTGCTGCACCGATCGGAAGACCTCCGCGTACGCGGGGAAGAAGCGCTGCGCGCCGCGCCGCATCGGGTTCACCGGATCGTGGTTCCCGGTCACCAGATGCATCGGAACCCGCAGCGTGCCGAGCTGAGCCAGCGCCGATTCCATACTCGCCACCCCGCCCGAACAGATGTCGCCGAGTACCCACAGCACGTCGGCGTCCGGGTCCAGCCGGTGCAGCTGTGTCAGCACCGCGGCGTCGTGCTCGGCGACGCTCCGGAAGCCGCGCAGCTCGGCCAGCTTCGGGTGCTGCAGGTGCAGGTCGGAGGTGAAGAAGTCCACCGTGCAACGATCGCATCCACGCCGCTCGGACGCAGGCGAATATCACCGTCCGCGGAGCGCCTGGTAAACCGATAGGAATGACCACCCTGGAGGTACCCGCGCAGTTCGCCCGCAGCGGCGGCGGGTTCGATTCGCTGCCCGCCGCCGAGGGGCGCTGGGCGCCCGGCACGCTGTCGGGTCCGGCCATCGCGGGCCTGCTCGCGCAGGTCATCGACACCGAGTTCGGCGAGGGCCTCGTCGGCACGCGGTGGCACTGCGACATGTTCCGCATGGTCCGCTCCGGCCATCTCGACGTCCGCACCAGGCTGGTCCGCTCGGGCCGACGCATCCGCGTCGCCGAGGCCGAGATCATCCAGAGCGACAGGACCGTCGTCCGGGCGGCGGTGACCTTCTACCACCGGTCCGCGCAGCCCGACGGTGCCGTCTGGTCCGATCCGCACGTCCCCGCGCCACCGCCGCCGGGTGCGCCGCGTCTCGCGATGGCATGCGGCGCCGGGGAATACGTCCCGGCGGCGACGCCGGAACGGTGGGCGACCGCGGAACGCAAGCGGGTCTGGACCCGGGGCTGGCGCGTCCTGGACGGCGAGGAGACCACGCCCTTCGCCCGCGCCGCGATGGTCTCCGATTGCACCAACCTGGTCACCGGCATGGGTACGGGCGGTGTCGAGACCATCAACGGCGATGTCTCCATGGCCATCGCCCGCGCGCCGCACGGCGACGAGATCGGTTTGGAGGCCGACCAGTTCGTCATCGTCGACGGCATCAGTATCGCTTCGGCCAGCATGTTCGACCGCGCGGGACGGTTCGGCGTCTGCACCGTCACCGGCATCGCCACCGGTTCCGCGGTACACGGGCCCACGTCGTCATGACCGTCGTCGTCAGCCGGCGGGGGCCGGTCACCGTCATCGAGATCGACCGGCCCGGCGTGCGCAATGCCGTCGATCGGGCGACCGCGGAGGCCCTCGCGGACGCCTTCCGCGCCTTCGACGCCGATCCCGGCGCGGCGGTCGCCGTGCTGCACGGTCGCGGCGGGACCTTCTGCGCCGGAGCCGATCTCAAGGCCGTGGCCGCGGGCACACCGAACCGGGTGGAACCCGACGGGGACGCGCCGATGGGCGTCTCGCGGATGCGGCTGAGCAAGCCGGTCATCGCGGCGATCGAGGGTCACGCCGTGGCCGGCGGCCTCGAACTCGCGATCTGGGCGGACCTGCGGGTCGCCGCCACGGACGCGATCCTCGGCGTCTTCTGCCGGCGCTGGGGCGTTCCGCTGATCGACGGCGGTACCGTGCGCCTGCCCCGGCTCATCGGTGCGAGCCGCGCGATGGATCTCATCCTGACGGGGCGCCCCGTCGACGCGGCGGAGGCCGAGCGGATCGGGTTGGTCAACCGCACCGTCGAACCCGGTACCGCGCTGGAGTCCGCGATCGAGCTGGGCCGGCAGCTGGCCGGCTTCCCGCAGACCTGCCTGCGCAACGACCGGCTGTCCATGCTGGAGGCCGAGTCGGCTCCGGAGCCCGAGGCGCTCGGGATCGAGTACCGCTACGGGGTGCGCTCGCTGGCCGACGGTGCGGTCGACGGCGCCACTCGGTTCTCCGGCGGAGCGGGACGGCACGGCTCCTTCCACGACGGAGCACCGGCGTCCGAGGACGGCGAATAGTCGGGTAACGGACACGCAACGGTCATCCGCAATTCGTCACACGGGTCACATCAACCCCTTAGGGTGCAGGTGAACGCCCCGCCCGGGGGCAGGCAGAAGGGAACACCATGGGACTCGCCGGCGTCCGCAGCGAACTCGACGATCTCACGGCTCAGCTCCTCCTCATCGCCGCGTCCATCGGCCGCACCGGCGACGACCTCCAGATCGACGCCCGCAGCCTCCACGAAACGGGCTCGTCCGATGCGGTCAACTCCATCGCCCGCCGGCTCGATGACCAGGGTCGGCAACTGCGCCGCCTGCAGGCGCGGATCGCCGGGATGGTCGACTCGCTCGCCTGATCAGCCGCGGCCGATGCGCATCGCCGCGAGCCAGGCGCGGAAGTCCGCGTAGGCGGTGGTGAGAGCGTCCGCCGGCCAATCCTCGGGCCGCAGTTCCGGCGGGAGCAGCGGATCCTGGTAGAGGTGCCGGACCACGGAGACCATCGTCAGGAACCGCGCCTGTCCGTCCTCGCCCGCATCCGCAACGGCGCCGAGGAGCGCGTGCCCGCGACGCGACCACTCCGGCAGGTCCCACAGCGTCCGCGCGAGGTCGACGGGGTCGTCGTCCGGCCGCGCGGTGAAGCCCGTGGTCACCTGACGCACCGTCGCGGGCAGCGTGCGGTCCAGGTTCGCGGGCCGCATCCACACGCCCTCTCGGAGCTCCGCGAGCCGCAACCGGGTCATCTCCGTGCGCAGCTCTGCGCGATCGCCGGCGCTCCGGCCGCTGGTGGTGACGACGAGCGTCTCCCACGTGCCGTTCCAGGGCAGCAGCGCGGGAGAGTCCGTGCGGGCCTGACGGCGGGCCAGCCGTTCCGAGAGCGCGTAGCGGCCACCGTCGCGCCGCAGGTCTCCGGACGCCACCATGCGCGACATCGCCGCGCGCGTCGTGGATTCCGATACCCCGAACAGCCGCATCGCCGCCACGATCTCGCGCCCCTCCAGCTCGGGCGGGTGCGCGCCGAGCAGCAGGCTGAGCACGGCCGATCGCGCCGAGACCGTGGTGGTGAGCGGGGTGGACATCGGCGTCGACGCTACACCGCAGCACGTGCCGGCCCCGTCGGGACGACGGTGCCGTGCCGTGGGCGGCGGGTGACAGGCGGCGGGCGCTCGCGTCGCACGGTCCCCGCCACGCGCCCGGCCGTCCCCCGCGCGACGCCGAAAGGCGGTTCTGGCGTTTCGTCCCTTACCAGACGCCGGTCGTGGGGTGTGGGTTCAGCCGACCCCCACGCCACGCCGATTCCCCTGCCGGACGCCAGCTCTCCCTTGCTGAACGCCAATTCCCGCATGGCGTGCCGCACGCCCTCGGCCACCCCCACGCGGCGCCGGCCCCGCGCTGCCTGCAGAGCGACGGAATCTGATTTCATTGCACTTCTGGTGCGACTGTCGGGGATATGCAACACTGAGGTGACGGCCCGAGCGGGCCGCGCACCGTCGAACGAAGGAGCTGGCGTGCCGACCCATGAAGTGACCAACCAGGTACCGCCGCTGCTGGGTTTCAACACCGCCGAGACCCCGATGATCGACGACGCGCTGCGGCGCGCCCACGTGGACGCGGCGCAGCGGGAGGCGATCCACGCGCTGGGCGCGCTCGCCGGCACCGCCGAGGCCCTCGAATGGGGCGACCTCGCCGAGGCGCATCCGCCCGTGCTCAAGACCCACGACCGGTACGGCAACCGTATCGACGAGGTGGTCTACGACCCGGCCTACCACCGGCTCATGAAGGTCTCCGTCGAGCACGGACTGCACGCCGCACCGTGGGCGGAGACCGACCCGAACGCGCACCTGGTGCGCGCCGCCAAGTTCAGCGTCTGGGGCCACGTCGACGCCGGGCACGGCTGCCCGATCTCCATGACCTACGCGGTGGTCCCCGCGCTGCGGGCGAACGCCGAGCTCGCCGCGCAGTACGAGCCGCTGCTCACCGCGAAGGAGTACGACTTCGGCCTGCGCGCCCCGCTGGGCAAGCGCGGCCTGATCGCCGGCATGTCCATGACCGAGAAGCAGGGCGGCTCGGACGTCCGTGCCAACACCACCCGCGCGGTCCCGCAATCCGATGGGACGTACCGGATCACGGGACACAAGTGGTTCACCTCCGCGCCGATGTCCGACCTGTTCCTCACCCTGGCGCAGACAGAATCGGGCGTCTCCTGCTTCTTCATCCCGCGTGTGCTGCCCGACGGCACGCGCAACGTCTTCGCCTTGCAGCGGCTGAAGGACAAGCTGGGCAACCACTCCAACGCCAGCAGCGAGGTCGAGTACGACGAGACCGTCGGTTGGCTCGTGGGGGAGGAGGGCCGCGGGGTCCGCACCATCGTCGAGATGGTCAACATGACCCGCCTCGACTGCGTGCTCGGCACCGCCACCGGCATGCGCGCCGGCCTCGCGCAGGCCGCGCACCACGCCGCGCACCGGAAGGCCTTCGGCGCGAACCTCATCGACCAGCCGCTCATGCGCAACGTCCTCGCCGACCTGGCCGTCGAGGCCGAGGGCGCCACGACCGCGGGCCTGTGGCTCGCGAGCCTGACCGACCGCTCCGTCGCGGGCGACGAGGACGCCTCCGCGCTGCGCCGGATCGCCCTGGCCGTCACCAAGTACCACGTCTGCAAGCGCGGCCCGATCCACGCCGCCGAGGCGCTGGAGTGCTTGGGCGGCAACGGCTACATCGAGGACTCGCGCCTGCCGCGGCTCTACCGCGAGGCGCCGCTGCTCTCGGTCTGGGAGGGCTCCGGCAACGTGGCCGCGCTCGACGTCCTGCGCGCGATGGCCCGCGAACCGCAGTCCGTCGCGGCCTTCTTCGCCGAGCTCGACGCCGCCGCCGGCACCGACGCCGTCTACGACGAGGCGGTCGCGAGGCTCAAGGGCTCGTTCGGTGCGCTCGATCCGGCCGATCAGACCGCGATGCAGTTCGGTGCCCGCCGGCTCGTCGGCGATATGGCTGCGGCCCTACAGGGTTCGCTCCTGGTGCGGTACGGCCACCCCGCCGTCGCGGACGCCTACGTCCGGTCCCGGCTCGCCGGCGACCGCGGCGACGTCTTCGGTACCCTCCCGCAGGGCGTCGACACCGCCGCCATCCTCGACCGGGTCACCCCGAAGATCGGCTGATCAGGCGGTGAGCACCGGCCACATGGCCGGTGCGATCACGTCTTTCAGCTCCGCCCACGGCACGGTGAAGGCACGGTAGTCGCCCTCGGCGTGCGAGACGCCCGCGAAGACGGTCAGTCCGTCGGTCGCGGGGAGCCAGTTCGCCAGGTCGCGCGGGGGATCGGTGACGAAGACGGACGTGCCGGCGGCCTGCGCGCGCTGTTTCACCAGAGTGGCGAGCCGCGCCGTCCCAGTCGCCGGATCGACGAAGACATCGGTCAGCAGGACCGGGCGCGCGGTCGCGGTCGCGATGACGACGGTGCCGATCACCGTGGTGGGGTGCGCGCCCCGCTCGATGTAGGTGCTCGTCAGGAGCAGACCTGCGACGACGCCGGGCCCGAGACGGGTGACCGCGGAGCCACGGCCGTCCGCGAGCCGGCCGTCGCGCACCGTCATCGTTCCCGAGGTTCCCTCGGGCAGGGTCAGTTGCGGTGCCAACGAGGCCCGCATGGAGGCGTTGAACCGGTCCGCGACGGCGGGCGATCCGCCGGTCACCGTCGGCAGGCCGACGTCGAAGGTCACCGGCCCCTGCGTGCCGGTGCGCCGCTGTTCGCCCGCGACGTACGAGCCGCGGGCGGGCACCGTCACCGTCGGTGCGGCGGACGGGGAGCCGGGCGGGCCCGGCGAGACCTCGACGGACCCGGGAGAGGCGCCCGACGTTCCGGCCGGCGGCGCCGAACGGTCGCACGCGGTCGCCGTCGACCCCGCGATCAGGAGGGCGGCGACGGCCCGCGCGACGCGCACCGTCAGTTCCCCGGAGGTTCCGGCGCCGGGGTCTGCACCGGGCCGCCGCCCTGGCCGCCCGCGCCGGGGATGGTGAACTGCCCGAACCCGGGGATCGTGATCGTCGTGCCGCCGGGCCCCGTCTGGACGCCCGGCAGCGACGGATTCGCCGGGGCGGGAGCGATGCCGTTCGACAGGTTCAGCGTGACCGTGGAGCCGGGCTGCGTGAAGCCCGACGGTGACGTCGAGACGACGGTGCCGTTCGGGGCGGAGTTGTTGACGTACGCGACCGTGGTCTTGAACCCGGCCTGCTGGACGCGTGCACGGGCCGCGGCCTCGTTGAGCCCGATGACGTTCGGGATCTTGCCGGGGCCGAAGCCGTCCTTGTACTTCGGGTCGACCGGCGGCAGGGAGACCGGGCCGTAGATCGTGGAGACGGGCTTGAGCGCGGTGTACCAGGCCGTGGCCGGCTCGTTGCCGCCGTAGACGTTGCCGGAACCGCACGGGCGCAGCGGGCTGGTGCAGATCGGGCCGGGGGAGTTGCCGTCGTTGTAGACGTAGCTGGCACCCGCGTACTGGTTGGTGTACCCGAGGAAGGCGGACGAGCGGAAGGTCTCCGTGGTCCCCGTCTTGCCCGACAGCGGCAGCGTCCACCCCGCGCGCGAGGCGGCCGCGGCCGAGGTGCCGGCGCCGCGGTCGTCGGCGCTGAGGGCGTTCGCCAGGGTCTCCGCGAGCCCCTTCTCGATCACCTGCTCGCACTTCTCCGACTTGTAGGGCACCGGCGTGGTCTCGGGCTTCCCGTCGGCGCCCACGGTCTGGACGCCGTCGCTGTTGCGCTTGGGCTGGGTGATCGACTGCACCGGGTTCGCCGGGCACCAGACGCCGCCGGACGCGAGCGTCGCGGCCACGTTGGTCAGCTCGAGCGCGCTCACCGCCGTGGGGCCGAGCGTGAACGAGGCCAGGTTCTGCTTCTTGAACATATCGGCCAGGCTGTCGTTGCCGAAGCCCGAGCTACCCGGCTGGGTGTACGAGCGCAGGCCCAGCTTGACCGCCATGTCGACCACCGGGCTCACGCCGACCTGCTCGATCAGCTTGATGAAGGGGGTGTTCGGGGAGGTCGCCAGGGCCTGGGTGAGCGACATCGACGCCGGGTACGCCCCCGCGTTCTTCACGCAGTAGGAGTCGGCCGGGCAGCCGGCGTAGCCGCCGTGGCCCATCCCCTTGACCGAGACCGTCGACGGCACGTTCACGGTGGTGTCCAGGCCCATACCCTTCTCCATCGCGGCGGCGACGGTGAAGATCTTGAAGGTCGAGCCGGCACCGTCGCCCACCTGGGCGAAGGGCTCGGGCTGGACGGTCTCGCGCTTGTCCACGTTGAGTCCGTAGACGCGCGAAGAGTTCATGGCGACGATGTCGTGCGAGGTCGTGCCCGGCTTGATCACGTTCATGACCTGCGCGACGTTGGAGAGCGTCGGGCTCGCGGTGGCGTTCAGGGCGGCCTGCACCGAGTCCTGCACCCGGGGGTCGAGCGTGGTGCGGATCGTGTAGCCGCCCCGCATCACCGTGTCCTTGGAGAGGCCGGCCTCGGAGAGATACTGCAGGACGTAGTCGCAGAAGTAGCCGCGGTTGGCGACCGCGGCGATGCAGCCGCCGGGCAGGGTGTTGGGCCGGGGCAGCACGCCGAGCGGGGTGTTCTTCGCCGCGCGGTACTCGTTCGCCTTGTCCGGGAAGTTGGTGATGAGCGTGTCCAGCACAGTGTTGCGGCGGTCCAGCACGCGCTGGGGGTTGGTGTACGGATTGAGCGAGGAGCTCGACTGCACCATCCCGGCGAGCATCGCCGACTCCTGGATGTTGAGCTGCGAGGCGCGCTTGCCGAAGTAGGTCTGCGCGGCGACCTCGATGCCGTAGGCGCCGTTACCGAAGGGAACGAGGTTGAGGTACCGCGCCAGGATCTGCTCCTTGGCGATCACCTTCGCCCGGGCGTCGTCGACCCCGTGCTCCTGTTTCGCGCGTTCGGTGAGGGTGCGCTCGAGGGTCAGCGCCATCCGCACCTCGCGCAGCTTGCGGGCGGCGGTGGTGGCGACGGCCGCGCGTCGGTCCGCGTCGGACTTCGCGAGGACGAGCAACTGATAGTTCTTGATGTACTGCTGATCGAGCGTGGACGCGCCCTGCTGCACCTCGCCGGCGGACTGGTTCTTGACGAAGGCGCGGAGCGTGCCCTGGTAGTCGACGCCGTCGTGCTCCATGTAGCGCTTGTCCTCGATGGAGATGATCGAGCGCACCATGTCGGGCGAGATCTGGTCGAACGGCACCTGCACGCGGCGCTGGTCGTAGAGGTAGGCGATCGGGGCGCCGGTCGAGTCCGTCACCGTGGTGACCTCGGGGACCTGGCCCTCGAGCAGCTCGGAGCTGATGTTGTCGACGGTGTCCGCGGCGCGGTTGGAGATCAGGCCCAGCCCGCCGATGTAGGGGAACAGGACACCGGCGACCAGCAGTCCGGCCAGCAGGATGCAGCCGGCCAGCTTGGCGATCACTCCGGGTTTCGACACGGTCACCAGGATACGTGCCGAACCGTCGGGAACCGGGCTCCCGACGCGCCGACCAGGCGATCGGTACAGGCGTACTGGAATTCTTGGACCACTGTGCGATATCCCTCGGTCCCTGACTTGTTTCCGTCGTGTGATTCAGGTAACACTATTGCAGACGATGTGGCGAGCACCTCGATCGGCCCCCGTAGACCACAGGCAAGGGGCTGGCACCGGGTCCGTGCCGCACCACGCGAAAGGGGAAGTCAGATGACAAGTGCTCGGGTTCTGGTCGACGACGAGGATCGACTCGTTTGGGTCTCCAAGGCCAAGTGTCGTGATGTCGACCCCGATGAGCTGTTCGTTCGCGGCGCGGCCCAGCGCAAGGTCGCGACCATCTGCCGGCACTGCCCCGTCCAGCTCGAGTGCGGCGCCGACGCCCTCGACAGCCGCGTGGAGTTCGGCGTCTGGGGCGGTATGACCGAGCGTCAGCGCCGCGCCCTCCTCCGCCAGCACCCCGAGGTCACCAGCTGGCGCGTCTTCTTCGAGGCCCAGCGCGACCGCAAGCGCGTCGCGGGCTGATCCCCGCTCCCGCCCGGGAGCCCACTCGGGGCCTCGTACCGTTCGACGGTGCGGGGCCCTTTCGTTTGTCCAGCTATAGTTTTCGGCCGATGGGCCGACGGGACCGGACTCGCCCGCCCGCCCCGCGCAGCCGCCATGGAGACAGCGCCGGCTAGGAGCCGACGATCTGCTCGGCCACCGCCTGCAGCGCCTCCAGGTTCGAGACCTCGAACGGGAGCGACGGAACGCCGACCACCGGCACCGTCGGGCACCGTCCGACGAACGCGCTGAGGACGTGCACCTCCTGCGCCGCGATCCCGGCACGCCATGCGTGCACCCGCAGCAACCCCTCGGCGGCGGGCGCGGCACCGTCGGCCCCGAGCCGTGCCGCTGCCTCGCGGGCCTGCTCCGCGCCGATCGCGGCGAGGCTCGGATGCGTGCGGTTGACGATGAGCCCGGCCAGCGGCATCGACTCACCGGCGAGCCGTTCCACGAAGTAGGTGGCCTCGCGGAGCGTGTCCTCCTCGGGGGAGGCGACCACCACGAAGCGGGTGCTCGGCTGCGCCAGCAGGGCGTAGGTGCGATCCGCCCGCTCCTGGAAGCCGCCGATCAGGGTGTCCATCTGCGAGACGAACCCCGAAGCGTCCGAGAGCATCTGGCTGCCCACGATGGTGGAGACGAGCTTCAGTGCCAGGCCCATGCCGCCGGAGACCATGCGGCCGAGGCCGCGGGTCGGGCCGGCGATCAGCCGCATCAGCCGCGAGTCCAGCATGGAGCCGAAGCGCTTCGGGGCGTCGAGGAAGTCCAGCGCGTTGCGCGACGGCGGCGTGTCCACCACCACCAGGTCCCAGCGGTCGTCGGCGGTGAGCTGGCCCAGCTTCTCCATCGCCATGTACTCCTGCGTGCCGGAGAACGACGAGGCCACCGTCTGGTAGAAGGGGTTCGCCAGGATCTCCTGCGCGCGGGCGGGATCCGCGTTCGACGTGACCATCTCGTCGAAGGTCCGCTTCATGTCGAGCATCATCGCGTGCAGCGTTCCGCCGCCGGCGACGGTCACCTCCTGCGGCTCGTTCGTCAGGTCCGCCACGCCCAGTGCCTGGGCGAGCCGGCGCGCGGGGTCGATCGTCAGCACCACGACCCGGCGCCCGTGCTCGGCGGCCCACAGCGCCATTGCCGCCGCCGTCGTGGTCTTGCCCACGCCGCCGCTGCCGCAGCACACCACCACCCGGGTTCCCGGGTCGAGCAGTTGCGGACCCAGCTTCAGGTCGATCATCGGACCCCCGCCTCGATCAGTGCGCCCGACAGCTCGTACACGCCGCGCAGATCCACGCCGCCCGTGAGCAACGGCAGTTCCAACCGCCCGGGCACGTCGACGGCGTTCAGGTCCTCGCGCGCCTCGTCCTGCCCGCGCACCGTGCGCGCGAACTGGATCGTCTCGGTGAGCAGCCCCGCGAGATCCTCGTCGGAGAGCGGCAGCCCGGCACCGTCGAGCGCGGCACGCACCGAGGGACCGTCGATCGTCCCCTCCGCGGCGGCGCTCAGCTCGTCGTCCGAGAGCAGCTGCGGTAGAGCGCGGTTGACGATCACCGCGCCCACCCTCAGGTCCAGGGCGCGCAACTCCCGCACCGCCTCCGCGGTCTCCTGGATCGGCAGCGATTCGAGCAGGGTGACCAGGTGGACGACGGTGTCGGGGGAGTGCAGCAGGCGCACCACGCGGTCGGCCTGACCCGCGATCGGCCCGGCCTTCGCGATCTCCTTCATCGCCCGGGTCACGTCGAGGAACTTGCCGATCCGCCCCGTGGGCGGGGCGTCCACGACGATGGCCCCGTACGCGTAGCGCCCGTCCTTGCCCCGGCGCTGGGTGCACTCCATGATCTTCCCGGTGATCAGGATGTCCTTCAGGCCCGGTGCCAGGGTCGTGGCGAACTCGATCGCGCCGATCGACTTGAGCGCCCGCGCGGCCAGTCCCATGCCGTAGTTCGTCTTGAGGTAGTCGAGGAACGTGGCCTCCACGTCCATCGACAGCGCGTGCACCTGGCCGCCGCCGTCGGCCGAAGCGATCAACGTCTCGGTCGGGGGCAGTTCGCCCACCTCGAAGGTCGGGGCGATGCCGCCGCGCCCCTCGACCTCGATGAGGAGCACCTTCTTGCCGCGGGAGGCGAGCGCCAGAGCCAGCGCGGCGGCCACCGTCGACTTGCCGGTGCCGCCCTTGCCGGACACGAAGTGCAGCCGGGACTCCCGGAGCCCGTCGGGCCAGGCCGTTCCCGCGTCCTGCGCGACCCCGCCGGGGCTCGCCTCACTCACCACCACGCCCGGAGCATATCCGTACCCCCGCGCACGACCGGGCCGTTAACGTGAACCTTCCCCGCCAATGCGACCGAGAACACGTTCCCGTGGGCTCCGGTCCCGTCCCACGGGCCTCGTCCCCGACTGCCGCCGCCGTTCGGCGGATCGCGCCTGTCGCGCTGCCTCCGGGGTGGATAGGGTGATGGCATGAGCGACAAGACCACCTGGGAGTACGCCACCATCCCGCTGCTGACGCACGCCACCAAGCAGATCCTCGACACCTGGGGCTCCGACGGGTGGGAGCTGGTCACGGTGCTGCCGGGGCCCACCGGCGAGCAGCACGTGGCCTACATGAAGCGGCCGACGGCATGACCGCCTCCGAGCGGCTCGCTGAGCTGGGCATCGTCCTTCCCGAGGTCGTGCCGCCGCTGGCCGCGTACGTCCCCGCCACGCAGATCGGCGACCTCGTCCACACCTCGGGCCAGCTGCCGATGCGCGACGGCGAGCTCGTCGCCCAGGGCAAGGTCAGTGAGAACGCGGAGGGCGTGGTCGACGTGGAGACCGCCGTCGCCGCGGCCCGGCAGTGCGCGCTGAACGCGCTGGCCGCCGTGCACTCGCTCGTGGGCATCGACGCCGTCAAGCGGGTCGTCAAGGTCACCGGGTTCGTGGCGTCGGCGCCCGGCTTCTCCAACCAGGCGCAGGTGCTCAACGGTGCGTCGCTGCTGCTCGGCGAGGTCTTCGGGGACGCCGGCGTGCACGTACGCTCCGCCGTCGGCGTCGCGGAGCTGCCGCTCGGCGCGCCCGTCGAGGTCGAACTCACGGTCCAGGTATGACCCGCGAGCCCGCCGAGGAATCCGCCCCGCGCCACCCGCTGCCGGGGAAGCTGCGGCAGGTCACCCCCTCCGCGGCGGTGCTGCTCTGCGACAACCCCTCGGTGATGACCCTCGAGGGCACCAACACCTGGATCCTGCGCGCCCCCGGGCGCGAGGAGGCCGTGGTCGTCGACCCCGGCCCCAAGGACAAGAAGCACCTCAAGCGGGTGGCCAAGGCCGCCGGCACCGTCGCGCTGACCCTCGTGACGCACCGCCACGCCGATCACACCGGTGGACTGAAACGGTGGGCGGAGCTCACCCGCAGCCCCGTCCGCGCGTTCTCGCCGAAGTACTGCATCAACGCCGCGACGCCGCTGGCCGGCGGCGAGGTGATCGAGGCCGCGGGGCTGCGGATCGAGGTGCTGCACACGCCGGGCCACACGGCCGACTCGCTGAGCTTCCTGGTCGACGGTGCCGACGGCTCCGACGGCGGGCCCGGGGGGCTGGTCTCGGGCGACACCCTCCTCGGCCGCGGCACCACCGTCCTCGACGCCACGGACGGGACTCTCGCCGACTACCTCGGCTCGCTGGAGGCCCTGTCGACGGTGGCCGGCGGCCGCGTCCTGCTGCCCGGGCACGGCCCGGACCTGCCCGATGCGGCCCCCGTCGTCGCGGCGTACGCCGCGCACCGTCAGGACCGGCTGCAGCAGGTCCGCGACGCGCTCGCCGAACTCGGGGTGAGCGCCGCCGAGGCCAAGCCGATGAAGGTGGTCAAGCACGTCTATCGCGATGTGGACAAGAAAGCCTGGCCGGCGGCCCGGATGTCGGTGAAGGTCCAGCTGCAGTACCTCGCCGAGCACGGCTGACCCGGTCGTGGCGCTGCGCTGGATCGACGCCGTCTTCCTCCGGGGAGGCACCAGCAAGGGGCTGTTCTTCCGCGAGAGCGATCTGCCGCCGCCGGGCCCCACGCGTGACGGACTGTTCCTGCGCGCGCTCGGCTCGCCGGACGAGTACGGGCGCCAGTTGGACGGCATGGGCGGTGGACTGTCGTCGCTGTCCAAGGTCGTGGCCGTGCGGGTCTCCGGCCGGCCGGACGTCGACCTCGATTACACCTTCGGGCAGGCCGCGATCCGCGAGCCGGTGATGGACTACTCCGGGAACTGCGGCAATCTCTCCGCCGCCGTGGTCCCGTACGCGCTCGAGGCGGGGCTGCTCGCGCTCGACGACGGTGACCGCACCGTCGTCGTGCACAACACCAACACCGAGACGGTGATCCGGGTCCGGCTGTCCGTCGACGGCGGTCTCGCCGTCACCGAGGGCACGTTCGCCCTTCCCGGCGTCTCCGGGACGGGCGCACCCATCGAACTCGAATATCTGGAGCCGGGCGGGGCGCGCACCGGAGCACTGCTGCCCGACGACGGTGCCGTGCGCTCGACGCTGCGGGCTGCGGGGCGCGAGTACTCGGCGTCCCTGGTGGATGCCGCGACCCCGATGGTCTTCGTTGCCGCCTCTCAGATCGGCGTGACCGGCGCCGAGACGCCCGACGAGCTCGATGCCGACACCGGCGTGCAGGCGCTGCTGGACGAGCTGCGCCGTGCGGGAGCCGTCGCGATGGGGCTGGCAGGCCGGCCGGAGGACGCGCCCCTGGCGGTGCCCAAGGTCGCGATCGTGGCGCCGCCGAGGGACTTTTCCACGATCGGCGGGGTCGCGGTGCCCGCGGCCACGACGAATGTGGTCGTGCGGGTGATCTCGATGGCGCAGACGCACCGGGCGATCCCCGGCACCGCGGCACTGGCCGTGGCGGTCGCCGCGCGGCTGCCGGGCTCGCTGGTCGCCGAGGCGGCCGCGGACGCGGACGCGGGTGAGGGGGACGTGCGGATCGGCACGCCGTCGGGCATCGTCACCGCGCGCGCCGTCGTGAAGCCCGGCCCGGGCGCGCCGCACGCCGTGAGCGCGTCACTGCTGCGGACCGCGCGGCCGCTCATGCGCGGTCAGGTCGCCGTTCCCGATCCCGGAACCGGGATCGCGGGGTGACGTGACGCGGCTACCGTGCGCGGCGGGCCAGGCGCTCCGAGTCGGTGATCACCACGGACTTGCCCTCGAGGCGCAGCCAGCCGCGGTGCGCGAAGTCGGCGAGGGCCTTGTTCACGGTCTCGCGGGACGCGCCCACGAGCTGCGCGATCTCCTCCTGGGTGAGGTCGTGCGTGACCCGGAGCGCACCGTTCTCATGCGTGCCGAAGCGCTGCGCGAGCTGCAGCAGCTGCTTGGCCACGCGACCTGGCACGTCGGTGAAGATGAGGTCCGCCAGGTTGTTGTTGGTGCGCCGCAGGCGGCGGGCCAGGACGCGCAGCAGCTGCTCCGCGATCTCCGGACGATCGCGGATCCACGCGCGCAGGGCCTCGCGATCCATCGTCATCGCGCGGACCTCGGTGATGCAGGTGGCGCTCGACGTGCGCGGACCCGGATCGAAGATCGACATCTCACCGAACATGTCCGACGGGCCCATCACGGACAGCAGGTTCTCGCGGCCGTCCGGTGAGCGCCGGCCGAGCTTCACCTTGCCGGACATGATGATGTACAGCCGGTCGCCGGGCTCGCCCTCGTTGAAGATGACGTGACCACGGGGGTAGTCGACCTCGTGCAGATCCTTGGTGAGCGCATCGACAGCGCTCGGCTCGACACCCTGAAAAATGCCGGCCCGCGCCAGGACCTCGTCCACGGGGTACCTCGTTCCTTTGATCGACGATCCGTCGCCGGCGGAGCTCGCCGCGACCTGAAGTGTGATTTTATGCAGGGGTCCGCGCGGATGTGGGAAATCGCACAGACACCTCTGGGAAAGACTACCCGTTCGCATATCGAAAGGTGCGGCGACGTTCCGGGCCCATCGCGAACGGCTGCGGTCACGGCCGTCGTCCGGAGCCCGATCGACGCGGCGCCCGGGTCGGCCGGAGCCGGCAGATCAGCTGGCGCGGCGCTCCGTGCCACCGTCGAGGTCGAGGCTGTCCACGGCCTTCGGCAGCCCGATCCGGGCCAGGGTCTCGACGTCCGGCGCCTCGTCCTCGCCGGTCGAGGGGGGCGCGGCGGGCTCCGCCGTCACGCGCGTCTCGATACGTTCCATGGCCAACGCGAACAGCATCAGCACCACCGGGAACAGCAACCCGAGCAATCCTTGCATGCCGGACAGTAAACACAGCCAAGGTCTCGATACGGCAACGAACGAGGTACGGCGGCGTCGTTAGAATCGATTCCCATGCCCCCGGAGCCGGAAACCCACCTCGGACTGGTGCGCCGTGCCCGGCGGATGAATCGGACACTCGCCGCCGCTTTCCCCCACGTGTACTGCGAACTCGACTTCACCGATCCGCTGGAGCTGTCGGTGGCGACGATCCTGTCCGCGCAGTGCACCGACGTGCGCGTGAATCAAGTCACACCGGCGTTGTTCGCCCGGTATCGGACCGCCGCCGACTACGCCGGCGCGAACCGCGCGGAGCTGGAGGAGTACATCCGGTCGACGGGCTTCTACCGCAATAAGGCCACGTCGATCATGGGGCTCGGCCAGGCCCTCGTGGACCGCTTCGACGGCGAGGTGCCGCGCACCATGAAGGAGCTGGTGACGCTGCCGGGCTTCGGCCGCAAGACCGCGAACGTGATCCTCGGCAACGCCTTCGACGTCCCCGGCATCACCGTGGACACCCACTTCACCCGGCTCGTGCACCGCTGGGAGTGGACGCAGGAGAAGGACCCGGTGAAGATCGAGCACGCCGTCGGCGAGCTGATCCCCCGGAAGGAGTGGACCCTGCTCAGCCACCGGGTGATCTTCCACGGCCGCCGGGTCTGCCATGCCCGCAAGCCCGCATGCGGCGTCTGCGTGCTCGCCAAGGACTGCCCCTCCTTCGGTACCGGCCCGGTCGACCCCGTCGAGGCCGCCGAACTGGTCAAGGGACCCGAGCGTGAGCACCTGCTCGAGATCGCACCCCCGCCGCCGCGCCGGCGCCGGGCGCGGCCGGAGGTGGCCCCGTGACCGGGACGGAGCACGAGCCCGCGCCGCTCCTGCCCGGCGAGCGCAGCCGGATCCCCGCGCGCGTGCGGTGGCTCCTCGTCTGCGTGATCGTCGCGGTCGCCCTGGTGGTCGCCATCTGGCCTCGCGGGGACGACGGTGCGCCGTCCCCGGCGCCGGCGGCACCGTCGACCAGCACGAGCCCCGGCCAGCTGGCGGCCGCGCGCGCGAAAGCGGCCCTGCCGCCCTGCCCCGCGGGCATCGGCGCGACCGCGCTCGCCGGGAAGTCCCTGACCTGTCTCGGCGACGGTGCGCCGGTGGACCTCGCGGCCGCGGGGAACCGGCCGGTCCTGCTCAACGTCTGGGCGTGGTGGTGCGGGCCGTGCCGCGTCGAGCTGCCCGTGCTCGCCGAGGTCGCGGCCCGGGCGGGTGACAGGCTCACCGTGCTCGGGGTCCACGCCGACCCGAACGCCGTCGCCGGCCTGGATCTGCTGGCCGAGCTGAAGGTCGCGCTGCCGACCGTGCAGGACCCGCAGAGCGCGGTCGCCACGGCGCTCGGCGCGCCGCGGGCGTACCCCGTGACCGTTCTGTTGCGTTCCGATGGCACTGTGGCCGGTGTGCACGCCCAACCCTTCACCTCCGTCGACGATGTAGCCGCGCTGCTGCGCAGCGAGCTCGGGGTCGCCCTGTGAGCGCCCCGCGGTGGCTCGACCCGCTGCTCGGCAACCTCGGCGATATCGCCGAGGAACTGCGGGAACGCGGCGGTGCGGTCGCGGCGCTGCAGCGTGTCCGCAATCCGCGCCGCGCCGCGGTGTTGATCCTCTTCGACGGTGACCCGGCGGCCGCCGGGCCCGTTCCGCCCGCGGACGCGACGGTGCTGCTCACCCAGCGGGCCTCGGCGATGCGGCAGCACGCGGGGCAGGTGGCGTTCCCGGGCGGCGCCCGCGATCCCGAGGACGCGGACGACGTCGCCGTCGCCCTGCGCGAGGCCTGGGAGGAGACGGGCCTGGACCCGGACTCCGTCGAGGTGCTGGCCGAGCTGGACCCGATCGAGGTCCCCGTCTCCGGCTTCCGGGTGGTCCCCGTGATCGGTTTCGCGGCCCGCCCGTCCGACGTGCGGGCCGTCGACCCCGGCGAGACCGCGCTGGTGCGGCGGGTGCCGCTCGCCGAGCTGATCGACCCCGCGCACCGGTTCATGGTGCGCAAGTCCTTCTACCGCGGGCCGGCCTTCGCCGCCGGACCGATGCTGGTCTGGGGTTTCACCGGCGGGCTGATGAACGCGCTGATCGGCGCCGCGGGCTGGGAACGACCCTGGAACACCGACGACGTGCGGCCGCTCACCGACGAGGTACGGGCGGCCGCCGCCCGCGCCGAGAACTGGCAGGAGAGTACGCGATGACGGGTTCGACCTGGGTCGACGTCGTGGTCGTCGTCCTGATGCTGCTCGCGGCGATCTCCGGCTACCGGCAGGGGGCGGCGGCCTCGGTGCTCGCCTTCATCGGCGTCGTGCTCGGCGCCGCCGCCGGCGTCCTGCTCGCGCCGCACATCCTGGGCTCCGTCGACGATGCCAAGGGCCGGCTGGTGCTGGGCGTGGGCCTGCTCGTCGGACTCGTGATCATCGGCGAGCTCTCGGGCATGGTGCTCGGTCGCGCCGTGCGCAGCTCGATCCGTGGTCCGGGGCTGCGGGCCGTGGACTCCGGCGTGGGAGCGGTGGTGCAGGTCGGCGCGCTGCTCGTCGCCGCCTGGCTGGTGGCGATCCCGCTGACCACGGCCGCCGCACCGCAGATCTCCCGGTCCGTCAACGGTTCCGCGGTGCTCGGCGCGGTCAATGAGTTCGCCAAGACCGTGGGCGCCGACGGCCTGCCGCAGAAGTTCTCCGCCGTCATCGACGACTCCGGGTTGCCGCAGGCACTGGGCCCGTTCGTCAACACGCCGGTGGTCAGCGTCGAGGCGCCGGACAAGATGGACTTCACCGATCCGGCCGTGCAGCGCGTCCGCTCCTCGGTGGTCCGGATCGACGGCCAGGCACCGTCCTGCAGCCGGGCCCTGGAGGGCTCGGGGTTCGTCGCCACGCCGGGCCGCGTCGTCACGAACGCGCACGTCGTCGCCGGTACCCGCAGCGTGCAGGTCACCGTCGACGGTGCCAAGAAGTACAGCGCGCAGGTGGTCTACTTCGACTCCCAGACCGACGTGGCGGTGCTCGACGTGCCCGGCCTGCAGGCCAAGCCGCTGCGGATCGTCTTCAACGGCGCGAAGCCGGGCGACCCGGGCTTCGTGCTCGGTTACCCGGGCGGCGGTCCCCTGACCCTCTCGTCCTCGCGCGTGCGCAGCGAGCAGACCCTGGAGGGCCGCAACATCTACCGGGACGCGCAGGTCCGCCGTGACGTCTACCTGCTCCGCGGGCAGGTGCGGCCCGGCAACTCGGGCGGGCCGGTCTTCGACCGCGAGGGCAACGTGGTCGGCGTGATCTTCGGTGTCGCCGTCGACGATCCGGACACGGCCTTCGCCCTCACCGCCAAGCAGGTGGAGCCGGCGCTGAAGGCGGGGACCACCGCGACCGCGGGGGTCTCGACGGGGCCCTGCGTCAACCGCTAGGACCGTCGGCTCAGGGCAGCAGGCGGGGCCCGGGCAGGCCCGCGAGGAAGTCCACGAGCTGCGGCCCGACGGTGCCGGGCGCCTCCTCGTGCGCGAAGTGGCCGGCGTCCTCGACCGCCCGCACCCGGTAGTCCGTCGCCCAGTCGTGGCTGGAGTACACCGGCTGCGGGAGCACGTACGGGTCGAGTTCGCCCCGGAAGGCCAGCACGGGGATGTGCAGGCGCTGGTTCATGCTGCTGAGGAACCGGGCGCCGTCGGGGCGGAACTGGCTGCGCCAGGCCCAGCGCGCGTACTCGAGCGCGCTGTGGGCCGTGCCCGGGATCTGGATGGCGCTGCGGTACCGCGCGGTCGCCTCGACGTAGTCGGCGCTCCGCCGCCACATCGCGCCGCTGCGGGCCGCGTACACGGCGCCGATCTCGGCACCGTCGTTCCGGGTGAGCCGGTCCTCCGCGAGACGCGGGAGCTGGGCGAAGGTGATGGGCCCGAGCATCGCCGAGCGCTGGTCCTTGTTGCGCAGCGCGGAGCGCTTGAGCGCGATCGGGTGCGGTGAGGAGACGACGGTGATCGCGGAGACCACTCGCGGGTGGAGGGTCGCGGTGGTCCAGCAGCCCAGGCCGCCCTCGCCGTGGCCGACCAGCGCCGCCGAGGTGTGGCCGAGCGCGCGGATCAGGCCCGCGACGTCGCCGGACAGTGTCCAGCCGTCGTAGCCGCGCGGCGGCTTGTCGCTGTCGCCGTAGCCCCGCAGGTCGAAGGCCACGGCCCGATAGCCGGCGTCGTGCAGCTGCGGCAGGAGGTGCCGCCAACTCCACCAGAAGCCGCCGAAGCCGTGCAGCATCACCACGAGCGGCCGGTCGGCGTCGGCGGGATCGTCTTCTGGCCGGTACTCGACGGCGTGCAGCCGGATGCCGTTGGCGCGGACGTCGAGGTGCTCCCAGGGGCCGGGGAACCGGACGCTCGACGGGTCGGGGCTGGTCACCGGTGGTGTCTCGGGGGTCGAGGGATCAGCGTCGCGTGACCGTCGACGGTGCGCCCGCGGGGCGCTTGAGTGCGGCCGCGGGATCGAGTTCGCCCTTGAGGATCGACTGCGACTCCTTGAGCGAGGCGATCGTCTTCTGCGGGCCGCGGATGCGCTTGACCTTGAGATAGCCGAGGAAGGCCGCCGCGCCCGCCACGACCAGCATGAGGATGAAGACGATCAGCGACGCCGCCCACATCGGCAGCCAGACGTTGAGCAGCCAGGCGAGGAAGAAGAAGAAGAAGAACGACGAGTACAGCGCGACGACGCCGGCCACGGCGAAGAAGGCCGAGCCGGTGGCGGCCTTCTTGACGTCCCGCATGGTCTCCGCCTTGGCCAGCTCGACCTCGGCGCGGACCAGCGAGGAGACCTGCGCCGATGCGTCCCGCACCAGGCTTCCGATCGTGGGATCGCCCGAAGCGGTCACGTTGGGATCGGTGAGCGGGATCGCGGAGAGCGTCCGCGGGGTCCCGCCGGTGGGCGTGCTGTCCAAGCTCACTGTCGTCCTCCTCTAGTTATCAGTCATCGTGCCAGAGGTCACCCCCGCGTGTCCGCGCGACCACGACGTGTCGACCTCCGGGGCCGCGTGCGGCTCGTCACCCGGCCCGGTGTGCCCGCCCTCGCCGCAACAGCAGCAGTGCGCCGACCACGGACGCCGTCACGGACGTGAGGAGGACGGCGGCCTTCGCCAGATCGGCCTCGCCCGGGGGCAGTGCCAGCTCCGCGACCAGCAGGCTGACGGTGAAGCCGATGGCGCCGAGCACGCTGAGCGCCAGGATGTCCCGGTTGTCGAGCCCCTCGGGGCGCTCCGCGAGGCGCAACTTCACGGCCACCACGCTGGCACCCGAAATGCCGATGATCTTGCCGAAGAACAGGCCGATCATGATGCCCAGGGCCAGCTCGTCGGTGAACAGCTCGCGGAAGACCTCGCCGTTCACGGCGACACCGGAGGCGAAGAAGGCGAAGATCGGCACGCAGATCAGCGCCGAGACCGGCTGGATCCGGTGCTCGAGCCGTTCCGCGGGGGATTCGTGCTCGTCCCGGTCGGGCCGCACGCGGGTGAGCAGGCCGAGCATGACACCCGCGATGGTGGCGTGCACGCCGGACTGCAGCATGGCCACCCACACCACGATCGCGATCGGAACGTAGTAGAGGGGCGTGGTGATCCGACGGTGCTGCCCGAACCAGTAGAGCGCGCAACCGACGGCCGCGACGGCGAGCCAGCCGGCCTTGAGGTCGCCGGCGAAGAGGACGGCGATCACGGCGATGGCGATGAGGTCGTCCACCACGGCGAGCCCGAGCAGGAAGACCCGCGCCCCCGAGGGCAGACGCGATCCGATGAGCGAGAGGATGCCGAGCGCGAAGGCGATGTCGGTGGCGATGGGGACCGCCCACGCGCTGCCGATGTAGGGGTTGTCACGGGCGATGCCGAAGGCGATGAGCGCCGGCACCACCACGCCGCCCACGGCGCACAGCACGGGCAGGGCGGCGCCGCGCAGGGTGGAGAGTTCCCCGACCACCAGCTCGCGCTTGAGCTCGAGCCCGGCGACGAAGAAGAAGATCGCGAGGAGCCCGTCCTTGGCCCAGTCTGCCAGCGACAGCCGCAGGTGCAGGTGCTGGCCGAGGATCGTCCAGTCGTCGCTGCCGAGGGTGATCTCGGCGAGGTGGGTGTAGCCCGCGGCCCAGGGGGAGTTGGCCCATGCGAGTGCGATCGCCGCCGCGATAAGAAGGGCCGTGCCGCCGACGGTTTCGGTGCGCAGGAAGCGGATCAACGCCCGCGAGACGGGGAACCGGGCCGGTGCGTCGCTCATTGGCCGACGGTACCGCAGGGTGTCCGGGTGACCCGGGTCACCGCCGTCGGCGGACCGTGGCCCGCGTAATCTCGTGCCTCATGAACCGCAGGCGAATCGTCGTCGCCTCGATGGTGGGAACCACCATCGAGTTCTTCGACTTCTACATCTACGCGACCGCAGCAGTGCTGGTCTTCCCCACCCTCTTCTTCCCCAAGGGGGACGATACGGCGGCCCTGCTCGCCTCGTTCGCCACGTTCGGCCTGGCCTTCGCGGCCCGGCCGCTGGGGTCGATCCTGTTCGGCCACTTCGGGGATCGGGTGGGGCGCAAGGCGACCCTGGTCGGCTCGCTGCTCACCATGGGCATCGCGACCTTCCTCATCGGTGTGCTCCCCACGTTCGAGCAGGTGGGCTACTGGGCGCCGGCGCTGCTCGCGGTGATGCGTTTCGCGCAGGGCCTGGGCCTCGGCGGGGAGTGGTCGGGCGCCGCGCTTCTGGCGACCGAGACCGCCGCCCCGGGCAAGCGCGCCTGGGCCGCGATGTGGCCGCAGCTGGGTGCGCCCTTCGGCTTCTTCCTGGCCAACGGCACCTTCCTGGTGATCATGCAGCTGATGGACTTCGACTCGAAGACCTCGGGCGCCAACCACGCCTTCATGACCTGGGGCTGGCGCATTCCGTTCCTCGCCTCCGCCGTGATGGTGATCGTCGGCCTGTACGTCCGGCTCAAGCTGACCGAGACCCCCGTCTTCGCGAAGGCCGTCGAGGAGGGCAAGAAGGTCAAGGCGCCGCTGGGCGAGGTGCTGCGCACCGCGTGGCGGCCGCTCATCATCGGCACCTTCGTCATGGTGGCCACCTACACGCTCTTCTACCTGGTGACCACCTGGATCGTCTCCTACGGCACCGGCAAGGTGGTCGACAAGTCGGGGGTGAAGCTGGGCATCTCCTACATCGACTTCCTGGAGATGCAGCTCATCGCGGTGCTGTTCTTCGCCGCCTTCGTCGCCGTCTCGGGACACCTTGCGGACCGCTTCGGCCGGCGTCTCGTGCTGATCGTCGTGACGCTGGCGATCATCGCCTACGGCCTGTCCTTCGCGTGGATCCTCGATCCGGCGACCACCACGCAGGGCACGATGCTCGCGGTGCTGATCGCGGGCCTGACGCTGATGGGGCTCACCTTCGGCCCGATGAGCGCCGTGCTCCCGGAGCTGTTCGCGACCAACGTCCGGTACACGGGCAGCGGCGTGTCCTACAACTTCGCCTCGATCCTCGGTGCCGCCATCGCGCCGTTCATCGCCACCTGGCTGGTGAGCAGCTACGGCGTGGGCTGGGTGGGCGTCTACCTGGCCGTCGCGGGCGCCTCCACGCTCATCGCGCTGCTCGTGATGAAGGAGACCCGGGACGTCGATCTCGCCAAGGTGTAGTCACTCGATACGCAGGGACCCGCCGACGCCCGCCGCGTCGGCGGCCCTGCGATAGGCCCGCGCCAGGCTCGCGACCGTCTCGTGGGCGTTGAGTCCGCTGGGATTCGGCAGTACCCATACCCGTGTCCCGCCGATGGTGCGCTCCTGCGGGCCGGGCACCGCTTTCGGTTCGTGGAAAGCAGTGCGATAGGCAGTGATTCCCAGCACCGCCAGGACCCGCGGCGCGACCCGATGCACTCGCTCCACCAGCGCCTCGCCGCCGTCGCGCAGCTCCTCCGCCGTCAGCTCGCTCGCCTTGGCGGTTGCCCGCGGCGCGACGTTGGTGATGCCGATCCCCGCGTCCACGAGGCTGTTCCGGTCCGCGAAGCTCATCCCGTCGGTGGCGTCGATGACGTGGTCCACGATCCCCGCCGCGTAGAGGGCGGGGTAGAAGCGGTTGCCGGGCCGGGCGAAGTGCGCGCCCGTCGCGGCGGTCCACAGCCCGGGGTTGATACCCGAGAACAGCAGCCGGCAGCCGGGGCCGATCAGGTCCGGCACCGTCGTATCCGAGTAGGCGAGCAGCTGCTCGCGGGTGAAACCCATGGATACTGCCTACCCGTTCCCGGCCGCGTGGTCCACTGGGGCCCATGACCGTCGACGAACTCCTGGCCCGGCGCGAGATCGAGGACGTGGTGCTGCGGTACTGCCGCGGCATCGACCGCCTCGATCCGGAGGCGGTGCGCGACTGCTACCACCCCGGCGCCGTCGACCACCACACCGGCTTCGACGGCCCCGTCGAGGAGTACGTGCCCTGGGTGCGGGGGCAACTGGAGTCGCTGGGCGGTACGCACCACCAGGTCGGCAATCACCTGTGCGAGCTCGCCGGCGACATCGCCGTGGTCGAGACCTATTGCACCGCAACGCACTGGTCCGCGCCGGACGCAGAGCTGCAGGCCTACCTGACGCTGGGCCTGCGCTACGTGGACCGGTTCGAGCGCCGCGACGGCCGGTGGGCCATCGCCGAGCGCTGGGCGGTCACCGACTGGACGCGATGGGAGAAGGACCTGACGGGGCCGCTCGGCGTGCCTGAGGCCGGGCCGCCGCCCGCGCGCGGCGGCGCCGACCCGGTGGACCGGTTGCGCGCTCAGGTATTGGGGCGCGAGCGCTCGTAGAGCCGCCGCACCACGTCCTCGATGTCGGGTTCCTCGACGGTGAGGTCGCGCACCGTCGCTCGCTCGGCGACCGCCGCGAGCACCTGCGGCAGGGCCGCGGACAACTCCAGCCGCTGGCGCAGGCCCCCGGCCTCGCTGGAGAGGTGCCGCGCACCGTCGACCTCGAGATCCGGTGTGGGCCAGTCCAGGTCGAGCACGAGCACGCGCGCCGCGCCGACGGTGCCGACCAGCCCGTCGAGCGTGCCGTCGAAGGCGGTGCGCCCGTGGTCGACGACGAGGATCCGCTCGCACAGCCGCTCCACGTCGCCCATGTCGTGCGTGGTGAGCAGCAGGGTGAGGCCTCGCTCGGCGCGCTCGGCGATGAGGAACTCGCGCAGCCGCTGCTTGCTGAGCACATCGAGCCCGATGGTGGGCTCGTCGAGGATCAGCAGTTCGGGTGAATGCATCAGCGACGCGGCGACTTCGGCGCGCATCCGCTCGCCCAGGCTGAGCTGTCGCACCGGCCGATCGAGGTAGTCTCCCAGTTCCAGTTGCTCGACGAGCCGGCCGGCCCGCTCCTTCGCCACCGCATCGGGGAGCCGGTGCACGGCGGCGAGGATCTCCAGCGACCGCCCGGTGGGCAGGTCCCACCACAACTGCGACCGCTGCCCGAAGACGACGCCCACGCGCCGGGCCACGTCGCGTCTCCGGGCCAGGGGATCGAGCCCGACGGTGCGCACCGTCCCCGACGTGGGCACGAGGATGCCCATGAGCATCTTGATCGTGGTGGACTTCCCCGCGCCGTTGGCGCCGATGTAGCCGACGGACTCGCCCGGCTCGATCGTCAGGTCCAGGTGGTCGACGGCGGTGGTGAGCGTCTTGGTACGACCGTTCCATCCGCGCTTGGCGAACGTGCGCGTCAGGCCGCGCGTCTCGATGATGTGCTCGGTCATCCGCCCGCTCCCCGGTAATGCCGTAGGCCGAAACGCCAGGTCGCGCCCGCCAGGACCACGACCCACACGGTGGCCAGTGGCAGCGCCCAGGCCAGCTCCGGACGGAAGACGCCGTCGCCGGGCAGGCCCAGGATGTACAGGGCGGGGAGGAACCCCGTGAAGGCCAGCGGGAGGACGAAACCGAACGTCACCTTGATCGCTCCGGGCCAGACCGACGCCGGCTGCGAGGCGGCGTAGCGGCCCCCGTAGACGAACGAGCTGGTGAACTCCGCGCCGTTGACGAGGACGAACTGCAGTCCGGCGGCGATCACGAAGACGGAGGAGTAGATGATCGGCCCGCAGACGAGCGCGAGGACGAGCATGCCGAGGGTGCCCGGACCCCAGTCGATCGCGTTGTGGGTGAGGGCGTAGCCGAGCGCGAACAGGCTGACCGCGGGACGGGTGAGCCGGTGGATGCGGATGTCGCTGGTGATGAGCTGCAACAGGATCGGCTGCGGCCGCAGATAGAAGACGTCGATGGTCCCGGCCCGTACGTAGCGGGGCAGTTTGTCGAGGTGCCCGAACAGGATGTCCGCCGCGCAGAAGGAGAGGTCGGCCAGCGCGAAGACGAGCAGTACGGCCGAGAAGGACAGCCCGCCGATGACCTTGGCGTTGTGGAACAGTAGCCACACCTCGGCCAGCTCGACCAGGCCGAGGAGCAGCGCGGCGAACAGGTCCATCGCCAGCGAGGCGCGGTAGCTCACCTGCGCCTGTACCCGGGAGGTCAGCACGGCGCGGTACGGCGCGAGCGGTCCGGGCCGCGGCGCGGAGGCGATGTCAGCCACCCTGCACCTCCAGGCGTCGCCGGCCCGCCGCCGTGAGCAGCTGTCCGAGGGCGAGCACCGCCACCGTCCACCCCGCCTGGACCGTGACCGTGCCCAGCCCCGCGGCCACGTCGATGCGGCCCGAGAGGATGTCGCACGGCGGCATGAGGATCCACGCGAACGAGGTGAACTCCGCGATCCGGGCCAGCCAGTGCGGGAACAGGCCGACCGGCACGAACATGCCCATGAGGAAGGTGCCGACGACCACGTAGAACATCTGGATCCCGCGGGTGTCCACGACCCAGAAGCCGAGGATCTGCACGCAGTACAGCAGTGCCTGCGCCAACACGATCGAGAGCAGGATGCTCACGGCGGCCAGCGGGTAGGCCGCCGGCTCGTCCGCCCACGCCATCATCGAGGTCGCGGCGCCGATGGCCGCGAGCGGCAGGGCCCGCGGGATGAGCGAGTAGATCGCGCCGCCGAGCACCGTCGCGAGCGTCGCGAACTGGACGTTCAGCGGGCGCAGGAAATCGACCGCGATGTCGCCGGTGCGGATCCGCTCGGCGAGGGCACCGTCGCCCCCGAAAGCGCCGATGGCCGTGAGCATGCCCTGGGACAGGAAGATGTAGCTGACCATCAGCTGCGGCGTGTAGCCGCCGGCGACGCCGCCCGCTCCCTGCAGCGTCGCGAGCAGGATCGCCATCTTGACGAAGCCGAAGACGGCGTTGGTGAACACGCCCGCCACCGCCGCGCTCAGGTAGGTCGACTGCTGGCGGAAGCCGGCCACCGTCAGGCGGACGTAGGGGCGGAGAACAGCGAGGAGGGCGGCACGCCCGGGAACTGCGGCCGCGGATGGCGACGACACAGCTACCGGACGTTACCGCCCTCGGTCGCTCGAAGCGAGGTGATTCAGCTCCGCTGCTTGCGGATGTTCTCGAAGACCGTCGGATCCACCAGCGTCGACGTGTCGCCCAGCTCGCGGCCCTCGGCCACGTCGCGGAGCAGGCGACGCATGATCTTGCCGGAGCGCGTCTTCGGCAGCTCGGGCACGATATTGATCTCGCGCGGCTTGGCGATCGGCGAGATGTCCTTGCTGACCTGCGCCGTCATCTCGGCGATGAGCCGGCCGGGGTCGGAATCGTCGACACCCTGGCGCAGGATGACGAACGCGGCGATGGCCTGGCCCGTGGTCGCGTCGGAGGCGCCGACGACGGCCGCCTCGGCCACGGCAGGATGCCCGACGAGCGCGGATTCGACCTCGGCCGTGGAGATGCGGTGGCCCGAGATGTTCATGACGTCGTCCACGCGGCCGAGCACCCAGAGGGCGCCGTCCTCGTCGTACCGCGCACCGTCGCCCGCGAAGTACCAGCCCTGGTCGGCGTAGCGCGACCAGTAGGTGTCCACGAAGCGCTCCGGGTCGCCCCAGATGCCGCGCAGCATGGCCGGCCACGGCTTGTCGAGCACGAGAAGCCCGGATTCGCCGCGGGGCAGGCTGTTTCCCTCGTCATCGACGATGTTGGCACTGATGCCGGGCACGGGCTCCATGGCCGAGCCGGGCTTGAGGGCGGTGGTGCCGGGGAGCGGCGCGACCATCGCGGCACCGGTCTCCGTCTGCCACCAGGTGTCGACGATCGGTGCGGAGCCGCCGCCGATGACGTCGCGGTACCAGCGCCAGGCCTCGGGGTTGATCGGCTCGCCGACGGAGCCGAGGACGCGGATCGAGCTCAGGTCGTGCGCGTCGGGGATCTCGCGGCCCCACTTCATGAACGTGCGCACCAGGGTCGGCGCGATGTAGTAGATGGAGACGCCGTACTTCTCGATGATCTCGAAGTGCCGGTGCTCGGTCGGCGAGTTCGGCGTGCCCTCGTAGACGATCTGGGTGGCGCCGTTGGCGAGTGGCCCGTAGACGATGTAGGTGTGCCCCGTGACCCAGCCGATGTCGGCGGTGCACCAGTAGACGTCCTTCTCCGGCTTGAGGTCGAAGAGGTAGTAGTGCGTGTAGGCCGCCTGGGTGAGGTAGCCGCCGGAGCTGTGCACGATGCCCTTGGGCTTGCCCGTCGTGCCGGAGGTGTAGAGCAGGAACAGCGGATGCTCGGCGTCGAAGGGCTGCGGGGTGTGCTCCGACGAGGCCGCGCCCACCGACTCGTGCCACCAGACGTCGCGGGCGTGCCAGTCGACGTCGTTCTTGCAGCGCTGCACGACGATGACCTTCTGGACCGACTGGGCCTTCTGCCCGTCGATCTCCATGTCCAGCGCCTCGTCGACGTTGGCCTTGAGCGGTGCGGGCTTGCCGCGGCGGAACTGGCCGTCGGTGGTGATGACGACCTTGGCCTCGGCATCGTCGACCCTGGATCGCAGGGCGGCGGCCGAGAAGCCGCCGAAGACCACGGAGTGGGTCAGGCCCAGGCGCGCGCAGGCGAGCATGGCGACGATGGCCTCGGGGACCATCGGCATGTAGATGGCCACGCGGTCCCCGGGCTCGAGGCCGAGCGAGGTGAGGTAGTTGGCGGCGCGGCTGACCTCGTCCTTGAGGTCGGCGTAGGTGAGATCGCGGCTGTCGCCGGGCTCGCCGACCCAGTGGATCGCGACGCGATCTCCGTTGCCCGCCTCCACGTGACGATCGACGCAGTTGTACGCGACGTTGAGCTCGCCGCCGACGAACCACTTCGCGAACGGCGCGCCGCTCCAGTCCAGGACCTCCCCGAACGGGGTGTCCCAGTGCAGGCGGCCGGCCTGTTCCGCCCAGAATCCCAGGCGGTCCGCATCGGCACGGTCGTACAGTTCCCTTCCGTGCGTGTTGGCCTGAGCTGCGAATTCAGCGGAGGGCGGGTATGCGGCTGTCGCGGAATCAGTCATGGGTCAATGGTAGGGACCGCGCTCGGAGACGAACAGGGCTTTCCCGAATCTGGCAGGTGAGCGGGCGGGGTTGCACGGGGTTGCCGGGTCGCCGTGCGCAGGACGACGGTGCCGTGGCGGACACGCGGGCAGGTTCGACGGTGCGCATTGCCGGGACAGAGTAGTGAGCTGCGCTTAGAGTGCAGTGCACTGAACTGGCCGACTCCGGCGGAGGTAGTTGTGGGAAGACGAAGTAAGCGGTGGCCGACGACGCGGGCGATCCTCGCCGTCGCGGTCGCGGCCGTCCTGGCGGTGTCCGGGTGCAGCATGCAGGGGGCGAAGGGGGTCTACGGCACCGGGCCGGACGCCGTCATCCGCGCGTACGCCGGCGAGCCGCAGAACGGGCTCGTGCCCAGCGACTCCAACGAGAACATGGGCGGTCGCATGGTCGACGTCCTGTTCTCCGGCCTGTACGAGTACCGGGCCGACGGTTCGCCCGAGCTCGCCAACGCCGAGTCGGTGGAGACGAAGGACAACAAGCACTTCGTCGTCAAACTCAAGCGGGACTGGAAGTTCACCGACGGCACGCCCGTGAAGGCGTCGAACTACGTGCGCGCCTGGAACTTCGGCGCCGCCGTCGAGAACCTGCAGAAGCAGCAGGACTTCTTCTCCGCGATCGACGGCTTCGAGGACGTCGCGAAGAAGGGGGCGACCACCACGCAGATGCGCGGCCTGAAGGTGATCGACGACTACACCTTCACCATCGACCTGGCCGAGCCGAACATCGACTTCAAGCTGGGACTGGGCTTCACACCCTTCTCGCCGCTCCCCGACGTCTTCTTCACGGAGGGCAAGGAGGCCTTCGGCCAGAACCCCGTCGGGAACGGCCCGTACAAGCTCAAGCAGTGGCGGCACAACGTGCAGGCCGATTTCGTCCGTAACGACGACTACAAGGGGCCGAAGCCGAAGAACGGCGGGATCACCTTCATCCTCTACGCCACGCTCGACGCCGCGTACGCCGACATGGAGTCCGGCAACCTCGACGTTCTCGACACGGTTCCGCCGAGCGCACTGCGGTCGGCGAAGAAGGTCCTGGGCGACCGGGCGATGACCCGCTCGACGGTGCAGACCCAGGCCTTCTCCATCCCCGAGTACCTCGACCACTTCACCTACGACGAGGAGGGGCGCCTGCGCCGGCAGGCGATCTCCATGTCGATCGATCGGCAGTTGATCATCGACAAGGTCTTCTTCGGCTCGCGCAAACCCTCCCTCGAGTTCACCGCTCGGTCCGTCCCCGGGTGGGACGGCGACATCCCCGGGAACGAGACGGTCAAGTACGACCCCGAGAAGGCGAAGCAGCTCTGGGCCCGTGCCAACGCGATCCGGCCGTGGTCCGGCACTTTCCAGATCGCTTACAACACCGACGGCGGTCACCAGGAGTGGGTGGACGCGGTCACCAACCAGATCAAGAACAATCTCGGTATCGAGGCCAGTGGCAAGGCCTACGCCACGTTCAAGCAGATCCGCACCGAAGTGACCGCGAAGAAGCTCACGTCCGCAGCGCGGACGGGATGGCAGGGCGACTACCCGTCGATGCTGAACTTCCTGCGCCCGCAGTACGTCACCGGAGCGGGCTCGAACGACGCCGTCTACAGCAACCCGGAGTTCGACGCCGGGGTCAGGCGCGCCGAGCAGGCACTCGATTCGGCGGAGTCGAACCGGCTCGCCAACGAGGCGCAGCGCCTCCTGCTGCGCGACCTCCCGAGTGTTCCGCTGTGGGACTACCTCGCGGTGGGGGCCCGAGGGGCCGGCGTGACCTCGCAGCTCGCTTGGAACGGCGTGCCCGACTACGAGAACACCTCGAAGGAGTAGCGGACCATGGCGCGATATCTCCTGAGCCGCCTCGGGCAGCTCGTGATCGTCTTCTTCGGGGCGACGCTGCTCATCTACGCGCTCGTCTTCCTCGTTCCCGACGATCCGATCGGCGCGTTGGGCGGCGACCGGCAGCTCCCGCCCGACGTGGTGGATGGCCTGCGCGCGCAGTACCACCTCGATCAGCCCTTCCTCGTGCAGTACTGGTACTACATCAAGGGCGCGTTCACCTTCGACTTCGGTACGTCGTTCTCCGGCCAGCCGGTGTGGGACGTGATGAAGCGGGCCTTCCCGGTCACCGTGAACCTCGCGCTCATCGCGCTCGCGGTCGAGGCCGTGCTCGGCGTCTTCTTCGGCGTTCTGGCCGGCCTGAAGAAGGGGAAGTGGTTCGACACCACGATCCTGTTCGTCTCGCTGGTCATCATCGCCGTGCCGATCTTCGTGCTCGGCTTCATCGCCCAGTTCGTCTTCGGCGTGAAGCTGCAGTGGTTCCCCGTCACCGTCGGCGGCAACCTGGACTTCTACCACCTGCTGCTGCCGGGCATCGTGCTCGGCCTGGTGTCCTTCGCCTACGTCGTGCGGCTCACCCGCTCGCAGGTCGCGCAGAACCTCACCGCCGATTACGTGCGGACGGCGACGGCCAAGGGGCTGCCCCGTTCCCGCGTCGTCCTCGTGCACGTGCTGCGCAACTCACTGATCCCGGTGGTCACCTTCCTGGGCGCCGACATCGGCGCGCTCATGGGCGGTGCGCTCGTCACCGAGGGCATCTTCAACATCCCCGGCGTGGGCGGCACGATCTACCAGGCCGTGATCCGCGGCGAAGCGCCCACGGTGGTCTCCTTCGTGACCGTCCTGATCATGGTCTATCTGATCTCCAACGTGGTGGTCGACCTGCTCTACGCCGCCCTCGACCCGAGGATCCGCTATGCCTGAAACTCACACCTATCCCGGACAGGACCGCTTCGTCGCCGCGCCCGACGACGTGGTGGTCGGCGCGATCGACGCGGTCGCTCAGGACACCGAGCCGGCCGGCTTCTGGAAGTCGGCGTGGTTGCAGCTGCGGGTCAAGCCGCTGTTCTGGGTGTGCGTCGCCCTCCTCGTGCTGATCGTGCTGGTGGTCGCCTTCCCCGCCGTCTTCGCCTTCGGCAAGGATCCGCACTACGCGTCGCTCGACCGGTCGCTCCTGCCGCCCAGCGGGACCTTCTGGTTCGGCACCGATCTGCAGGGTCACGACATCTACGCCCGCACGGTCTACGGAGCCCGCGCCTCGGTGCTGGTCGGCGTCTTCACCACGGTCGTGGTGGTGCTCGTCGGCGGCGTCCTCGGCGCGGCGGCCGGCTTCTACGGCGGCTGGCTCGATTCGCTGATCGCGCGCCTGGCGGACATCTTCTTCGGCATCCCGCTGATGCTCGCCGCCGTCGTGGTCATGCAGATGATCAAGCACCGGACCATCTGGTCGGTCGTGCTCGTGCTCGCGATCTTCTCCTGGCCGCAGATCGCGCGCATCGCCCGATCCGCTGCGGTGTCCGTCCGGAACGAGGAGTTCATCACCGCGTCGAAGTCGTTGGGCGCCTCCCGGGCCCGCACCCTGTTCACGCACGTGATCCCCAACTGCCTCGGCCCCGTGATCGTGGTGGCGACGGTGGCGCTGGGCATCTTCATCGTCACCGAGGCGACGCTCTCCTACCTCGGCATCGGCCTCCCGGCCACCGAGGTCTCCTGGGGCATGGACATCTCGGCGGGGCAATCGCTGCTCCGCGAGGGCACGCCCATCCTGTTCTACCCCGCGACCGCGCTGGCGATCACCGTGCTGACCTTCATGATGCTCGGCGACGTCCTCAGCGACGCACTCGATCCGAAGGCGAGGAAGCGCTGATGTCCGACGCACAGACGCAGGGGCCGGGCACCGTCGGCGACGGGCCCGCGCCGGGCGGGGCACCGTCCCCGCTGCTCGAGATCCGAGACCTGGTCGTGGAATTCACCGTGCAGGGGGAGCCGGTCCCCGCGGTGCGCGGGGCCAACCTCACCGTCTACCCGGGCCAGACGGCGGCGATCGTCGGCGAGTCCGGTTCGGGCAAGTCGACGACGGCCGCGGCGGTGATGGGTCTGCTGCAGGGCACCGGCAGGGTCGCCAGTGGCCGGATCGTCTTCGACGGCAAGGACCTCTCGCACGCGTCGGAGAAGCAGTTCCAGCAGATCCGCGGCAGCGGCATCGGTCTGGTCCCACAGGATCCGAACACCAACCTCAACCCGCTCTGGCGGGTCGGCTACCAGATCCGCGAGACCCTCAAGGCCAACAACGCCGAGGAGGGCGACGCCAGGAAGCGGGCGATCGCACTGCTCGCCGAGGCCGGTATGAAGGACCCGGGTAAGCGGGTCAACCAGTATCCGCACGAGTTCTCGGGCGGCATGAAGCAGCGCGCGCTCATCGCGATCGGCCTGGCCTGCCGGCCGAAGCTGCTCATCGCCGACGAGCCCACCTCCGCGCTCGACGTCACGGTGCAGCGCCAGATCCTCGATCACCTCGACACCCTCACGAGCGAGCTCGGGACCGCGGTGCTGCTCATCACGCACGACCTGGGACTGGCCGCCGAGCGGGCCGGCCACCTCGTCGTGATGTACAAGGGCCGGGTCGTGGAGTCCGGTCCGGCGCTGGAGATCCTGCAGGATCCGCGGCACGAGTACACCAAGCGCCTGGTGGCGGCGGCACCGTCGCTCGCGGCCCGGCACAGCGCGGAGCCCTCCGTGACCGATGTCCGGGAGTCGGCCCCGGTCGAGTCGGTCCAGGCCGAGTCCGTGCGGGACGAGCTGCAGGACGACGCCGCGGCGGGGCCCGCCGAGGTCGTGGTGGCCTCGAATCTGGTCAAGGACTTCCCGATCCGCGGCTCGTTGCCCTTCCAGAGCAGCGACTTCCGCGCGGTCGACGACGTGAGTTTCACCATGCTGCGGGGCACCACGACGGCCGTCGTCGGCGAGTCCGGGTCGGGCAAGTCGACGGTGGCCCGCATGGTGCTCGGCCTGCTCGAACCGACCAGCGGCACCGTCGAATTCGACGGGCGGGACGTCACCTCGCTGCGTGGGCGGGAGGCCAAGGAGTTCCGGCGCCGGGTGCAGCCCGTCTTCCAGAATCCGTACGGCTCCCTGGACCCGATGTACTCGATCTACCGGGCGATCACCGAGCCGCTGGCGGTGCACGGCGTCGGCGACAAGGCCTCGCGGGTGGGGCGGGCGAAGGAGCTGCTGGAGATGGTGGCCCTGCCGGTGGACACGATGCACCGGTACCCGAACGAGTTGTCGGGCGGACAGCGGCAGCGCGTCGCCATCGCGCGGGCGCTGGCGCTCGATCCCGAGGTGATCGTGCTCGACGAGGCGGTCTCGGCGCTCGACGTGCTGGTGCAGGCGCAGATTCTCACGCTCCTCGAGGGGCTGCAGCGGGAGCTGGGACTGACCTATCTGTTCATCACGCACGATCTGGCGGTCGTGCGGCAGATCGCCCACCAGACCCTGGTCATGGCCGGCGGCAAGGTGATGGAGTCCGGCCCGACGGACCAGGTCTACGACAACCCGACGTCCGACTACACGCGGGCGCTGATCGACGCGATCCCCGGCGGCTCGATCGAGTTGGCGGGCTGATCGGGTCGGCGGGCCGATCGGGGGCGGCGCGCGGCGGGCTAGGGTGGGCGTGTGACCGACCCGCTGAGCCCGCTCGTCGCCGTTCCCGCCGTCGCGGAGGCGGCCGCAGCCGCGCGGGAGGCGCTCGCCAAGGTGCACCGCCATCCGGCGAACCGCCGCGAGTGGCGGGCCACCGCCACGGAGTCGTCGCTGCGCGGGGCGCGCGCCTCGGCGGCGCTCGACGGCGGTGCCGTGGCGCTCAGCCGCGATGAGCTGATCAGCGATCCGGTGCTCGCCGGGGCGATGCGCGCCTACCAGGCGATCGACGGTGACCTGCTGGACGCCACCGTCGGTGTGTGGCGCCGCGCGCCGCTGCAGGTCCTGGCCCGATTGCACACGCTGGCCGCCGCGGACCTCGTCGACGGTGACGACGCCCGGCTCGGCCGGCCGCGCCCGGGGACGGGGGAGCGGCTGGGGTTGCTGGCGCAGCTGGTGACCGGTGGTACGCAGGCGCCCGCGCCGGTGGTGGCGGCGATCGTGCACGGAGAACTGCTCGCGTTACGGCCCTTCGAGGTGGCCGACGGAGTGGTCGCCCGCGCTGCGTCGCGTCTGGTGACGGTGGCCTCCGGTCTCGATCCGCATGCGCTGGGCATTCCGGAGACCACCTGGCTCAAGTTCGCCCCCAGTTACGCCGATGCGGTGGACGCCTTCGGGGTGGGCGATCGAGAAGCGGTGATCGCCTGGGTGGTGCTCTGCTGCCAGGCGCTGGAAGCGGGCGGGGTGGAAGCGCTGGCTCTGGCCGAACGGTGACGGTCCCGTCGGGTGTGCCGGGCGACGGGCCTCGATCCGGCCCGGACCGTCGGTGGGTGACCCGACCCCGGACATGCGCAACGGCGACCCGGCCTGAGCTGAGGAAGATGCACTCGAGGTGCTTTCCTCAGAACGGGTCCGAATCGCCGTTCGCTAGCACGGATCCCGGTTACCAAGCGTGCGTGAGGGTGGGCTGTATTACGGCCTCGGCGTTCATCGGAGAGAGATCCACTATCCGCAGACCTTGTGCTGACCACTGTTTCCCCGACGACGCAGGCTCACAGCGCTTTCCGCCATAGGTGGCGAGCTCCGCGTGGGTGCCTGGTGTCCGTGCTGGGAGCCTTGACGCTCGGGAACCCTCGACCTTCTCTTCCGGTGGGGGTTTGGCTTCGCGCCGCTCCGTGACTCCATTTCTACCCTGTGATGGGCGTCACAGCAAGGGGTTGGGCGAAAATTTTTCGGAGCGGGGCTTCAGTGCTTCTTCCGGTGCAGTGCAAGGTAAGTCGCGACGCCGGCGCCGGCGGCGATCATAGTCAGTCCGGCGGTCGCGAGGACCGAGTTCCGCGAGGGCGTGGGGATCCGGTCGCGCAACGGCGTGGGGTTGGAGAAGGAGACCACGGGCCACCCGCGCTCCGCCGCCTCCTTGCGCAGGCCGCGATCGGGGTTGACCGCCGTGGGGTGCCCGACAGCGGCGAGCATCGGCACGTCGGTGATGGAGTCCGAGTACGCGAAGCACTGCGCCAGGTCGTAGCCGTGCTCGGCCGCGAGCGCCTCCATCGCGACGACCTTGTTCTCGCCGTAGCAGTAGAACTCGACCTCGCCCGCGTACTTGCCGTCCTCGACCTTCATCTTCGACGCCACCGAGTAGTCGGCGCCCAGCAGCTCCGCGATCGGCGTGACCATCTCCTCGCCGGACGCCGAGACGATCACCACGTCGTGACCGCGGGCGTGGTGGCCCGCGATCAGCTCGGCGGCCTCGGCGAAGACCAGCGGATTGACCACGTCGTGCAGGGCCTCGCGGACGATCGACGTCACCTGCTCGACGTTCCAGCCCGCACACATCTGGGTGAGGTGGTCGCGCATCCGCTCCATCTGGTCGTGGTCCGCGGCCGTCAGCATCACCAGGAACTGCGCGTAGCTCGACTTGAGTACGGCGCGGCGGTTGAGTAGGCCCTCGTCGAAGAAGGGACGCGAGAAGGCCAGCGCGGACGATTTCGCGATGATCGTCTTGTCCAGGTCGAAGAAGGCGGCGACCCGGCGCACCGGGGCCTCGTCGGGCGCGGTAGGGCTCACGGGGCCAGCCTACCGGTGCGGTGCGGCCGCGTACCGGCAAGAGGGCAGACCGGATTCCTCCACAGCTTTCTGGAATCGGACACGTTCATCCACAGGCCGGCCCGGGATCGGACGAACCGGACCACCCGGTCGGCGACGCTGGTGCCATGCGGGGGATCGAGATCGGGATGGCGGTGGCCGAGGGGCCGCTCGCCGACGACGTGCGCCGGGCCGCCGCCGCGGCGGCGCGGTCGGTCACGGACATCGACCGGGGCCGGCCGCGCGCGGGCTGGGCATCGGCGGCGGGGCTGGTGCTGGACCTGGCCGCGGCGACGGCGATGGCCGAGGCGGCGCGAGCCGGCGGCCTGCCGCGCCGGGAGGGCGTGGCGATCGTCGCTGCGGAGGCGGGGATGGCGGAGCTGGCGGCCGCCGTGGAGGTCGGGGCCGCACAGGTCTTCGTCCTTCCGGCCCAGGTCCGCGACCTCGCGCGCTTCCTCGCCGCCCGCGAGCAGGACGACGGGGCGCGCTCCCGCGTCGTCGCCGTGCTCGGCGGGCACGGCGGCGCGGGCGCATCCGTGCTGACCGCGGCTGTCGCGGTCGCGGCGCCGGGCCGCGGGGTCACCGCGCTCGCGGTCGACGCCGATCCCTGGGGCGGCGGCCTCGACCTGCTCCTCGGCTGCGCCGATACGCCGGGCCTGCGGTGGGGTGACCTCGCCCTGCGCGGAGGCCACGTTCCGGCGGAGGCCCTGGTCGCGGCGCTCCCCGGCCGGCCGGGTGCCGTCGCGGTGCTCGCCGCGGGCGGGGCCGCGAGCGGGACGGGCGTGCAGGAGATCCCCGTCGAGGGCCTCCTCGCGGTGATCGACGCGGGGCGTCGCAGCGTCGGGGTCACCGTCGTGGATCTGCCTCGGCGGGACGACCCCGCCACCGCGGCGTGCCTCGAGGTCGCCGATGTCGTGGTGGTCGTCGCAGGGGCGACGGTCCGCGGCTGTGCCGCCGCGCGGTCGGTGGCCGACGGGCTGTCCGGCCGCGCCCGGCAGGTCGCGCTGGTGGTGCGCGGGCCGGCGCCCGGCGGGCTCTCGGCGCGCGACGTGGAACGTGCCGTGGGCGTGCCGCTGCTCGCGTCGATGCGGCCGCAACCGGGCCTGGACGCCCAGCTCGACGGTGGCGGCCTGCGGCTCAAGAAGGGCTCGCCGCTGGCACTCGCCGCCGGGCGGATCCTCGACGGTGTGCGGCGAGGTGCGGCATGACCTCGCCCGATCCGGATCTGCTCGCCCGAGTGCGGGAGCGCCTCGCGCAGTCGGCTGCGGTCCTGACCCCCGACGTGATGGCCGCGGCGCTGCGCGCCGAATGCGGCGGGGTGCTCGGCGATACGGACCTGCTGGACGGACTGGCCTACCTCGAGACGGAGCTCGTGGGCGCGGGCCGGCTCGAGCCGCTGCTCGCGGATCCCGCGGTCGCCGACGTCCTGGTCTGCGGGCCGCGGCGGGTCTGGGTCGACCGGGGCGCGGGACTCGAGCGCACTGACGTCGTCTTCGAGGACGACGATGCCGTGCGCCGCCTCGCCGCGCGACTCGCGCTCGCCGCCGGGCGCCGACTGGACGACGCCCAGCCCTGGGTGGACGGGCATCTCCCCGCAGGGCCGGGCGGTCGGGCCGGCAGTGGGATCCGGCTGCACGCCGTGCTTCCGCCGCTGGCGCACGGCGGGACGTGCATCTCGCTGCGCGTACTGCGGCCCGCGACGCAGACGCTGGACTCCCTCGTCGACGGCGGCGCGGTGCCGGCCGAGGTGGCGGATCTCGTGCGCCGGGTCGTGACGGCGCGGCTCGCCTTCCTGGTGATCGGCGGCACCGGCAGCGGGAAGACGACGCTGCTCAACGGCCTGCTCGGGGCGGTGGATCCGGCGGAGCGGGTGCTCTGCGTCGAGGACGCGCACGAGCTCGATCCGGTGCACCCGCACGTGGTCTCGCTACTCGCGCGCGGAGCCAATGTGGAGGGCGTCGGCGAGGTGACCGTCCGCGACCTGGTCCGCCAGGCGCTCCGGATGCGGCCCGACCGGATCGTCGTCGGGGAGGTCCGGGGCGCCGAGGTCGTCGACCTGCTCACCGCGCTGAACACCGGCCACGACGGCGGCGCCGGCACGGTGCACGCGAACTCGCCGCGAGAGGTGCCCGCGCGGCTGGAGGCACTGGCCGCGCTCGGCGGACTGGGCCGGGAGGCGCTGCACGCGCAGCTGGCGGCTGCTTTCCAGGTGGTCTTCTCAGTGCACCGCTGGCCGACGGGGCGCCGCGGGCTGCGCAGCATCGGCGTCGTCGAGCGCGGCGCGGACGGCTACGTGCGGGTGCGGGCCGCCTGGGAACGCGGCGACGGCTTCACTGCGGACGCGCAGCACCTCCGGTCCCTCCTCGCGGAGCGGGATGCGCTGTGACGGCCGCGATCCTGCTACTCGCCGCGGCGGCGCTCGCCTGGCCGGGCGGACCCGCTGCCGCACGACTGAGCGCCGCGCACACCGGCGGCGCCCCGCGGACCGCGCTGCGCTGGGGTTGGTTGGCCCTGGTCGTACCGCTCGCCGCGCTGCTGATCGGTCCTGGGCAGGCGCTCGCCGCGGCACTGGCCACGGGAACGCTTCGCGAGCTCAGGGCGCGCACGCGCGCGGAGAAGCTCCGGGCCGCGCGGCTCTCCGCGATCCTCGCGGGCGTCGATGCGATGGTCGCGGAGTTGTCCGTCGGCGCCCATCCCGCGGCGGCCTGTACCGCCGCGGGCCGCGACGCCGAGGACCCGCACGTGCGCGCCGTCTTCGCGGAGATGGCCGGCCGGGCGGAACTCGGCGGCGATGTCGCGGCGGGGCTCCGCGCCCACGCGGGGGAGAGCGCCGCGTGGTCACGGATCGCCGCGGCGTGGGACACCGGGACCCGGCACGGCATCGGCATGGGCGAGCTCCTTGCCTCGGTCCGCGAGGACCTGCGGGCCCGCGAGCGCTACGAGCGACGGGCGCACTCCTCGCTGGCCGGTGCCCGGGCCACCGCACAGGTGCTGGCCGCACTCCCCGTCCTGGGTGTGCTGATGGGCCAGCTGATCGGGGCGGACCCGCTCGGCACGTTGCTCCGCACGGGTACGGGTGGCGTGCTGCTGGTCGTCGGAACCTGCCTGACCTGCGCCGGACTCCTCTGGTCCCGCGCCATCGCGGACGGTGCCGCGGGGACGAGAGCGGGCCGGTCATGAGCGGCCACGGCCCGCTGGCCGCGGCGCTGGCACTGCTCGCTGCAGCCCTTGTGATCCTTCCCGTCACCGCGCGGGCCGCGGTGGCGGCCACCATCGGAGACGGGGCGGGAGGACGGCGCGGACCGCGCCTGCCGCGCCGCGGCCCCGAGCCCGACCCGTTCGAGGCCGCAGCCGCCTACGACCTGTTCGCCGTCTGTCTGCGCGCGGGCATGCCGACCGCGGATGCCGCCAGGGCGGTCGCGGCGGGCGCGCCGCCCGCCCTCGCCGAGGTGCTCACCCGGGCGGGCGAACTGCTCACCCTGGGCTCCGACGCGGAGACCGCGTGGCGGACCGACTCGGTGGATCCGCAGGTCGTCGGGCTCACCCGGATGCTCCGACGGTCCGCCCGCGCAGGCTCGTCGCCGGCCGCGGGGCTGGCCGATCTCGCGCGTACCGAGCGGGCGCAGGCGGAGGACCGGGCGGTCGCGGCGGGCGAGCGGGCCGGCGTCGCCGTGGCGGGACCGCTGGGGCTGTGCTTCCTACCGGCGTTCGTGTGCCTGGGCATCGTGCCGGTGGTGATGGGACTCGCGGGCAGGGTGCTCGGCGAGGGGCTGCTGTAGCGGCCCGACGGAAGGGGGACGGAATGTGGATCCGATTGCGGTGCAGGATGACCGAACTCATGATGGAGGACGACGGCATGTCCACCGTCGAGTACGCGATAGGCACGATCGCAGCGGCTGCGTTCGGCGCGGTGCTCTACGGGGTGGTCACCGGCGACAACATCGTCAGCGGGTTGACGGACATCATCCGCAGGGCGTTGGGCACCTCCACCGGCTAGCCGGCGAGGCGGGCGCGGTCACCGTGGAGGCCGCGTTCGCCGTTGCCGCTCTGATCACGGTCCTGGTCCTCAGCGTGGGTGCGGTGGTCGGCGTGACCGCTCACGTCCGGTGCGTCGACGCCGCCCGGGAGGCGGCCCGGCTCGCGGCTCGGGGCGATGACACCGGCGCGGCCCGTGCCGTCGCCGAGGTGGGTCCACCGGGCGCGAGTTCCTCGGTCAGCCGCGGTGGTGAGACGGTGACGGTGCAGGTCCGCGCCCCGGTGGCGATTCTGCCCGGGCTCACGGTCTCCGCTACGGCGGTGGCCGCCGTGGAACCGGGCGCGGCGCCGTGACGGTCGTGCCGCGGGCCGAGCCGAGGCCGCGGCCCGGTACCGGGCCTCGCGGCGGTGCACGGCCACGCGGTGGGCGCGAGGACGGCGTGGCGACGGTGCTCGCCGCCGTGATGGTCGCCGCGATCGTCACGGTGGCGGTCATGGTCGTCGACGTCGGCGCGGCCGTCTCCGCTCGCCACCGGGCGCAGTCCGCGGCGGATCTCGCGGCGCTCGCGGGCGCTGCGAGCGCCGTCGACGCCGAGCAGGCGTGCGCGGCCGCGGACCGTCTGGCCCGCGCCAACGCGGGATCGCTCCGGGCGTGCGGCGTGGACGGCTTCGAGGTGACGGTGCGCGTGAGCGTCCCGGTCTCCCTGTCGGTCTTCGGATCCGACGAGGCCGTCGCCCGCGCCCGGGCGGGCCCCGAGTGAGCGAGTTCGACCCCGCCACCGCCTTCACGCTGCCCGAACCGACCCCGCAGCAGCGCGGGTCGGTTCTGCGGTGGCAGGGCACGGACCGCTTCTACGCGGAGGTACAGCGATTCGTACGTACCCAGGTGGGGACGGCCGAGGCGGAACAGGTGGCGGAAGATCTCGACACTCTCATCGCGTCGTCTCGAGCCGTCATCGACCTGGTGGTGTGGCGGGGTGTGCGCAGCACTGCGCTGGCGTTCGGCTCGCCCGGACGCCGGCTCGCCGATCTGGTGGGGACCACTCGGCGGTGGGATGGCTTCGTCGCGGTCTCGACGCACAGGTCGGTGGCGGAGCGCGAATTCACCCGTCCGGCGGGGAGAGGGGGCGCGGCACTGCTTCGGCTAACGGTTCCGGCTGGGGCGAGAGTGCTGGCCGTAGCGGACATTGGAGACGCAGGCCTTCGCTACCAGGGAGAACTCCTGTTCCGTGATCCGGTAGTACGCTGCGTAGGAGTGAGGATGGAGGGACGGATCTCCGTCATCGACGCGGAGGTGGTGATCTAGATGTCCCGATTCTGGGATGACCTGCACGCCGTTCCTCCGGGAGAGGAACCCCCGATGGTGAACCTCCCGCAGTTGACGATGCACCTGCGCATCAGTGACGTGTCGGAGCAGGAGCAGAAGGCTGCCGTCGTGCGGTGGTTGGGCACTCACGCGCCCGGCCCGGCGCTGCGTCGCAGCATCGAGCGTGCGGGGTGGGGCGACCTGCTGACCATGTCCGCCTGACATTCGTACGGCTCTCGGCGATGTACCGCTGCGCGGGCGCGGCGTCGCCGGCCGGCGCACACTGGTGCGATGGCGTACGACGAGGGACTGGCGGAGCGGATCCGCGATGCGATCGCGGGGGAACCGGGCGTCGTGGAGAAGCGCATGTTCGGTGGGCTCGCCTTCCTGGTCGACGGGCACATGGCGATCGCCGCCAACAGCAGGGGCGAGGCGATGGCGCGTCTCGATCCGGATGCCGCGGAGGAGCTGCTCGGCCCGTACGTGACGCGGACCGTCATGCGCGGACGCGAGATGCGCGGCTGGCTCGACCTGGCTCCGGAGACCACCGCCTCCGACACCGAGCTCGCGGAGTGGGTGCGCCGCACCGTCGCCCATGCGCGGTCCCTGCCGCCGAAGTGAGTCCCACGTGAGTCAGTCGTCGGCGTGGAAGGCGTCGTAGTAGTCGGTCTCGATGATGGTTTCGAGGTACTCGCGGTGCCGGCGCAGGAAGTCGTCGGCGGACTGATTCGCGATGGTCCAGCCGCCCTCGTCGCGGGTGGCGAGGTTTTCGAGGAGCCGCCCCAGCCGCCGCCGCTGGTCCTCCGGCAACGACAGGACGAAGGCCGCGTAGCGGTCGATCTCCGGTTCCCCCGATGGCTCAGTCACCGCGCGCCACCCCTGCCAGGACCACGTCGAGCACGATCACCGCGCCGGCCTTGTCGAGGGGGTCGTTCCCGTTGCCGCACTTGGGCGATTGCACGCACGACGGGCAGCCCGCGGGACACTCGCACGCCGCGACCGCGTCCCGCGTCGCCACGAGCCACGTGGCCAGAGACTCGTAGCCGCGCTCCGCGAAACCCGCACCGCCGGGGTAGCCGTCGTAGACGAAGATCGACGGCAGCCCGGTGTCCTCGTGCAGCGCGGTGGACAGGCCGCCGATGTCCCACCGGTCGCACGACGCGACCAGCGGCAGCAGGCCGATCGCCGCGTGCTCCGCGGCGTGCAGGGCGCCGGGCCAGCGCTCCGGTACAAGGCCCGCGTCCTCCAGTGCCTCCGGCGTCAGGGTGAGCAGCGCCGCGCGGGTCGCGAGGGTGGTCTCCGGCAGATCCAGTTCGACGGCGTCCAGCACCTCGCCGCTGCGGAGCGTGCGCAGGTAGCCGACCACCCGGCTGGTCACCTCGACGGAGACGAACCGTGCGGTCACCTCGCCCAGTACCTCGGTCGAATGGACCGCGGTCACATGCACGGCCAGATCCTCGCGCGCAGACGTCGTCCACTCGGGCTCCTCCGCGTGCACCAGCGCCAGGCCGTCGTCGAGATCCAACTCGTCCACCACGTAGGATTCGCCCTGGTGCACGTGCACCGCGCCCTCGTGCACCGTCGACAGCGCACGCGTGAAATCGACGGTCCCCAGCAGCCTGCCCGTGGCCTCCTCGACGATGAGGATCTCGCTGCCCGCGCCGCCCCGGATGTTCACGCCCGCATGGGGATCGATCCCCGCGGCGAGGAAGTAGCCCGCGGGCCGTTCGCGCAGCAGCCCGTCGGCCACCAGCCGCCCCACCACGTCCACCGCACCGAAGGCCGCCACTTCGGCGCGGGTCAGCGGGATCTCCCCCGCCGCGCAGAGCAGTTGCGGCCCCAGCACGTACGGGTTCCACGGATCCGTGATGGTGGCCTCCACCGGCCGCCCGAGCAGCGACTCCGGGTGGTGCACCAGGTAGGTGTCCAGCGGATCGTCGCGCGCGATCAGGAGGATCAGCGAGCCCTGCCCGCGCCGCCCGCTGCGTCCTGCCTGCTGCCAGAACGAGGCGACGGTGCCCGGGAACCCCGCCATGAGCACCGCATCCAGCCCGGCGATGTCCACGCCCAGTTCCAGCGCGTTCGTGGTGGCGACGCCGAGCAGCGCACCGTCGTTCAGGCCCTGCTCGAGGCGGCGGCGATCGTCCGCGAGGTACCCGGCCCGGTACGCCGCGATCCGGTCCGCGAGTTCCGGAGTCGCCTCGGCGAGCATCCGACGCGCGGAGAGTGCGACGGTCTCCGCGGACCGTCGGGACCGGACGAAGGCGAGGGTGCGCGCCCCCTCGACCACGAGGTCGGCGAGCATCCGCGCGGCCTCCGTGGTCGCCGGACGCCGGACCGGCGCTCCGTTCTCACCCTCCAGATCGGGCAGGAGCGGGGGCTCCCACAGTGCGACGGTGCGCGGCCCGTGCGGTGACGAATCCTCCGTCACGGCAACGCAGTCCGCGCCGATCAGCCGGGAGGCGGCACCCGCGGGATCGGAGGTGGTCGCCGACGCGCAGATCACCACCGGTGAGGCGCCGTACTTCGCGGCCACTCGGAGCAGTCGCCGCAGCACCAGCGCGGTGTGCGAGCCGAAGACGCCGCGGTAGTGGTGGCACTCATCGACCACGACGTACCGCAGGCCGCGCAGGAACCGGGCCCACTTCGCGTGCCGCGGAAGCATTCCCACGTGCAGCATGTCGGGATTGGTGAACACCCAGCGGCTGTCGGAGCGGGCCCAGCGGCGCATCTCCTGCGAGGTGTCACCGTCGTACATGGCGGGCGAGGCGTCGGCCGGGCCGTACGCCGTGGTGAGCCGCACTGCGGCGCGGTGCTGGTCCGTGCCCAGCGCCTTCGTGGGCGAGAGGTACAGGACGGTGGCCCGCGGATCGTCCGCGAGGGCGGCGAGCACCGGCAACTGATAGGCGAGGGATTTGCCGGAGGCCGTCCCGGTGGAGATCACCACGTGCCGGCCCGCGTGCGCGTGTTCCGCGGCCTCCGCCTGGTGTCGCCAGGGCTCCCGCACGCCCTCGTCGATCAGGCCGTCGCGCACCCGCGGTGGCACCCACGCGGGCCACGGGGCGAATTCCGCTCGGCGTGACGGGATGTCCACCACATGGGTCAGGCTCTCGGTTCCGGGCCCCGCGCCGGCCTGGACGCGGGCCAGCAGTTCCCTGCCGAAGGTGTTGTGCTCCACCGTGATAGCCCCCGCATCGACGTGAGGTCCGCACGGTCGAGACGGGCCGGGGACCACCGATGCTCCAGTCTAGTCGCGGTGGAACGGGGTTGTCGCGGAGTGGGACGGCGGGTGAACGGAAGTAGAAATCGCCCCGCCCGCTGTTGCTCGCCCGGAAATCATGATTGACTGTAGGAGGTCGCAGCTCCCGCCGGGGGTCCGAAGGGGCCATCGGGGGATCGATGTTGCGGGCGTGGTACTGAAGGTTTTTGTGTGCGGTCTCCGCAAACGGCTCCAGAAGGTATGGCGGCCGGAACCGGCCAGGAGTCGCACCCCACTCGGGGAACGGTTCCTACACCGGTAGTTAGACAAGTTAGGAAACATCTCAATGGCACAGGGAACTGTGAAGTGGTTCAACGCGGAGAAGGGCTTCGGCTTCATCGCACCGGCCGACGGCTCGGATGACGTGTTCGTCCACTACTCGGAGATCCAGGGCAACGGCTTCCGTACCCTCGAGGAGAACCAGCTCGTGGAGTTCGAGGTGGGCCAGGGCACCAAGGGCCCGCAGGCCACCGGCGTCCGCGCTCTCTAAGAAACCCCCGCACCACGCGATACGAGTTTCTCGCAGCACCCCTCCGCCTTCGGGCGGAGGGGTGCTGTGCATTGTGGACCGGTGCGCCGGGCGGGCTCGTCACGAAGCGGTGACGATCGTGTCGTCTCCGCCTTCGCGCACCACGGCCCACTAGGCTCATCATGTGTCCCAGCTGTCACTCTTCTCCGCTGAGCAGACCGAGCCGTCGCCTCGCGACCTGGCCGGCCTGCTCGCGACGTCGGGGCAGATCGTCCAGCTGGGCGGCAGCGCGCGGGTCTCCGTGGTCGTCGCCGAGCAGTGGCGGGCCGAGGCCATCGCCGCGATGATCGACGAGGCGGGTCTGCGCGCGCAGCTCGATCTCTCCGAGGAGGGCAACCCGCTGGTCCGGACCCTCGCGGCGCCGGAACTGCAGCCGATGGCCGTCGCCTGGACCCGCGGTGCGGTGAAGACGGCACCGTCGACCTGGGTTCCCGGCCCGCGTGCACTGCGTGCCTGGGCGCTCGCCGGCGGCGACGTCGACGGCGTGCACTACTTGCTCGCGCTCGACCCCCATGCTCCCGAGAGCGCCCCCGTGCTCGCGACCGCCCTGATGCGCGCGGGGGTCGCCCCGACCCTGGTGGGGACCCGCGGGACGAAGCCCGCGCTGCGGGTCTCCGGCCACCGCCGGCTCCTGCGCCTGCGGGAGAGCATCGGCGATCCGCCCGTGCCGGAGGCGGCGGCGCACTGGCCGCAGCCGTGACGTCCCGATCGCGCCGGCCGCACGGAATCCACGAGGCGTGCAGCGGACCCTGTATATAAGGTGGGGCGAAAGGTGCGGCAGAATGTGCACCGGAGTGACCACCTGCGTCGAAAGTGACGCACGGGGTCTTGGTGGTGACGCAGGTGCCACCGGAACAGAGCAGGAGGGTCCATGGCGGCACGAGGGAAGAACACCGGCGGTGACGGTCTGCAACGTCTGGTGATCGTGGAGTCCCCCGCCAAGGGCAAGAAGATCGGCGACTACCTCGGGCCGAACTACACCGTCCGCGCGTCCATGGGGCACATCCGCGACCTCCCGAGCCGGGACAACCCGCTCCCCGAGGCCGACCAGGGCAAGCCCTGGGCCCGGCTCGGCGTGGACGTCGACCACGAGTTCGAGGCCCACTACGTCACCTCCGCCAGCAAGCGCTCCACGGTTTCCGAGCTGAAGTCCCTGCTCAAGCAGGCCGACGAGCTCTACCTCGCGACGGACGGTGACCGCGAGGGCGAGGCCATCGCGTGGCACCTCAAGGAGGTGCTCAAGCCGAAGGTCCCCGTGAAGCGGATGGTCTTCCACGAGATCACGCCGCAGGCCATCCAGGCCGCGGCGGAGGAGCCGCGCGAGCTCGACATGAACCTCGTCGACGCGCAGGAGACCCGCCGCATCCTGGACCGGCTCTACGGCTACGAGGTCAGCCCCGTGCTGTGGCGCAAGGTCAACCAGGGCCTCTCCGCCGGTCGCGTGCAGTCCGTCGCGACCCGCATCATCGTCGACCGGGAGCGCGAGCGGATCGCCTTCCGCACCGCCGGGTACTGGGACATCGCCGCTCAGCTCGACGCGGGCGCGCAGGCCACGCCGCGCACCTTCGGCGCGCGTCTGGTCACCGTCGACGGTGACCGGGTCGCGACCGGCCGCGACTTCGACGCGACGGGGCGGCTCAAGAAGGCCACCGGGATCACCGTGCTCGACGGTGCCCGGGCGAACGCCCTGGTGGCGGGCCTGCAGGGGGCCGCGCTGACGGTGACCTCCGTCGAGGAGAAGCCGTACACCCGCAAGCCCTACGCGCCCTTCATGACCTCGACCCTGCAGCAGGAGGCGGGCCGCAAGCTGCGGTTCACCACCGACCGCACCATGCAGGTGGCGCAGCGGCTCTACGAGGGCGGCTACATCACCTACATGCGTACCGACTCGACCACGCTGTCGGAGACGGCGATCGCGGCCGCCCGCGACCAGGCGCGGCAGCTCTACGGCGCCGACTACGTGCACCCGACCCCGCGGCAGTACACCCGCAAGGTGAAGAACGCGCAGGAGGCGCACGAGGCGATCCGCCCCGCCGGCGAGACCTTCCAGACGCCGGGCGCGCTCGCCTCGGTTCTCAATGCCGACGAGTTCCGCCTCTACGAGCTGATCTGGCAGCGCACGGTGGCCTCGCAGATGGCCGACGTCAAGGGAACCACGCTGAGCCTGCGGATCGGCGGCACGGCCTCGTCGGGCGAGAGCGTCGAGTTCGCCGCCTCGGGCCGCACCATCACCTTCCCCGGCTTCCTCGCGGCCTACGTCGAGACCGTCGACGACCAGACCGGCGGCGAGGCCGACGACGCCGAGTCGCGGCTCCCGCAGCTGGTCACCGGGCAGGCGATCACCGCCGCCGAGCTGACCGCCGCCGACCACGTCACCAGCCCGCCCGCCCGGTACACCGAGGCCTCGCTGGTCAAGACCCTCGAAGAGCTGGGCATCGGCCGGCCGTCGACCTACGCCTCGATCATCAAGACCATCCAGGACCGCGGCTACGTCGTGAAGAAGGGCAACGCCCTCGTCCCGCAGTGGGTGGCCTTCGCCGTGATCGGCCTGCTCGAGGGCCACTTCGGCGGCCTCGTCGACTACAACTTCACCGCGTCGATGGAGGACGACCTCGACGAGATCGCCGGCGGCCGCGAGGGCCGCGTCGACTGGCTCACCCGGTTCTACTTCGGTTCCGACGTGGTCGAGCCGAACGGCACGGAGCGCGTCTCGCCGGGCCTGAAGAACCTCGTCGCCGAGAACCTCGACGCGATCGACGCCCGCGCGGTCAACTCGATCCCGCTCTACACCGATCCGGACGGCAACGTCGTCTACGTGCGGGTGGGCCGCTACGGCCCGTACCTGGAGCGCACCGTCGGCCCGAAGGACGGCGAGGCGGGCGAGCCCCAGGTCCAGCGCGCCAACATCCTGGCGTCGATGACCCCCGACGAGCTGACCGAGGAGGTCGCGGAGAAGCTCTTCGCGACCCCGCAGGACGGCCGCCCGCTGGGCATCGACCCGGCGACGGGGCACGAGATCGTCGCCAAGGAGGGCCGCTTCGGCCCGTACGTCACGGAGATCCTGCCCGAGCCCGAGGAGGACGAGGGCGACGCGGAGGACCTCGACGAGCCGGGCGCGGCGAAGACGAAGACGGGCGGAACGAGCGGCAAGCCGACCGCCAAGGCCCGGAAGAAGAAGGCCGACGCGCCCAAGCCGCGCACCGGTTCGTTGCTCAAGTCCATGGACATCGAGACCGTGACCCTCGAGGACGCGCTGCGGCTGCTGTCGCTGCCGCGCGTCGTGGGCGTCGATCCCGAGTCCAAGGAGGAGATCACCGCCCAGAACGGTCGCTACGGGCCGTACCTGAAGAAGGGCACCGACTCCCGCTCGCTGGCCACCGAGGAGCAGATGTTCACGGTGACCCTCGAGGAGGCGCTCAAGCTGTACGCGGAGCCGAAGCGGCGGGGCCGCGGCGCCGCCGCCGCGCCGCCGCTGCGGGAACTGGGCAACGACCCGGTGTCGGGTAACGCGATGGTGATCAAGGACGGCCGGTTCGGCCCGTACGTCACCGACGGCGAGACCAACGCGTCGCTGCGCAAGGGCGACGAGGTCGCGACCATCACCGACGAGCGCGCAGCCGAGCTGCTCGCGGACCGTCGCGCCCGCGGGCCGGTGAAGAAGAAGGCCACCAAGAAGGCGGCGGCCAAGAAGGCGCCCGCGAAGAAGGCACCGGCCAAGGCCGCTGCCAAGAAGACCGCTGCCAAGAAGACCGCGGCGAAGAAGACGGTCGCCAAGAAGACCACGGCGGCGAAGAAGACCACCGCGGCCAAGAAGGCGACCGCGTCGAACGACGCGACCTGAGCCCGCGCAGCCCCGTCGAAGGAACTCGAGCCTTCAGTCCTCGACCGGGCGGGCCAGCTGCGTGAGCTGCCCGCGCCCGCGGAGTTCGATCGCCTCGCCGAGCACCCACAGGGCCTGCTCGGCGGGCGTCGCGGCCTCGACGGCCCGCCCGGCGGCGAGCAGCGACGAGGGCTCCGTCTTCGCGATCTCGGTGATCCGGGCCGCCTCGTTCACCGGATCGCCGATCACCGTGTACTCGAACCGCGCCTTCGCGCCGATGTGCCCGGCGACCACCTGACCGGCGGAGACGCCGATGCCGAAACCTGTGCCGCCCAAGACCTCGCTGAGCTGGATCCGCATCTCGCGGGCCGCGGCCAGCGCGGCGCCCGCCGCGTCCGGGTGGGGCAGCGGGGCGCCGAAGATCGCCAGCGCCGCGTCGCCCTGGAACTTGTTGACGAACCCGCCGTGCAGGTCGACCAGGTCGACGACCACCGTGAAGAAGTCGTTGAGCAGGTCCACGACCGCGGCGGGCTCCTGCGTGACCGCGAGCTTCGTGGAGCCCACGAGGTCGACGAAGAGGACGCTGACCTCGTTGATCTCTCCGCCGAGGTGGGTGCCGTGTTCGAGCGCCTGGCGCGCCACGTCCTGGCCGACGTACCGGCCGAACATGTCGCGCATCCGCTGCCGCTCGGCGAGATCGTGGACCATGTCGTTGAAGCCGGCCTGCAGGAGACCCAGCTCGCTGGAGTCGTAGATCTTGACCGAGGCGGTGAAGTCGCCGTCGCGGACCTTGCGCTGCGCCCGGAACAGGTCGCGGATCGGGTCGCCGATGGACTTCGCGACCCGGACGGTGCCGAGCAGGCCCGCGCCGAGCGCCACCACGGACAGCAGCAGGACGGGGTTCACCAGGGAGGGAGCGTCGGGATCGATCACGCCGAGGTCCTGCGAGGCGATCACCATGATGATGCCGACGATCGGCGTCGCGGTGCCCAGCACCCAGCTGAGCAGGATCCGGGTGGTCACCGAGAGGCCCGCCGAGCCCTGCGGTTCCTGTGCGAGCGCAGCGACGGTGATGGGGCGTAGCACTCGCTCGGTCTGCATGTAGCTCAGCGCGCACGTCGTCGTGGCGCCCAGCAGCACCGTCAGTGCCACCACCACCCGGATGCCGCTCGACGAGTTGAAGTTGATCACCACGAAGATGGCGCCGCCGATGAGCCAGAAGACCGCCTGCATCAGGGCCATCCGCAGCGGCAGGTTCAACGCCATGCGGGAGATCGCGGGGTCGTAGGGGGCGCTGCGCCGGTGCCAGCGGAGTACCGGGAGCACGAGCCGCAGCCCGATCGCCATGCCGAGGATGCTGGCCACCACCAGGTACGCGATGAAGACGAGCAGGTTGATCCCGCTGATCTCCTGCAGCTGCACGGACTGCTGCACGGGGAGTGCGAACCGCAGGAAACCGAAGACGAAGACCGCGCCCAGGATGTTCGACCGGAGGATGTCCAGCGCGAAGATCGGCCAGGGGGTCTTAGCGAGCCACCGCGCCAGTCGCAGTGCGCGACTGAGTCTGCTCTCCGGTGCTGCCACCGCTCCAACTTAGCCTGCGCTGCCCGTCGGACGGGAGGGCTAGGGTGTGGGGGTGAGCTCAGTGTTCGATCGCCTGGTGGGGCAGGAAGCCGTGGTGCTCGGCCTGCGCGCCGCTGCCACCGCCGCGCGCGAGGTGGTCGCGAGCGGGGGCACCGTCGCCGATCTGGCCGGATCGTCCATGACGCACGCCTGGCTGTTCACCGGCCCGCCCGGTTCGGGGCGCTCGGTCGCGGCTCGCGCCCTCGCCGCCGCCCTGCAGTGCGACGATCCGGACGAGCCCGGGTGCGGGCGCTGCCGGGCGTGCACCACCGTCCTGGCCGGGACCCACGCCGACGTGCGGTCCATCGCTCCCGACGGCCTGTCCATCGCCGTCAAGCAGATGCGCGAGGTCGTCGCCGACGCCTCGCGCCGGCCGTCCGTCGGGAACTGGCAGATCGTGCTCATCGAGGACGCCGACCGCCTGACCGAACAGGCCGGCAATGCGCTGCTGAAGATGGTCGAGGAGCCGCCGGCGCAGACCATCGTGCTGCTGTGCGCGCCCACCGTCGATCCGGAGGACATCTCCGTCACCCTGAAGTCCCGCTGTCGGCACGTGCCGCTGGTGACACCGTCGGCGCCCGCGATCGCGGCGGTGCTGGAGAAGGACGGGATCGATGCCGAGCGCGCGGCCTGGGCCGCCGGGGTGTCCGGCGGCCACGTCGGGCGGGCCAAGCGCCTCGCCACCGATCCGGAGGCGCGCAAACAGCGCAAACAGGCGTTGGGGCTCGCGCGGGCGGCCACCACGGAGGGCGTCTACGGCGTCGTCGAGCAGCTGCTGCGGGACGCGGAGACCACCGCGAAGGAGCTCAACGCCGATCTCAACGAGCGGGAGACCGAGGATTTGAAGACGGCGCTCGGCGCGGGCGGCGTCGGGCGCGGTACCGCGGGCGTGATGCGCGGCTCGGCGGGACAGCTCAAGGACCTGGAGAAGCGGCAGAAGGCGCGCGGCACCCGCGCGGTGCGCGACGCCCTCGACCGCGCCCTGATCGACCTCGCCGCGCTGTTCCGCGACGCCCTCGTGCAGGGCACGGGTGCCGGGGTCACGCTCATGCATCCCGACGAGTCCGAGCAGACGCGCCGGCTGGCCGGGTACGCGCGGCCCGAGGGCCTGCTGCGCTGCGTCGAGTCCGTACTGGAGTGTCGTGAGGCGATCGACCTCAACGTCAAGCCGGTCGTCGCGCTGGACGCGATGGCCGCGGGCGTCTCGACGGCGCTGCGCGACCACCGCCGCTAGGAGCCGGGACCGGACTTGTAGAAGTCGGTGCGCCAGGACGGCTTGTCGCCGCTGAGTACGTTCTTTGAGGCCCCGGCGACGCATCGTTGGTGCCTTGGAAGTTCACGGGCTTGGTCGAAGACGCGGACAGGGCTGCGCTGCCGCCTGACGAGTTGCAGCCGGACGGCGAGACCAGGTACTACGCCGCGGCGGCCAGGGCGTTATCACGACAGCCGCCAGAGCGGCGATCGTGCGTCCCCAGCTGTGGACTTCGCTCTTGCAACCGCGATGGGCGCCTGCTGCCGGGTCGAGGGGGCACTGCTGCAACTACCTGCACCACGCCGTCGATGCTTACAGCCCACTCGCCTGTTCGGAGATCCTCACCGACGAGTGCAAAGAGGCAGCGACCGCGTTCTGGTGGCGGGCAGAGTTGTTCTTCGCCGACCACGGCATCATGGCCCGCAGGGGGCTCACCGACAACGGATCGTGCTACCGCTCGAAGGTGTTCAACACCGCCCTCGGCGCTGCAACGCGCGAGTGGACCCGGCCGTATCGACCCCGGACCAATGGGAAGGTTGAGCGGTTCAACCGGACCCTCGCCGCCGAATGGGCCTACGCCCAGCTCTACCGCCGCGATGACGCCCGCGACGACACCTACCTCGTCTGATTGCATCACCACAATCACCGCTGAACATACTCCGGGATCGGCGGCCAGACCCCGGTCGAGCGGCTACGTGTTCACAACGTCCTCGGCCCTGACGGCGACGTAGTACGTAGTAGGACGTCGCTTTGCAACAACCGATGGCAAGCGGTGATACAGCAACCTTTGCTAAGGAAATAGCGTACTTGGTGGTGCGCGGATCTAACTAGGAGGAAACATGATGGCTAGGCAAGCATTCGTGGCATCGAAGACATGCGTGGCACTTCTGGCCGCGGCAGCACTTTCGTTGAACCTCGGCGGAGGGACTGCGAATGCCGTCGAGATCGTATGGACCGGGCCGTTCCCGGTCGAAGGAGCGTGTCTTGAGAGCGCTGCAGGTGCGTTCTCAAAAGGCTTCAAAGCATACTCCGACTGCTTCTATTTCGACGGACAGACCACCCCGCTTCCCGGTGGATCGTCGGGTTGGTACTGGCGAGGTCAGAGGTGACGGCCAGGTAGGTGGCATTGTCTGCCTCGAGTTGATACTGCCGTGGGTCACGAGCGACCGCGAAGCGTCACCTGAACAATGGTGGTCTGCCACTTGCCTTCTGAAAGCTTCGACAGTCCGGTGATCCAGACCAGTACGTAGCGCGTCTTCGCAGCATTGTTCGCGGAGAACACGGTGTCGCCGCTGCGCAACTTACCGTCCCAGAGCGTCGAGGTTTGATCGAGCGAGCTCACCGCAGCGGTCGGCGATGTACGTATTTCCAGAGTTGAGCCTGCGCTGGGCGACACAATGGTTCCGGAGGTGACCGAGGCCGCGCGGTCCAGTGTGATGAGGAAACCGACGCCGGACTTGAGTCCGCCGAACTTGGGCCCGCTCAGATACTGATCAGTGCGCCACGACGGTGAGTCGCCGGTCAGCACGTTCTTGAGGTTCGGCGACGAATCGTCGGTGCCCTGGAAGTTCACGAGCTCGATCGACGAGGCGGTCACCGTCGAACCGCCCCCGGATCCGCCGAGGTCGCCGACCGACGGCTTGACAAGGAAGAACACCCCCGCGGCCAGCGCGACGATGACGACCGCGGCGAGGGCCGCCACCGTACGTCCCCAGCGGCGCGGCCGCGCGGGCGGCGGCGCGACCGGGGCCTCCCTCCGGGCCGAGGCGGGCAACTGCTCGGCGCGCGTCGGCGCCGGCTGCGCCGCGGTGTGCGGACCGGGGTACTCGCCGGTCGGGACGTACTGCCCCGTCGGCGGACCCGGGTAGGGCGCGGTACCGGGCCCGGCCTGCGCCGTCGAGTGCTCACCGGTGAAGGGCACGGGCTGCGGTGCGGTGCCGGCCGGGATGGTCGACGGTGCCCGGCCCCGCAACCCGGCGACGAACTCGGCGCACGTGGCGTACCGGTCCTCCGGCCGCTTGGCGAGGGCGGTGCGGAAGACGGCGTCGAGGTGGCCGGGCAGATCGGGGTTGCGGGCGGTGATCTTCGGCGCGGGCTGGTTCAGGTGCGCCGAGATGACCGCGGCGGGGGAGTCGCCGGGGAAGGGCGGCTCGCCGGTGAGCAGCTCGAAGACGGTACAGCCGAGGGAGTAGAGATCGGCGCGGTTGTCGAGGATCTTGTTGTCGAAGGCCTCGGGCGACATGTACGCCATGGTCCCGACGGTGATGCCCGTCGACGTGACGCCGACGGCCTCCCCGGCGGCCTTGGCGATGCCGAAGTCGGCGAGCTTGACCTGCGGCGCACCGTCGGAGTCGAAGGCCACCAGGATGTTGGCGGGCTTGACGTCGCGGTGCGTGATCCGCGCCTGCCGGTAGGCGTAGTCCAGGGCAGCGCCGGCACCGTCGGCGATCTCGGTCGCGAGCGGCAGCGGCATCGGCCCGCGCTGGGCGAGCATCTGGGCGGTGTCGGGGCCGGCGACGTACTCCATCGTGATCCACAGCCGGCCCTCGAACTCGCCGCGGTCGTAGAGGTGGATGATGTTGCGGTGGTTGAGCTGCGCGAGGACGTAGGCTTCGCGCTCGAAGCGGGCCTTGTACTGCGGATTGCTGCTGACGGAGCCGTGCAGCAGCTTGAGCGCGTCCTGCCGGGGCAGGCGCGGGTGCTGGACGAGGTAGACCTCACCCATACCGCCACCGCCGAGCTTGCGGACCACCCGGTAGCCCGCGATCTGCTGCTCGCTCATCGGCGACCCCCGCGGCGAAACTCGCGGGTCACCCGGTGACCCGCGACGTACTGCTCGTCCATCCCACTCCATCTGCCGCGACCGCCCGTCGGCCGCACCGAGTCAACGGTAGCGGTCGGCGGGCGGTCGGGCGAGAAGTCCCAGGTCAGACGGTGACCTTCGCCTGCTTGCTGGAGCTCAGGCGCAGGCCGGACTCCTCCCCGAAGGAGAGCTCGCTGGACAGGCGCTTCGCGTCCTCGAAGTAGCTCATCGACATGCGCCAGTCGTCGTCCGCGCCCTGGCGGGGGAGTTCGGTGAGGGCACGCTGGACGTAGCCCGCCTCGAAGTCGAGGGCGGGGCGGGTCGCCATGTCGGGATCGGCCACGGCCACCGCGGTGTCCAGGCCCTTCGCGTCCATGGTCGCGATCAGCTTGGTGACGTACTTCCACAGCATCCCGATCTTGAGCGTCCACGAGGAGTTCGTGTAGCCGATCGCCAGGGCGACGTTCGGGACGCCGGAGAGCATCGCGCCGCGGTGGATCACCGCGTTCGGCACGTCGACCTCGCGGCCGTCGACCGAGAGCGTGACGCCGCCCAGCAGCTTGAGCTTGAGGCCGGTGGCGGTGACGATGATGTCGGCGTCGAGGTGCTCGCCGCTGGCCAGTTCGATGCCGGTCTCGGCGAAGGTCACGATCTTGTCGGTGGCGACGGCGGCCTTGCCGGAGCGGATCGCCTTGAAGAGGTCACCGTCGGGCACGGCGCACAGGCGCTGGTCCCAGGGGTTGTACGGCGGGTTGAAGTGCACGTCCACCGGGTAGCCCTCGGGGAGCCGCTTGGCATTCTCGCGCCGGATGATCTTGCGCGCGAGGTCGGGGAAGCGCTGCGCGAAGACGTAGACGCCGCGCTGCTGCCAGATGAACCGCTTGCGGGAGATCTCGTGCCCCAGCTTGTGGCCGAGCGCGCGGTGCAGCAGGTTCGCGAGCGGATCCTGCTTCGGCACCGGCATGATGTAGCTCGGGGTGCGCTGCAGCATGGTGACGTGGGCCGCCGGCTTCTCGCTGGTCAGGAGCGAGGGGATCAGGGTCACCGCGGTCGCGCCGGAACCGATCACCACGACCTTCTTGCCGGAGTAGTCCAGATCCTCGGGCCAGAACTGCGGGTGGACGATCTGCCCGGTGAACTTCTCGCGGCCCGCGAACTCGGGGGTGAAGCCCTGCTCGTAGTCGTAGTAGCCGCTGCCGAAGAGCACCCAGCTCGCGGTGAGCACGATCCGCTCGCCGGCGTGGTCGACCTGCACGGTCCACCGGCCGTCCTCGCTCGACCAGTCCGCGGAGACCACCCGGTGGTCGTAGCGCACCTTGTCGACGAGGTTGTTCTCCTCCATCGTCTCCTGCAGGTAGTCGAGGATCATGTGCGCGTCGGCGATGGAGTCCTTCGCCTCCCAGGGCTTGAACTCGTAGCCGAAGGTGTGCAGGTCGGAGTCCGAGCGGATGCCGGGGTACTTGAACAGGTCCCACGTGCCGCCGAAGGTCGACCGGCCCTCGAGGATTGCGAAGGACTTCCCGGGCAGCTCGGTGGTGATGTAGTGACCGGCGCCGATGCCGGAGATGCCGGCACCGATGACGATGATGTCGAGGTGCTCGGGGGTGGTGTTCGTCATGCTTGTCTCCTGGTCCACGTGGTTCGGGGTGTTCGAACCGATGACCTACTTTCTCGTGCGACGGTCGTTCGCGACCAGCACAGATTGCACCCGGATGCCGGGTGATCTGGTGCACATCGTCACGCGCTGCTCTCGGGGCCGAGCCAGCGCAGCACGTCCAGTGCCACGGCCACCCCGGTGGGGTTGTCGGCGAGGGGGCGAGGGAGCAGCTCGTCCGCCCTGGTCAGGCGGCGGATCACGGTGTTGCGATGGGTGTAGAGGCGTTCGGCGGTGCGGGAGGTGTTGAACTGCTCCTCGACGTACGCGGCGACGGTCTCCCGCGTCTCCTGGTCGGCGCTCAGCAGGTCGCCGAGGGTGTCGCGGACGAACTCGTCGGCCTTCCCGGTATCGCGCGTGACCAGCGAGATCAGCGCGATGTCGTCGTACCGCGCGACCCGCCGGCGGGTGCGCAGGCGCGTCATCAGGCGTTGTGTGGTCGTCGCGTCGAGATGGCTGCGGCGGAACCCGTCCAGGTCGGCGCCAGGTCGACCGATGGCCACGCGCACCTCGGGGTGATCGGCCAGTTCGCGGGCCAGGTCACCGGAATCGAGGACGACGGTGCCGGGCAGCCACAGCCACAGCGCCGAGGCGCTCGCGACCACGGTCAGCGGCCGCGGGGTGCCCGCGCGCCCGGCCAGGGCGTGCGCCGCGGCGTCCAGGTCGCGGACGTCGCCGGTGGTCCAGATGACGGCCGCGGTGTGCGGCCCGGTCAGCCGGTACCCCAGCTTCTGTTCGGCGCGCGACCGGGTGATCGGGGCGCCTTCGAGGATCAGGGTGACCGCGGCCAGCCGATCCGCGTTGGTCCCCGTGGTCAGCTGTTCCCGTTCGCCGGCCATGCGGATCGTGATCGCGTCGATGGTGTCGTCGACGTAGGTCGAGATGGATGTCCACGAGACGTCCAGCAGCTCGCGCAGCTCGGCGGCATCGTCGGTGAGCTCGAAGCACAGCCGCATCCACAGCGTCCACGCCGAGTTGAGTCCCTTGCGGTAGGCATCGATCCCCTGCAGGTCGAGGCCCCGTCGGACGAGGTCGCGGGAGACGGCGAGGGTGTCCGCGGAATCGGCGTTCGGCGGCACCCGGCGACCGGGGTGCGCCAGGTTGTGCGTGGCCCAGTGCAGCAGGACGGCGGTGTCGGAGTTGCGGACCAGTTCCGCGAGGCTCGGGTCCGAGGAGATCGGGGCGAGGATGATGCCGGTGAGCGTGGCTTCGTGCAGCGCGGTCACCCATTCCTCGGGAGCGTCGCTGGCGACCTCCGCGGCGCGCCGGATCAGCTCCTTCACCCGGCTCGAGGGCTCGGGCCAGTCCTCATCCGTCGGCGTGTCCATGGGGGAACCCTACTGACCCGCTGCCGGATCTAGGGTGTGCCCGTGACGCGAATACGGGCGGCGTCCCGGTGGGCGGAGGTCCATCAGGTCCCGTTGTACCTGGCCGGGCTGGTTTTCGGGGCCTTCCTCGGGCTCTCGGTCCCGACGGTGGCGGGCCCCGCCGGGGACGTCGTCACCCCGGCGCTCGCGGTGCTGCTCTACGCGACCTTCCTGGGCATCCCGTTCGCGCGGCTGGCGGAGGCACTGCGGGACTGGCGTTTCCTCGGCACGGTGCTGGCGGTGAACTTCCTCGCGGTGCCGGTCGTGGTGTTCGCCGTATCGCGGGTGGTGGCGCACGACCGGGCGCTGCTCGTCGGGGTGCTGTTCGTACTGCTCACGCCGTGCGTGGACTACGTGATCGTGTTCAGCGGTCTCGCCGGCGGCGCGCAGGACCGGCTGCTCGCGGCCGCGCCGGTGCTGATGCCGGCGCAGATGGTCCTGCTGCCGGTGTACCTGTGGCTGTTCGTCGGCGCGGATGTCGTGCGCGGCTTCGACTACCGGCCCATCGTCCTGGCCTTCTGCTTCGTCATCGTGGTGCCCCTGCTGCTCGCGGGGGCGACGCAGTGGGCTGCGGCACGGACGCGCCGCGGCGCGGTGGTCGCGGAGGTGGTGACCGGCGCGATGGTCCCGATCATGGTGCTGACGCTGGCCGTCGTGGTGACCTCCCAGATCGCCGGCGTCCGTGATCGGCTCTCCTCGCTGCTGCTCGCGATCCCCGTTTTCGTGCTGTTCGCGGCGGTGATGGCGCCGGTGGGCGCGGCGGCGGCCCGGCTCGTCCGGTTGGACGTGCCGAGCCGCCGGAGCGTCGTCTTCAGCGGCGTGACCCGCAACTCGCTCGTGATCCTGCCGCTAGTCCTCGCCCTGCCCTCCGCGTATGCGCTGGCGCCGCTCGTCGTCGTGACGCAGACCCTCGTCGAACTGGTGGTGATGGTGCTGTTCGTCCGCCTGATACCGCGGCTGATCGCGTAGTCTTCGGCGATCGTTATCCTGTCTTGATGAGTGCGGATTCAGGTCAGGCTACTGAGCGGCGGCCGATTCTCCTCGAGCGTGTCGGCACGGGGCTCGCCGTCCTGGTCGCCCTCGACGTCCTGGCCTGGTCCTGGGCGCACACCATCGGTGCGGGTCTGGGCTGGTGGTTGTTCAGCTTCCTCGGTGGTGTCGTTCTCATCGTGGCGTGGCTCGTCTACCTCGTGACCTGGGCTTTCCGTCGTCGACGGTTCGCCTGGCACCTACTGGTCATCCCGGCGATCGGCCTGCTCGCGCTGGCCTCGGTGTTCACCGGCCTGCCGCAGAAGGCGCGCTGGGCGTTCGACGAGCCCCGGCTCACTGAAGCTGCGCGCACTGCCCTGGCCGACCCCCGGGCGGAATTTCGCGACCAGGACAACCGGCGAGTCGGTTCGCAGGAGGTGTACAGCACCGATAAGGCCGACGGGGCCGTCACCTTCTACGTCTTCGGTGGTTCCTTCAGTGTCACGACCCTCGAATACCGGCCGGACGGTAGCTCGCCGGAATTCGGCGGCGAGGTGCGTGGCCGGCGGCTGTCCGACGACTGGTGGTTCGTCCTCATCGACTGAGCTTCTACCAGGCGCTTGTCGAGGTAGAACGACCTACGGGCGAGGCCCACGACTCGTACGGTGAAGCCCATCGGATCACTTGACCGGCAGGACGGATCACCATGGCAGCGATCGCCACCAGTACCACCACCGAGGTCGTCATCGTGGGCGGCGGCCCGGCCGGGCTGATGCTCTCGCACCTGCTGCACGTGGCGGGGATCGACACCGTCGTCCTGGACAACCGGACCGTCGAGCGGATCGAGACCACGCACCGCGCCGGAATTCTGGAGCGGGACAGTGTCCGGTTGCTGGTCGAGTCGGGCGTCTCGGATCGAGTGCTCCGCGACGGCCACGAGCATGAAGGCATCTCCCTGCGGTTCGGCGGGGAGAACCACCGCATCGACTTCCAGAGGCTGGTCGGGGCGTCGTGCTGGCTGTACCCGCAGACCGATGTCTTCATCGACCTGCACCGTGCGCGGGTGCGCGACGGCGGCGACGTGCGGTACGGCGTCGCCGGAACCACGGTCGCGGACGTCCTGGGCACCCCGGTCGTGGAGTACGACGATGCCGAGGGCCGCCGGCATCGCGTGACAGGCGAGCTGGTGGTGGGCGCCGACGGCTCGCGGAGCATCTGCCGGTCGCTGGTCGCCAGGGCCACGCGGCTGGGCAAGGAGTACCCGTTCGCCTGGTTCGGGGTCATGGTGCAGGCCCCGCCCAGTGCGCCCGAGCTCATCTACGCCCGCGGCCCCGGCGGCTTCGCGCTGATCAGCCAGCGCACCGATACCGTCCAGCGCATGTACTTCCAGTGCGACCCCGCGGAGGACGCCGCGACCTGGTCCGACGAGCGGATCTGGGAGCAGTTGCGCACCCGCCTGTCCGGCTCCGACGGCTTCCGCCTGCAGGAGGGCCCGGTGCTCGAGCGCACGGTGCTGCCGTTCCGCAGCTTCGTCCAGACCCCGATGCGGCACGGCAACCTCCTGCTCGCGGGCGACGCCGCGCACACCGTCCCGCCCACCGGCGCGAAGGGCCTCAACCTCGCGCTGGCCGATGTCCGGGTGCTCGCCGAGGTCATCGAGCTCGCGCTCACCAGATCCGACGGTGCCGCCCTCGACTCGTACACCGACCGCGCGCTGGCGCGGGTGTGGAAGGCGCAGCACTTCTCCTACTGGATGACCACGATGCTGCACACGCAGGCCGGTGCCGATGACTTCGACGAGCAGCGCCAACTCGGCGAGCTGCACACCCTGGTCGCCTCGGAGGCGGGCTCGACCTACCTCGCCGAGGGCTACACCGGCTGGCCCGAGCCGGGAGACAACTTCACGACGCGGTTGTTCCCCCGATCCGCGACGTAAATGGCCCCCGCCGCGTCGACGGCGATTCCCGCCGGTGAGAGTAGGTCGTGGAACGGCAGCACCTCCGGCTCCCCCGCGCCCGGCGACAGCTTCAAGACCCGACCACCTCCCGAGTCGGATACGTAGACGGCGCCGGACGGATCCACTGCGATGCCCCCGGAGGCGGCGCCGTCGAACGGCAGCTCCTCCGGATGGGCTGCGCCGAACTTCAGTCTGAGCACCCGCCAGGTCCCGTTCTCGATGGCGTAGACGGCGCCCGCCGCATCAGCTGCCACGCTGTCCAGAAGTCTCGAGCCGAAGGGAAGAAGGACGGACTGCACCGCACTGCGCGGAATCCGATGCACGCCATCGTTCCAGCGGCTTGAGTACACCGTGCCGCTGCCGTCGACCGCGACCCCTCTCGTGTCGGAGGTGGTGGCGAGGTAGCAGCCCGCGCGCACCCGTGCGGCGCCGTTCTCGGGGCGGTACGACAGTAATTGGTTGAGGGAGCGTTGACTGCTGACGTACAGCGTGCCGGTACTCGGATCGAACGCCAGGGCCCGTGGAGCACGAAGCTTCCCGAACGGTACGACGACCGGCTGCCTGTCGCCGACCGCCAGCGCGAGGACACGGTTGTTCCCCGTGTCCGCGACGAAGACGGTGCCCGCCGTGTCGACGACGACGTCCTCGGCTTGGTTGAGCTGCCCGAACGCCAGCGTCGTCTGGACCGGTGCGCTGGGGGCTTGCGAGGCGCTCTGGGTGGACGGATTCCGCTCGATGAAGTCCGCGAGCATCTGATCCAACTCGGCGCGCCGACGCGCCTCGTCGGCCGCTTCGCGTGCTTCCGCGAGTAGCGGATGATCGGCGCCGTACCGTGATTCGATCATCGGCAGCAACCACGGAAGATCACCCGGGGTCGCGCATCGGGCTGCGGCGTCGACTCCGTCCGATAGCGCGCGGAGTACCGGCTCCCTCTGCCACTGCGCCCGTTCGATGAAGTTCGCTTCCGCTCGCAACGTGTCCTCGTCGTTCGGGCCCAGAACCCTGTGCATCTCGGGCAACAGCTTGCGGTACTCGGCGATGGCCTCGTCCTTCTGGTGGGTGTGCAGGTTTGCGAGTCGTTCCCGTGCGATCAGCACGACGGGATGCGATGGCCCGAACCGGGCGGTGTGGTCGGCGATGAGCCGTCGCAGCGCAGGACGTGCTCGGTGCAGGTCGAGGTCTGCGGCGGATGCGACCGCGGCGCGCACAGATGCGAACCTGTCGTTGTCGGGTGACTGTGCCGCACTGGGGATGTACTGCGGATCGGAGATTTCGGCGGCTGATTCTGCGGCTCCGCCCGGGGTCCGCGTCGCCGGCCCGGACGGTTCCACCGATTCGGTCGGCGCGAGGAGCGCGCCGAGCGCGACGACGGTCTTCGGGTCCACCGGCATGGTGCCGACTGTGGTGATTCTGGCGAGTTCGCTGTGTACGAGGGGGGTGTGGCTGGCGCCACCCGTGAGGTACAGAGTGACGGCGGTCGGATCGGCACCGTCGAAGGACAGGACGTGACGGGTGAGCTCGACCAGGCGGGCGACGTCGCCGGCGATCAAGCCGTGGTACTCCTCGCGCGTCAGCACTTTTCCCCCACCTCCCGGCACGGCGATCAACGTGCGCGGGCTCGAGGACAGGTCCTCCTTCGCCTCGCGGATCCGGTCGGCCAGGGTCAGTCGGTCGGCGGCGCCGAGTCGTGCCAACGCTGCGGGGTCGTCGTACTGGGTCTGGAGCCACGCGGCGATCGCCTCGTCGAAGTTGTTGCCGCCAAGGTCGATCGCGGCGTCACTCGCCAGCACGGTGAAGCCGGCGGGTGCTCGCTCAAGCAGGGCGACGTCGCACGTGCCGGCACCGAAATCGAACACCCCGATGCGAGCCCCCACCGGAAGGTCCGGCTGCCTCTCCGTGTAGAAGCGGGCGGCCGCTTGGGCCTCGACCAGCAGCCTGAGTCCATCCTCACGAATGCCGGCGGACAAGGCCGCACTCCGCAATCGGTCCCGCCGTCGTCTGCCCCACTGCTCCGGGTGGGTGATGACGACGCTGTCGAACGCATGATGAGCACGCGCCTGTGCTTTCGTCACGACGTCGCGCAGCACCGCCGCGACCAGCTCGACCGTGTCGAACTCGGTTCCCGTGAGGTCCTTGGTGGCCTGGCCGAGGAGCGATTTGGGGGAGGCCTCGTATCCGTCCGGCGAGATCAGCGCTGAGCGTGCAGCCGCTGCCCCCACGAGGAGGACACCGTCGTCGAAACAGACCGCCGACGGGACGAAGTCACTGCTCGTTCCCAGCCGGACGGTGCTCGGCTCGGCGTCTCCGTGGCGCACCGCCGCAGCCGTGTTCGACGTTCCGAAATCGATGCTCAACATCCATTCGTCGCTCAAAGCAGGTCCTTCACGCAGTGCGTTCGTTACGTCGACGACGGATGCCGGGTCATGTGCCGTCGCCCGACTGCTCGGTATCGTCGGTGAAATCCATGTACTCGTCGGTGACGGCGGCATCGCTCCAGAGCTCGCTCTCGATGTCGTCGCCGCTGATCGTGACGTGACCGGAAGCTGGTGGTTCGTGGTGGTCGGTGGCCGGGTGCGGTTCGGAAGTGCCGTCCCACTCGCCGTCAGGACGGTCGTCCGCAACGGGCTCGACGGTGCCCTCGTCGCTCCAATCGGCGTACTCGTCATCGGGGATCAGGTCCCGGTGCTGGGTCGGATCCGCGTCGAAGGCCGTCACTACCGCTCGGCTCCAGATTTCAGGCGGGACGTCGAGAGCCCGGTCGTAGCCGTCGAGCAGTGCCCGCCACCATGTTCGGTCGTCCGAGTCGTCCGCTGGTACGTCCACTCTCGCCGCCCCCGATCAGCCGCTGTGCGGCGGTCGTTGCCGTCGGCGTGACGGTCACGCCGTTCGGAGGTATGAGTCGGAAGCCACGGGTTTTGTTCCCGAGCGATCGCTCATCGATGAAAATGACGGCGGAGTGCGGACTGCAACAGTACTCATCGAGTCATGTCCGGGGGCGCGAGCAGTTCGCTCATCATGGCCCGGGCGCGGGAGATGCGGCTTTTCACCGTCTGGATCGGAACGCCCTGGTGGGCGGCGATCTCGGCATAGGACAGGTCTCCGTAGACGCGCAGCACGAGCGCAGTGCGGAAGGACTCGGGTAGTCGGGTGAGGGCCGACTGCACCCGGTCGCGATCAGCGATGCGATCTCCCGGGTCGCGCTCGGTCGACGGGCCGTCGACGGGCTCGTCGGTCACCTCTCGACGGCGGACTACCGCGAGGGCCGCATTGGTGGCGATGCGGAACAGCCAGGTCGAGAACCGCGAGTCGCCGCGGAAGTGATGGATATTGGTCCACGCCGCGGCCAGGGTGTCTTGCAAGGCGTCCTCGGCATCATGAGCATTGCCCGTGATTCGGAGACACACGGCCCAGGTGACTCCGCGACTGCGCTCAACGAGGTCGGCGAAGGCACGCTCGTCACCGGTGCGTACCCGTTGGATCAGGTCACGTTCGTCGTCCAATTCCGACCCAGCTTCCTGTAGGCCGCGGTACCCCGATGACTCAGGTTCTTCCCAGCATAGGGCGGGTGAGTGTCGTCGTCCGGCAATATCGAGAGGACCGATCCTCGCCGCACTGAATACCCGTATTGTGGCCGGTTCGACCGGTTTATAAGAAATATCCCTTTAGTCCTTTTCGGGCGACTGGGAACAATATCCGGTCAGCGCGACTCCAAGTGTTCGATCAGTTCGTTTCTCGACAACACGGGGGCGGACGTAGGGCGAGGGGACGGATGTGCGATGGAATTCGTGGTTCGACTGCTGCTGGTCCTCGCGGTGTTCGTCGGCGCTGCGGTCTGTGGCTACTGCATCGCGGCTGCCACGGTCCGGCAACCCACCGCGGTGCCCTCCTGGCCTCAGCCTCTGCCCTTGCGTCCGCCCCAGGCGGGACCGCCGGCATCGTCGGCCCCGGAATCGCCGACGGGGTCACCGCAGACCCGTGACACCGGTCAGGGAGCACCGGATCGCCGACTCGTCGAGGGGTTGATCGGGGTGCACGATCTCAGCCGTAGCCCGGAGGTCAGCGCCCATGTCGAGCAGGTACTGGCGCGGTCGGGTGTCGAGCTGATCGATGTCCCGGTCGGCACCGTCTTCGATGCGGAACGACACGACGCGAGGGCGACGGAACCGACGGACGACCCTGCGCGGCACAAGAGGATCGCTTCCGTGATCCGTCCCGGGTGGTGCGATGGCGTCGTTGTGCTGCGTGAGCCGCAGGTGAGCGTGTGGCGGTACGCCGACTCCGATCAGGAGAGGAATCCGAACCGATGACCCGATCTCAGACGCTGCTCGCCGGTGTCGCCTCCGGCCTCGTCGCGCTGATCGCCGGGGCCGCGCTGGTCTTGGCGGGCGACCCTGAATGTACCGAGGTGACTCCGGCCACGCCCGTTCAGCGGGCACCGTCGACCCCCGGCGATCAGACCGAGCATCACGGCCCTCCAGTGGTGCCCCGGATCGGGCCTCGCTCCCCGACCGTGGGGTGATGCCGGAGGACCCCCTACCACCTCAGGTGCGGGCGCAGCTGCCCCTGGAGCTCCTCGGCCTTGGCGATCGACCGGTTCAGTTTGCTCAGCTCGGCCTGGCGGGTCTCGTTCGAAGCCTCGGCTTCGCGTGCCTGGTCCAGGAGCTTCTTCGCCTCCGCGATGTTGTCCTCCAGGCGCCGACTGTAGGTCGTTCGGAGTTCGTGCGGCACCTGCACCATGACCGTGCGCACCTGGTTCTGCAGATCCTCGCGTGCGGTGCGTACGGACTCGTTGAGCCACCGGTGCAGGGCCTCCTTACCGCCCCTGGTCGCCTTGAAGCCGACGACCACCGCGGCCCACAGCGCGCCCGCCACCAGCGGCCCACCTGGAATCATGATGCCGACCGCCGAGCCGAGCGCCAGCAGCGGCCCGCCCGACATCGCGGCGCTCAACGTCGCCGGGTCGATCAGTCCTTTGCCGGGGGCGTACTCGGCGTGTGAACGCAGCGAGTAGTCAACCTCGCGGAACGCGCCGTCGATCAACTCGGACCTGATCTGCGCCTCCTCGAGTAGGGGGATGGCGATCGCCTGCAGGCCGGCGCGGAAGTCGTCCGTGATGGCCTTGGCCATCGCCTCGATGTCGGCGGTCATCTGCGCGACCAGGGCCTGCCCGGACCGGCTCAGCGTCTGGAGCCCGATTCGGTCGATCTGTTGGTTCCACGTCGCTCGCAGCTGATCCAGCCGTAGCCGGATGTCGTTGTCGGTGTCGATCTGCAGCGCCTGCAGTCTGCTACTGAGCGTCGGAGCCCAATCCCGCTGGCGCGCGCGGAGTTCGTCGAGTCTGGCGGCTTCGCGGGTCATGTCCGCGTCGACCGCGGGCGCCTGCTCCAGGGTCGCCCGGCGAACCGCCCACTGTCCCTTCGCAGCCTCAATGCCTTGATTCGCGGCCTGCGCCGCCCGTACGGTGAGCGACCGGCGCGGATCTCCCAGGAGGACGGCGAGCCTGGCCGACAGCTGAGGGATACCCGACCGCTCCATCGCCTTGGCTCGCCGCGCCGGATCGGCCGTCGCTGCCTGCTGGGCGTACACGCTCGACACCCCGACGATCTCGATCCCTGCGAAACGCGGCGCATACTCCGCCAGGAGCGCGCGGTTCTCATCGATGATCTGCGCGAACGTGGTCCGTGCCTGGTCGATCTTGGTGACCGCCAGCACGACCGCCGAAGCGTCGGTGGTGATGCCGGCGAGGAAATCGAGTTCCGGGCGCGAGATCGGCGCGTTCGCGTCGCACACCATCAGCAGGACGCTCTCGCCCTTCGTCGCCCGGAGCGTGGTTTCCGCGTGCGCCGGATCCAGCCCGTTCACGCCCGGGGTGTCGACCAGCGCGATCCCGGGCGCGTTCACCGGATCGAGGGCCACGACCGCGCCGAGCGGCTTGTTCGCGTCGGACTCCCGCACGTGCGCACCGTCCACGCTCACCCAGTCCGCGAGTTCGGCCTGCGGGATCGTCATCCACCGTCGCGGAATGAGGTAGCGGTCGCCGTCGACGGCGCGGCTGGCCGCCGGAGCGGACGGGTCGTCGAGGAACTCGAGTTGGACGGTGCCCGGCGCGATACCGCCGAACGGCGGCTCGAACCGGATGTAGGCGGACGTCGTGATCTCCACCCCCACGGGAGCCCAGCTCGTTCCCGTGAGTGCGTTGACCAGTGAGCTCTTCCCGCGCTTCACCTCTCCGATCACCACCACCGTCGGCGGCGGGGTCGGCAGAGCCCGGATCTCGCGCATCCGAGCGACCGTCGATACTTGTTTCACCGCCTCCAGGAACTGCTGGCTCCGATCGAGGATCTCCATGGCCTCGGCGTTCCGGTCGCGGTTCGTCATAGTCATGTGCTGCCCTCCGAGGTGGCGCGTTCGGCACGGATCGACGTCACGACGAGCTGATAGCTGCGTTCGAGTACGCGGAGTGCGAGTTGTTCCGGCGCGGCGAGCGCGGACGCCTTCCGTCGTTGGCAGTCCCGTTGCCGATCGAGCGCCGCGTTCACCAACTCATCGGGCGGTGTGTCGCCGGGCATCCGGAGTAGGGCCGGCGCGGTCGCCGCTGTGCACACGTGGTCGAGTTCGGTGACCAACGGGTGTGTAGGCCGCCAGGTGCTCAGGGTGTCCAGTGCATCGAAGGCGCGAAGCATGTGCAGTTCGTCGCTCTGCTCGGCATCATCGAGTGCGTCGAGGATGTCGCGTCGGTGCGCCGAACCGCCGGCCAGCCGGCGGACATCGTCGAGCACCGCGATGGCCTTCATCGCAGAGCTGTACCGCTGGAACCGGGACCTGATCGCCGCACGGACGTCCGGCAGTCCCGAGCGGCGCAACAGCCAGTCGTTGAGCGCGGCGGCTCCGTCACCGGCGACGGCGCGCCCGTGTCGGAGGCCGTAGTCCGAAAGTCGTTGGTGCAGGTCGGTCACGGAGGCGTGGACGCACGGATCACCGTCACCGTTCTGCAGGAGGTCGTCCATGGCGAAGACGTCCATGGCGAAGTCATCGCGGTCGGCGAGAGCGGCCAGGTCCTTGGCCTGGGTTTCGGTCACGCCCAGGATCGCGGTTTCGGCCAACAGGGCAGCTACCGGCAGGACCGCCCCGGTGACAGCGGAGTGCCGGACGGCGAGTTTCGTGGCCAGCCCGGCTGCGACCTCGAACGGGTCCTCGTCGCCCCACGCGCCGGACCCCACCTGGTCGGCGTGGTGCAACAGGAAGATGGTGTTGTGCCGGTTGGCGCCCATCGACCGCAGAAACTCCGATTCGTCCTCGCGCGGCCCGGTCGCGGGGGTCATGAAGAGGGTGACATCCGCCTTCGGAAGTTCGCCGCCGGAGCCGAGGATCGCCCGTTCGGTGGCGCGCTGCGCGGCGGGATCCTCCGACCCGGAACTGATCCCCGGTGTGTCGATGACGCGGTATTCGGTCGCGAGTACCCGCGAGTGGTGGTAGGCGATCGCGAAGTCGATCTCGTCGGCAGGGCGCTCATAGTCGGTGAGGGTCACACCGGGCAGGACTTGCCGGGTACCGTCCAGCCCGATCACATCGGTGTGTGCCTGCAACCCGTGCCGGTAGAGCGTCGCGATCCTTGTGCACTCACCGGCGTCGGTCACAGCGACGCGGTCTCCGACCAGCGCGTTGAGCAGCGTCGACTTGCCGGAACTGACCCGGCCGAGGAGGGCCACGGTCAGGTCACCGTCCAGCCTGGCACGGGCCGACCGGATGACGTCCCGTTCGGCATCGGTGCTCAGGTACGGCGCCACCTCGGCGAGCAGTTCCTCCAACCGGGCCCGGAGCGCGGTTCGATCGCCGGTCATACGGTGGCCGTCGTTTCCACGACCCGACGATGCCGCACGCCACGGTCCGGCGCACCCACGCTCCCCGAGGTCATCATCCCTCGACCGGCCCCCTTGTTTCGGCCCCGGCGGACGACGTCGCATTCGCGGGGCGAGGCGGCTCCCGCAGTCGAATCGTAAGCGGTCTGTGCTCGTCCGCCGCCGGAGTCGACGAGCTTCGTCACGGATCCTGTCGACCTACTACCCCCGGCGGTCGGGCGCACGGCGATTCCTCATTGCTTGTACACGTGGATCCGGTCATTGGAGCCACGCGTACAGACGCTCAATATCCGCTCGGTCTGCACGAGGTAGGGGTAACTGTGTGAGCACGACCACCTGCCGACGGAGGTCTGCACGTTGCTGGAGTTCGCTGCGGCTTTCACGAATTCTCCCACGACGTCCTCGGCCTCGACACACGTGAGATTCCCTTGGAACGCGACAAGTCCGGTCGTTCCTGATGCGAAGGTGAGGCTTCCGCTGGTGCCCGCCGGATAGCTGACGGTGCCGCATCGGGTGTAGCCGGCCTCGATCGACGCGGTCGAGGTCGTCGTCGCGAATGTCGTTCGCGTAGCCGTCGTGGTGGACGAGCTGGACGAGCTGTTGCCCAGCACCCCGTTCGCGACGAGCGTCCCGAGCCCGATGACCAGGGCGGCCAGGCCGCCGGCAGCGATGGGGAACTTTCGCTTGTTGCCGGTGTGCGGAGGTGCGGGCGCGGGCCGCGGGGGTGTGGTGACGGGGACATCGCTGTTCGTCGGTGGGCCGTCGGCCACGGGCGCCTGATCGGATCGCTTCTGCTCCGGTCTTGGCGCCACGTGTCCGGCTGGGCGCCCTTCGGGAGGTACAGGCGGAGCCGGACGCGGCGTCGGCCGCGGTGGGCTCGGTGGTTCGTCCGAACCCGCTCGTGCGCCGGGCAGCACCGGCACCGGGCCGCGGGCCGGTGCGGCTGGAATGTCGCGGGGCGGTGTGGCCGGAATGTCGCCGACCGGTGCGGCCGGGGTGTAGAGCGCTCCGGTCGCGACCACGGTCTTCGGGTCCACCGACAGGTGCCCGATCTGGGCGATTCCGGCGAGTTCCGAATGGACCAGTGGGGTCAGGCTACTGCCCCCGGTCAAATACAGGGTCACCGAGCGAGGATCGGTTCCACCAGAGGAGAGGACTCGTCGAGCGAGCCCCACAGCCCGGCCGACGTCGGCGGCGATCAGCCGGTCGTACTCGTCCCGAGTGAGGACCTTGAACCCTGCGCCGGGCACAGGGATCCGCGTGACCGGGGCCGACGACAGATCCTCCTTCGCCTCGCGGATCCGATCGGCGAGAGCGAGCCGGTCGGCCGCGTCGAGCCGCTCCAGTACTCCCGCATCGTCGTACTGACCAGCCAGCCACGTGGTGATGGCCTCATCGAAGTTGTCGCCGCCGAGATCGATGGCGGCGTGGCTGTCCACCACTCGGAACCCGGTCGATGTGCGCTCGAGCAGGGCGACGTCACAGGTACCGGCTCCGAAGTCGAAAACCCCGATCCGGGACCCTATGGGCAGATCGGTGCGTTCGTGGGTGTAGTAGCGAGCAGCCGCCTGTGCCTCGACGAGCAAGGTCAGGGTCGAATCGGGCACTCCGGCCGCCAGCGCGGCGCGCCGCAGCCGATCGCGCCGGTGTCTGCCCCACGCCTCGGGGTGCGTCAGCACGACTGCGCCGAAGTCCCGATTGGCGCGGGCGTGGGCCTTGGCCAGCACCTCACGCAGGACCGCTGCGGCCAGATCCACCGTGTCAAGTTCGGCGTCGCCGAGCCGGGCGGTGTTGCGGCCCAGCAGCGTCTTGGGCGACGCTTCGAAGCCCTCCGGCGCGAACGCCGCCGACCGGACCGCTGCGGCCCCGACGATCAACTCACCGTCGATGTAGCACACCGCGGACGGCAGGAGGTCGCCCTTCTCACCCAGTCGGACCGTCTGTGGCGCGGCCTGTCCGTCACGAACCGCTGCCACGGTATTGGACGTCCCGAAATCGATGCTAAGAGACCAGGAATCTGCCATCGTCGTTCTCCTGTTCGGGGCTCGATGCCGTCAGTCGTACGTGAAGGGATGCGGGTCGAGGCCGTCGTAGGTCCCGTCGTGATCAGAGTCCCGGTCGAGGCCGAGAATCACGTCGGCCGTGTGCGTGTCCTGGATCTGGTGGTCCAGCAGCGCGTTGTAGTAGGCGTTCTGGGTGAGGGCGTCGTGGGGGCCGGAGTTCTCGTAGTCCGATTGGAAGTCCGCCAGGGCCTTCTCGTCGCGTGCGTAGGCATCTTCCAGCAGCCCGTAGAGCGTGTCGGCCACGGTGTCCGACGGCGCCGGCGTTTCGGCGGCAGGTGCCCCCGCCGTAGGCGTGGCTGAGCTGTCGGGGGTCGAGTACGTGGGAGCGCTCGCGGTACCGACCGGAGTTTCGGCGTACCCGTCACCGTCGGTGTCGCTGAGCATCGTCTCGGTTGTGCCGTCACCGTCGGCATCCACGATGTACGTCTCGTAGTATCCGTCACCGTTCGTGTCGATCAGCCCCGTCTCGCCGTAGCCGTCGCGATTCGTATCGACCTGGACGAACTCGGCGTAACCGTCGCCGTTGGTATCGATCGCCAGCGTCTCGGCGTACCCATCTCCATCGGTGTCCACGGCCAGCGTCTCGGCGTAGCCGTCACCGTTCAGATCCATCGGTTCTTGCGTCATGGTTCTCTGATGAACGGGTGCAGCCGTTTGTTCCCGGGCGGATCGACTTGTCCCGTGCGGATTGACTACGGCAATGCCGAGGGATCGCCGGGAGGCGGCCCGTTGAACCACCGCCCGGTGCCGGCGGTCGTGAAACGAGAGCAGGTCAGGCCCGGGTGAAGTACCCGGCCTGACCTGCAGAATTTGGAGCCGCCTGGGGGAATCGAACCCCCGACCTTTTCATTACGAGTGAAGCGCTCTACCGACTGAGCTAAGGCGGCGTGACCCCGCACGGGGTGCAGGACCGAGGACCAAGTGTACTGACCGCCCCGGCGCCCACCAAATTCACCGCTCAACGGGGCTGTCTCGCACTGTGACGTCCGGTTTGTCGCCAGTGGTCACAGTGACATAGCGACAGTACGAATCGTGCGATCGGCGCATCGGCGTCCAGCGTGTCCGCACCGTCGCCTCGGCCTACTTCCCCGAGAGCCACTCGGGGAACGCGGGACCGGGCACGTCGAAGGCCTTCGCGATGTCGGCGAGGATGTGATAGGCACCCTGCACGCTCACGGCGCTCATCCATTCGGCGTCCTTGACCTCGACGCTCTTCGGCGCGAGCGGTGCCCACAGCGGGTTCTGACGGAAGGTGTTGAGCGAGTCGACGCCCTTGTCGCCGTTGGTGGTCACGAAGATCTTCGTACCGTCGGCGGACGGGATGCGTTCGGCGCTGATCTCGGTCATGAACTCGTCGATGTTCTGCGACGCCGGCCGCGCCAGACCGGCGTCCTGCAGCACGATGCCGGAGAAGGACTTCTTCGCGTAGAGGCGCGTGGGACCGTCCAGGAAGCGAACCACGGAGATGGTGGTGTCGGGCCCGGACTTGGCCTTCACAGCATCCCCGACGCGGCGAGCCTGCGTCTCGTACTCGGCCAGACGCCGCTCGGCGAGATCCTCCTTGCCGAGGGCCTTCGCCAGCAGCCGGATGTTGTCCTTCCAGGTGGGGCCGGTGGTCTCACTGAAGACAGTCGGTGCGATGCCGGTGAGCTGCGCGTACTCCTTGGCGTGCCGGACCTTCGCGCTCACGATGAGGTCGGGTTTGGTCACGAGGATCTTCTCCAGCGAGGGCGACGCCAGCTTGCCGACGCTGACAGCATCCGCGCCGTAGTTCGTTGCCGACGCCCCGAGGTAGTCCGGCAGCTTGTCGCCCAGGGTGTTGTACTCGGTGAACGCGACCAGCTTGGTGTCGAGCATCAGCGTCGCGTCGGCGAAGGAGGCATCCAGGGCTGCGACGCGTTGGGGCCGGCTCGGGATCGTTGTGCTGCCCATCGCCTGCTCGATGGTTCGCGGGAACCCGTCGCCGGCGGCGCGACTCGTCGTCGTGTCCGACGGTGCGCCGCTGCCGCACGCGGTGAGCGCGCCGAGCGTGAGCGCGACCACTGCTGCGCGCGCCAGGGAGAGCTTCATGAGTTTCGGGTCCTTCCTCCCGCGTGCGCCGCGGGAATCGCGACGACCGCGAGGGAAGGTTACGCTGACCTTACTTGGATTGCCAACAGTGGTCAGGACTGATCCGGGTTCGCCGGCGGCCGACCGGGCCTCCGCATCGGACGCGCCTTCGCCGGCATCCGTCCGGCATCGTCGAGCGCCCTGCGCAGCAGGAATTCGATCTGCGCGTTGACGCTGCGCAGATCGTCGGCGGCCCATTTCGCGAGGGCGCGGTACACCTCGGGGTCGATCCGGAGCGGGACCGCCTTACGGCCCCGCTCCGGACGGTCGCTCCCGGCGTCCGGGGAGTCGGTCGGTCCCACTAGCTGTACAGGCTCCCCGTGTTCACCACGGGCGTGGTCCGGCTGTCGGAGCACAGCACCACCAGCAGGTTCGAGACCATCGCGGCCCGCCGCTCGTCATCGAGTTCGACGATGCCGTTGGCCTCGAGCCGGGTCAGCGCGCTCTCCACGAGCCCGACCGCGCCTTCCACGATCTTCGAGCGTGCCGCGAGTAGCGCGGACGCCTGCTGCCGCTGGAGCATGGCCTGCGCGATCTCGGGCGCGTAGGCGAGCGCGGAGATGCGTGCCTCGAGGATCTCGAGGCCGGCCAGCTCGACGCGGGCGGCGACCTGCTCGGCGAGCTCCGCGGCCACCTGATCGGTCGAGCCGCGCAGCGAGGTCGCGTCGGCGACGGCGTCGTCGGCGTCGTACGGGTGGCTGGTGGTCACGTGCCGCAGCGCGGACTCGGCCTGGGAGACGATGAACTCCTCGTAGTCCTCGACCGCGAACGTGGCGCGGGCGGTATCGGCGACCTGCCAGACGATGATCGACGCGATGTTCACGGGATTGCCCGTCGAATCGTTGACCTTGAGCTCCGCGGTCTCGAAGTTGTGCACGCGCACGGAGACCCGCTGCCGGGTGGTGAGCGGCAGGACGAGGCCGAGGCCCTGGCTGCGCACGGTGCCGACGTACCGGCCGAAGAGCTGCACGACGAGAGTGTGCCCGGGGGCCACGACCACGATCATGCTGAGCAGCAGCAAGGCCGCGATGACCAGGAGCACGCTGAGCACGATCAGAACGGGCGTCTGCGTCGCGATCGACAGCACGACGATGCCGACGGCCCCCGCGACGAGCGCGAGGAAGCCGAAGAAGACCCCCACTGCCGCGCCCGCCCCGGCGTGCCACGCCGCTCGTTCCGTGATCGCGACCTGGGTGTCCTCGGGTTGAACGATGGCTGTCATCACCCCTCCTTATTCTGATATCACTTATCTAAGTGATATCAGTTTTTCGTTCGCGGCGTCAAGGACGCGTCAGAGTTCCGTCAACGCCCCTTCCCGGCGCCCGGAGGCGGCAATAGCGTTCCGCGTCATGAGCTTCCTGCTGATGGTGACGGGTGTCCTGCTGCTGACGCGCCTGGTCAACGAGCTGTACTACCGGCGCGTCGACGGCGACGCGATCGAATCGCCCTGAATCGAAGGCTTGACCTCGACCGGGGTTGATAGACGAGTCTTGAGGCATGGCTGACGACCTCGCGCGGGCCCACTCCCGCGCCCTTCCGGACTTCCTGGGCGACGGCGCCCCGGGCGATGCCGCGGCGATCGTGGACTTCGTCGCCGAGGTGCTCGAGGCGCAACGCGCCGGCAGCGTCCCGCGCGTGCGCTCACTGTTCCGCGATGACGCGGTCTGGACCACGGCGCACGGCCGCCGCCTCCACGGCCGCGCCGCGATCGACGCCTTCCTGGCGCGCACGGTCCACGGTTCGATGGCGCGCGGCGCCGCCGACTACGTGGTGGAGCGGGTGTTGTTCATCCGCCCGGACGTCGCCGCGGTCAGTGTCCGGGTCCGGCCGCTGGGGCCCGACGGTGCGCCGCACCCCGCTGTGCCCGACGCGGCCCCTCTCTACGTGCTGTCCAAGGACGACGGGGCCTGGCGCATCGCCGCCGCGCAGTCGACGGCCGTCTTCGACGATCCAGCCGCGCACCAGCGCCGCGCCGGGTAGCCTCCGCTCGGTTCCGGGTGCGCTGACGCGCGGCTCGGGCATTCCCGCTCGATCCGTTCCCGCGTAAAGTGGAACGTGTTACAGTTCTGCTCACGAGATCGTGAGCGTCGAGCTGTCCTGCCTGGGCTTTTCCGACGGCGCTGCGGGAGAGGGATAGCACCATGGCGGTAACCGAGCCCGAGATCGACGAGACGGCCGACGAGATCACCGAGGAGCCGGAGGTCACGCGGAAGATCGCGGCGAAGGCGAAGTCCACCACGAAGTCTGCGGCCACGGCGACGAAGGCCCCCGTCGACAAGCAGGCGGCCCCCCGCGGCATCGTCGTCACCCCGCTCATGCTCACCCTCGCGGCGGTCGTCGTGCTCCTCGCCGTCGCCACCACGGCCTTCGGGATCCTCTGGCAGTCGGCGGCCTCGGCCCGGGACGACGCGCGCGACCAACTGGCTGCCGTCACCCGGACGCAGGAGACGAACGCCCGCGCCCAGGACGTCGCGAAGAAGTACGCGATCGGCGCGGCCACGATCGACTACCAGAACTTGGCCGGGTGGCGTACCGCGCTCACCGCGAACACCACCGACGAGCTGGCGAACCAGCTCCGGGAGGCGTCTACCCAGTTCGAGCAGATCGTCGTGCCCCTGCAGTGGCAGTCCACCGCGACTCCGCTCGGCACCATCGTCACATCCGACAAGGACGGCCTGATCATGGTCAACGTCTTCCTGAACATGATCACCAAGAGCACGCAGCGGCCGGAGGGGATCCCCTCCACCGCCACCTACACGCTCACGATCGACTCCAAGCAGGACTGGAAGATCAGTGACGTGAGTGGCATGGACGCCGCGCTGGGGCGCAAGTAGCGCCCGGCCTCAGGGCTGCCCGGGGAGCAACTGCACCATCAGGCCCTCGCCGTCGGCGAGCAGCGTCCCGTCCTCCTCGGTGAGGCGGGCGGTGACGAAGGTCTTGCGTCCGTCGACGCGGTCGACGTGGCCCTCAATGACCAGGGGCACGTCGAGCGGAGTCACCTTGCGGTAGTTCACATGCAGATAGGCGGTGCGGCTGATGGGTCGCTTCGCGGCGTAGACCACGTTGCCGAAGTTGTCGTCGAAGATGAGCGGCAGTACGCCGCCGTGCGCCACCCCGCCGCCGCCGAGGTGGTAACGACGCAGGACTCCCCGCGCCACGACCGACTCCTCGTCGAACTTCTCGATCCGGAAGGGCGGCATGAGGAGGCTGCCGCGTCCGGGCAGCATCATGCTGCGGTTCGCCGGACCCTTGCCCTCGCGCGCCGCATGGGGAGCGAGCAGCTCGACCAGTTCCGCCGCGCGGTCGCGAGCCTCCGCGTACACGTCCTCAGGGGCGTCGACACTCACCGCGAGGTCCTGCAACCGGCGCATGTTCTCGACGAAATCGCCGAACGAGGGCGGCGGCGTCGCAGGCCGAAAGCGGGGGATCTCGCTCCGCAGGTCCACCTTGTCCGAATCCGACTCGCTCATTCCTCAGACTTTACTCAGTACCAAACCGCTGGTCGGAACCCCGGTCCCGGCGGTGACCACGACCCGCTCCGCCCCGGCGACCTGGTTCGCCGCTGTGCCCCGCAGCTGCCGCACGGCCTCGGCGATGCCGTTCATCCCGTGGATGTAGGCCTCACCCAGCTGCCCGCCGTGCGGATTGAGGGGGAGGGCTCCGTCGAGCTCGCAGGTTCCGTCCGCCAGGTACGACGGTGCCTCGCCCCGCCCGCAGAAGCCGAGCTCCTCGAGCTGCATGAGCACGTAGGGGGTGAAGTGGTCGTAGAGCACCGCCAGATCCATGTCCGACGCGGCCATCGAGGCCTGCGCCCACAGCTGTCCGGCGACGACGCCCATCTCGGGCAGGCCGGTGAGGCCGTCGCGGTAGTAGCTGGTCATGACGTACTGATCGGGTCCGCTGCCCTGCGCGGCGGCGGCGATCACGGCGGGGGTCCGCTTCAGGTCACGGGCGCGTTCGACGCTCGTGATCACCAGTGCCACACCGCCGTCCGACTCCTGGCAGCAGTCCAACAGGTGCAGTGGCTCCGCGACGTACCGCGACGCCTGGTGCTCCTCCAGAGTGATCGGTTTACCGTAGAACCAGGCGGCGGGGTTGGTGGCGGCCCGCGCCCGGTCGAGAACCGCGACCCGGCCGAAATCCTCGCTCGTGGCGCCGAAGTCGTGCATGTAGCGCCGCGCCGCCATCGCGACCGTGGCCGCCGGGGTGGCGATCCCGGCGGGGTAGTGGAAGGCGTTGTCGATGCCGTTCGTGTTGACCTGCTGCGCAGCAGCGTTCGATACCTGACCGAAGCGATGCCCGGAGCGTTCGTTGAAGGCGCGGTAGGCGACGACCACGTCGGCGACGCCGGTCGCCACCGCCATCGCGGCCTGCTGCACCGTGGCCGCCGCGGCGCCGCCGCCGAAGTTGATGCGGCTGAAGAAGGTCAGCTCGGGGATCCGCAGCTCGCGGGCCACGGCGATCTCGGAGTTGGTGTCCATGGTGAAGGTCACCAGGCCGTCGACGTCCCGCGGAGCGAGGCCGGCGTCGTCGAGGGCCGCGCGCACGCACTCCACCGCCAGGCGGAGTTCGCTGCGACCGGAGTCCTTGGAGAACTCGGTGGCCCCGATGCCGGCGATCGCGGCTCTGCCGCTCAGCCCGCTCATGCCGGCAGCACCACGGTCGCGGTGCCGGAGATGTGATCCCCCAGAGCCCCCTTCGCCGTCACGGCGACGGTGACGGCGGCACCGTCGACCGCGGTGACGGTGCCCGAGAAATGGAGCGTGTCGCCTGCGTAGCAGGGGGCGCCGAGCCGGATGGAGATGTTTCGCACGAAGGCCTCCGGGCCCGCCCAGTCGGTCACGTACTTCTGGACCAGGCCGTTGTCGGTGAGGATGTTGACGAAGATGTCCTTGCTCCCGCGCGCGTGCGCCGCATCGCGGTCGTGGTGCACGTCCTGGAAGTCGCGGGTCGCGATCGCGGTGGTCGCCACGAAGGTGGTGCTCGCGTGGATCGTCATGGGCGGCAGCGGGGTACCGACGGTGACCGCCTCCGTGCGCAGGGTGGTGGGGTGACTCATCGTGCCTCCCAGGCGGGCAGGGTCAGATCATCATCGACGCGGAGGAAGACACTGCGGACGGGCATGCCGATCTCGACGGTCGCGGGATCCACGTCGATGAGCTCTCCGAGCACGCGCACGCCCTCGTCGAGTTCCACGAGCGCCACGACGAAGGGCAGGCGCTTGCCTGGGACCTTCGGGTGGTGGTGCACCACGAAGCTGAAGACCGTGCCCGTGCCGGGGGAGACGATGTAGTCGGGGGTCAGCGACAGGTCGCCGCCCGGGTCCATCGGCCCGGGTGGGTGCCGCAGGGTCTCGCCCCAGCGCTGGATCCGCAGCTCACCGGTCTTCGCGCCCTCCCAGTAGAAGGCGGTGTCTCGGGAGATCACCGGTCGCAGTACGCCGCCCGCGTAGGCGGAGGCGTCGATGATCCGTCCGCTCGGTCCCGCGTCGGGTGCGACGGCCTCGGGCGCATCAGCCGACGGAGGGCGGAATTTTAGGATGCGGAAGACCATCTCGGCCACCACCTCCTCGCCCACCCGCCACAGCGTGCGCGTCGTGAAGAACCAGCCCTCGCCGAGCCCGGTCTTCTTGGGTCCCACCACGTCCTCTAGCCGCGACGACGCGGTGATCTCCTCGCCGGGCCGCAGGGGCCGGTGGTAGGTCTGATCCGAGTTGGTGGCGACCACGGACGTGTAACCGAGATCGTCGAGCGCTGCGGTCATCAGGCCCAGCGGATCGTCATCGGCGCGCTCGCCGCGCAGCCCGCGCATCGACCAGACCTGCGCCATCGCGGGCGGCGCCACCGGCCCGCCGAAGATCGACTGCGCCGCGAACGCGGGATCGGAGTACAGCGGGTTGGTGTCGCCGATGGCCTCGGTCCAGTTGTTGATCATCGGCTGGTTCACCGGGTCCCGCCCGGCGCGTGGGGTGGAGTCACCGAGGGCACGGATCCGTTCCGCCGCGGCGAGGACGGCTGCGGTGGTCGCGTCCTCCTGTCCTGAGGCGCTCACCGGGGCACCCGTGGCAGCTGCAGGCCCATGAGGGCGATGAGTTCGCGCTGGATCTCGTTGACGCCACCACCGAAGGTCAGCACCAGGTGGCGTTTTGCCTGAACGTCGAGCCAGTGCAGCAGCTCCGCCGTCGCGGGATCCGCCGGATCTCCATGCGTCCCGACCGTTTCCTCGAGCAGCGCGGTGAGCCCCTGGATCCGGTCGGAGCCGAAGACCTTGGTGGCGGAGGCATCGGCCACGTCGACCGGGCCGCCGGCCTCGGCGGCCGCGACCTGCCAGTTCAGCAGCTCGTTGACCAGTTCCGCCGCCCGCACCCGCGCCAGCGCGCCCGCCACGTCGGGGTCGTCCAGCAGGCCCTTCTCCCGCGCCCAGGCGGCCACCCGGTCGTACAGAGAGCCGATGCGGCCGGACGGCCCGAGCATGACACGCTCGTGATTGAGCTGTGTGGTGATCAGCTTCCATCCCTCGTTCTCGACGCCGACCAGCATGTCCATCGGTACCCGGACGTCGTTGTAGTACGTGGCGTTCACGTGATGCGCGCCGTCCGCCGTGATGATCGGCGTCCAGCTGTAGCCGGGATCCCTCGTGTCGAGTATGAGGATCGAGATGCCCTTGTGCTTGGGCGCATCGGGGTCGGTGCGGACGGCGATCCACACGTAGTCGGCGTCGTGGCCGCCGGTGGTGAAGATCTTCTGTCCGTTCACCACGTAGTGGTCACCGTCGCGAACGGCGGTGGTGCGCAGCGAGGCGAGGTCGGTGCCCGCCTCCGGTTCGGTGTAGCCGATGGCGAAATGCACCTCGCCCGAGAGGATCTTCGGCAGGAACCTCGCCTTCTGCTCCTCGGTGCCGAAGGCCTGCAGCGTCGGTCCCACGGTCTGCAGTGTCACCGAGGGCAGTTGCACGTCGGCACGAGCGGCCTCGTTGACGAACAGGTACTGCTCGATGGGTCCGAAGCCCTTGCCGCCGTACTCCACCGGCCAGCCGACGCCGAGCCGGTCGTCGCGTCCCATGCGCAGCACCACGTCTCGGAAGACGTCGCCGTGCCGCTGCACCAGCATCGCGGTGCGCTCCTCGGGCGTCATCAGGGTCGAGAAGTAGTCGCGCAGCTCGGCCTGCAGGGCGCGCTGCGCCGCCGTGAGCGTCAGGAATCTCCCGGACTCGTCCGCACCGGTGACGTCGTTGCTGTGCGCGGTGGCGAGACCGCGCAGCGTCTGCGGGACTCCGCCGACGAACCGCGCCAGATCCTTGATCGTGGAGGAGAAGCGGTGCAGCGGGTAGGTCGCGTCCACGCCGATGCCGCCGTGCAGGTGATGGCAGGTCCGTACCGCCGACGGTGCCTCCGCGGCCAGCCAGTGCGCCGCGAGCGCGGTCGCCTCGTCGGCGGGAGAGCCGGTGCCGACCCGCCACGCTGCGGAGACGGCGACGAGATGTACGGTGCGCGAGGCGATGTAGACATCCGCGATCTGCTGCGCCACGGCCTGGAAGGCGCCGAGTGGTCGCCCGAACTGCTCCCGCTTGCGCAGGTGGTCGACGGTGAGCGCCAGCGCCCCGGCGAGCGCACCGTCGGCGACCGCTGCCGCGCCGGCCAGGGCGTACTCCCGCACCGCCTGCGCGACGGTGCCGTCCGTCGACCCGCCCAGCACGGCGTCGGCGGGGACCTCGACGCCCGCCAGGTCGACGGTGCCCTCCGGCGCGCCGGTCGAGGAGGGGCTGGGGACCACGGTGACGCCGGGGGCGGACGCCGGTACGACGAAGACGGCCGGCCCGTCGTCGGTGGCGGCGCTGACCAGGAGACGCCCCGCGTGCTGTGCGTAGCCCACGGCGACCTTCCGCCCCGTCAGAGTCCAGCCGCTCGCCGTGCGCGCGGCGCGGGTGGCGGGGCGGACGGGGACCGCGGCCCCAGCCTCGCTCAGCGCGCCGACGATCAGCTCCTCGCCGGTCAGGGCCGCGGGGAGCAGTGCCTCGCGCTGGGCGGCCGTCCCGAGCGCGGCGACCGGCAGGATGCCCAGTGCGAGACCGGGCAGGACCGGGGCGGCGACGGCGAGACGGCCGGCCTCGGTGAGCACCGCGGCGACCTCCTCCACGCCGAGCCCCGCACCGCCGAGATCCTCCGGGGCGGGAAGGCCGAGCAGATCCGCCCGGGCGAGATCCGCCCAGGTCGCGCGCCAGGCACCGTCGTCGGGGGTGAGCCCGCCGCCGGAACCTCCCGTACTGCGCGCGGCGGCGTGCCCGAGCACGTCGGCCGCAAGGCCGGCCACGGCCACCTGGTTCTCGTCCGGACGGAAGTCCACGCGCACTCCTGATCTCGATACCGCGTACAAACGGTGAAACGTGTTCTATTTTTAGCAAGTGGGATGAACGCCCGCAAGCAGTTCGAGGAAAGGGTGACCATGCGATTCACGTACGCCGAGGCGATGACGGATCCGTCGTACTACGTTCCGCTCGCCCGGGCTGCGGAGGAGGCCGGGTACCACAGCATGTGCGTCGCCGACAGCATCGCGTACCCCGAGGTCTCCGACTCGACGTACCCGTACACCCCGGACGGGAGCAGGGAGTTCCTGGACGGCAAGGAATTCGTCGAGACTTTCGTGCTCGCCTCCGCGCTCGCGGCGTCGACGACGACCCTCCGCTTCACCCCGTTCGTGCTCAAGCTGCCGATCCGCCCGCCGGTGCTCGTCGCGAAGCAGGCAACCTCGCTCGCGTCGATGAGCGGGAACAGGTTCTCGCTGGGCGTCGGGATCAGCCCGTGGCCCGAGGACTTCGAGATCATGGGCGTGCCCTTCGAGCGGCGCGGCAAGCGGATGGACGAGTGCATCGAGATCATCAGGGGCCTGTCGACAGGGGAGTACTTCGAGTATCACGGCGAGTTCTTCGACATCCCGTCGATCAAGATCGCGCCGGTGCCCTCGGAGCCGCTGCCCATCCTGGTGGGTGGCCACGCGGACGCCGCGCTGCGCCGCGCGGTGCGGCTGTGCGACGGCTGGATGCACGCCGGCGGCGACGGCGAGGAGCTCGACCGGATGCTCGCCCGGATCGACGCGCTGCGCGCCGAGCACGACAAGAAGGAGTTCGAGATCCACGTGATCTCGCTGGACGCCTATACGGTCGACGGCATCAAACGGCTCGAGGACAAGGGGGTCACCGATGTCATCGTCGGCTTCCGCCTGCCCTATCAGCTCGGACCGGACACCGAGCCGTTGCAACCCAAGATCGACCACCTCCGGCGCTACGCCGACTCCGTGATCAGCAAGTTCTAGGAGGCCTCATGAAAGACGATCACCCCGCCGTCCTGGCCGGCCGTGCCTCCCAGGCCGCTGCCAGCGGTCACCGCAAGGAGGAATGGCTCTCCCTGTTCGCCGCCGACGGTGTTGTCGAGGACCCGGTGGGCCCCTCCGGCTTCGATCCCGAGGGCAAGGGGCACCACGGCCGCGAGGAGATCGCGGCGTTCTACGACAAGACGATCGGCGTCGCCGACTCGCTCGAGTTCCTCTTCGACGACGGTTTCGCCTGCGGGAGCGAGGTGGCCTTCACCGGCCTCATCCGCACCGTCATCGGCGGACACGTCATCGATGCGGAGGGCGTCTTCACCTATCGGGTCGACGATGCGGGCAAGATCGTGGCGCTCCGCGCGTTCTGGGAGGTCGACCGCGCCATGGCGACGGCCCGCGCGGTCGGCGCCTGATCGGAGGGGCGACGAGGGGCGGTGCAGCGCCGGCGAGGTGACGTCGCACAGTGAGCCGAGACCGAGGGGATGCGTGATTCGCATACCCCTCTTCTCAAAACATGCCCCTGGACTGCGCGTTCGTGTCCATGCGTCCCGCGCATGGCCGCAGAAAGCGGTTACCGCGCTGTGAACACCGCGTCGGCGAGCACCGGTGCGCCGCGCTCCACGGACTCCGCGGTCACCAGCTCACGATCGCCGTCGTGCCAGATCCGCACGCGCAGTGTCTCGCCCGGCAGCATGATCCCGGCGAACTTGGCCGACCACGAGCCCACAGCGGAGGCGTCCCCGTCGAGCACGGCGTCGGTGACAGCCTTGGCGACGATCCCGTAGGTGCACAGGCCGTGCAGGATCGGCGCGTCGAAGCCGGCGGCCCGGGCGAAGGCGGGATCGGAGTGCAGCGGATTGCGGTCGCCGCACAACCGGTACAGCAGTGCCTGCTGCGGCAGGGTCGGGACCTCCACCGTCACGTCGGCCTCGTGGTCGGGCAACGCCACCCTCTCCGACGGTCCGCGCTCGCCGCCGAAGCCCCCCTCTCCGCGGGCGAAGATGGAGGAGCGAGCGGTCCACAGCGGCGCGCCGGCCTCGTCGACGACCTCCGTCTCCTGCCAGATCACGGCGGCCTTGCCCTTGTCGTGCACGTCGCTGATCCGGGTACGCGCGGTGGCGGTTCCGGTGACGGGTAGCGGACGGTGCGCCGTCACCGACTGGCTGCCGTGCACCACCTTGGCGAGGTCGATCTCGATGCCAGGGAAGGAGACCGTCGGCGGCTCCGTGGCGTGGAAGTTCTGCGCCACCGTCGCGAAGGTCGGCAGCACCACGGTGTCCTGCTCCGTGGCGTACCGAAGCTCGCGGGCGGCGAGCGGATCGGCGCCCGCGCCCAGGGCCAGCTGATAGAGCAGCACATCCGATACGCTCCACGAGAACTCGGCGGTGCCGAGATCGGCGCCGATCGCGACCGATGGGTCGATGGGCATGGATCTCCCTATTCGTAGGTGATGTGCACCGCGGTACTGCGGCGCTGTGACTGGCAGGCGAGGATGAGCCCGTCGTCGAGGTCCTCCTGATCGAGCACCTCGTTGTGGGCGAGCTCGACCTTCCCGTCGACGAGACGGCACGCACAGGCGCTGCACGCGCCCTCGCGACACGAGTACGGCGCATCGATACCGGCTTCGAGCATGACGTCCAGAAGCTTCTTCTCAGCGGGCCACGCGAGCTCGGTGGTCGTCCCGTCCAGTTCCACGGTGACGGTGCCCCCGTCGTCCGCGGGCGCGGGAGCGTCGTCGGCCGACGGGGCCTCCGCCTCGGCGATCGCGGCCTTCTCCTCCGCCTCCTCCTGCGCGGCCTCCACCTCGAAGGGGTTGCGCGGCAGGGAGCGGAACTTCTCGATGTGCACCTCGCGGCGTCCCTTGCCGAGCGCGGTCATCGCCTCCGAGACGGCGTCCATGAACGGGCCGGGGCCGCAGACGAAGACCTCGCGGGAGGCGTAGGGCGCGGCGAGCGCGGCGAGGTTCGCAGCAGAAGGCAGGCCTTGCACCGATTCGAGCCAGTGCACCACCACGAGCCGCTCCGGGTACGTCCGCGTCAACTCGGCGAGCGTGGAGGCGAAGATCACCGACTGCGCATCGCGATTGGCGTAGATCAGAGCCACCGATCCGGTGCCGGTCTCCAGCACCGAGCGCAGGATCGACAGGATCGGCGTGACCCCGCTGCCGCCGGCGAAGAGCAGCATGTCCACGTCCACGGACTTCGGCGTGAAGATGCCCGCGGGCACCAGCACGTCGATCTCCATGCCGGGAGTGGCGTTGTCGCACAGCCAGTTCGATGCGTAGCCGTCGGCGGTCCGCTTGACGGCCACGCGCAACGGACCGTCGTCGTGCGGTGCACTGCACAGCGAATAGCACCGGGCCACGGATCCGGTCCGCTCGCTCGGGACACGCAGGGTGAGGAACTGGCCCGGCTTGTAGGTGAAGGCCGACGCCAGTTCGGCCGGCACCTCGAACTCGATGGAGTGCGCGTCGTGCGTCTCCGCGACCACCTTGGCGACGAGCAGTCGGTGGATGCTCACTTCTTCGTCACTCTCCTAGTCGGTGTCCGACGAGGCGTCACTCGTCGGAACGGGGATCTCGCCCCGTTTGGCGGCGCGCGTGATCGATTCCATCAGCCGCGGGCAGGTGGCGTGCAGTGCGGATCCGGCACCGTCGGCCGCGAAGACCGCGCACTCGCGTGCGGAACCGCACCACTGGATCGAGGTCTGCTCGCGGCTGTTCTTGCGGACCTGCACCGCGACGCCGCAGGTGCCGCAGTCCAGCGGGGTGAAGCCGTCGGTGAGGAAGCCCTCACGGTCGGCCACCGTGGCCGGCCGGGTGACCGGCTCGCCGAACATGGTCACCGTCATCGGGTCATGCCCCCGCGCCGGAAACATCGGCGGCAGTGGCTTTCTCGGCCTGCTGGCGGGCGATGTTCTCCGCGACCTCCGCCTCCCACGCCTCGACGGCGTGGGTGGTGTCGATCTCGAACTCGAAGCGCTGCGTCATGTCCTCGGAGACCTCGGCGGCATCGACGTAGAATTGCTCGTACCAGCGGCGCAGCTGGTAGACGGGGCCGTCCTCCTCGCAGAGCAGCGGGTTGTCGATCCGGGTCTTGTTCTTCCAGATCTCCACGTCCTGCAGGAAGCCCAGTCCCACGTTCTTGGCGAACTTGCCGGCCAGGTAGTCGGACTTCTCGTCGTCGAAGCCGGGGAGCTTCTTGACCTTCACGCCGTACATGAGTTTGAACGAGTTCTGGTCGATCGGGTAGTGGCAGTTGATCAGGATGTTCTCGATCTGGAAGCCCTTGTAGTCGTTGTGCAGGTAGTTGATCATGTACGACGGCCCGAAGTAGTGGGCCTCCGATTTGAGCAGTACGTCGTCGCCGCCGGAGAGCCCGATATCGGTGACATCGTTGCGGCCCTTGGTGTCCAGGTACTGCGAGGCGATGTGCCCGTCGAAGACGTTCTTGAAGTACGTGGGCAGGCCGTAGTGGATGTAGAAGAAGTGCGGCATGTCGACCACGTTGTCGACGATCTCGCGGCAGTTGCTGCCCTCGATGACGATCTCGTTCCACACCCAGTTCGACCACTCCGGTCCGTCGACGTCACCGTCGATCTTCGGGATGGCGAGCTCCTCCGGAGGCTTGGAGCCCTCCGCGTCGTGCCAGACGAAGAGCTGGTCGTTCTCGATCATGGTCGGCCAGGTGCGGGTGCGGGCACGCAGCGGCACGCGCTTGGCGTACGGGATGGCCTTGCACTTGCCGTCGCCGCCCCAGCGCCAGTCGTGGAAGGGGCAGGCGATCTCGTTGCCCTTGACGGTGCCCTGCGTCAGGTCGCCGCCCATGTGCCGGCAGTACCCGTCGAGCACGTTAACGACGCCGTCCTCGCCGGCGAAGACCACCAGCTTGGTGCCGAAGGCCTCGACGGCGTGGGGCTTCCCGTCGGCGAAGTCCTTCAGCAGCCCCAGGCAGTGCCAGCCGCGGGCGTACCGAGTGGGTGCGGTGCCGCTGTCGATCAGGCGGGCCGCCGCTTCGGTGGTGCTGCTCATGCGATCTCCTCTTCCGCGCGGGCGGGGGCCACCGCCGCGGGGGCTGATTCCTTGCGTGCCATGTCCTCGACGGCGAGGTAGGCGAAGACCATGGCGGGACCGATGGTGGCGCCGGGACCCGCGTAGGTGTGGCCCATGACGGGCGAGCTGGTGTTGCCGGCGGCGTACAGGCCGTCGATGACGGTGCCGTCCACGCGCTGGACCCGGCCCGCGACATCGGTGCGCAGGCCGCCCTTCGTGCCCAGATCGCCGGGGACCATACGGGCAGCGTAGAACGGCCCGGTGGCCAATTCCGCCAGACTGGGATTCGGCTTGTTCCGCGGGTCCCCGTAGTAGTGGTCGTAGGCGCTCTCGCCGCGGTGGAAGTCCTCGTCGCGCCCGGTCCGGGCGAATCCGTTGAACCTCTCGACGGTGGCGGTCAGCGCCTCGGCCGGCACGCCCATCTTCTCGGCCAGTTCCGCGAGGCTGTTCGCCCGGACCATGCAACCGGACTCGAACCAGCGTTTCGGTAGCGGCTGGCGCGGAGGCTGGCCGGCGAACATGTACCGGTTGCGGTAGCGCTGGTCGAAGACCAGCCAGCAGGGCACGTTCTCGCCGGGGCCCTCACCCTGGCCGTACTCGCCGCCGTACATCGCGTGCACGGCCTCGACGTAGGGGGCGGACTCGTTGACGAACCGCTCGCCCGCGGTGTTCACCATGACGCTGCCGGGCAGAGAGCGCTCGGACAGGGCGAACCAGGCCATCTTCGGCAGCTGGATGGACGGGCCCCACCAGGCGTCGTCCATGAACTCGAGGGCGCCGCCCACGGCCGCGCCCGCGCGGATCGCGTCGCCGGTGTTGGCCGGCACGCCGTTGGTCCACTCCGTGCCGATGGGCTGACGCTGGTACTGGGCGCGCATCGACTCGCTGGACTCGAAGCCGCCGGCCGCCAGGATCACGCCGCGCCGGGCGGTGAGGTGCACCTGCGTGCCGTCCCGCTCGACGGTGACGCCCGTGACCCGGCCGTCCTCCTCGGTGAGCCCGACGAGGGGGGTGTTCAGCCACAGCTGGACGTTCGCGCGCTGCAGGCCGACGCGCAGCGCCGCGATCAGTGCCTGGCCGCGGCCGAGCAGGTGCTTGCCGCGAACCCGGGCGCCGTAGTAGCGGCCGGCGACCCGCAGTGCGCGCAGGGGCCCCTTCGGGTGGCGCATGATCAGGTTCAGCCACTTGAAGTCGGCCTGCGTGACCACCAGGTTCATGGGGGCCTTGGTGTAGTCCGGCTCGAGGTTCTTCAGTTCCTCACCGAGTAGCTTGCCATCGAAGGGCTTAGGCTCGCAGGAGCGGCCGTGCGCCCGGCCGCCCGGCGCCTCGGGGTAGTAGTCCGAGTACCCCGGCACCCAGGTCAGTTCCAGCGGGCTCATCCGGTGCACCATCGAGATGACCTCGGGGCCACGGTCGATGTAGGTGTCGATCCGCTCGGCCGGAACCACGTCCCCGATGATCGCGTGCAGGTATTTGCGGGCCTCGTCGGGGCTGTCCTTGACCCCGGCCTTGACCAGTGCCTCGTTGCCGGGCACCCAGACGCCGCCGCCGGAGCGGGCGGTGGACCCGCCGTAGTGCGCCGCCTTCTCGACGATCAGGACGCTGAGCCCGCTGTCCGCGGCCTTCAGGGCGGCGGTCATCCCGGCCGCGCCGCTCCCCACCACGATCACGTCGTACTCGGTGGTTTCCGCCGTCATCGACTCTCCTTGTTGATGGAACAAGTTCTCTAGTCCCACCTGCGGCAATAGTCAGCAGGTACGCACTATGACTGCAGCATAGACTAGAACAGGTTCCACTCGCCAGGATTCGGCGGTGATCCGGCATCGACGGGAATCAGCAGGGGATGGTGATCCGTTCGTACGTGCCGGTGCTGGGACGGAAGACCCACTTCGGCTGCGGTGTGCATCGAGGCGCCGGCGGGGTCGTGGCGGCCGGTGGTGCGGCGGTGCGCACGGGGGTGGTGGGCTCGACCGAACTCGTCGCTGGTGGGGCTGAGCTCGGCGGCGGCGCGGTGCTCACGGCTGTGGAACTCGTCGGCGTCGTCGTCGAGGACGTGCCGGCCGGCGCGAGCCGGGTCGACGGAACCGAGCCCGACGGTGCCAGAACGGGTCGAGGCTCGGTCGCCGGGCCGCTCCACATGCTCACGGTGACGGCGATCGCCGCGACGCACAGTGCCGCGGCGGCGGCGATGGCGAGGACGCGTCCGGTGAAGCCGCTGAGGCGGGCCGAGCCCGACTTCTGCGCTCGGTGGGTCATGGTTCCCACCCGCTCCGGTCGGTCGCGGTCGCGGCGGACGGTGTGGCAGTCATGCCCCTCATCCTCGCAGCCCGGCGCCTCGTTCGGGTCCATAGGTCGATGACCGAGTGTGATTGACGCACAGGTGATTCTGGATGCCGATCCAGATGCGCTAAGGCGAATCATTCATGTGCGAGTGCGTGAGGGGGAGTCGGGTGGTCGACGACGTCGTACCCTCGATAGTTATCGCAAATATTCGGATCCGAAGGTTGCGGCACAGGCGCCGGCTCGACGGCCGAAGAAGCTCCCGTCTCCGAGGCTGGTCCCGCTCGCGTACCCGCCGGCGCACACGCCCGAGGTACAGCGGCCCGCGGCGAACAGGCCGGGGATGGGTGCACCGTCGACGTGCAGCACCCGCGAGTCGACGTCCGTGCGCAACCCTCCGAGGGTGAAGCCCGCGGTGAACCCGCGCATGTCCCAGGCCGCCACAGGGCCGGTCAGCGGGCGGACCCACCGCGGCTGCTTGCCGAGAAGCGGGTCGACGCCGTGCGCGGCGTGCCGGTTGTACGTCTCGACGGTGCCGGTCAGGGCCCCGGCGGGCAGCCCCATGTCGGATTCGAGTTCTGCCACGGTCTCCGCCGCCCAGGTCGGCGGCTGTCGGAAGTAGGGCGTCGAGGTCTCCGTCGCGAGTGCCTCCTCGTGCGCCTGCAGGTCCATGACCAGGTACGCGGTGTTGTCCTGCTGGATCAGGACGGCCTGTCCGATCCGCCCGCCGTAGGTGTCCTCCGCGATGAACCGCTGGCCTCGGCCGTTGACGAGGATGCCGCGGGCCATCAGCTGCGGGTCGCCGAAGAACGCGACCTCGGTGGCGTCCATGTGGGCCAAGGCGGCGCCCGCCGCCTGCGCCATGAGGATGCCGGCCCCATCGTGCTCCTCGATCGCGGCCGCGGGGCGCCCGACGAGCCGCGGTGCGTAGGTCTCGATCATCTCGGAGTTGTAGGCGAAGCTACCGGTCGCGAGGACGACGCCCCGTCGGGCCCGTACGTACAGGTCCGTGCCGAAGCGCCGCGCTACGAGGCCTTCGACGGTGCCGTCGGGCGCGGTCACGAGTGCTCGGGCGCGGATGTCGTACTCGGCGCGGATCCCGAGCTCCTCCGCGGTCTCGACCAGGGGCTTCATCAGCATGTAGCCGGCGCCGCGCACCCCGGTCCGCTTGTCGGTCATCTGCGGCACGTGACCGCGGGGCGCCGGAGCGGCGATCTCGGTGAACGGGGCGGCGTTCTCGCCACCGGAGTAGCCGAGGCCCTCGTCGTGCGGGACCTCCCAGCCCGGTTCGCCCCAGAACTCCTCTTTGAAGACCACGCCGCAGCTCACGAGCCAGTCGTAGTGCTCGACGCTGCCGTGCGCATAGGCGTGGATCTTGGCGGCGTCGACGCCCGGGCCCAGTGCCGCGGTCATGAACGCCTCCATGTTCTCGGCGTCGTCCGCGAAACCGAGTGCGCGTTGCAGCGAGGTGCCACCGCCGAGATAGATCCACCCGCCGGACAGGGCGGCCGCGCCGCCCCATCCGCCGGCGCGGTCGAGGACCAGCACATCTACGCCGGCGCGGGCGGCCTCGATCGCGGCGCAGACGCCGGCTATGCCGTATCCGGCGATCACGACGTCGGCGTCGAGGTCCCACGACGGAACCTCGGCGGACGGGACGGGACGGCGGTGCTCGGGCATGGCTCTCCTCGCTCGGTCTCATAACCGGTTACATCAGCAAGATAGGGCGATCGGAACCTATGATGTAGCGTTTCGCGCCGGAAAATGAGAACGTGTTCTAGTATCGGTCCAGCGGCAGGCTTCGGTGTCCGCCGGAGGGTCTCGACGAAGGCGAGGAAAGATGAGCGATCAGAGCGTCGACGCGGTGCTGGCGGAAGTGGCGGAACTGCTGCCCACGCTCCGCGACCGGGCACAGGAGACGGAGGATGCGCGCCGGATCCCGGCCGAGTCGATCAAGGCCCTGCAGAAGAGCGGCTTCTTCCGGTTGTTGCAGCCCAAGCGCTACGGTGGCTTCGAGGCCGATCCGGTGCACTTCTACACCGCCGTCAAGATGCTCGCGAGCGCCTGCGGCTCCACCGGCTGGGTCTCCTCGATCCTCGGTATCCACCCCTGGAACGTCGCGCTCTTCGACGATCGCGCCCAGCAGGAGGTGTGGGGCGAGGATCAGGACACGCTGATCTCCTCCTCGTACGCCCCGATGGGCCGCTCCGAGGTCGTCGAGGGCGGCTACCGCCTCTCCGGCAAATGGAGCTTCTCCTCCGGCTGCGACCACGGCACCTGGGCGCTGCTCGGCGGCCCGGCGTTCAAGGACGGCAAGCCGGTCGATTTCCTCACCTACCTCGTACCGATCAGCGATTACACCATCAACGACGTCTGGCGCACCGTCGGCCTCCGCGGCACGGGCAGTAACGACATCGTGGTCGAGGACGTCTTCGTCCCTGCGCACCGTGCGCTCAGCTTCCAGTTGGTCAGCAAGTGCAAGGGGCCCGGCCAGGAGGTCAACACCAGCCCCCTGTACAAGCTGCCCTTCGGCTCGGTGCATCCGTCCACCATCACCGCGCCCATCATCGGCATGGCACAGGGCGCCTACGACGCCCACGTCGAGCACCAGCGCAATCGGGTGCGTGCCGCCTACGCGGGTGAGAGCACGAAGGAGGATCCGTTCGCCATGGTCCGGGTCGCCGAGGCGGGCAGTGAGATCGACGCCGCCTGGCTCCAGCTGATCTCCAACATCAACGAGGAGTACGCGCTGGTCAAGGCTGGCGAGAAGATCCCGTTCAACCTGCGCCTCAAGGTGCGGCGTGACCAGGTGCGCGGCACCGAGCGCGCGATCTTCGCCGTGGACCGCATGTTCGAGAACTCCGGTGGCCGCGCGCTGGCCGAGGGCACGCCGATCCAGCGGTTCTGGCGCGACGCCCACGCGGGCCGCGTGCACGCCGCCAACGATCCCGAGCGCGCCTACAAGATGTTCGGCACCGGCGAGTTCGGCCTGCCGGTCATGGACGGGATGGTCTAGTCATGCCCGATACGGAAGTGGACGTCCTCAAGGAGGGGAAGTTCGCCACCACGGCAGCCGGTCTCACGCTGCACTACCACGAGGCGGGCGAGGAGAACCTGGCCAACGGCACCGTCGTCCTGCTGCACGGCAGCGGTCCGGGTGTGTCCTCGTGGAGCAATTTCGGGCGCAATATCCCGGTGCTGGCGCAGCGCTTCCACGTGCTCGCCGTCGACCAGCCGGGCTTCGGCCGGTCCGACAAGCCGACCGAGCACCCGCAGTACTTCGTGCACAGCGCGCCGGCGCTCGCCGGGCTGCTCGACGCCCTCGGCATCGACGGACGCGTGCACCTGGTGGGCAATTCGCTCGGCGGCGGCACCGCGGTGCGGTTCGCCCTCGACTTCCCGGAGCGCGCGGGCCGCCTCGTGCTCATGGGCCCGGGCGGCCTCAGCGTGAACACCTTCGCGCCCGATCCCACCGAGGGCCTGCGCACCCTGCAGAGGTTCTACGCCGCGCCCAGCAGGGAGCGGCTCGAGGACTTCCTGCGGATCATGGTCTTCGACCAGAAGATGATCACGCCCGAGCTGATCGAGGAGCGCTTCGAGCTCGCTCTCGACCCGGAGGCGATCGCCGCGTTCAAGGCCATGGGCAAGTCCTTCGCCTCCGCGGACTACGAGAAGGGCATGCTCTGGCGCGACGCGTACAAGCTGCGCCAGCCCGTCCTGATGATCTGGGGCCGCGAGGACCGGGTCAACCCGCTCGACGGTGCCCTCCTCGCGCTCAAGCAGATCCCGCGCGCGCAGCTGCACGTCTTCGGCCAGTGCGGCCACTGGGCACAGCTGGAGAAGTTCGACGAGTTCAACCGGCTCACGGCCGATTTCCTGGCCGGCTGAAAGGGAGTAACAGGTACATGGCGATCAAGGCGCTCGGGTACATGCGCATCGAGGCCACCGATATGGCGGCCTGGCGCGAGTACGGCCTGAAGGTGCTCGGGATGATGGAGGGGACCGGCAATGATCCGGACTCCCTCTACCTGCGCATGGACGATTTCGCGGCGCGCCTGGTGATCGTCCCCGGCGAGAAGGACCGGCTCCTGGCCTCCGGGTGGGAGGTCACCGACGCGATCGGGCTGCAGGAACTCCGCGACACCCTCACCGCCGCGGGCGTCTCCTTTGAGGAGGGCACCAAGGACGAGAGGGCCGAGCGCCGCGTCGAGGGGCTCATCCGGTTCCAGGATCCGTCCGGCAACACGCTCGAGGCCTTCCACGGCGCCCAGTACCTGGGCCGCCGGTTCGTCAGCCCGTACGGGCACAAGTTCGTCACCGGCGAGCAGGGGCTCGGGCACGTCGTGCTCACCTGCACGGACGACGCTGCGGCGCAGGACTTCTACCAGGGTGTGCTCGGCTTCAAGCTGCGCGACTCGATGCGCCTGCCCCCGCAGATGGTCGGCCGCCCCGCCGACGGTGACCCCGCCTGGCTGCGGTTCTACGGCTGCAACCCCCGCCACCACGCGCTGGCCTTCCTCCCGCTGCCCAACCCGACGGGGATCGTCCACCTCATGGTCGAGGTGGAGAACTCCGACGACGTCGGGCTGTGCCTCGACCGCGCGAACCGTAGGAAGGTCACGATGTCCGCCACCCTCGGCCGGCACATCAACGACAAGATGCTGTCCTTCTACATGAAGACCCCCGGCGGTTTCGACATCGAGTTCGGTTGCGAGGGTCTCGAAGTCGAGAACGACGACTGGATCGCCCGCGAATCCACCGCGGTCAGCCTCTGGGGCCACGACTTCTCCATCGGCTTCAAGGAGCAGTGATGACCGCTCCCGTGATCGAACCGCTCGACTACCGGACCGCCATGGGGCACTTCTGCACGGGCGTCACCGTCGTGACCGCGGCGGACGACGAGGGCCCCGTCGGCTTCGCCTGTCAGTCCTTCTCGGCGCTCTCGCTCGACCCGCCGCTCGTGCTCTTCTGTCCCATGAAGACCTCGGGGGCCTGGCGCACCATTGAGCGCACCGGCAGGTTCGCCGTGAACGTCCTCGGCGAGGGGCAGCAGGATGTCAGCTCGGTCTTCGGCTCCCGGCACCCGGACAAGTTCGGTGCGGTCGGCTGGAAGCCCTCGCGGACCGGCTCGCCCCTGCTCGACGGTGCCCTGAGCTGGATCGACTGCGCCGTCGAGACCGTCCACGAGGGCGGCGACCACCACATCGTGATCGGCCGGGTGCTCGAACTCAGCGCCCCGAACGCAGGGCGGCCCCTGCTGTTCTACAAGGGCCGCTACACCCAGACCGTGACCGACTCCGGCGAGGCCATCCCGCGGGCCCTCTCGCTCGACTCGTTCCTCACCTGGCCCGTCGGCGACGACTGGATCTGACGGCGCCCGATCTCGTCGAAGGGGCCCGAGCGTCTCCGGATGCCTGGTAGTCAGGAGGGGAGCGTCGTCGAGGAGGAGAAGTAGGTATGACAGACCGGATCACTGCGCTGGATCTGCCCGCGGGAGAGCTGAGCGAGAGCACGCGGAAGTACTTCGACATCTGTCGCGAGAAGCTGGGCATGGTGCCGAACGTCCTGCAGTCGCTCACCTTCGACGAGGTCAAGCTTCGCGCGTTCAGCGATACCTACAACGACCTCATGCTCGGCGATTGCGGCCTGAGCAAGCTGGAGCGCGAGATGATCGCGGTGGTGGTCTCCTCGATCAACAAGTGCTTCTACTGCCTCACCGCCCACGGCGCCGCCGTGCGGGAGCTCTCCGCCGACCCGGCGCTCGGCGAGATGCTCGTGATGAACTTCCGGGCCGCGGAGCTGTCGCCGAAGCAGCGGGCCATGCTCGAGTTCGCCGAGAAGATCACGGAGGCACCGTCGAAGCTCGACGAGCCGGACCGGCAGCGGCTGCGCGACGTGGGCTTCACCGATCGCGACATCTACGACATCGCCAACACCGCGGCCTTCTTCAACATGACCAACCGGCTGGCCTCGGCGATCGACATGCGGCCCAACCCCGAATACCACTCCGTCGCACGCTGACTCAGCGGCTGGGGAGCGAGGCGGTGAAGTAGCCGATCGCGCGGGAGAGAAGATCGACGTCCGCGGAGACGCTGCCCAACACGCCGTAGCGGCGGCCCAGCTCCACCGGGTCGCCCGCATGCTCCACGGTCCAGCCGTGTGTCGCCAGGAACTCCGCAGGGTCCGCGCGGTCCTCGTCGGCGACGAACAGCGCGGTCACGTCGAAGTCGCCGAGCGGATTGCCTGCCCGCGAGTACTTCTCGGTGACTGCGCGGAAGCCGTCGAGGTCGAGCGGCCCGCTCTGGCCTTCGACGGCCACGCGGCTGCCCTGCGCGGAGAGGTCCACGATCCGCTCGAAAAGCAGGGCCTGCGCCGCGGCGGGGAGGTAGGGGAGCAGCCCCTCCACCAGCCAGACGGTGGGTGCGGCACCGTCGAATCCCCTGGACCGCAGCGCGGCCGGCCAGTCGTCGCGCAGGTCGACGGGGACGTGCCGCAGCCCGGCTGCGGGGCTCGCCCCGTGCGCGGCGAGCGCCTCCTCCTTGAAGGCCAGGACCTCCGGCTGGTCGAGTTCGTAGACGACGGTGCCCGCCGGCAGGTCGAGCCGGTACGCCCGGGAGTCGAGTCCGGCGGCGAGAATCACGACCTGGTGGATGCCGATCGCGACGGCGTCCCGCACCACGTCGTCGAAGAACCGGGTGCGGACGCCGAGGTGCCGGGTCGCCGCCATCGGACTGCCCGCATCGGTGCCGGCGTCAGCCAGTGCGATCGCGCGCGGCTCGCCCGCGGCGTCGAGGAAGACGCGGGCGAGCGGGTCCCGGGCGAGGGCGTCGCTGCGCTCGCTCTCGACCGCTCGCGCCGCGGCGACGAGCAGCGCGGTGAAGCCGACGCTCGTGGTGATCGTCCAGGTGTCGCCCTCGGTACGTGCGTTGCTCGGCATCAGCATCTCCCCACATAAGTAGTTCGTCTACCAAAATACAACGGTTCGAGACTCCTGCCAAGAACGAGTTTCAGGAGTGGGTCAGCGCCCGTCGCGCCAGGTGATGAGCAGGATCGCCGAAGAGTTGCGACGACGAGTGCGCCCGCTTGAAGTACAGGTGCGCGTCGTGCTCCCAGGTGATGCCGATGCCGCCGTGCAGTTGGATCATCTCGGCGGCGACGCTGCCGAACGCCTCGGAGCAATAGCTCTTCGCCGTCGCGACCGCCAGTGCCGCGTCCGCATCGTTCCGGTCGAACGCCTCGCCCGCCGCGAGGGCCGCGGAGCGAGCCGACTCCACGAGCACGAGCATGTCCGCCATGCGGTGCTTGAGCGCCTGGAACGAGCCGATCGGCCGTCCGAACTGCACGCGGGAGCGGGTGTAGTCGACGGTGATCTCCAGCGCCCGCGCCGCCCCGCCGGCCTGCTCCGCGGCGAGCACCGCGCAACTCGCATCGAGCGCCCGCGCCAGCGCGGCACGGGCCCCGTCGCGCAGCCGCCGCGCGGGTGCATCGTCGACGGTGACCTCGGCGAACCGTCGCGTCGGGTCCATCGACGGGGTGTGCCGACGGCTCGCGGCGGCACCGTCGACGAGGTACAACTCGTCGCCGGCGACGACGAGGAGGTCGTCGGCGAGATCTCCGTCGAGCACGAAACGTGCGGTGCCGGAGAGTCGTCCGCCGGTGACGGTGATCGGCCGCTCGGTGAAGTCCTCTCCCGCGAAGGCGACGGCGGCGATCCGCTCGCCGCGTGCGAGTCCGGTCAGCAGATCGCCCTCGTCCGTCTCCGCGAGGAGGACGGTCGCGAGGACCGCGGAGCCCAGGAAGGGCGATGGGATCAGGTGCCGCCCCAGCTCCTCGGCGACCACCTGCAACGCACGCACCCCGGCGCCGACGCCGTCGTACGCCTCGGGCACCCCCAGGGCGGCGACCCCGACCTGCTCGCACAGCACCGACCACAGGCCGCGGTCGAAGCCCTCGGGGCTGTCGATCGCGGTCCGCAGCGCCGCGGGCAACCAACGTCGGTCGATCACGCTCCGGACCGCGTCCGCCAGATCGTCCAGTTCCGAATTCATCGTGCGGCCTTCCGGATCGCGTCCAGAACGGTGGCGCGATGCTCGGCCTGGGTCCCCCACGCCGACTGCAGCGCCCGGACCTTGGTGATCCACAGGCCCAGGTCGTACTCCGCCGTGTAGCCGATCGCACCGTGCACCTGCAGCGCGGTACGGGCGGCGAGGTATGCGGCGTCCGCGGCGGCGACGCGGGCGGCCGCCACGTCCCGGACAGGGTCGAGGTTCACACCCCGGGCGTTGTTCTCCGACAGCGCCACCGCCGCCCCGTGCAGCAGTGGGGCGGCCAGCTCCAGCCGCGTCGCCACATCGGCGAGGAGATGCTTGATCGCCTGGTACTCGCCGATGGTCCTGCCGTACTGCGAGCGGGCCTTCGCGTACTCGACGGTGTCGTCCAGCAGCCGCCTCCCGGCGCCGAGCAACTGCGCCGCCACACCGAACGCCCCCCACACCTGCCCCGATTGAACACCGTTATGGAGATCCCGACCTGCGGTTTCTCTCTCCGTAACGGTGTTCAATTCCAGGGGGAACAGGCGGCGCGTGCGGTCGATCGAGGCGAGTGGGCCGGTCGACGGTGCGTCCACCTCGCCGACGGTGCCGTCGGGCGCGACGACGAAGCGCAGGTCCGCGACGTCCGCGTCGAGCAGGAACGGGGTGCGTGGAGGCAGGGCGACGGTGCCGATCGCCCCGCCCGCGAGGGCCTCCAGCGGTCGGGGATCCGTGAGCAGCGCAGGGAGGACGGCGATCGACTCCACCGCCGGGCCGGGCACGCCGTGATAGCCCAGTGCCTGCAGCGCCACCGCGAGATCCATGGCGTCGCCGCCGGCGCCCTCGTGCTCCTCGGCGACGGTGAGCCCACTGACGCCGAGGTCGGCGAGCGCGGCCCAGACCTTCCGGCCGGGGGCGCTGTCCCCGCCGGCCCAGGCGCGCGCCGCTGCCACGACACCGGCCTGCGAGAGCAGATCGTCCAGCGCCTCGGCGAAGGCCCGGTTCTCCTGCGACGGTGCGAATCTCATCGGGCTCCCCGGGGTAGGCCGAGGAGACGCTCGGCGATGGTATTGCGCTGGATCTGATCGGTGCCGCCGTAGATGGGTCCCGCCAGCGAGAACAGGTAGCCTGCCGGCCAGCTTCCGGCGTCGGGGGCGGCGTCGCCCACCAGCTCGGCGCGAGCACCCAGGAGATCCAGGGCGGTCTCGTGCAGCTCCACGTCGAGACGACTCCAGAAGAGCTTGTTCACACTCGATTCCGGGCCGAGCTCGCCGCCGTCCTGGAGGCGGGTGACGGTGCCGAAGGTGTACAGCTGATAGGCGCGCGCGCCGATCCACGCGTCGGCGACGCGCTGTGCCGCCGCGCTCGCCGTATCGGCGTCCTCACGTTCCCACAGATCGACGAGCGCATCCGCGGCCGAGAGGAACCGGCCGGGGCTGCGCAGCGACAGGCCGCGCTCGTTGTTGGCCGTGGTCATCGCGACGCGCCAGCCCTGGCCGGGTTCGCCGATCACGTCGGCGTCCGGTACGAAGACGTCGTCCAGGAAGATCTCGGCGAAGCCGGGCTCACCGTCGAGCTGCGGGATGGGACGCACCGTGACGCCGGGCGCGCGCAGGTCGAACATCAGGTAGGTCAGACCGCGGTGCCGTTCCGATCCGGGCTCGCTGCGGAACAGGCCGAAGGCGCCGTCGGCGAAGGCCGCGCGCGAGCTCCACGTCTTCTGGCCCGAGAGCTTCCAGCCGCCGTCGACGCGCGTTGCGGTCGAGCGGAGCGAGGCGATGTCGCTGCCCGCCTCCGGCTCCGACCACGCCTGTGCCCACACCCGTTCCGAGCGGGCCATCGCGGGCAGAATCCGCGTGCGCTGCTCGTCGGTGCCGTGACTGAACAGCGTGGGCGCCAACATGAACAGGCCGTTCTGGTTCACCCGCAGCGGCGCGCCCGCGGCGTAGTACTCCTCCTCGAAGACGACCCACTGGAGCAGCGTCGCGTCCCGGCCGCCGTACTCGGCGGGCCAGGAGACGGCGGCGAGGCCGGCGTCGGCGAGCTTCGCCTCCCACGCGCGGTGCGCGGCGAAGCCCTCGGCGGTGTCGAAGGAGGGCAGCGGCTCGGCCGGCACGTTCGCGGCGAGCCAGGCGCGCACCTCATCGCGGAAGGCGACGGTGGCGTCGTCGAATTCCAGGTCCACTACTCGGCCTTCCCCGCCGCGGCGTCACCGGCCGCGCTGCGTGCGCCGGAGGCCATCGACTTGGCGCTCTGACCACCCAGTGAATCGCCGCCCGAGACCTCCGCGTTGTGCGCGTGCGCGAAGTGGTGCAAGCCGAAGACCGAGTCCATGCCGGCCCGCATGCCCATGAGGTCCTCGCACTGGTTGACGGCCTTCTTGGTCAGGGCCAGGCCGAAACTCGGCATGTCCGCGATCCGCTCGGCCAGGGCCAGGGTCTCCTCCTCGAGCTCCGCACGGGGTACGACGCGATTGACCATGCCCCACTCCTTGGCCTGCTTCGCCGAGAACCGGTCACCGGTGAACAGGAACTCCTTCGCAGCACGCGGGCCCATCACCCACGGGTGTGCGAAGTACTCCACACCGGGGATGCCCATGCGCACCACCGGATCCGAGAAGAAGGCGTCGTCCGAGGCCACGATGAGGTCGCAGCTCCACGCGAGCATCAGTGCGCCGGCGATGCAGGCGCCCTGCACCGAGGCGATCACCGGCTTCGGGATCTCCCGCCACCGCCGGCACATCCCGAGGTACACCTCGGACTCGCGCGCGAAGCGCTGGTCGCCGCCCTCGCGGCCCACATGGTCCCACCACAGCACGGCCCGGTTCTCGAAATGCTGGTCCACGTCGCGGCCCGGTGTGCCGATGTCATGGCCGGCGGAGAAGTGCTTCCCGTTGCCCGCCAGCACGATCACCTTGACCGCCGGGTCTTCGACCGCACGCACGAAGGCGGCGTCCAGGGCGTAGGTCATCGCCGAGTTCTGCGCGTTGCGGTACTCGGGCCGGTTCATCGTGACCACGGCCACGGGGCCGCGGACCTCGTAGGTCACCACCTCCGTGCCGGGGGTCGAATCGGGGTCGGGCGTGTTGTCGGTCATCGCTTCTCTCCTGCTGCAGGCTCGGGCTCACCGCGCAGGACGCGCTTGAGCACCTTTCCGGTCGCGTTGCGCGGTAGCTCGCTCACGAACTCCACGCTGCGGGGGACTTTGAAGTTGGCCAGGAACTCCCGGCAGTGGTCGATCACGGCGTCGTCGGTCAGCTCGCGCCCTGCGGTGAGCACGACGAAGGCCTTGCCGACCTCGCCGAGACGGGGCTCGGGCACGCCGACGACGGCGCTCTCCGCGACACCCGGGATCCGCGCGATGACCTGTTCGATCTCCGCCGGGTAGACGTTGAAGCCGCCGTTGGTGAACATGTCCTTGATGCGGTCGGTGATCCGCAGGTTCCCCGCGTCGTCCATCGATCCGGCGTCGCCGGTGTGGAACCACCCGTCGGCGTCGAAGGCCTTCGCCGTCGCCTCGGGATCCTCGAAGTATTCGCTGATCACGTTCGGCCCGCGCACCAGGATCTCGCCGTCGTCCGCGATCCGTACCTCCATATCGCGCACGGCGCGTCCGGAGGTCGTGGCGATCACCTCGGGGTCGTCGTCGGCGCGGCACATGGTCACGACCGGGGCCTCGGAGAGGCCGTACGCCGTCAGCACGCGTTCGTACAGTTCGGCGCGCATGCGATCGATCAGGACGACGGGGATGGTGGCGGCGCCCGTGGTCGCGGCGCGCAGGCTCGAGAGGTCGTACCGCTCGCGGTCGGGGTGGTCGAGCATCATCTGGTGCACCGTCGGCACGCCGGGCAAGACCGAGATCCGTTCCCGCTGGATGAGTTCGAAGGCCGCCGTGACGTCGAAGGTCTGGGCGGGGTAGATGGTGGCTCCGCTCTGCAGGGCGGCCAGGACGCCGGCCTTGTAGCCGAAGATGTGGAAGAAGGGGCTCAGGATCAGGTAGCGGTCGGCGTCAGTGACGCCCACCAGCTCGGCCCAGTTCGCGGCGTTCGCGAGAGTCTGCGCATGGGTGCTCATCGCCCCTTTGCTCCGGCCCGACGTGCCCGAGGTGAAGAAGATGTCCGACGGATCGTCGGGCGTCACCGCGGCGACGGCCTCGTCGAGCTCGCCGTCCCGGACCCTCGCGCCGCGGGCGGGCACCTCGTCCCACTCGGGGAGCTGGAGGATGCAGGCGATATCGGCCGGGAGCCCGCCGTGGGTCGAGGTGACCAGCTCGAGGCGGTCGACACCGAGGAACGGTCCGGCGACCACGAAGGCCCGCGCGCGGGTGCGTACCAGCAGGTCGACGATCTCCGGGCCGGTGTACCGAGTATTGACGGGGACGAGGACGGCGCCGATGTAGGCGGCGCCGAGGGCCGCCTCGATCCACTCGTGGCTGTTCGGCGCGCAGATCGCCACTCGGTCGCCCCGCCGGATCCCCTCGGCGAGCAGTGCCCGGGCTACGCCCCGGACCCGCTCATGCAGATTCCGGTAGCTGATCCGCAGGTCCCCGTCGACGACGCAGGGGTGCTCGCCGAACCGCTCCGCGGCCTCGCGCAGAGCCGCTGCGATGGTGCGTGACATGCGCAAACCCTTCTGCCTAGCAAGTGCTTGGTAGAACACGTTACAGTGCGGGGCGAGTCTGTGTAACCTGATTCCACCAAGCACTTGCTTGGTAGATGGCGAAGGGAGTGCCGTGGCCACGGCGAGCGGCGAGACGGACGCGGAATTCCGGGCGCGGGTGCGCGATTGGCTCGCGACCAACCTGTCCGGCGAGTTCGCCGCGCTCCGCGGTGCGGGCGGGCCCGGGCGAGAGCACGAGTTCTTCGACGAGCGCATCGCCTGGGAGCGGCACCTGGCCGCAGCGGGCCTGAACTGCATCGGCTGGCCGGCAGAGAACGGCGGCGGTGGAGCGAGTATCGCGCAGCAGGTGATCTTCCACGAGGAGTACGCCCGCGCCGGCGCACCTGCCAAGGTCTCCCACCTCGGCCAGGAACTGCTGGGCCCCACGCTGATCGCCTTCGGCACCGACGAGCAGAAGGCCCGCTTCCTGCCCGCGATCCGCGACGTCCGCGAGCTGTGGTGCCAGGGCTACTCCGAGCCCGGCGCCGGCTCCGACCTCGCGAACGTCAGCACCACCGCGCGCCTCGAGGGCGACGAGTGGGTCGTGTCCGGGCAGAAGGTCTGGACCTCGCTCGCGCACGCGGCCGACTGGTGCTTCGTCGTCGCCCGCACCGAGCCCGGTTCCGCCCGGCACAAGGGGCTGTCGTACCTGCTCGTCCCCATGGACCAGCCGGGCGTCGAGGTCCGGCCGATCGTGCAGCTCACCGGCACTTCGGAGTTCAACGAGGTCTTCTTCGACGGTGCCCGCACCGCCGCCGCCAACGTCGTCGGAACCCCCGGCGAGGGCTGGCGCGTCGCGATGGGGACGCTCGCCTTCGAACGAGGGGTCGCCACCCTCGGCCAGCAGATCGGCTTCCGCCGCGAGCTGCAGGCGCTCACCGACCTCGCCCTCGACTCCGGCGCCACCGACCGCCCCGACGTGGCCGACGCCCTGCGCCGGGCCTGGACCGAACTCGACGTCATGCGGGCACACGCGCTCCGCACCCTCGGCTCTGAGCAAGCCGGCACCGCCGAGATCGCCAAGCTGTTGTGGGCCAATTGGCACCGCAGGCTCGGCGAGATAGCGATGACGGTGCGCGGCGCCGCCGGGCTGCTCGCCGACCCCGAACTGGACGACTGGCAGCGTCTTCACCTCTTCACCCGAGCCGACACGATCTACGGCGGCTCCAACGAGATCCAGCGCAACATCCTCGCCGAGCGCGTGCTCGGCCTGCCCAGAGAGGCCCGCCCATGACCGCCCTTCCCGCACCGCCGTACCCCCAGGGCCGCAACCTCGTCGAGGGGAAGGTCGTCGTCGTCACCGCGGCCGCCGGCACCGGTATCGGCTCCGCGACCGCCCGCCGTTGCCTCGAAGAGGGCGCCGGCGTGGTGATCTCCGACTGGCACGAGCGCCGTCTGGGGGAGAAGCGCGACGAGCTCGCCGCCGAGTTCGGCGACCGGGTGCACGCGATCGCCTGCGACGTCACCGTCGAGGAACAGGTCCAGGCCCTGCTCGACGGTGCTGCCGAGCGCTACGGCCGGATCGACGTGCTGGTCAACAACGCCGGCCTCGGCGGCAGCGTCGCCGTCCAGGACATGACCGACGAACAGTGGTCCCGCGTGCTGGACGTGACTCTCACCGGGACCTTCCGCGCCACCCGCGCCGCGATCAACCGGTTCATCGCGCAGGGCGGGGGCGGCGTCATCGTCAACAACGCGTCCGTGATCGGCTGGCGCGCGCAGGCCGAACAGGCACACTACGCCGCAGCCAAGGCGGGTGTCATGGCGCTCACCCGTTGCTCCGCCGTCGACGCCGCGCCGCACGGCGTGCGGATCAACGCCGTCTCGCCGAGCATCGCCATGCACGCCTTCCTCGCGAAGGTCACCTCGGACGAACTGCTGGACGAGCTCTCCCGCCGCGAGGTCTTCGGTCGCGCCGCCGAGCCGTGGGAGGTCGCGAACGTGATCGTCTTCCTGGCCTCCGACTACAGTTCTTATATGACCGGCGAGGTGGTCTCGGTGAGCAGTCAGCATGCGTAGTCCCCACCCTCCCCACATGACTTTGGAGGTGGTCTCGGTGAGCAGTCAGCATGCCTAAGCCGGACCCGTCCGCGCGGCGCGCGGAGGTCCTGGCCCTGAGCGCGAAGCTGTTCGCCGAGAACGGTTACCGCGCGACGACGGTGCGCGACATCGCCGATGCAGCGGGCATCCTCTCGGGCAGTCTGTACCACCATTTCGACTCCAAGGAGTCGATGCTCGACGAGATCCTGCGGGACTTCCTCGACAGGCTCTTCGGCGAGTACCGCGCCGTCCTCGCCGCCGCGGGCGCGCCGCGGGAACAGCTGCGCGGCTGCGTCATCGCCTCGTTCTCCGCGATCGACACGAGTCCCGACGCCGTCGCCATCTACCAGGCGGAGGCCCGCGGGCTCGCGACGCTGGAGCGCTTCGCCTACATCGCAGATTTCCTGCAGGAGTTCCGCGCCATGTGGCGCGGCATCCTCACCCGCGGCATCGAATCCGGTGACTTCCGAGCGGATCTCGACGTCGACGTCACCTACCGTTTCCTCCGCGACACCGTCTGGGTCGCGGTCCGCTGGTACCGGCCCGGCGGGCACCTGCCCGTGGGCACGGTCGCAGACCAGTACCTCACGATCCTCGAGCACGGGATCGCCAGCCCCGAGAAGGAGCAGACATGACAGACCTCGCCCCCGGCGCATACATCCTCGATGCGGTGCGCACCCCCTCCGGCAAGCGCGGTGGCTCGCTGGCGGCGGTGCACTCCGCCGACCTCGGCGCGCACGTCCTGCGCGCGTCCGTCCTGCGCTCCGGTGTGGATCCCGAGTTCGTCGACGACGTGATCATGGGCTGCTGTGACACCATCGGCCCGCAGTCGGGCAACATCGCCCGCACCTCGTGGCTCGCCGCCGGACTGCCGGAACACGTTCCGGGCGTCACCGTCGACCGGCAGTGCGGTTCCAGCCAGCAGGCGGTCCACTTCGCGGCGCAGGCCGTCCTGTCCGGGACCGCCGACGCGGTGGTCGCCGCCGGCGTGCAGAACATGAGCGCGATCCCGATCAGTGCGGCGATGCTCGCAGGACGCGAATACGGCTTCGACGATCCGTTCTCCGGTTCGGTCGGCTGGCGCGAGCGGTACGGCGACGTCGAGGTGTCCCAGTTCACCAGCGCCGACATGATCGCCACGAAGTGGGGCATCTCCCGGTCGCGGATGGAGGAGTTCGCGCTGGCCAGCCACGAGCGGGCGTCGGCCGCGATCGACGCAGGCAGGTTCGAGGCGGAGATCGCCCCGGTCGGCGGCCTCGCGGTCGATGAGACACCCCGTCGGGGAACGACACTGGAGAAGATGGCCGGCCTCGCCCCGCTCGCGGAGGGCTCCGCGATCACTGCGGCGGTGGCGAGCCAGATCGCCGATGGAGCGGCGGCGGTCATGGTGGCGTCCGCCGATTTCGTGGCCCGCCACGGCCTGCGGCCCCGAGCGCGGATCCATCACCTCTCCGTCCGCGCGGCGGACCCGGTGTGGATGCTGACCGGACCCATCCCCGCGACGCAGCACGCGCTGCGGAAGACGGGCTTGACGGTGGACGACATCGATCTCTTCGAATGCAACGAGGCCTTCGCCTCCGTGCCGCTGGCGTGGATGGACGAGCTGGGCATCCCGCACGAGAAGGTCAACGTCAACGGTGGCGGCATCGCGCTGGGGCACCCGCTGGGCGCCACCGGGGCGAAGCTGATGACCACCCTGCTGCACGAACTGGAGCGGCGCGGCGGCCGCTACGGCCTGCAGACCATGTGCGAGGGCGGCGGCACGGCCAACGTGACCGTCATCGAGCGCCTGTGACTCGCCGCCCCTTGTGACTCAACAGCGATAGGCCCCTCGTCGAGCTGGGCCACCGCTGTCGAGTCACGGGTGACGGGTCAGGCCCGCAATCCGGCCAGCTCGTCGAGCCGCGCCTCCGCGTCGGCCACGATGCCTTCGATGAGCTCCGCCACCGTCGGCAGGTCGTCGATGATCCCGGCGACCTGTCCCGATGCGAGGACACCGGCATCGGTGTTGCCCTCGACGAGCCCGGCGCGCAACAGCATCGGCGTGTTCGCCGACATCATGAGCTGGCTCCAGGTGCGATCGCCGCCCTTCTTCAGGGCGAGCCCCTCGGCGATCAGCCCCTTCCACGAGACGCCCGTCAGCGCCTGGAAACGCACGGTGTTGCGCGCCGCGTGCGCCAGGGTGGCCACGCCGTGTGAGCGCTCGAGAGCATCCACCAGCGCAGTACGCAGGACACGGTGGGGCATCCCGTCGACCTTGGTGGTGACCACGGTGTCGCCGAGCCCGCGCTGGAGGTACTCGGCCTTGACGGATTCGGGGACCCGGCTGTCGCGGGTGAGCAGGAAGCGGGTGCCCATGGCGACACCGGAGGCGCCGTACGCGAGTGCCGCGGCCAGGCCCCGGCCGTCGAAGAAGCCGCCGGCGGCGAGCACGGGGATGTCGACCGCGTCGAGGACCGACGGCAGCAACAGGGTGGTGGCGACACCACCCGTGTGGCCGCCGCCCTCGCCGCCCTGCACGATCACCGCGTCGGCGCCCCACGCCGCGACCTTCTCCGCGTGCCGGGCCGCGCCCACGGATGGGATCACGACGAGCCCTGCATCCTTGAGCTCCGCGATCATCTCCCGCCGGGGGGCGAGCGCGAACGAGGCCACCTTCACGCCCTCGCGGACGAGGAGATCCACTCGTCGTTGTGCGTCCTCCGCATCGGCACGGAGGTTCACGCCGAAGGGCTTGTCGGTGCGCTCCTTCGTCTTCCGGATGGCCTTCTCGAGCTCGGGATAGGTCATCGTGGCGGAGGCGAGGATGCCGAGGCCGCCCGCATTCGCGGTGGCGGAGGTCAGGTGGGCGCCCGACACCCAGCCCATGCCCGTCTGCACCACGGGATGCTCGACCCCGACCAGATCGGTGAACCGTGTCCGCAGGGTCACGCCGGAACCTCCTTGCTCCGGAGGTTCTTCGGGTCCACCACGGTGCGGATCAACTCGAGTTCCTGGGCGGTGGGCACCCTGGTCGTGGGCACATCGGCACCCACGAGCTCGAAGCCGGTGGCCGCGCGTACCTGCTCTTCGGTGACGCCGGGGTGTACCGACAGCAGGGTCATGGCACCGTCGTCGCCGAAGCCGAGGACGGCGAGATCGGTGACCACGCGGTGGATGTCGTGGAACCGGGACGCGGACGGGCCGGCCGCGCGGGCGCGGTCGTAACCCACGCCACTCACCACGTCGACCGACTCCACGAAGACGCGCGTCGAGTGCTTGGGGATCCAGTACGAGGTCCGGTTGTTGACGGTGTTGCCGGGACCGCCGCGCACGCCGAGCAATTGGCGAGTCGGAGCGCGGTGCTCCCCGATCGCGGAGATGTTCTGGTTGCCGTACCGGTCGATCTGGCTGGCGCCCATGATCACGTGGCGCTTGCCGTTCGGTACGACGACGTTGAGCACTTTCTTGAAGGGCTGCCAGCCCTCGATGCCCGCCGACGGGTTCGCCGCGTCGGCGATCAGGTACGCCTCGCCGTCGGAGAGCAGCAGATCGGGAGCGACCGTGAGCCGGGCGAGCCGCCCGCCCAGCGACGGGATCAGGCCCATCGGGCTGGCGGTGATCTCGCCGTCGCCGCGGAACAGGTCGGCGATCGCGGTCACGCAGACCTCGGCACGGGTGACGTCGGTCATTTCTTCTCCTGCTCAGCCGGTTCCGCGGCCCACGCGGCCACCTGCGCCTGGTAGTGCGCCTCGTCCCCGCTCAGGAAGCGCTCCTCGAACGCGGCCCACGCGGCGGGATCCTTGGCGCTCGCGGCGTAGTGCCGCTGGAACTTCTCGTCGCGCCCGTAGTCCGGGACGGCGGAGGTGAAGTGCGCACCGTGCGGAGTCTCCACCACGCCGGTGACGGCACTGCGATTGATGATGAGGGACTGGACCGGTCCGCCCCCGACCAGGTCCTCGGTCGGCACGATGCGCTCGCACGAGACGTAGCACCGGTCGGCGGCGAGGGCGAAATCGTCGTCGAAATACGGGTCGGGGCCCAGGTACTGCGCGTTGCCACGGGCGTCCGCGCGGTTCATGTGCACCAGCGCCGCATCGAGCCGCAGAGCGGGCACGGCGACGAGTTCCTCGCCGTCCGAGTAGGGCGAGACGACGGTGCGCAGATCGGAATCGAGGTCCATGACCGATGAGCCGAGGCCCGCGCGGATCGGCAGGAAGGGCAGGCGCTGCACCGCGGCCTTGAGGCCGGCGGCGAACATGCCCTCGTCCCATTCCCTGACCTCGATCGCGCCGGACTGCCTGGCGCGCGCGAAGTTCGGGTCGATCGGCACGGTGTCGAGCGTGACGAAGCCGAAGATCAGCTTCCGGATCTTTCCGGCGGCGGCCAGCAGCCCCACGTCGGGTCCGCCGTAGGAGACGACGGTGAGATCTTCGAGGTCCGAGCGGAGGATGGCGCGCACCAGTGCCATCGGCTTGCGACGCGAGCCCCAGCCGCCGATGCCCAGCGTCATGCCGTCCTCGAGCCCGGCGACCACCTGCTCGGCGGTCATGGTCTTGTCGGTCATACGTTCTCCTGCTGTGCGTCGTTCGCCTCGCTGACGGTGCGGCCGGACTCGACGAACTCCCGACGGTGCTCGTCCGAATAGCCGGCGAGGTTGAGCTCGAAGGTGAAGCCCTGCTCGAACCGGTAGCTGGTGTGGACGTTCACCGGATCGATCCCGTTGATCGCCTCCTTCGCCCTGCGGATCACGCGGGTGTCCTTGGCGGCGATGGCGCGCGCCACCTCGAGTGCTGCCTCGTCGAGCTCGGCGCGCGGCACCACGCGGTACACGGAACCGAAGTGGTGCAGTTGCTGCGCCGTCACGGTCCCGGCGGTGAAGTAGAGAGTCCGCATGAGGTGCTGGGGAACCAGCCGTGCCAGATGTGTTGCGGCGCCGAGCGCCCCGCGGTCGACCTCCGGAAGGCCGAAGGTCGCGTCCTCGGAGGCAACGACCACGTCGGCATTGCCGACGAGGCCGATGCCTCCGCCCAGGCAGAAGCCGTTCACCGCGACGATCACAGGGACCGCGCAGTCGTACACGGCGGAGAAGGCCGCCGCGCAGCCGTGGTTCGCGCCGATCAGGGCGCCGTAGCCGTCGCCTGCGGCCTGCGCTGCGTCGATCTCCTTGATGTCGACGCCCGCGTTGAAGCCACGCCCCGACGCGCGCACCACGACGACGTGACATGAGGGGTCGCGGCCGGCCGTCGTGATCGCGTCCGCGAGGTCGAACCAGCCCTGCACCGTGAGGGCGTTGACGGGCGGTGCATCGACGGTGATCGTGTGGATTCCGGGCTCGTCGACGGTGGTAGTGATCGGTGAAGACACACCGACTCCTTCGAGGTAGACAGGTAGAACGTGATCTAAACCTAGCAAGTGCTTGGTACGCTACCACCGAAGCCGGGCCGGCCGGAACGGGAAGTGGGGAATCTTGTGTCGAACGCACCTGCAGGGCGCGGACTGGGACTGGAGGGCGCGGTCGTGCTCGTCACCGGCGGTGTCCGGGGAGTCGGTGCGGGCATCGCCCGGGTCTTCCTCCGGCACGGTGCCACGGTGGTCGTGTGCGCGCGCCGGGAGCCCGAGCGCCGGGTGGAGGCCGACGGTGCCGTCGCCGAGTTCGTCGCAGCGGACGTCCGTGATCCAGGCCAGGTCGAAGGGGTGATCGTCGGTGTCGCCGAGCGACACGGCCGGCTCGACGTCCTGGTCAATAATGCCGGCGGTGCGCCCTTCTCCGACGCGGCGACGGCCTCGCCGCGGTTCCACGAGAAGGTCGTCGGGCTCAATCTGCTCTCCCCCCTCCTGGTCTCCCAGCATGCGAATACCGTCATGCAGGCCGCAGGGCGCGGCGCGATCGTCAACGTCTCGAGTGTGAGCGCGACCCGGCCGTCGCCCGGGACTGCGGCCTACGGCGCCGCGAAGGCCGGGCTCGACTCGCTCACCGCGAGCCTCGCAGTCGAGTGGGCTCCGGCCGTGCGGGTCAACGCCCTCGACGTGGGTATGGTGCGTACCGAGGCCGCGGGGCAGCACTACGGCGATGACGCCGGTATCGCGGCGATCGGTGCGACGGTGCCGCTCGGCCGGCTGGCCGATCCCGAGGAGATCGGCGCGTGCGCGGCCTTCCTCGCCTCGCCGCTCGCTTCCTATGTCACGGGCGCGACGCTGCTCGTCCACGGTGGCGGCGAGCGCCCCGCCTTCCTGGCCGCGGCGAACGCCCATCGCACCGCCCGGTAGATCCGAATCACGAACGAGGAGAACAACAATGGCAGGAATCGTCGACGGTCGCGTCGTGATCGTCACCGGCGCGGGTCGCGGTATCGGCCGCGCGCACGCGCTGGCCTTCGCCGCAGAGGGGGCCGCCGTTGTCGTCAACGACTACGGGGTCGGGCTCGACGGTGCCGACGCCTCGTCGGGCCCCGCGCAGCAGGTCGTGGACGAGATCCGGGCGGCCGGCGGTCGCGCGATCGCGAACGCGGCCGACGTCGCGGACTGGGACGGCGCACAGGCGCTGGTCCGCAGCGCGATCGACGAGTTCGGCGGCCTGGACGTGCTGGTGAACAACGCCGGCTTCCTCCGGGATCGGATGCTGGTGAACATGTCCGAGGCCGAGTGGGACGCCGTCACTCGGGTGCACCTCAAGGGGCATTTCGCGATGCTGCGGCACGCGGCCGCCTACTGGCGCGACGAATCCAAGGCCGGCCGGCAGCCCGAGGCCCGCGTGATCAACACGAGCTCCGGTGCGGGCCTGCTCGGCAGTATCGGGCAGGGCAACTACGCCGCCGCGAAGGCGGGGATCGCCGAGCTGACGATCCAGGCCGCGGCCGAGATGGGGCGCTACGGCATCACGGTGAACGCCATCGCGCCCGCAGCCCGCACCCGGATGACGGAGGTGACCTTCGCTGACGACATGGCCGCTCCCGAGGGCGGTTTCGACGCGATGGCACCGGAGAACGTCTCGCCGCTCGTGGTGTGGCTCGGCAGCGTCGACTCCGCTGGTGTGACGGGTCGGGTCTTCGAGGTGGAAGGTGGCAAGGTCGCTCTCGCGCAGGGGTGGCGGCACGGCCCGCAGCGGGACAAGGGCGCCCGGTGGGCGCCTGCGGAGTTGGGGCCTGTAATGCGCGGACTCGTCGATGAGGCCGTCGTTCCGGAGCCGGTGTACGGCGCCTGATCGGCGGAGACGACGATGCCGGCCGCGCGGGGAGGGGATCGCCGCGCGGCCGGCCGCGTCTCGGCGGGACGCCGAGCGGGTGGGCGGCTCTACAGCCGGCCGGTCTCCGCGAGGAAGCGCACCAGATCCTCGGCGGTCGTCGCCATCGGCCGCGGCGCGTAGCCGAGTTCGTTGCGGGCCTTCGTGATGTCGACGAGAGGTGAGGCGAACAGCGGGCCGAGCGCCGCCTTGGAGAGCACGTCCGAGCCCAGGCGGGCGCCGATCGGCTCGAGGACCGGCATGACCGCGGCGAGTGCTCCGATCGGGACCGCCACGCGCGGCCCGGAACGACCGGCGGCCTGTGCGGACAGGCGCATGGCGTCGATGATCGGCGTGAACTCCCCACCGAGCAGGTAGTTCTCGCCGGTGCGGCCCTTCTCCGCCGCGAGCATCACTCCGGCGGCCACGTCGCGCACATCGACGAGGTCGAACCCGGCTTTGGAGACGAAGGCCGGCATCCTGCCCTTGGCGGCGGTGCACGCGAGCCGGTTCAACCGCGAGAGCGCGGCGCCGTGGTCGGTGGGTCCCCACACGCCGGTCGGGTTGCAGATGGTGGCGTCGAGCCCGTCGTCGATGACCGCGCGGAGCTCCTGTTCGCCCGCCCATTTGGACCGGTCGTAGACGGGGATCTCCGGGCGGACGGACCGCGGCGCGGTCTCGTCGATGGTATCGACGAGGTCCTGGTCGAAGGCATGGATCGAGCTCAGGTGCACCATCTTCCGGACACCGGAGTCCAGAGCGGCCCGGGCCACGACGCGGACGCCGGCGGTGTTCAGGCGCCACGCCGCCTCGTCCTGCATCCGCAGCGTGATCATGGCGACCAGGTGGTAGACCACCTCCACGCCGTCGAGCGCGGCGCGCATCTCCGCGGGCTCGAGTACGTTCGCCCGGACCCACTGCACGCCCTCGGGCGCGTGCGGTGACGAGGCCCGGTCGATCGCGACCACTTCGTGTCCCTGGTCGACGAGCTGCTGCAGGAGGTTCCCGCCGACGAATCCGGCCGCGCCGGTGACTGCTACCCGCATCGTCCTCAGATCCGCTCGATGATGGTGCCGGTGGCCATGGCGCCGCCGCAGCACATCGCGATGAGAGCCGTGGACGCGTCCCGGCGCTCCAGCTCGTGCAGGGCGGTGGTGATGAGTCGCGCGCCGGTGGAGCCGACGGGATGGCCGAGGGCGATGGCCCCGCCGTTGACGTTGACCTTGTCGGGGTCGGGGCCGATCACCTGCTGCCAGGACATGACGACCGAGGCGAATGCCTCGTTGACCTCGAACAGGTCGATGTCGCTCAGCGCGCGGCCGGAGCGTTCCAGCACGCGTTGCGTGGCGCGGATCGGCCCGTCGAGGTGGTAGTAGGGCTCCCCGCCCACGAGGGCCTGGGAGACGATGCGGGCGCGGGGCGTCAGGCCCAGGGCGGCAGCGCGGTCCGAATCCATGAGCAGGACGGCTGCGGCACCGTCGGAGACCTGGGAGGACGTGCCGGCCGTGTGGCGGCCACCGTCGAGCATCGGCTTGAGCTTGGCGAGCCCCTCGGGGGTGCTCTCGCGCGGCCCCTGGTCGCGGGAGACCTCGATCGTCTCGCCGGTGGGGGTACCGCCGGCCATGGCGGGCGCCTTGAGGGGCACGACCTCGCGGTCGAAGCGGCCCTCCTCCCACGCTCGGAGCGCCTTGCTGTGGGAGGCGACGCCGAAGGCGTCGATCTGCTCGCGGCTGAGGCCGCGGCGTTCCGCGATCCGCTCGGCCGCGAGGAACTGGTTCGGCATGTCGATGGTCCAGGACGGAGGACGGGAGTTGCCGAGCCCCTCCGGCCGGTTGGCGCCGAGGGGGATGCGGCTCATCGACTCGACGCCGCACGAGATGCCCACCGAGATCGCGTCGGTGGCGATGAGGCCGGCGATCAGGCCGGTGGCCTGCTGCGCGGAACCGCACTGCGCATCGATGGTGGTGGCGCCGGTGAGTTCGGGCAGGCCCGCGTTCAGCCAGGCGGTACGCGTGATGTTCCCGGCCTGCTCGCCGGCCTGGGTGACGTTGCCGCCGATGATCTGTTCGACCTCCGCCGGATCGATGCCCGCGTGCCCGAGGAGGCCGGCGACCGTGCCGCCCAGCAGTTCGGCGGGGTGCAGCCCGCTCAGCACGCCGCCCCGCTTGCCGATGGGGCTGCGGACGGCGTCGACGATGACGGGGATGCCCATATCGATCGTTCCTCACATTCTCGGCTCGACCCGGTGGGTAGAGCACGTTCTCGATTGTGGCGCGCGAATCGAGCTCTGTCGAGCCTGACGATGGTGGCGCCGCGACTGGTTCGTCCCTGGAAAAGTGCTGTGTTGCCAGCGTCCTTCGCAATCTAGCTCACGAGCGGAGCGTCTGTGCTTCAATGAGTAGAACATGTTTCAGATACGCCTGGTGGAATCCGGGCGGAGACGCTTCTAGGAGGCGGCGTGAGCGTGCACTTCCCCGCGGGGTTCGATTTCACCAGCCCCGACCTGTGGTCGGAGCGGCGGCCCGAGGCAGAGTTCGCCGAACTGCGGAGGTCGGCGCCCGTCTGGTGGCAGGACATCCCGCCCGGCACCACCGGGTTCGACGACGGCGGTTTCTGGGTGGTGTCCAAGCTGGAGGACATCAAGGCCATCTCCCGCAATCCGAAGCAGTACTCGAACTGGGAGAACGGCGCCATCGTCCGGTTCGGCCCGGAGATCGAGCGCGAGCAGATCGACATGCAGCGCATGCTGCTGCTCAACATGGACCCGCCCCAGCACACGAAGACGCGCCGCATCATCTCCCGAGGATTCACGCCGAAGGCGGTCCAGTCGCTGCACGACGCGCTGGCCGAGCGGGCCGAGCAGATCGTTCACGAGGCCCGCAAGACCGGCGGCGGTGACTTCGTCGAGCAGGTCGCCTCGGAGCTGCCGCTGCAGGCGATCGCCGAGCTGCTCGGCGTGCCGCAGGAGGACCGGCGCAAGCTCTTCGACTGGTCCAACTCGATGATGGCCTACGACGATCCCGAGTTCGAGGGCAACTACCTCGAGGCGATGACGGAGTTCACGGGATACTCGTGGAACCTGGCGGAGGAGCGCCGGAAGTGTCCGATGGACGACATCGTGACCTCGCTCATCCAGGCCGATATCGACGGTGAGTCGCTGGGCAGCGACGAGTTCGCCTTCTTCGTCCTCCTTCTCGCGGTGGCCGGGAACGAGACCACGCGCAATGCGATCAGCCACGGCATGAAGGCCTTCGTGGACTTCCCCGAGCAGTGGGAGATCTACAAGGAGCAGCGCCCGCGCACGGCCCCCGATGAGATCGTCCGCTGGGCGACCCCGGTGTCGGTGTTCCAGCGCACCGCGCTCGAGGACGTCCAACTCGGCGAGCAGACGATCAAGAAGGGCCAGCGCGTCGCGCTGTTCTACGCGTCCGCCAACTTCGACGAGGACGCCTTCGAGGACCCGTACACCTTCAACATCCTGCGCGACCCGAATCCGCACGTCGGGTTCGGCGGCTCGGGGACCCACCACTGCGTGGGTGCGAACCTCGCACGGCTCGAGATGGACCTCATGTTCAAGGCCATCGCCGACGTCATGCCGAATCTGCGCGAGCTCGAGCCCCCGCAGCGGCTGCGCTCCGGCTGGCTCAACGGCATCAAGCACTGGAAGGTCGCGTACGAGTAGTCGCCTCCGGCGTCTGCGGAAACCTCGCGGATTCGCCGGTCCCGATCACGCCGGATCGGCTGTACTGGAGGAATGACGACGTCCATCCGGCAACTGCTCCCCGAGGATCGCGCTGCGTTGGCGGCCTTCCCGGAGCGTGTCTCCCCGGAGACGGCGCGGACGCGGTTCCACGGGCCGATGAAGCTGCTGACCGATCCCACTCTGAATCTGCTGTTGAATCTGGAGCCGGGGTGCAGGGAAGCCCTCGTTGCGGTCGACGAGAGGGGATTCGCCGGCGTGGCTCGATTCGCCCGGGACGCGTGCGGAGATCCGTCGAACATCGCGGAGGTGGCGATCATCGTCGCCGACGACCGACAACACGACGGCCTGGGCCGCGAGCTGATGGTGCGTCTGGCCGCCCTCGCGAAGGACGCTGGAATCCGCGAATTCCGGGCGACCGTGCAGGAGGACAATGCCGGTGCGCGCCGCTTCGTCGCCTCCTTCGACAGTGGGGCGACCGCACGATTCGTCCGTAACACGGCGGTGTTCGTCCTGGATGTCGACACCGTGATCGCGCGCGGCGCTGCTCGGCGGTAACGGCCGCGGGCAGTGGTTCCCCGGGTGCTACGCCGGCGCTTCGTCCGACGCGAGGGCTCGCCACCGCGCCGGTGCCCCGGTAGGTTCGGAGTCATGCGGCGGTCACCGAGACAACGTCGGGCACGGGAGACCGTGGACGTGCTCGTGGAAGCAGCCGCGCAGGTCTTCGATCGTGAAGGCCTGGCGGCCACGACGAATCGCATCGCTGAGCGCGCCGGCTACTCGATCGGGAGCCTCTACCAGTACTTCGCGGACAAGGCGGCGCTGCTCGAGGCGCTCGCCACGAGACACGTCGACGAGGCAGCCGCCGTGCTCAGCCGTGTTCTTCAGGATGCCCGCGCGGACCCGCCACCCCTGGAGGAGTTGATGGCGGTGCTCACCGACGCCGTCATCGATCTGCACGGCGACCGCCGCCGGCTCCACTCCGTCATGTATCGGGCCGTATCCCGTACGGGAGTGGCGGCGCGGCGGGTCGAACGACTGGAGCAGGAACTGGTGCCCGAATTGGCCTTTCATCTCGGCAGGGCGAACCGGGGTGCGCCGGAACCGGAACGAGCCGCGTCGGCGATAGTGACGGGAGTGGACGGCTACCTGCACCGGGTCTTCCTCTCAAGCGGAGACCGAGACGAATTCCAGCGCTTCGTCGCCGGTCTGGTCGACCTTCACGCCCCTGCGTCGTCGAGCACCTCGGAGACGACCGCGAGGAACTGAGACAGGCCCGGCTGTTCCACAGGGAAATGACCGCAGTTGTCCAGTGGCACATGGCGGGTGCCGGCAGGGATGCGGTCCAGGAATCGCAGACTCAGCGAGGCCGGTGTCCATGCGTCGACCGCGGGATGCGCCAGCGTGACAGGCGTGTCGTTCGCCGCCTCCGGCGGATGGTGCTCGAAGGTCATGAAGTCGGTGAGGTAGCCGACGGGCAGTGCCGCGCCGGCGCCGCGTGGATCCTGCAGGCACGCGCGGGTCAGCTCGGCATCGCGGCTCATCCGGCGCGCCTCGGCGAACCAGCGCACGGGGATGCGGATGCCGCCCACCAGCCGCCCGGCCCCGTCGAGTACGCGCTCCGGGATCCGCTCCACCCACGGGAGCCGCGATGCCGCGGACATCGCCTCGGGATCGCGCGGGTCGAACAGGCAGGTCGCCACGACGTGCGCCACCGCGCCGGTGCGCTGCGCGGTCTCGTAGGCGAGCATGCCGCCCATGCTCGCACCGACGATCACGAGTGGCCGGTCGTCCGCGCGCCGCTCGTCGGTGACGAAATCGGCTGCGAGCTCCACCCAGTCCGAGTATCGAACCTCTCCCGGCTCCGGGCTGACGGTGTCCCCGTAGAGCGGAAGATCGATCGCGGTCACATCCGCGCCGAGAGCGGCGAGGCGGCCCAGCATCGGCCACAGCATGCCGGCGTTGCCACCGGCTCCGTGGAAGGCGAGCAGGCGTGCCGCAGCCCGGCCGCTCCGAGCCCGCGCCACATGCACCGCGTGGCCGCGCCACGAGTACCACTCGGAGGTGGGCGGACACATCGGCCGAGCGCGGAGTTCGGGCGGCATGCGGCGTTCGTATCTCTCGATGTCCATGCCCTCAGCGTCCGTATCCCGACGGCCGCTGCCAACTCGCTTTCCGCCGCCTGCAGTCCCGGGCGGCGTACCGAACGAGCTGGGGGTTCGTACTCGATTCTCGCCGGTGCCGGACGTTGCTCACATTCGGGACCGCGTGGGCTCGTCCGTTCCGACCACTCCCCGGCGCGTGGGCCGGGTTCAGGCGGGCTTGTCCGCGCCCACCAGCCACATGGAGAAGTACTGCGAACCGCCGCCGTAGGCGTGGCCGAGTGCCTTTCGGGCACCGTCGACCTGGTAGTCCCCGGCGCGACCCATCACCTGTTTGGCGGCCTCGGCGAAGCGGATCATCCCCGATGCGCCGATGGGATTGGAGGAAAGCACGCCGCCGGAGGGGTTCACGGGCAGTTCCCCGCCGATCGCGGTGCCGCCGGACTCGGTAAGCTTCCAGCCCTCACCCTCGGAAGTGAAGCCGAGGTTCTCCAGCCACATGGGTTCGAACCAGGAGAATGGCACATAGATCTCGGCGGCGTCGACCTCGCGCAGCGGGTCGGTGATGCCGGCGTCCCGCCACAGCGCGGCTGCGGCCTCCCGCCCGGCCTGCGGGCTGACGTGCTCGCGCCCGGCGTAGGCGAGGGGCTCGGTGCGCATGGCGGTCGCGAGCACCCAGCCGACGCGGTTGCCGGTCGCGGCCTCGGACGTGGCGGCGGCGTCCTCGTCGCCCAGGACGATCGCGCAGGCACCGTCGGACGACGGGCAGGTCTCGTCGAACCGGATCGGATCCCAGAGCATCTGGGAGGCCTGCACCGATTCGAGAGTGATGTCGGGCTGGTGCAGATGCGCGAACGGATTCCGGGCACCGTTCCGACGGTCCTTGACCGCCACCATCGCGCCGACGTGGTCCGGCGCGCCCGAGCGACGGATGTACGAGCGCACGTGGGGCGCGAAGTAGCCGCCCGCGCCCGCGCCGACGGGGACCGTGAACGGGACCGGGATCGACAGCGCCCACATGGCGTTCGACTCCGACTGCTTCTCCCACGCCACCGTGAGCACTTGCCTGTGCACACCCGACTTGATCAGCGCGGCCGCGACATTGGCGGTGGAACCGCCGACCGAACCGGCCGTGTGCACGCGCAGCAGCGGCTTGCCCACGGCGCCGAGGGCGTCGGCGAGGAACAGCTCGGGCATCATGACGCCCTCGAACATGTCGGGGGCCTTGCCGATGACGATGGCGTCGATCTCGGCCATCGTGGTGCCGGCGTCGAGCAGCGCGGCGTCGACCGCTTCGCGGATCATGCCGGCCATCGACACGTCGGTGCGCTTGGCGCGGTGCCGGGTCTGGCCCGTTCCGAGTACGGCGGTGGGCTTGCCCATCACTTGGCCTCCATCACGGCGATCAGGTTCTGCTGCAGGGCGTGTCCGCCGGTGGCGTGGGCCAGGACGCGTTCCGCGTCGCCGTTCCACACCGCGCGGGCAGCCTCGCCGATCCGGGCGAGACCCGCGGAGAACATCGGGTTCCCCACGAGCGCGCCGCCGGACGGGTTGATCCGCACGTCGTCGCCGAGCCCGATCGCGTTCCGCAGGATCAGCTCCTGGTGGGTGAACGGGGCGTGCAACTCGGCGAGCTGCACGCCGTCCGCTCCGGCGGCGCGGGCCGCGGCGGTGGTCGACGGCGACCGCGTCAGATCCCGCGAACCGAGTGCGGGCGAGTCGATCCGGTGCTCGAGTCCCGTGATGAACGCGGGGTTCTCCCGGATCTCGCGGGCGCGGTCGGCGGAGGCGAGGATCGCGACCGCGGCACCGTCGGTCACGGGCGCGATGTCGTGCCGGCGTAGGGGATCGGCCCACAGGGGCTCGTTCAGGAGCGCCTCGGGATCGACGGTGCGTGAGAACTGTGTCGCGGGGTTCGAGGCGGCGTCGCCCAGGCTGCGCGCAGCGACCGCGGCCATCTCGGCCTCGGTCCACGCGCCGGAGTCGATGCCCGCGCGGGCCTGCAGCGCGGCGATGGACACCGAGTCGGGCCACAGCGGCGCAACGGTGTACGGGTCGAGCTGCATGGTGAGTGTGCGGCGCAGAGTGCCCGCGGAGGACTTTCCGAAGCCGTACACGAGGGCCGTGTCGACCTCACCCGTGCGAATCTTGACCCACGCCTCGTAGAGGGCCCACGCCGCGTCCATCTCCACGTGCGACTCGTTGATCGGCGGCACGGCGCCGATGGAGTCGATCGCCGCGATGAACGAGAACGCCCTTCCCGCCAGGTAGTCGGAGGATCCGGAGCACCAGAATCCGATGTCGGACTTGGTGAGACCGGTCTGGGCGAAGACGTCGGCGAACAGCGGGATCAGCATCTCCACGCCGTTGGTGGTGGTCTCGGCGGCGCGCAACCACGGGGTGGCGGCGTAGCCGACGACGGCGACGGAGCCGTCCGGATCGGTACTGGTGCGTGTGCTCACAGGTGCTTCTCGTAACTGGAGTAGGGGGCGTCCGGCTCACCGGTCGGTTCGAAGTGCGAGATGTTGCCGGGACTGAAGGTCCACTCCTCACGCGGCTTCCACACGGCCCGCACCCGCATGCCCATTCGCACCTCAGACGGGTCGCAGCCCAGGACGAGGTGGAGGAACGGGATGTCGGAACCGTCGATCAGCACGTAGGCGGCGACGTACGGAGGCTTTATCCGCTGGCCCTGGAAGGGCACGTTGACCACGCAGAAGGTGGTGACGACGCCGGTGTCCGGGAGGTCGACCTCCTCTGTGGTCGGGACCCCGTCGATCGGGCAGGCGTTGCGCGGCGGGACGTAGACGTTGCCGCACGTACTGCACCGCTGGCCGATCAGGCGCCCTTCGGCAAGGGCGCGGAGGTAGCGCGTCTCGGGTTCGGACGCGGAGTGCTCGAGGTGCAGGGAGACGGGTGTGACCAGCATAGTTACCGGATCGTCCGGCGGTGCCGTGACCTCGGGGACCCCGTCGCCCTCGCCCGGAACGAAACAGGCGATGTCGCCGACCGCGCCCGTGGTCTCCGCGGCCCAGCGGGCGTGCACGCGCATCCCTGTCGAGATCTCCTCGGGCCCCGCGACGTCCACTGCGTGCAGGAGGGCGGTGTCGGCACCGTCGAGCTTGATCAGGGCGTAGGCGAAGGGCCGGTCGAAGGGTTGCCCCTCGACGGGGTGCGCAGTCCAGCTCCAGCTGGTCACCGTGCCGGTGTCGGAGACCGGGACGATGTCGTTGAGGGCGGCGGTGGTGTCGGGATCGAACTCCAGCGGCGGTACGTGCACCCGCCCGGCCGCGTCCCGGGTCCCGACGATGCGCCGCTCGCGGAGGTTCGTCATGAACGCGCCGAGCACCGGACCGAGCGACCGGGTGTAGTCGAAGGACAGGTGCATCGGCGCCGAGAGGGTCTGCGGTTCAGCGGTCACCTCACGAGTGAAACATGTTCTAACTTTTTGGCGCAAGGGTATCCCGGAAACGACGATGAGCCCTTACCGTGGAAAACGTTCGTACCGCGTTCCGCGCAGGTATTCCCGCAACGATCTTCCGTGAGGTGTTCCATGGACCAGCTGCATCGCGAGCCGCTCGCCGGCGACATCCTGCTCGGCTCCCTCTCCGCCCATGCGGACCGCATCGCCGTGCACGTCACGGGGCCGGACGGGGACAGCACCCTGACCTACGCCCAGGTGCGCGACGAGGTCAGTCGCTACGCGCAGGCCTACGAATCCTTCGGCCTCGGCGTGGGAAGTCCCGTCGCGATGCTCTCGGGTAACCGGCACGAAGTCCTGATCGCCCAGTCCGCCAATCTGATCACCGGCGTGCGGTTCGCGGCGCTGCACCCGATGGGCTCGCTCGACGACCACGTCTACGTCATGGAGGACGCGGGGATCGAGACCCTCGTCTACGACCCGCGGCTCTACGAGCAACGCGCCGCCGATCTGAGGGAGCGCGTTCCCGGGCTGAAGACCCTGCTCTCCCTGGGGCCCACCGAGCACGGCGTGGATCTCACCGCCGTGGCGGCCGGCTTCGAGCCCGGCCCGCTCGTCGCGCACACCGCCGATCCGTCGTCGACCGCCAGTCTCGCCTACACGGGCGGGACCACGGGCAAGAGCAAGGGCGTCATGCTCAGCTACTCCGGCGGCGCGGCGCTCCTGCGGATCCAGCGCACGGAATGGGAATGGCCGGAGGAGATCCGGTTCCTGGTGTGCGCACCGCTGAGCCACGCCGGCGGAGCCTTCTGGAACCCGACGTCGATGTCCGGCGGCTCGATGGTGGTGCTGCCCCGGTTCGAGCCGGAGACCGTGCTCGCCGCGATCGAGAAGTACCGGATCACCGCGACGATGCTGGTGCCCACCATGATCTACGCGCTGCTGGACCACCCGAAGTTCGACGACTACGACCTCTCCAGCCTGGAGACCGTGTTCTACGGGGCGTCCGCGATCTCGCCGACCCGGCTGACTGAGGCGATCGACCGGATCGGCCCCGTGTTCTTCCAGTTCTACGGCCAGGCCGAGTGCCCCATGACCATCTCCGTGCTGCGTCGCGGCGACCACGATCCGTCGAAGCCGGAGCGGCTGGCGAGCTGCGGCAAGCCCGTCCCGTGGGTGAACGTCGCCCTGCTCGACGACGCCGGACGCCCCGTCGAACCCGGTGCGCCGGGGGAGATCTGCGTGCGCGGGCCGCTCGTGATGCAGGGGTACCTGAACAAGCCGGAGCAGACCGCCGAGGCCACCGAGCACGGCTGGCTGCACACCGGCGACGTGGGGCGGTTCGACGACGAGGGCTACCTCTACATCGTCGACCGGAAGAAGGACATGGTGGTCACGGGCGGCTTCAACGTCTTCCCGCGCGAGGTCGAGGACGTGATCTCGACGCACCCGTCCGTCGCATCCGTGGCCGTGATCGGCGTGCCCGACGAGAAGTGGGGCGAGGCGGTCAAGGCCGTCGTGGTGCCCCGCGCGGGCGCGACCGTCGACGTCGAGGAGCTGCGCGAGCTGGTCCGCGACCGCAAGGGCGCCGTCTACACCCCCAAGACCGTCGACCTCGTCGACTCGATCCCCGTCAGCCCGCTCGGCAAGCCCGACAAGAAGGCCCTCCGCGCCCAGTACGCCTGACCGATTGAACACCGTTATGGAGAGGAAAACCGCAGGTCAGATTCTCCATAACGGTGTTCAATCGGTTATTGGCCGTGGAAGACGGGGGTGCGCTTCTCGGCGAAGGCGCGGGGGCCCTCCTTCGCGTCCTTCGAGAGGAAGACGGGCAGGCCTTCCTTCGCATCGATCGCGAAGGCCTCCTCCTCGTGCATGCCCTCGGTGGCGCGCATGGTTCGCAGCATCGCCTGCACGGCCAGGGGGCCGTTGGCGTTGATCAGCTCGGCGAGCTCCAGTGCCTTGTCCAGCGCGGTGCTGTCGGGTACGACGTGCCCGATCAACCCGTACTCCTTGGCCTCCGCCGCGGTGATGTGCCGGCCGGTGAGCAGCAGGTCCGCCGCGACCGTGTACGGGATCTGCCGCGGCAGCCGCACCGCCGAGCCGCCCATCGGATACAGGCTCCACTTGGCCTCGGAGACGCCGAACCGCGCACTCTCGCCGGCGACGCGGATATCGGTGCCCTGCAGGATCTCAGTGCCGCCGGCGATCGCGGCGCCCTCGACCGCCGCGATCAGCGGTTTCGACGGCCGGCGCCCCTTGAGCAGCCCGGGGATGCGCGCGGGATCCCATCCGCCGCCGGACATCGCGTCGCCCGGGTCGGACTTCGCCATGTTCTTCAGGTCCGCGCCGGCGCAGAAGGCGCCGCCCGCGCCGGTGAGCACCGCGCTGCGGATCTCCGGGTCGGCGTCGATCCGGTCCCAGGCGTCACTGAGGATCTGCAACATCTCGCCGGTGAGTGCGTTCTTGCGCTCGGGCCGGTTCATGGTGATGAGCAGCGTGCGGCCGCGCTGCTCGATGAGGGCGTGCGGGGCGTCTGTCATGTCGGAAGCTCCTTCGATCGTGCCCTCGCCGAAACGGGGATCGGCAAATGCGGGAATCCGCTTCCGCTGAACAGTAACAGGTTCTAGTTTGGAGGAAAGAGCCCTTCAGGAGGATTCATGCGCACACCCCTGTGCGACGACCTGGGTATCGACTACCCGATCATCGCCTTCACTCCGTCCGAGCACGTCGCCGCCGCGGTCTCCCGGGCCGGCGGACTCGGCGTACTCGGCTGCGTCCGATTCAACGATCCCGACGAGCTCGACGCCGTCCTGGACTGGATGGACACCAACACCGACGGCCGGCCCTACGGCGTCGACATCGTCATGCCCAACAAGGTGCCCACCGAGGGGAGCGCGGTCGATCTCGGCGAGCTGATCCCCGCCGAACACCGTGCCTTCGTCGAGCGCACCCTCCGCGAGCTCGGCGTGCCGGAGCTGCCCGACGGTGCCGCCGGGGCGGGGGTGCTCGGCTGGCTGCACTCGGTGGCCCGTTCGCACGTCGACGTCGCGCTGAAGCATCGGATCGCGTTGATCGCCAACGCCCTCGGTTCGCCGCCGAAGGACGTCATCGACGCCGCGCACGGGCACGGCGTCAAGGTCGCCGCGCTCGCGGGCCGAGCCAAGCACGCCCGTGCTCATGTCGACAACGGTGTCGACATCGTGATCGCGCAGGGCTACGAGGCGGGCGGCCACACCGGCGAGATCGGCTCGATGGTGCTGCTCCCGGAGATCGTGGACGAGGTGGGCGACGACGCGATCGTCGTCGCCGCGGGCGGCATCGGGTCGGGGCGGCAGATCGCCGCGGCCCTGACCCTCGGTGCGACCGGTGTGTGGATGGGCTCGTACTGGCTGACCACGACCGAGTACCTCGAGACGCACACGAAGTCGCAGACCATGCAGGAGGCACTGGTCGCCGCCACGAGCGCCGACACGGTGCGCACCCGGATCTTCTCCGGCAAGCCGGCCCGCCTGCTCAAGACCCGATGGACACAGGCGTGGGAGCAGCCCGGCGCGCCGTCGGCCCTGCCCATGCCCCTGCAGAACCTGCTGGTGGGGGAGGCGCACAGCCGGATCCACGCCTCGGGGGATCCGTCCGTAGTGGCCATGCCCGTCGGCCAGATCGTGGGGAGGATGAACGCGGTGCGGCCCGTCGCGGAGATCATGGCCGAGCTCGTCGCCGAGTTCTCCGCTGCCGTCGACCGCCTGAACCTGGCACGCTGACCCCATGGGAACGAATCAGCGCGGCCAGATCCGGATGACCGAGGCGGAGGTCGAGGACTTCCTCGAGCGCAGCCGCACCGCCACCATCGCCACCCTGGGGGCGAGCGGGGCGCCGCACCTCGTCGCCATGTGGTACGCCGTGATCGACGGCGACCTGTGGATCGAGACCAAGGCCAAGTCGCAGAAAGTCGTGAACCTGCGCCGCAATCCGATGATGAGCGCGTCGATCGAGGCCGGCCGGTCCTATGACGAGCTCCGCGGCGTGACCATCGAGGGCACCGCCGAGATCGTGGAGGACGAGGCGACGGTCCGCGCGGTCTGCGAGCAGGTGTACGAGCGCTACTTCGGCCCGTACACAGAGGAGCTGAAACCCGCCATCGACGCGATGATGAACAAGCGGGTCGCGGTGCGGCTGCGCGGCGAGCGGATCCGCAGCTGGGACCACCGCAAGCTCGGCATGCCCGCGATGCCGGTCAGTGGAAGCACCGCGGCGCACCTCTAGGCGGATGTCGATGCCCGGATCGCATGCGCAGCCCGGCGAATCCGCCGGGCTCGTCGAACTCAGCCCCTGCGTCGGGGGTCTCGTGCGGACCTGGTCGGCCGACGGTGCCTCCCGCCTCTGGTCGGTGCCCGAGGACGCCTGGCTCCGCGAGATCCAGGGCACGGGCCGGATCGGCCGGCTCTCCCGCAAGGAGAACCGGTACCGCGAGGCCGCCGCGTTCTCGGTCTCCGACGGTGCCCTTCTCGTGCGGCCGCGCGTCCCGACGCCCGGCACCGACGGGAGTCTCACCATGGAACCCCAGGTCGTCGCGCTCGGCCCGGAGAAACGTGCATCCCGTTCCACTTTCGAGGACTTCCGCGAGGTGTTGACCCGGGCGGTCGAGCACTGCGCGGCAACCGACGAGTACCTCGTCGTCGAGCGGGGCGCGTGGGATGCGGGGCGTGAGCCCTTCTGTCTCTTCGCGGTGCTGCCCGCCGGGAACGAGCCGGGCGCCTTCGTCACCGTCGTCGAGACTGCGCCCCCGCCCCGGGAGTCCGACCTGTGGGCGCCCTACGTGGACGAGTGGGACCGGAGCGCAACCATCAGCGCACCGTCGGGCCCCGAGACGGTGGCGACGGCCCCGACCGTGATGATCGAGGCCATCAGCCGCTGGAACATCGACCCGTGGGACCTCGCCTTCACCTTCGGACGGCGCTGAGCCTCAGCCTCGCGCGGCCTCGGCGAGGGCGCGGAGCGTGGACTCGTCACGGACACCGCTGAACAGCACTGTCGTGACGGGGGAGTCCCGCCACAGCGCGAGGCGTTCGGCGATCCGGTCGATCGGCCCGAGCAGGGCGATGGAGTCGGCGAGCTCGTCGGGGACGGCGGCGACGGCGCCCGCGCGGTCGCCCGCGAGGAATTTCTCCTGGACGGCCACGGCGGCATCGGCGAAGCCGAGCCGGCCGATGAGGTCGAGGTGGAAGTTCGTGGACTTGTGGCCCATGCCGCCGATGTAGAAGGCCAGCGGGACCTTCGCCCGGGTCAGCGCGGCCTCGAGGTCGTCGGAGACGATCACCGAGACCGTCGCGGCGATCTCGAAGTCCGCGGAGCGCCCCGCAAGGGACTCGCCGAAGACCGACTCGACCTGCTGCGGATCGACGAACAGTGGTAGCCAGCCGTCGGCGATCTCGGTCGACAGCGCGACGTTCTTCGGTCCCTCCGCGCCGAGGAAGATCGGGATCCGCGGGCGAACGGGCAGCGCGATCGACTTGAGCGGCTTGCCCAGGCTCGTCCCGCCCGGCAGGGGGAGTGGGTAGTGCGGGCCGGCGCTGGTGACCGGCTCCTCCCGGGCGATCACCTGCCGCACGATGTCGATGTATTCGCGGGTCCGGGCGAGCGGCTTGGGGAACGGGCTGCCGTACCAGCCCTCGGCGACCTGCGGTCCTGACGCGCCGAGACCGAGCACCATGCGGCCGCCGGAGAGCCCGTCGATCGTGAGGGCGTGCATCGCGGTCGCGGCCGGCGTGCGCGCGGGGATCTGTGCGACGGCGGTGCCCAGCTTGATCCGCTTCGTGCGGGATCCGTACCAGGCCAGCGTGGAGAAGGCGTCGGAGCCGTACGCCTCCGCGGTGAAGACGTAGTCGTAGCCGAGCTCGTCGGCGGCGACCACGGCCGCCGTGTGGTCCTCGGGTCCGCGGGTCCAGTAGCCGAGGTTGATGCCCAGATTGAGATCATTGACCATTCCCCAAATCCTAGAACAAGTTCTAGGATTTGGGTTACAGTTCGGTATGGCTTCGCCCACGCAGATCCACAGCACCCTGCCCGCGCGCGTCACCGACGAGCTGATCGAGCGACTCACTGCGCTGGTGGTGGCCGACGGCAGCCGCGACCCGTTCACCATGACCGAGGTCTTCACCGGTGCCGCCATCGGCGCGCTCCCGCAGTCCACCCCGAGCGACGTGGTCGCGGCCTTCGCCACCGCCCGGGAGGCTCAGCGGCAGTGGGCCCAGCGGCCTCTCGAGGAGCGCCTCGCCGTCTTCCGGCGGCTGCACGAGCTGATCCTCGAGAACAACGAGCTGCTCGTCGATCTCATCCAGAGCGGCACCGGCAAGAACCGCCGGATGGCCTTCGAAGAGTCCTGCGACGTCCCGATGGTGATCAGCCACTACCTCAAGGCCGCGCCGAAGCTGCTCCGCTCGCGCCGCCGGGGTGGCCCGGTGCCGGTGGTCAGCAACTCGGTGGAACTGCACCGGCCCAAGGGCGTCATCGGCGTCATCGCGCCGTGGAACTTCCCCTTCGCGATGGCCCTCTCGGACGCGATCCCCGCCCTCATCGCCGGCAACGGCGTGGTCCTCAAGCCCGACAACAAGACCGCGCTTGCGGCGCTCTACGGCGTCGAGCTGCTGCGCCGCGCCGGGGCACCGGAGGGCCTCTTCCAGGTGGTCTGCGGGCAGGGGCCGGACGTGGGCCCCGCCCTGATCGACGAGTCCGACTTCGTCATGTTCACCGGCTCCAGCGCCACGGGCGTCACGGTCGGCGAGCGGGCCGGGCGCAACCTCATCGGGTGCAGCCTCGAACTCGGCGGCAAGAACCCGATGATCGTCCTCGATGACGTGGACCTCGACGAGGCCATCCCGTCGGCGATCTTCGCGGTCTTCGCCAACGCCGGCCAGGCGTGCATGCACGTCGAGCGGATGTACGTCCACGAGAACATCTTCGACGAGTTCTCCCGTCGCTTCGTCGCGGCCGCGGGCGCCCTGAAACTGGGTGCCACCTACGACTACGAACCCGACATGGGCTCGCTCGCGTCGCCCGACCAGCTGCGCCGCGTCTCCGCACACGTCGAGGACGCACGGGCCAAGGGCGCCACCATCCTGTGCGGCGGACGGGAACGCACCGACATCGGCCCCGCCTTCTACGCGCCCACGATCCTCACGGGCGTCACTCCGGACATGCACCTCGCCTCCGCCGAGACCTTCGGCCCCGTCGTCTCTCTGTTCCGGTACTCGAGTGACGACGAGGCGATCCGACTCGCCAACGACACCCGCTACGGCCTCAACGCCAGCGTATGGGGCAGGGACCTGCGCCGCGCGGCGCGGATCGGTGCGCAGCTGGAGGCGGGCAACGTCAACATCAACGACGGCTTCGCCGCGTCCTTCGCGAGCAAGGGCACCCCGTCGGGCGGCTGGAAGGCCTCGGGCGTCGGCGTGCGCCACGGCGACGCGGGCCTGCTCAAGTACACCGACACCACCAACCTCGCCACGCTGAAGAAGCAGGTCTACGGGCTGCGGCCGGGACAGACCTACGCGCAGTACGCGCAGCAGACGATGCAGGTACTGCGCTGGATGCGCAAGCTGCGTATTCGCTGAGGGGTCACCTGTCAGTGCGCGGTGCCACAATGACGGGGTGCTGTTCGCCGAGGTCGTCGCCGTGTCCGCCGAGGTCGCGAGCACCCGTTCGCGCACCGCGAAGATCGCCGCGCTGGCCGCCGTGATCCGTGCCGCCGTGCCCGGCGATGTCCGCGCCGTCGTCGCCTGGCTTTCGGGGGAGTTGCTGCAGGGCCGGCTCGGCACGGGCTGGCGCACCGTTGCGCGGACCGTCGATGCACTCGAACCCGCTGCCGAGCCGTCCCTGACCGTCGAGGAGGTCACCGTCGCGCTCGACGAGCTGGCCGGCACCTCGGGTGCGGGATCCGTCACTCGACGGGACGCCGTGCTCACCGAGCTGTTCGGCCGCGCGACGGCACCGGAGCGGCGGTTCCTCGTCGGGCTCATCACCGGCGAGCTGCGGCAGGGCGCCCTGGCGGGTGTGGTGACCGATGCGGTGGCGCGGGCCGCGGAGGTACCGCTGGAGACGGTGCGTCGCGCGGCGATGCTGTCCGGCTCGCTGCCCGATACGGCTGCCGCCGCCCTGCGCGGTGGCGCCGAGGAACTCGCGGGCTTCGGCCTTCAGGTGCTGCGCGGCGTCTCGCCGATGCTCGCCTCGCCCGCGGACGACGTCGGCGCCGCGATGGCAGACCTGGGCCCGGACGTGAGTGTCGAGTTCAAACTCGACGGTGCTCGGATCCAGGTGCACCGGCTCGGCGACGAGGTCCGCGTGTACACGCGCACGCTCCGTGACATCACCGATGCCGTGCCCGAGATCGTCGCGTCGGTACGCGAGTTGCCCTGCCGGTCCGTCGTTCTCGACGGGGAGTCCCTCGCCCTGACCGATGCCGGCCGGCCGCGGCCCTTCCAGGAGACGATGAGCAGGTTCGGATCCACCGAGACCCACGACACCGTGCTGCGCCCGTACTACTTCGACTGCCTGCACCTCGACGGCCTCGACCTGCTCGACGAACCCCTCGAGGTCCGCCTCGGTGCGCTGGAATCCGTCGCAGGGCCGGCGCGTATCCCCGCGCTTGTTCGGCCCTCGCCGGACGAGGCTGCGGCCCACTACGCGGCCGCCCTCGCCGCGGGCCACGAGGGCGTCATGGTCAAGGCGCTGGACTCGCCGTACGCCGCGGGCCGCCGGGGCCGCGCCTGGCAGAAGGCCAAGCAGAGCCACACGCTGGACCTGATCGTGCTCGGCGCGGAGTGGGGGTACGGGCGGCGCACCGGGATGCTCTCGAATCTCCACCTCGGCGCCCGCGACCCGGACGGCGGCGATCCGGTCATGGTGGGTAAGACCTTCAAGGGGCTCACGGACGCGCTGCTGCGCTGGCAGACGGACGAATTCCCGCTCCACGAACGTGATCGGGACGAGCACACGGTGTACCTGCGGCCCGAGATCGTGGTCGAGATCGAGCTCGACGGGGTGCAGGTCTCGCGCCGGTACCCGGGCGGCGTCGCGCTGCGCTTCGCCCGCGTGCTCCGCTACCGGCCCGACAAGACCGCCGCCGAGGCGGACACGATCGACGCCGTCCGGGCGCTCCTACCCGGGTAGCGGTGCGGTGGCGTCGATCCCGTCGGCGACCAGGGCGCGGCGGAGCACCTTGAACGACGGGGTGCGGGGGAGTTCGTCCACGATCCGCCACCGGCGCGGATACTGGCGCGGGCCCAGGTCCGGCTGTGCGCGGAGGAAGGCGGCGAGGTCCGCGGGACCGAGGCGCGCGCCCGGCGCGAGCACGAGGGCTGCGGCCACCTGATCACCGACGCGATCCGGCAGGCCGTAGACCGCGGCCTCGACGACGGCGGGATGCCGGAGCAGAGCGCGCTCGATCGGCGCGACGCCCAGGTTCTCACCGCCCACCCGCATCCAATCGCCGGTGCGGCCGGCGAAGTGGACGTAGCCGTCCGCGTCGACGTACGCCAGGTCCCCGGTGCGGTAGACGCCGCCGTCCGCGCGCGCGGCGTCCGCGGCGGGATCGTTGTAGTAGCCGGAGAACCCGCCGGTGCCTGCGGTGTTCACCAGTTCGCCGATGGCTTCGTCGGGGTTGAGGAGGGACCCGTCGGGGGCGGTCTCGGCGCGCGGACACTCGATCGACGTGCCCGGCTTCCACACGGCGACCCCGTCGGGCAGCGGGCCGAGCGCGTCGGCCGGGGTGTCGGGGGTTCGGGCGATGGCGACGCCGTTCTCCGACGAGCCGTAACCGTCCTGGACGTGGCAGCCGAAGCGCCGGGCGAAGGCTGCGATGTCGTCGGCGCGCCCCTCGTTGCCGTACAGCACGCGCAGTGGATTGTCGGCGTCGTCGGGGCGTTCTTCGGTGGCGAGGATGTACGACAGGGGCGTACCCACGTAGTTCGCGTACGTGGCGCCGTACCGCCGCACGTCGGCGAGGAAGCCCGACGCCGAGAAGCGTTCGGCGAGGGCGATGGTCGCGCCGGCGGCGAGGGCGACCGCCCAGCCCGCGAGCAATGCGTTGGAGTGGAAGAGGGGCATCGCCACGTACGCGGTGTCGTCGCCGCTGAGCCCGAACCGCTGCGCCAGCATGATGCCCGCACCGGTGAACTTGCCGTGCGTGGCCCGCACGGCCTTCGGTTCGCCGCTGGTGCCGGAGGTGAAGGCGAGGGCGAGCAGGCTGTCCGCGGTCACCTCGGCCCGCGGCAGCGGTGCACCCGTGTGCGCGTCGAGGAGCGCGGCCCACCGCGCACTGTCGAGGTCGATGACGGGGACGCCGAGGTCGAGCCGCTCGAGGAGAGCCGCGTGCCGGCCCTGCACGAGTACGACGCCGCAGTCCGCGAGCGCCACGTCCCGCGCGAGGGCGTCGCCGCGGCGGGTGGGGTTGAGCCCCACCACGACCGCGCCCGACAGTGCAGCAGCGCCGAGCAGCAGCGAGTACTCGGGGACGTTGTCCGCGAGCACTCCGACGTGCGGTGGCGCACCGTCGGGAAGGAACTCCCGCAGGACGGACGCCCGGACCGCGGATGCCGCGACGTGCTCCGCCCAGCTCCACGTGCGGTCGCCCGCCCGCAGGCCCGCGCCGGGATCGTCGGCGCGGGCGCGGAGCAGGTCGGCGACCGTCGGAAGCGGCTGCGAGCGTGCTCCGCTCATCTCACGCGCCGAGGAACCGCGCGCACATCTCGCCGATCATGTACGACGGCGCGTTCGTGTTGCCGCCCGTGATCGACGGCATGATCGAGGCGTCCGCGACGCGGAGGCCCTCGACGCCGATCACCTTCAGCTCCGGATCGACGACGGCCCGCTCGTCGGTGCCCATCCGGCAGGTGCCCACCGGGTGGTACACCGAGTGCACGCGGTTCGGGAGCTCGCGCCGCAGCGCCGCATCGTCCATGAGGGAAGCGCCGGGCGTGAACTCCTCGCTCACCTTGCCGCGCACCGACGGGTGCTGCATCACCTCGCGGATCATGCCGATGCCCTCCATGAGCACCTCGGTGTCCTGCGGATCGCTGAGGTAGCCGGGGTCGATCGACGGCTGCTCCAACGGGTTCGCGGAGTTCAGGCGCAGCTCGCCACGGCTCTGCGGGTAGATCAGCGTGGGCAGGATGGTCAGGCCGGGCCGGGGATCGACCATGTGCAGCTTGTCGGCGTCCTGATTGGGCACCGGGTAGTTCCATGGGAGACAGTGGATCTGCAGGTCCGGGATGTCCTTGGCGTAAGAGGTGCGCACGAACGCGGCCGCGTCGAAGACGGTGCGCGCCATCCACGTCGTGCCCGGCTTGCGGACCTCGGCGGCCACGCCCTTCGCGAAGTACGCCGGGGTGCCCTTGTTCACCGCGTCCTTCATGAGGAAGGTCATCGGGACGAAGAGGTGATCGTGCAGGTTCTGGCCGACGGGCAGGTCGGCGACGACGTCGATGCCCTTTTCCCGCAGGTGCGCCGCGGGGCCGACGCCCGAGAGCATGAGGACCTGCGGCGTGCCGATGACGCCGGCGGAGACGATGACCTCCTGCTTGGCGCGGATGGTGGTGACCGAGTTCCCGTCCAGCACCTCCACGCCCGTGGCGCGGCCGTTCTCGATGACGACCCGCTTGACGTGTGCGTTCACGTGGACACGCAGGTTGGGGCGGGCCTCGCGGAGGTAGCCCTGCGCGGAACTGTAGCGGGTACCGCCCGCGGCACTCTGCTGGAAGACGCTGACACCCTCCTGCGACGGGCCGTTGTAGTCGTCGATGATCGGCGCGTTCAGCGTGCCGGCCAGGGCGTCCATGTAGGACTTCGTGGCCTCGGTGAGGTCGCGCTGGCGCGTCACCTCGATCGGGCCGCCCGCGCCGCGCAACTCGTTCGCCCCGCCCTCCCAGTTCTCCAGGCGCTTGAACGCGGGCAGTACGCCCTCGTAGTCCCAGCCGGTGGCTCCCTCGGCGGCCCACGAGTCGTAGTTGGCGCGGTTGCCGCGGACGAAGAGCATGCCGTTGATGGAGCTGGAGCCGCCGAGGATCTTCCCGCGAGTCATGGGGATCCGGCGGTCGTTGGCGAACTTCTGCGGCACTGAGTACTGCTTCCACGCCACCTGCGACTTCATCTGTGGCACTGTGTGCACCATCGTGATCATGCCGGGCACCTGTGTCATGCGGGTGTTGTCGGCCTTGCCCGCCTCGAGCAGCGCGACAGTGGCGCCGGTGTCGGCGAGTCGGCCCGCCACCACGGAACCCGCGCTGCCCGAGCCGATCACGACGTAGTCGACGGCCTCGTTCGGCGACAGCGGGGTGGTCGCGGTCTTGTACAGCCTGCGGATCATGTGGGGTTCCTTCCGGCGAGGGTCGCGCCGAGGGCGCGGAGGTGGGCCGTTGCGCCGCCGAGCGCGAACTCCGCGCGCTTGGCCGCCACGAAGTAGCGATGGGTGGGGTGGTCCATGTCGATCCCGACACCGCCGTGCACGTGAACCGCGGTGTGCGCCACGCGGTGTCCGGCCTCGGCGGCCCAGAACTTGGCGGTGGCGATCTCGGCTTCGGCGTCGAGTCCTTCGGACTCGCGCCAGGCCGCCTCGAGCACCGTCAGGCGGACGGCTTCGACGTCGATGTAGGCGTCGGCGAGGCGCTGCCGGACGGCTTGGAAACCGCCGATCTGCTTGCCGAACTGCTCGCGCGTGCGGGCGTAGTCGGCCGTCAGCTCGAGCGCTCGTTCCGTAATGCCCGCCTGCAGGGCGCACCAGCCGATCGTCGCGAGACGGCGGGCGCGGGCGGCGGTGTCCGGGCCGCCGAGCCGCGCGGTCGTGGGCAGGTTGACGGCGTCGGCCTCGACAAGGGAGGTGTCGGTCCCGTTGCCGACGTGCTGGCCGGTGACGACGAGCCCCGTCGTCCCGCGCGGGACGAGGAGGAGGACGGCACCGTCGGCGGTGGTGGCCTCGAGGAGGAGGAGATCGGCGAAGGAGGCGGACGAGACCGCGGTCTGCGCACCGTCGACCTGCCAGCCGTCGGCCGTCGGGCGAGCGGTGAAGCCGCTCAGCGCGTCCCCGAAAGCGACGGCGGCCGTCGTGGTGCCGCGGACCAGCGGCACGAGCCACCGCTCGAGCTGGGCGGGCGTGCCGGCCTCGGCGAGGAGCTCGCCGGCGACGAGAACGGTGTCGAGGTACGGCGCGGGTGCCACTGCGCGGCCGAGTTCGGCCAGGACGGCGGCGTGGGCGAGCAGGCCGAGGCCGCCGCCACCGACGGCGGAGGGGAGGGCCGCGTCGAGCACTCCGGAGCGGGTGAGCGCGGCCCAGAGCCCGGCGTGGAAACCGGAATCCGTGGGGCGCGGGTCCTTCTCGGCCCAGGACAGCACGATCCGCCGGGTCAGGTCGGCGAGATCGGTCCGGGCTTCCGGGACGGTGAAATCCATCTCTTCTCTCCTGCCCTATCGGCTGACCGGCAGCCGCAGGCCGGCCCCGGCGATCAGGTCGCGCTGGATCTCGTTGGTGCCGCCGCCGAAGGTGAGGATGAGCGAGCTGCGGTGCAGGCGCTCGATGCGGCCCCGCAAGAGCGCTCCGGGCGAGCCGGCGCGGACGATCGCCGCGGTGCCGAGTACCTCCATCAGCAGGCGGTACCCCTCGGTGGCGTACTCGGTGCCGAAGACCTTGGTGGCCGAGGCGTCGGCAGGACCGAGCTCGCTGTGGTCGGCGGCCCAGGCGATCTTCCAGTTGCGCAGTTTGAGGTACTGCGCGTGCGCGTAGACGCGGGCGAGGTGCACGCGCACCCACTCGGCGTCGATCACCCGCGAGCCGTCGGCGAGCCGGGTGGTCTGCGCCCAGTGACGCACCTGTCGCTCCGAGTCCAGCAGAGGGGCTGCGGAGGTCAGTGCGACCCGCTCGTGGTTGAGCTGGTTGGTGATGAGTTTCCAGCCGCCGTGCAGCTCACCGACGACCGAGCCGGCCGGCACGCGGACGTCCTGGTAGTAGGTTGCGGACGTGCCCGGCCCGGCGACGGTGTGCACCTTGGTCCAGGAGAAGCCCTCCGCGTCGGTGGGCACCACGAGGATGGAGACGCCGCGGTGGCGCTGGGCCTCGGGGTCGGTCCGGGCCGCGAGCCAGATGTAGTCCGCGTACTCGATGAGCGAGGTCCACATCTTCTGGCCGTTGATGACGAAGTCGTCACCGTCGCGGACGGCGCGCGTGCGCAACGCGGCCAGGTCGGTGCCGGCCTCGGGCTCGGAGTAGCCGATCGAGAAGTGGGTCTCGCCGGCGGCGATGCCGGGCAGCAGTTCCACCTTCTGCTCCGCAGTGCCGCCCGCCATGATCGCGGGGCCGACGGTGTTGACCGTGAGGAACGGGACTGGCACGCCGGCGATCGCTGCTTCGTCGGTGAAGATCAGCTGGTCCAGCATGGGACGGGCCTGCCCACCGAATTCCTCGGGCCAGCCGATCGCCAACCAGCCGTCCTTGCCCAGAGTGCGGGTGATCTCCTTGTAGACCTCCCCGTCGCCGTACTCGCCACCGGGCCCGAGTAGGGCTTCGCGGCGCTCCGGCGTCATCAGCCGGGCGAAGTACGCGCGCAACTCGGTCCGGAGCTCCTGCTGTTCCGGCGCATAGTCGATCCGCATGGCGTCACTGTAGAACAAGTTCTAGAAAAGTGGAACGAAACCGCGGTCTCGGCAGTATTTTCCTACTGGAAGGGGTGCGTGCCCCGTAGTGAACAGGTTCTCGAATCGGAAGGATGGCGCATGGCGCAGGTGAACGTGGAGAGCCTGGACGGCAAGGTGGCGATCGTGACCGGCGCGGGTGCCGGACTGGGCCGCGCCGAGGCGCTGGCGCTGGCTCGCGGGGGCGCCGCGGTCGTGGTGGGCGACGTCTCGCCCGCCGCCGAGCAGGTGGTGGAGCAGATCCGGGCCGACGGTGGTCGCGCCGAGCTCGTGCTCGGCGACTCGGGCGACCGCGAGACCGCGGATGCGCTCATGGCCGCCGCCGACGGACTCGGCGGGCTGCACATCGTGGTCAACAACGCCGGCTTCTGCCGCGACAAGATGATTTTCTCGATGTCCGACGAGGAGTTCGACTCGGTGGTCCGGGTGCACCTGCGCGGGCACTTCCTGCTCTCGCGCAACGCCTCCGCGTACTGGCGCGATGCGGCCAAGGCGGAGGGCGGCGAGGTCTACGGGCGCGTGATCAACACGTCGTCGGAGGCCTTCCTGTTCGGCTCCGTCGGCCAGCCCAACTACGCCGCGGCGAAGGCTGGCATCGCGGCGCTCACCATCGCCACCGCGCGTGGCCTCGGCCGCTACGGTGTCCGCGCCAACGCGATCTGCCCCCGAGCCCGGACGGCCATGACGGAGGGAGTCTTCGGCGAGGCTCCCGACGGTGCGGTCGACCCGCTGTCCGTCGATCACGTCGCGCGCTTCGTGCGCTTCCTCGCCGGGCCGGAGGCGGTGAAGGTCAACGGGCAGGTCTTCGTGGTGCACGGCGGCATGGTCGCGCTGATGGCGCCGCCGAGCCTCGAGGCCCGCTTCGACGCCGACGGCGGCCAGTGGGACGAGGCGGGGCTCGCCGCAGCGGTCGGTGGCTATTTCGCGGATCGCGACGACCGAATGTTCGTCGCAGCACAGTTGGAGGGATGACGATGACCGGAAGGCTCAGCGGGAAGCGGGCGCTCGTCACGGGCGCCGCACGCGGCCAGGGCGCCGCAGTCGCGCGGCGGTTCGTTACTGAGGGCGCGCAGGTACTGCTCGGCGATGTGCTGGACGAGCAGGGCGCTGCGCTCGCCGCTGAGCTGGGGGACGCCGCGGTGTACCGCCATCTCGATGTGACGAGCGAGGACGATTGGGCCGCAGCGGTCACCGAGGTGCGGGAGCGCTTCGGCGGGCTGGACATCCTGGTCAACAATGCCGGCGTGCTGTTCTTCTCGGCGCTGGAGCAGACCTCCCTCGCGGATTACGAACGGGTCATCAGGATCAACCAGTTCGGTTGCTTCCTCGGGATGCGCGCCGCCGTGGAACCGATGAAGGCCGCAGGTGGCGGGTCGATCGTCAACACGTCGTCGGTCGAGGGGCTGGGCGGCATGCCCTATCTGACTGCCTACACCGCCAGCAAATTCGCTATCCGAGGCATGACCAAGTCCGCGGCGATGGAGCTGGGGCAGTACGGCATTCGCGTCAACTCGGTGCACCCGGGCATGATCGACACTGCGATGGTGGCGGACGCCCTGGGCGGGAACGAGCCGCCCACCGACTGGCTCAAGCAGCGGCTCCCGATCGGGCGGCAGGGCAGTGCCGACGAGATCGCCTCCCTCGTGCTGTTCGTGGCCTCGGACGAGGCGAGCTACAGCACGGGCGCCGAGTTCGTGGCCGACGGCGGCGCCACCGCGACGCACGCGTTGAAGCTGTAGATGCCGTCGCCCGAAGAGATCCGGCGGGTGGTGGAGGCCTCGCCCGCGGCGGTCGCCGCGCACGACAAGGCCGCGTGGACGGCGCTGTTCGCGCCCGGCGGCACCGTCCACGACCCGGTCGGGCCGCCGCCGCAGACCACTCCGGAGGCGATCGCGCGGTTCTACGACATGTTCATCGCGCCGAACACCATCGTCTTCGACGTCGAACACGACGTGATCGACGGTGACACGATGTGCCGTGATCTCACTGTGCGCACCACGATGAGTACCGGTGTGACGCTGCGCATCCCGATGCACCTGCGCTACATCGTCACCGACGGTGCGGACGGCCCGGCGATCTCCGGGCTGTACGCGCATTGGGAGCTGCGAGCGATGATCATCGCGCTCCTGCTCTCGGGCCCGCGCGGGCTGGCCGCGGGCGCCCTCCTCGGGCCCCGCCTGTTCCGTACCCTCGGCCCCCGCGCCGCCCTCGGCTTCCTCGGCGGGGTCCGCGGCGTCGGCGGCCGCGGTCGACGCCGTGCGACCGCGCTCCTGTGCGAGCGAGGCCTCCAGGTGGGCAAGGTGCTCGCTTCCGGATCGACGGTGACCGCCACCGTCTACGACGGTGCTCGTCGCGGCGTCGCCCTCGTCGACCTCTCCGGCGCGGGCGCACCGACGGTCACCGTCCACCTCCCCGATTGAACACCGTTATGGAGTATCTGACCTGCGGTTTTCTTCTCCATAACGGTGTTCAATTGGAGGAGGCGACGCGGGAGAGGGTGAGGGCGGCGGCGCGGACGGCGGGGGCGACCCGCTCCGGGCGCATGCGGGTGCTCCACCCCGCCACGGAGATCGCGGCGACGGGAGCACCGTCGCCGTCGAGGACGGGGCAGGCCACGCAGACGGTGCCGCTGCCGGACTCCTCCCGCTCGTAGGCGACGCCCTCGTCGCGGACCCGCTGCAGCTGGCGGCGCAGGATCGCCGGGGAGGTGATCGTGCGGGTGCTCAGCCTCGGCAGCCCGGTCGCGATCACCCGGTCGACGGTGGCCTCGGCCGAGAACGCGAGGATCGCTTTGCCCACGCCGGTGGCGTGCGCCGGCATCCGGCCGCCCACGCGCGACGGGAGGTTCGGCGCGTCGGGTCCGGGCACGACCTCGAAGTACACCACCTCGGTGCCCTCGAGGCGCGCGAGGTGGACGGTGTTGCGGGTCGCCGAGCGGAGATCGGCGAGCACCGGCCGGGCCGCGTCGACCAGGTCGCGGTGGCCCGTGGCGAGCTGACCGATCTCGAAGAGTCTCAGTCCGAGGCGGAGGTCGGTGCCGGACCGCTCCAGCAGGCCCGCGGTCACCAGGTGCCCGGTGAGGCGGTGCACCGTCGACTTCGGCAGGCCGGTGCGGCGCGCCAGTTCGGACACCCCGAGCCCGCCGTCGCCGGGCCGGTATGCCGACAGGAGCGCGGAGACCCGGTCGACGGTGGCGCCGTCGTTCCGCTCAGCGGGACACATGTGTTGAGTATGCGGGACAGGGACCGCAGTCTCGACGGTATGACGGAGAAAGTAAGGGCGGCCATCGTCGGCCCGGGGAATATCGGCACCGATCTGCTCGCGAAGTTGCGGCGCAGCGAACACGTGGACGTCAGGTACATGGTGGGCGTGGATCCCGAGTCGGACGGCCTCAAGCGGGCCGCCGCGCTCGGGCTCGAGACCTCGGCGGAGGGGGTGGACTGGCTGCTCGCGCACCCCGAGCCGCCGCAGCTCGTCTTCGAAGCGACATCGGCGAAGGCGCACCGCGCCAACGCACCTCGCTACGCCGAGGCGGGCATCGTCGCCGTGGACCTCACGCCGGCGGCGGTGGGTCCGCTGGCCTGTCCCGTGGTGAACCTTGAGTCCCAGCTGGACGCGCCCAACGTCAACATGATCACCTGCGGCGGGCAGGCGACGATCCCGATCGTGCACGCCGTCAGCCGCGTCACGCCGGTGAGTTACGCGGAGATCGTCGCCTCGGTCTCCTCCCGCTCGGCCGGCCCGGGGACTCGCGCCAACATCGACGAGTTCACCCAGACCACGGCGCGCGCCATCGAGGAGGTCGGCGGCGCGGCCAAGGGCAAGGCGATCATCATCATCAATCCGGTCGAGCCACCGATGATCATGCGCGACACGGTGTTCTGTGCGATCGACCCCGACGCCGACCGCGACGCGATCACCGCGTCGATCGAGCAGATGGTCGAGGACGTGCAGGTGTACGTGCCCGGTTACACGCTCACGGCCCCGCCGCAGTACGACGAGCCCCGGCCGGGCTGGGAGGGCAAGGCGCGCGTCGCGGTCTTCCTCGAGGTCGCGGGCAACGGCGACTACCTGCCCACCTACGCGGGCAACCTCGACATCATGACCGCCGCCGCGGCGCGCGCCGGCGAGCTGCTCGCGCAGCGCATCCTGACAGGAGTGAACGCATGACCGGCATCAACGGCGACCTCTGGAGCGATCCGGACCGCGACGTGCGCATCGTCGACACCTCGCTGCGCGACGGCAGCCACGCCATGGCCCATCAGTTCACCGAGCAGAACGTGCGAGACACGGTGCGCGCCCTCGACGACGCGGGCGTCTCGCTCATCGAGGTGACCCACGGCGACGGGCTCGGCGGCAGCACCTTCAACTACGGCTTCTCCCTGGTCGACGAGCGCAAGCTGATTGCCGCAGCGGTTGACGAGGCGCAGCAGGCGAAGATCGCCGTGCTCATGCTGCCCGGGCTGGGCACCGTCGAGGACATTCGCGTGGCGGCCGACCTCGGGGCGGGTGCGCTGCGCATCGCGACCCACTGCACCGAGGCGGACGTCTCGATCCAGCACTTCGGTGCAGCGCGGGAACTGGGACTGGAGACGGTGGGCTTCCTCATGCTCTCGCACATGTCCACGCCCGAAGCGCTGGCGAAGCAGGCGCGGATCATGGCCGACGCGGGCTGCCAGTGCGTCTACGTCGTCGACTCGGCGGGCGCGCTGATCCTCGAGGACGCGAGCGACCGCGTGGCGGCGCTGGTCGCCGAGCTGGGGGAGGACGCACAGGTCGGGTACCACGGGCACCAGAACCTGAGCTTCGGCGTCGCCAACTCGGTGCTCGCGTACCGGGCCGGAGCGAAGCAGATCGACGGTTCGCTGCTCGCTCTCGGCGCTGGTGCTGGTAATTCGCCGACCGAGGTCCTCTCGGCCGCCTTCGAGAAGCTCGGCGTGCGCACCGGCACCGACAAGGATGCGCTGATGGCCGCCGCGGAGGACGTGGTCAAGCCGTACATCACCCGCCTGCCGGTCATGGACCGCAGCTCGATCGTCCAGGGCGCCGCGGGCGTGTACTCGAGCTTCCTGCTGCACGCGGAGCGGGCGGCGGAGCGCTACGGCGTCCCCGCGTACGAGATCCTCTACGAGTGCGGCCGCCGCGGCTACGTCGGCGGTCAGGAGGACATGATCATCGCCATCGCGGTGGAGATGTCCGCGGCGCAGAAGGTCTGACGGAACGGGCCCGACGGTGCCACGGCGCACCGTCGGGCCTCCTGCCGCCGGGGCGGCGGGGTCAGTACTCGACGGTGATGGCCTGGGTGGGGCACTGACTGACCGCGTACTCGATGTCCTCGCGGTCGGCGTCGGTGAGACCCTCGTCGGTGACCTCCGCGAAACCCTGGTCGTTGACCTCGAAGACGTCGGGGCGGATGCCCTCGCAGACGCCGAAGCCGGTGCACGCGTCGCCGATGGTGATCTTCATGGTGTTCTCCGTTCAGGTCGGTCGGGTCAGGGGGCGAGGACGGCCGTCACCGAGCCCAGCGGGCCCATGTCGGCGACGACGACGTCTCCGGCGCGGACCGGCTCGGCCCGCGTCATCGAGCCGGGCAGGACGACGTGGCCGGGCTGCAGCACGGTGCCGAGCGGCCCGACGGTGTTCGCGAGCCAGACGAGGGCGTTGATCGGCGAGCCGAGGACGGCACCGCCCGCGCCCGTGCCCACCTGTTCGCCGCTGATCCGGAAGGTGCATCCGATGGTACGCAGATCGACGTCCGTCAGGCGGGTCGGCCGGCTGCCCAGGACGACGCCGCCCGAGGACGCGTTGTCGGCCACGGTGTCCACGATCGAGATCTTCCAGTCCGTGATGCGCGAGTCGACGACCTCGAGGGCGGGGACGACGAAGTCGACGGCACGGATCGCATCCGCCACCGTGACGCCCGGGCCGCGGAGCTCGCGGCCGAGGACGAAGGCGATCTCCGGCTCGATCCGGGGCTGCAGCCAGGACGAGGCGTCGATGGGCATCTGCTCGAGGTGGAACATCGAGGCGGTCAGGTGCCCGAAATCGGGTTCGTAGACGTTCATCTGGCGCTGCATCGCGAGTGAGGCGAGCCCGACCTTGTGCCCCTTCACCACGTCGCCCGTGGCTTCCCAACGGCGCACCTGTTCCTGCTGGATCCGGTACGCGTCGGTGATCGTGGCCGTGGGGAAGGTCTCGATGATCGGGTCGATCGGCGTGCGCGCGGCGTACGCGCCGAGCAGTGCGTCGGCGGCGGCGGAGACAGCGGACTCGTCCATGGTCGAATAGTAGAACAGGTTCCAGTTGTGTGGGGGCGGAACGGCTCAGGAGCGGGGCAGGCCCAGGAGTTGCTCCGCGGCCACGTTCCGCAGGATCTGCGAGGTGCCGCCGGCGATGGACAGGCAGCGGCTGAGCAGGAACTCGTACCGGGCGTCGTCGGGGTCCTCCGGGCCGGCCACGGCACCGTCGGGCCCGAGGCGTCGCAGGCAGGCCTCCGCGACCGCCTGACGGTGCCGCACGCCGACCAGCTTGCGTACGCTGGACGCCGCGCCCGGGTCCTGGCCGCCGACGCTGGCGATCACGGCCCGCAGGTCGAGCAGGGTGCAGGACGCCGCCTCAGTGACGAGCTCGCCGAGCGCCGCGAGGTCCGGATCCGGACCCGGATCGGCGAGGAGCCCTTCCAGGCGCGCGCCCAGGCCGGACCCGCTCATGGCGACCCGCTCGTTGGCGAGCGTGGTGCGGGCGAGGCGCCAGCCGCCGTTCACCGGGCCCACGACGCAATCGTCCGGTACGAAGACGTCGGAGAGGAAGACCTCGTTGAACCGCACGTCGCCGGTGATCTCGCGCAACGGACGCACGTCGATGCCGTCGGAGAGCATGTCCACCAGGAAGTAGGTGATGCCCTTGTGTTTCGGTGCGTCCGGGTCGGTGCGTGCCAGGCAGATGGCCCAGTCCGCCTCGTGCGCGAGTGAGGTCCACACCTTCTGTCCGGTGAGCGACCATCCGCCCTCGACCCGGGTGGCCTTCGTCCGCAGCGAGGCGAGATCGGAGCCCGCCTCGGGCTCGCTGAACAGCTGGCACCACCGGATCTCGCCGAGCAGCGTCGGCCATACGAAGCGCTCGGCCTGCTGGTCGGTCCCGTGCTCGAGGATCGTCGGCGCCGCCCACGCGCCGATCACCAGCGACGGGCGTTCGACCCTCGCGGTTTCCAGCGCACCGTCGATGATCAACTGCTCTGCGGGGCCGGCACCCCGTCCGTAGGGCGGATCCCAGTGCGGCACCATCAGTCCCGACTCCGCCAGCGCGCGCCGCTGCTCGCCGGCGGGCAGCGCGGCGATCCGTTCCGCCTCGGCCGCAGCCGCGGCGTGGTCGCCGTCGATCCGGAAGTCGAGCCCACGCCGGACGCCGGCCAGGGCGAGTTCCGCTGCGCGCATACGCCATCGGGTGCTGTCGCCGAGCAGCTGCCGAAGGGCGGTCGCGCGGCGCAGGTACAGGTGGGCGTCGTGCTCGAAGGTGAAACCGATGCCACCCAGGACCTGGATCGCGTCCTTGGCGTTCTCCACCGCCGCATCGAGGGCGCCGGCCGCCGCGACGGCGGCCGCCAGGCGGTGCTCCGCGCCCGCACCGACGGACCGGGCCGCATCCCACGCGAGCGCCGCGGACTGCTCGGCACGGCAGAGCATCTCGGCCGCGATCTGCTTGATCGCCTGGAAGGAACCGATCGGCCGGCCGAACTGGACCCGGACCTTCGCGTACTCGGCGGCGGTGCGCAGGGTCCACGCAGCCACCCCGGACGCCTCGGCCGCCGCGAACGTCGCGAGCGCCGACCGGGCATCCGCACCGGTGAGCCCGGGGACCTCGGTCGAATCGTCGAAGGCGATGTCCTCGAGATGAATCCGCGCCAGCGGCCGGGAGGAGTCCAGGCCGGGCAGCGGCTCGACGGTGACCCCGGGATGCCCGGGCGGGAGCAGATGCCAGGCGCCCGACGGGGACTCGACCAGCAGGTGGGATTGTGGGGTGGCGTCCGGGGCGAGCGCGCCGGCACCGTCGACCACGAGGGCTGCACGTGCCTCGCCAGCGGCGAGAGCGGAGCGCACCGCGCGCAGGCGCTCCGATCCGCGCAGGTGGTGCTCCAGCAGGACCCCGACCACGACCGTGCCCATCACCGGCCCGGGCGCGAGCACGGTGGTCGCTGCCTCGACCGCTACCGCGGCGTCCTCGGCAGTGCCGCCGAAGCCGCCCAGCTCCTCGCTCAGCGTGATGCCGAAGACGCCGATGTCCGCCAGTCCGCGCCAGGCCTTCTCGAGGGCGCCGGGGTCGCCGGAGCGGACCGCGTCGATGGGATGCGCGCGGTCGGCCCAGTCCCGGATCGCGTCGGCGAGGGCGTTCTGGACGTCGGTGATCGCGAGGGTCACGGTTCTCCTTCGGCCGCGTCAGCGGGGCTGCGCGGGGCTGCTCGACGGTGCGGTACGGCCGGACGTCGACGTCGACGTCGACGTCGACGCCGGCACGGTGCTGGGCTGCGTTGCGGCGGAGGGCTTCGCGGACGACGGTGCCGGGACGCGCGGGTCCGCCGGGGCCATCCGCAGGGTGACGGCGCCGGATCGGCCGCGGACCGAGGAGAGCGCGGTGTCGAGCAACTGGCCGCCGTTGATGGTGGAGAGCGGCTCCGCCATCGCCCGGACCGACGGGAGCAGGAGCTCGGAGAGGTACTGCACGCTCGGCGCGGCGCCGTCCTCGAACCCCTGGATCACCTTGAACAGCTCGAGCATGCCGTCCTTGATCACGTTCGGGTAGTCGCCCTGGCTGATGTAGGAGACCGAGTGCGGTGCCATCTCGCCGTAGCCCTTGCCGAAGGTGCGCAAGGGCCGGTCGAGGCTGAGCAGCAGCGCCCCGACATCGGTCGCGCGCGGGGTGATCGAGTTGAAGGACTGCAGCAGATCGCCGATGTCCGGCAGCTGGCGCAGGATCGACGTGGCGGAGAGTACGGCGCCGGCGTCGATCGTCGGGGCAGTCTGCTCTCGGTCGGGCAGGGCCTTGTCGGCCCGGGCCAGGAGCCGCTGCACCGTCGCCGGGTCGAGCTGCTTCATCAGGCGGGACAGGGAGCTGGACAGGGCGCCGACGGTCGAATCGGCGGTATCGACGACCCCCTCGAGTCGGGCCCCGTCGGGGACGGCGGCACCGTCGCCCTGGGCGATCGTGAGGTAGGTCTCGCCCAGACCGGAGAGGTTCTGCACGCGGACCTTGGCGCCGGTGGTGATGCGGGTGTCCTTGGCGTAGCGGACCTCGACCTCGACCCGGTCGGCGTCGACGGTCAGGCTGCGTACCTTGCCGACCTCGACGCCGCGGTCCAGGACCCGCGAGCCCTCCTGCAGGCCGTTCGCGTCGGTCAGCCGGATGTAGGCCGTGCGCTCGCCCGACGGCGAGAGCCATTGCACTCCCTGGTTTCCCAGGAGCAGGACGGAGACCACGACCAGCGCGATCAGGCCGAGGGTGGAGGCGAGTCCGGAGCGGGTCATCGGGCCTGTCCGATCAGTCGCAGAACCTTGAGTGCGCCGGGGGAGACGTCCTGGCCGGCGGCGTTCGTCACCGAGTCGATCTTCACGACCGGCTTGGCCAGGAAGGGAACGAGGTTCTTGTTCACCAGGATCGAGCCGCCGTGGATCGCCGAGCCGAGCGAGACCATGTCCGCCGTGAGCAGCTCGAAGAGGTCGGACGAGGAGTTCATCAGGGGGATCAACCAGGATCCCTGCTGCAGCATGCCGCCGACGGCGGGGAGCAGCACGCCGATGTTCGACATCAACTTGCCCTGATTCGACCAGTACTTGAGGTGGTACTGCGACAGGGTGTCCTTGAAGTTCTTCTCCTGCTTGGCAATCCGATCGGCCATCTCGCTCGCCGAATCGAGCAGCCGGTTGACCTCGGTGGTGTTCTTGCCGATGCCGGTGACATCGCGGCTGAGCTGCGCCGACAGCAGGTCGAACTGAGGCCGGTCCTTGGGCAGGGCGGTGTTCAGGCGCGTGATCGTCTTACTGACGTCCTGCACTGAGCCGCTTCCGAAGTAGTCGGCCAGGATGGTGAGCGTGCTCTCCACGGAGCGCGGCGGACTCGTCTGCGACAGCGGGAGGATCGCACCCGGGCGCAACGGTGCCGCGTCGCCGGTGGACTTCTCCGGTGTCTCCAGCCGGACGTAGGCCTCGCCGAGCAGGGTGTCCTGCAGCACCGAGGCGTGGATGTCCGACGGGAGCGTGACCGTCCGGTCCAGCCGGACGGTCACCGTCGCGGCCTCCTCGCCGAGATCGACGGCCTTCACCCGCCCGACGGTCAGGCCACCGAGCGAGATCCGAGCGCCGATGGGGAGGTTGAGCACGTCCGCGAACTGCAGCCGCACGTCGTACTGGTCGCCGTCGGAGAGCGGATTGCGCATGTCCATGTTCGCGGGGCTGACGCCGCAGCCGGCGAGGACGACGGCGGTGCCGATCACCATCGCCGCCGCCATCCGGCGGGGGAGCCAGCGCACCGCGGTGCGTGTGCGGGTCATCAGCGGCCTCCCTGGAACGGCAGTTGGAGCAGGTCGACGGTCGCGGTCTGCGCCTTGCCGGCGACCACGGAGCAGCTGCCCGGCGCCTGCGCGTTGATCTGCGCGCACAGGGCGTTCGGATCGCGGGTGGCGATCGTCGTGACCGGCACGCCCGCGACCGCCGTGGGTGCCTCGTCGCCGCGGGGCAGGTAGGGCGCGATCTGCGAGCCGAAGACCGGCAGCATCCGCGCGAGTGCCGCGTTGGACCGAACGCCGGTGGCGGTCAACTTGACCGCGTCGGCCGCCATCGTGCCACCGGGCCGCAGGATGTGGCCGTAGCGGCGCATCATGTCATCGCCCACCAGGAAGAAGACGGGCAGGGTCTGGAAGATCTCCGAGACCGCGGGGAAGGTCACCTTGCCGTACTGATCTAGGACATTGCCCACGTGCTGCAGGGTGAGGAGGAGTTCGCCCCATTGCTGGTCCATGCTCTGCATCAGCGGCCGGACGTTGCTCACCACGGTGGTGACGTCGCCGAGGAAGCCGGCCGGATCGCTCAACAGGGTGGACAGGTTGTTCAGGGAGCGGGCGGCCTGCGGCGGCACCGACGGGCCCACCTCGGTGTCGAGCCGGACGAGTAGCTTGCCCAGATCGGCGGAGGCACCGCCCTCGGTGACCGAGTCGACCAGCCGGGTGGCGGCCGAGGTGGTCTCCGAGATCGACTTGGGCGTGGCGCTGTTCGCCCGCGTGATGCACGTCCCCGGGCGCAGGGTAGCGCCGGAGGAGTAGTTGCCCACGAGCTCCAGGGAGCGGTCGGCCAGAATGGAGGTGGACCGGGTCACGGCCTTGACCGACGCGGGCAGGGTGCGGCCGGAGACGTCGAACGTGACCTTGACGCCGTCGCCCGACGGTTCGACGGAGCGGACCGCGCCGATCTTCACGCCCATCTGGGTGACGTCGTTGTTCGGGTACAGGCCGATGCCGTCCGCGAGGTAGGCGCACTGGGTGCTGGTGGCGGCGGCGACCGTGCCGGTGGCGCCGGGGAGGAGCGGCGCCAGCAGGACGGCGACCACGGCGAGGATGCGGATCCGGGCGGCGCGCATCAGCAGCTCGCCGTCGCGGTCGGGAAGCACAGGCGGCTGGCGAGTACGGTGTCCGGCGACATCGGCTTCCCCTGCTTCTCCAACGTCTTCTGCATGGTGTCGATCGCCTTCTGCAGCTCACCGATCATCGCGGGAATCGTCACGTTCGTCGTCTTCAGTGCCGATTCGACCTTGGCGAAGACATCACCGAGGGTCTCGCGGTACTTCCAGTACAGGTCGAGGAAGGGCTTGATCTTGCCGAACATCCCGGCCAGGCCCTGATAGGCGAGGCCGAAGTTGGCGGCGGTCTGATCGAGCGTGACGATCGCCAGCGACGCCTTGTGAATCATGTTCATGATGGTCTCGCGCTGCTCGGCGAAGCCCGTGGCGTACTGGGTGCTGACGTTGATGATCCGGCCGACCTGGTCGCGCTGCTCCGTCAGCTGTCCGATGAGGGAGTTCACGCCCTCGACGACGTTGTCCACAGATCCGGGATTGGCGTCGAGCCCGGTGCTGAGCGCCTTGATCGACGCGGCGAGCTGGGTGCGATCGACGGGTTCGAGTTTCTCCGGAGTCTCCTGAAGCAGGTCGCCGATGGTGTAGGGCAGGCTCACGCGGGAACGCGGAACAGACTTGTCGCCCAGGGCCGAGCGGCCGGCGGAGGTGACGGCGACGTAGAAGCCGCCCGCCACGGTGAGCATCCGGACCGCGACCGAGGTCTGATCCCCCACGAAGACACCGTCGTCGATGCGCGCCGTCACCTGGACGTCGTCCTTGCGGAGGTCGACTGCGGAGACCGAGCCGATGCGCACGCCCGAGGCGCGCACCTCCACGCCGGGCTTGATGAGGGCCGCGTCCTGGGTGATGAAGGTCAGTTCCTTCTGCCCCGGCGGACGCAGGTAGACGTAGGCGAGCCCGGCGGTGATGACGAGGGCGACGGCCACGGCGATGGCGCCGATCCGGGTGCTGCGATTGATGAGTCCGCGCCACGGCGGACGGCCGGTGAAGATCATTTCAGGCACACCGTCACATTCGTTCCCCCGGTCAGCACGGTCACCTTGTTCGGCAGTGGCGCCTGGCCCTTCGAGCACGGCGCGGGCGGCGCGCCGAGGAGCGCGGCGACGCCGGTGAACAGGCCCGGCAGCTTGCCCATCGCCTGCACCGCGGCGCCCGGGTCCTGGAACGCGGTGCGCACCAGCTTCTCCACGTCGAGCTCCTTGGACAGGCCGAGCGCGGTGAGCACCCGGTTGGTCGCGGCACCGAAACCGGGACCGTAGGTGGCCGTGCGGCGGAACTCGTCGAGATTCTCGAGCACCTTCGTCAGGAGCAGGTCGAAGTTGACGATGAACTCCACCACCTGCGGCGAGTAGTCGTTGATCATGTTCGCGACCCGGGTGACGTTGTCGATCAGGGTCTTGATCACGGTCTGCCGATCGGCGAGGTTCGCCGTGATCCTGTCGATCGCACTGAAGGTCTGCGCGGCGGTCGTGTCGTCACCCTGCAGGAGCCCCAACAGATTCCGGGTCAGCTCGTTGACGTCCTCGGGGCTCAGCGTGCGCAGCACCGGGGCCAGGCCGTTGAACAGGGTGGTGATGTCGAACGATGGGGTGGTGCGCGCCATCGGGATCGACGTGGTGGGCGTGCCTCCTGCCGAGCTGCCGGGCTGGATCTCGATGAACCGCTCGCCGGTCAGGTTGCGGTACTTCACCGCCAGCCGTGTGGTCGACGTGACGGGGTGCTCGTTCTGCGCGGTGAAGCCGACCACCGCCTCGTTGCCGTTCCCGTCCGCGGTGCCGCGGACCTCGACGGAGGTGACCTTGCCGATCAGGACGCCCCGGAGCCGTACGTCGCTGCCCACGCGCAGGCCGGAGGCGTCCGAGAGGTGCGCCTGCAGGTCGCGGGTCTCGCCGCCCGCCGGATTGCGCAGGGCGGCGAAGATGCCCACCGCGATGACCAGCGTGATGACCAGGGCGATCGCGAGAGTGATGGTGGCGCGAGTGTTCTTGGCGCGCATGTCATCGACCCCCTTCCAGGACGGAAGCGGCGGCCGGCAGACGGTCGGCGATCACGTTCATGCGCAGTGCGGTGCCCTCCGGGACGGTGATGAAGGCGCCGTTCACGCCGGTGATCAACGGGACGACCTGGCGGGGAATGCTCACCGTGCGCATCACCTTGGTGGTGCTGTCCATGATGACGCGCAGCATGACGGTGCCGGGCTTGAACTCTTTTTCGTGCGAGCCGAACATGTCGGCCAGCGGCGTGAAGAAGCCGGTGCCGAGGAGCGTGGTCGTCTTGTCGACCTTGTCGTAGTTGTTGACCGTGTAATCGAGCGTGCCCGCGGCCTCGCCGCCGCGCATCTGCGGGACGAACCATCCCTCGAAGGCTCCCTCGACGACGCCCGGGGCACCGTCGAGCGTGGTGCGCACGGCGCGCAGCGTGGTTCCGATCGGCACCTGCGTGGACCGCGCGTTCTGCTGTTCGACGGAGAACGCCACCTGCAGTAGGGGAGTGATCGCCTGGGTGTACCGGGTGGCCTTCTTCGTCACCTCGATGAGCTTCGGCGTCATGACGCCCGAGACGGAGACGGCGCTGCGTGTGAGGAGATCGGAGATCGTGTTGTTGCTCGAGCGGGGGCGCAGCGTGCTCCCCGAGCGCAGGTCCGCGCCGCCCTGCCCCGGCACGAGCGCCATCTCGGTCACGCCGAAGTAGTTGCCCGGCTGGTAGCGCACGGACAGGGTATCGGTGAGCCCGCGGATGTTGCTGCGGTCCAGGCGGACCGCGACCCTGGCCTGTCCCGCACGCGGGACGACGACGGACTGCACCTCGCCGATCGGCACGCCGCGGAGCGTGACCCGAGTGCCCTCCTTGACGCCCGGACCCACGTCGGTGGATTCGACGGTGAGCGCGAGCCGGGGGTCGGACGCGGGAATGCGGGAGGAGACGGCGCCCGCGAGCACCGCGACCAGGACGACCGCGATCGTCGCGACACCGACGGTGAAGAAGATCCGTTGTTGGCGGCCGGGTGTGCCGCCGAGCAGCTCGTACATCTTCTCCCCCTCAACCCTTGAAGACGATCGTGGGGGTGATACCCCAGAACAGGATGGTCAGGATGAAGTCGAGCGTGAGCACCGTGACCAGGCTGGCGCGCACGGCGCGGCCGCTCGCGAGCCCCACCCCCTCGGGGCCGCCCTTGGCGAAGTACCCGTAGTAGCAGTGGATGATCGTGACGGCGGCGCAGAAGACGACGGCCTTGAGCGTCGACAGCGCGATGTCGCCCGGGCTGAGGAACTGCTCGAAGTAGTGGTTGTAGGTACCGAGCGCCTGACCGTGGAAGACGACCACGATGAGCTTGCAGGTCAGGAAGCTGAGCAGCAGCGTGAGCAGGTACGCCGGGATCACGACGACGATGCCCGCGATGAGCCGGGTGCTGACCACGTACGGGATCGAGCGGATGCCCAGAGCCTCCACCGCGTCGATCTCCTCGGCGATGCGCATGGAGCCGATCTGTGCCGTCATGCGGCAGCCGGCCTGCGCGGCGAAGCCGATGCCCGCGGAGATGGGGATCATCTCGCGGATGTTCGCGAGGCCGCCGATGACACCGGTCAGGGGGCCGAAGCCGATGAGGTTGAGGCCGGCGTAGGCCTCGATCGCAACGGCGGCGCCACTCGCGGCGCCGAGGATCACCATCATCACCACGACACCGCCGTCGACGATGACGGATCCGCGGCCCCAGGCGAGTTGCTTGAGCACGCGCGAGGTCTCACCGCGGTACTTCATCAGCGCGACGGGCACGAGATAGATGGACTGGGCGACGAAGACGACGGCCTCGCCGATCCGCGCGATCAGGTTGGCGGGCTTCGAATCGAGAGCGGCGCGCTTCTTCGGCTGCACGGGCGCGGGGGCGTTCGTGGCGGTCATCAGGCCACCTGGCTCGGGAAGAACATCGTCTGCAGCTGTGTGAGCCCGAGGAAGGAGAGGAAGATCAGCGTGATCGAGAGCACCACGGACGAGTTCACACCGTCGGCGACGCCGCGCGGGCCGCCGGAGGCCTCGAGGCCGCGAAGCCCGGCGACGAGGCCGACGATCATCGCCCCGGTCTCCGCCTTGAGTACGGCGAAGGCCAGGTCGGAGGGGGCGGAGAAGGCGCCGAAGGACGACCAGAAGCCGCCCGAGCTCAGGCCGAACTGCCAGACGGAGACGGTGAGCGCCACGAGCATCGCCACCGCCACGATCGCGACCAGCAGCATCGGCGCGATCAGCATCAGAGCGAGCATGCGCGGCGCGATGAGACGGGCGATCGGGTCGACTCCCATGACCTGCATGGCCTGCAGTTCCTCGCGGACGGTGCGGGACCCCAGGTCGGCGGCGATCGCGGAGGCGCAGACGCCGCCGAGCAGGACGCCGGTCGCGAGCGGCGCGCCCTGACGGATGATGCCGATGCCCGAGGCCGCGCCGACCAGGGAATTGGCGCCGACGGTGTCCACGAGCGCGCCGACCTGTACGGAGACGACCGCGCCGAAGGGGATGGCGACCAGGATCGCCGGCAGGGTGGTGACCCGCAGCAGGGTCACCGCCTGGGTGATCGTCTCGGCGACGGCGAAGTTCCGCTTCAGGATGCCGCGCACCGTCCAGGTGACGATCTCGCCGGCGAGCACCACCGAGCGTCCGACCGTGGACAGGCTCTTGGTGAAGATCGCGGCCAACCGGTACAACCGGTACAGCGCCGCGGCCCTCACTCCGGGCCTCCGCATGCCGCCATCGGGTGTCCTCTCCTCATTTAACGAGAGGAGCGTATCAACTACCGGGCAAAACTAGTACGTGTTTCAGTTTTTACCTTGGAAACCGGATGTGACCTGCTGGTTCGTCAGTCCTTGATGAGGAGGTCGACGGCCACGGAGAGCCGCTTCTGCACCTCGGTGGCCGATGCCCGGTGGGTCACCCAGGCGACCAGGTTCGCCATCCACACATCGGCGATCAGATGGAACGTGTCGCGCTGGCGCTCGTCCGGGTCGGTCACGCCCAGGGCGTGCGCGAACATGCCCTCGAGGAGGCGGCCCACCCGCTCGACCTCTGCGGCCGCGGTGGCGTCGGCGAACATGAACGCGCGCACCATCGCCTCGGTGAGCAGCGGCGCGCGCTGCAGAGCCTCGGTGTTGCGGTCGAGCACGAACATCAGGCGCTCGGCCGCGGTATCGCCGGGGATCGGGGCCTTGCCGATCCGCTCACCGGCCCGCTCGAACTGGCTGACCAGGCCGGCCACCAGCAGGTGCACCTTCGACGGGAAGTACCGGTACAGGGTGCCCAGCGCCACGTCGGCCTTCTTGGCCACCGCGCGCATCTGCACCGCGTCGTAGCCGCCCTTGCGGGCCAGCGCCAGCGTGGCGTCGATGATGCGCTTGCGCCGTTCGCGCTGACCCGCGGTGTCGAGGTCCTCCTTCGAGGACGCGGTCACGGTCGCGGTGGCGGCGGGGGTGCCTTCGGGCGGCATGGGTGGTCACCTCGGAATCTCTTCGACCGCCCGCTGGTGCCGGGACGGTCGGGTCGCATGTGATGTCGCGACAATTGAAACAGGTTTTCGTGCCGGACCTGTGCTTTCCGCACCGGTTCGGTCGAAGATCACAGGACTGCGGGGGTCAGGAGGCAGACTCGCGCCGCGCGTAGGCGGCTTCGACGCCGTGCTTGCCCGGCTCCCACCACCCCCGGTTGGTGCGGTACCACTCGACGGTGGCGCGCAGCCCGGCGTCGAGGTCGGCGTGCGCGGGCGCCCACCCCAGTTCCCTGCGCAGCTTCGACGAATCGATCGCGTAGCGCAGGTCGTGGCCGGGCCGATCGGGGACGGTGTCGAAGTCGTCGGCGGGGCGCCCCATCGCCGCGAGCAGGGTGCGCAGCACCTCCCGGTTGGACCGCTCGCCGTCGGCCCCGATCAGGTAGGTCTCGCCGATCGCGCCCCGGTCGAGGATCGCCCAGACGGCGTCGTTGTGGTCGTCGACGTGGATCCAGTCGCGCACGTTGGATCCGGAGCCGTAGAGCTTGGCGCGGTCCCCGCTGAGGATGTTGGTGATCTGCCGCGGAATGAACTTCTCGACGTGCTGGTAGGGCCCGTAGTTGTTGGAGCAGTTGGAGATCGTGGCCCGCACGCCGAAGCTGCGGACCCACGCCCGCACCAGGTGGTCCGACGAGGCCTTGGACGCCGAGTAGGGGCTCGACGGCCGGTACGGCGTCTCCTCGGTGAACCGCTCGGGGCTGTCCAGGGGCAGGTCGCCGAAGACCTCGTCGGTGGAAATGTGGTGCAGCCGTGTGCCGTGCCGCCGCGCCGCGTCGAGGAGGACCGCCGTGCCGCGGATGTTGGTGTCCAGGAAGGGCCACGGGTCGCTCAGGGAGTTGTCGTTGTGCGTGTCCGCGGCGAAGTTCACCACCGCGTCGGCACCCGCGACGACCTCGTCGACCACCGACGGGTCGGTGATCGAGCCCTTCACGAAGTCGATGCGGTCACGGACCTCGTCCAACGACGACTCGTTGGCGGCGTAGGTCAGCGCGTCCAGCACGGTCACGTCGACGCCGGGGCGGGTCGCGATCGTCCGGCGGACGAAGTTCGCGCCGATGAAGCCGGCGCCGCCGGTGACCACGATGCGCATGCGTTCACAGTACTTCCCGCCGGTGGGAAGTACTGTGAGCACATGCGCGGAATCATCCTGGCCGGCGGAACGGGAAGCCGATTGCACCCGATCACGGTCGGGGTGAGCAAGCAGCTGGTACCCGTCTACGACAAGCCGATGATCCACTACCCGCTCTCGACGCTGATGCTCGCCGGGATCCGCGAGATCCTCGTGGTCACGACACCGGAGGACGCACCGCAGTTCCGCCGGTTGCTCAGCGACGGCTCGCAGTTCGGCGTGCGGATCGACTACGTCGTGCAGGAGCGCCCGGAAGGGCTGGCTCAGGCATTCGTGCTGGGCGCCGACTTCATCGGCGACCAGACGGTGGCGCTCATTCTGGGCGACAACATCTTCTACGGTCCGGGACTCGGCACCCAGCTGCGCAGGTTCGACGGGATCGACGGCGGCGCCGTCTTCGCCTACCGCGTCGCCGATCCCCGCGCGTACGGGGTGATCGAGTTCGACGGTGCCGGGCGCGCCGTCGGTTTCGAGGAGAAGCCCGATCACCCCCGGTCGTCGTACGCGGTGCCGGGCCTGTACTTCTACGAGCCGTCGGTCGTCGACGTCGCGCGGAGCCTGACGCCCTCGGCGCGCGGCGAGTACGAGATCACCGACGTCAACCGGCACTACCTGCGCGAGGGAAGGCTCACCGTCGACGTCCTGCCGCGCGGGACGGCGTGGCTCGACACGGGTACCTTCGACGCGCTCGCCGACGCCACCGGGTACGTCCGCGCCGTGGAACAGCGGCAGGGCACCAAGATCGGTGCACCGGAGGAGGTCGCCTGGCGGAGCGGATTCATCGACGACGCACAGCTTCTCGCCCACGCGGATCGGCTCGCCAAGTCTGGCTACGGCGACTACCTGCGCGGACTGCTTCGGGAGGGGCGATGAACATCGAGGCGCTGCCCATCGCGGGCGCTTTCGTTCTCGATCCGATCGTGCGGCCGGACGATCGGGGCGAGTTCTTCGAGCTGTTCAAGGGATCGGCGTTCCGGGAGGCGACGGGGCGCGACCTGGTCGTGGCGCAGACGAACGTCTCGGTGAACCGGATCGGCGCCGTCCGCGGCATCCACTACGCGGATGTCCCTCCGGGGCAGGCGAAACTGGTCGCCTGCCTGCACGGCGCGGTCCTCGATGTGATCGTGGACCTGCGGGTCGGTTCGCCCACCTTCGGCGCGACCTCGTCGGTGCGTCTCGACGGCGAGCGGCACCGCACCGTCTACCTCGCGGAGGGGCTCGGTCACGGGTTCTGCGCTCTCACCGACGGCGCCGTCGTCGCCTATCACGTCTCGTCCGAGTACAACCCGTCCGCCGAGCACGGGGTCGACCCGCTGGACCCCGAGCTCGGGATCGACTGGCCGCGAGCGGCTCCCCCCATTCTGTCGGAGAAGGACACGGCGGCACCATCGCTGGCTGCGGCGCTCGCCGCCGGTGCGCTTCCGCGGTGGAACGGCTGAATCAGCTTCCGGCCGAGCGGTTGTCCCGCGCGCGACGGTCGAGGAGGGCGCGTTCGCCGGCGTTGCGAGTGCGGCGGGCGGCCTCGTCGAACTGCACCGCGGCGGCAGCGTGCCGGCCCGCCCGCTCGAGCAGATCCCCGCGCACGCCGGGCACGAGGGGAGAGTCGCCGAGGGCGGCATCGTCGACGGCGTCCAGGACTCGCAGTCCCGCTGCCGGGCCGTGGGCACGGCCATGTGCCACAGCGCGATTGACCTCCACGACGGGCCCCGGTGCGGCCTCTGCCAGTGCGTCGTACAGCCGCGCGATACGCGTCCAGTCCGTCTCGGCGGCCGTCGCGGCGCGGGCGTGCTGCGCAGCGATCGCGGCCTGGAGGTAGTACCGCCCGACGGGGATCCCCTGCGCCGCCAGGCGGTCCGCGCGCGCGAGGGCGGCGAGGCCCCGCCGGATCAGGAGCCGGTCCCAGCGGCCGCGGTCCTGGTCGTCGAGGAGCACGGGTGCGCCGTCGGGACCGGTGCGGGCGTCGAGGCGGGACCCCTGGAGCTCGAGAAGCGCTTGCAGGCCGTGCGGCTCGGGATCGTCGGGCGCGAGTTCGGCGAGCATCCGCGCGAGCCGGATGCCCTCGCGGGCCAGTTCCGGACGCATCCAGTCGTCCCCGGCGGTCGCCGTGTACCCCTCGGTGAAGATCAGGTAGATCACGGCCATCACGTCGTCGAGGCGGCGCGTGCGCTCCTCGCCAGTGGGCAGTTCGAACTCCGCGCGGGCGGTGGTGAGGGTCTTCTTCGCACGGGAGATGCGCTGGCCCATGGTCTTCTCCGGGACCAGGAAGCCGCGGGCGATCTCGGCGGTGGTGAGGCCGCCGACCACGCGGAGCGTGAGGGCCGCCCGCGACTCGGGCGTGAGCGCCGGGTGGCAGGACAGGAAGATCAGGCGCAGCACGTCGTCCTCGATGAAGTCGACCTGCGCGTCGAGGTCGGGCATACCGTCGTCCTCCCGCAGGCCGCGACCGATCTCCTCGGTCTTGCGGCGCAGGGTTTCGGCGCGGCGGATCGAGTCGACGCCGCGGCGTTTCGCTGTGGTCATGAGCCACGCGGCCGGGTTGTCGGGGATGCCCTTCTCCGGCCACTGCTCCAGGGCGGCGACCAGCGCGTCCTGCGCCAGGTCCTCCGCGAGTTGGATGCTGCGGGTCATGCGGGTCAGTGCGCCGACGAGGCGCGTCGATTCCGCCCGCCAGGCGGCGGTGATCGCCTCGGCCGAATCCGACCGGCTCGCTCCGCTCCCGGCGTCGGCGGTGGTCCACTCTGGCACGAGGGCCAGCGTATCGCCTCGGGTCAGCGACGGGGTCGGTAGACGACGTGCGTGACCAGCGGGGTGGCGCGCACCGAGACGCGCTTGAGCTGCTGCGGCGGAACCCCGTCGAAGACGCGGACGCCCGCGCCGAGGATGCACGGCGTCACGTGCAGCCGCAACTCGTCCAGCAGTCCCGCGGCGAGGAACTGGTTGACCGTGCCGGGGCCACCCGCGACGGAGATGTTCCGATCGCCGGCCGCGGCCCGGGCGAGCTCCAGCGCTCGCCCGGCCCCGTCGGTGACGAAGTGGAAGGTGGTTCCGCCCTCCATCTCGATCGGTTCGTGCGGGAAGTGGGTCAGGACGAAGACGGGGTTGTGGTACGGCGGGTTCGGGCCCCACCAGCCCCGCCACTCCCGGTTCCACTCGCCGCGGACCGGACCGAACATGTTGCGGCCCATGATGGTCGCGCCGGACGCCGTGATCGCCTCGACCTCGGCCCGGTCATCACCGGAGTCGTCGAACATCCACCCGTGGAGCCAGGTCTCGTCGATGTCCCCGAACGGGGACTCCTCGCTCTGGTGCAGGCCGGTGGCGAAGCCGTCGGCCGACACCGAGAGGTCGCTGAACACGATGCCCATGGCGCGACCTCGATGTCAGTCGTCCGCCGGGGTCGGCGGCTCGTCGGAGATCTGGCGGAGGGTGGAGACCATGTTCAACTCCGGCCAGTGGGTGGCGTGCAGCTGAGCGAACTCCTCCGAGGCGGCGATCGCCTCCTCGAGGGTGTCGTACTGCAGCAGCGACCAGCCGCCGACCACCTCCTTCGTCTCGGCGTACGGGCCGTCGACCCGGGTGATCTCGCCCTTGCGGACGACGAAGTTCACCGCGTCCTCCGTGCCGTACAGGCCGCCGCCGTCGAGGAAGTGGCCCTTGGCCGCCTGCTCGCCGATGTAGACGTCCATCGCGTCGAAGAGGGCCTGCGGCGGAGCGCCGACCTCGGGGCCCTCCGCCATGCGTACGAATCCCATGAAACGAGGCATATCGATCAGTCCTTACGTGTGTGGTGAGCGTGTCTCGTACAGGCGTCGAACGGGACGACGCCGTTTCGACATCGTCCCCACAGAAAGTTTCCCGGTTCTCGTTTCCGCAGGCGCGGAAACGGCGCTATCGGGCCGCGTCAGACGGCGGAGAGTACCGGCAGCGGCGGCAGCGCCGTCTCGTAGAGCCAGGTGCGCCACAGGTCGCGCAGCGGCTCGGGGCTGTGCTTGGCGACGAGGGTGACGAAGTCGTCGGTGGTGACCGAGCCGTGCGCGTGCTCGGCGCTCCACTCGTGGAGCATCGAGAAGAAGGCCGGATCGCCCAACGCGACGCGCACCGCGTGCACGGTGAGCGCCCCCCGCTTGTACACGCGGTCGTCGAACATCAGCTCCGGGCCCGGGTCACCGACGACGATGTCGGTGGGGGATGCCGCGAGCTTCGCGTAGTAGCGGGCGGCCATCTGCTGCGTGGTCGCCGAGCCGCACTCCTGCGCCCACAGCCACTCCGAGTAGCAGGCGAAGCCCTCGTGCAGCCAGATGTCCTTCCACCGGGTCAGGGTCAGGGAATTGCCGAACCACTGGTGCGCGAGCTCGTGCGCCACGAGACGCTCGGCGGTGCGGGTTCCGTCGCAGTGATTGGCCCCGAAGATCGAGACGGTCTGCGCCTCGACGGGGATCTCCAGCGTGTCGTCGGTCACTACGACGGTGTAGGTGGGGAACGGGTACGGGCCGAACCAGCGGGTGAAGGCCCGCATGATGCGCTCCTGATTGCCGAAGCTGCGCTGGAAGTCCGAGGTGAGGCGGGCGGGTACCGCCGCGCGGATGGGGACCGGCTTCTCCGCCACCTTGAGCAGGTCGTAGCTGCCGATCTGGATGGTCGCGAGGTACGACGCCATCGGGGCGGCCTGCTCGTACACCCACGTCGTGTGGGCGGCGGAGACCTTGCGGGAGACGAGCGTGCCGTTGGAGACCACGCGGTACGGCGAGTCCGTGGTGATCGCGATGCGGTACGAGGCCTTCGAGGCCGGGTGGTCGTCGCAGGGGAACCACGACGGTGCGCCGCTCGGCTGGGAGGCGACGATGACGCCCTCGGACAGTTCCTCCCAGCCGACCTCGCCCCAGGTCGACCGGATCGGCTTCGGGGTGCCGGCGTATCGCAGGGAGATCGTCATCGCCGCGCCGGCGGGGACCTCCTGTGCGAGGGTGAGTTCCAGCTTGCCGCCGCGCTGGGCGTACCGCTGCGGGCGCCGTCCGTTGACGGCGATCTTGGACGCCGCCAGGGCATCGGAGAGGTCGAGTGCGAACCGCTTGAGCGGCTCGTTCGCCGTCGCGGTGATCGTGGCCCTGCCGTCGAGGCGGTTGCTCTCCACCTTGTAGGTCAGCTCCAGCTCGTACCGGGAGACCCGGTAGCCGGGATTGCCGTGATCGGGGATGTACGGGTCCACCGCGCGGGCGTGTTGCGGATTCGACGCGGCGCCGTTCTTCGGCTTGGCCGATTTGCGCACCACGGACCGCACCTGCCTCTCGTCTGGGTTCGGCTCGCTACCTTACCGGCGGACGCCTCCGGCAGCCGCGCGACCGCCGAACAATCGGTCGGGTTGACAGTGTACTGTCATCGGCGCACGATGACAGCACACTGTCAAAGGAGTGAGCGATGACCGACGTTGCGATGTACGTGACCGACACGATGGCCGACTGGGAGTACGGATTCGTCATGGCGGGACTGGCGTGGGCCGGGGAATTCGGAGCCGACCTGCCCGTGCGCACCGTCGGCGAGACCTCCGATCCGGTACGCACCAAGGGGCGTCTCGCGGTCCTGCCGGACGAGACCCTCGGCACCGTCGGCCTGCCCGGCCTGTTGATCCTGCCGGGCGCCGACACCTGGGACTCCGGGCACGACGGTGCCCTCGCGCTCGCGCGGCGGGTCCGCGCCGCGGGTGGAACCGTGGCGGCGATCTGTGGGGCGACGCTCGGACTCGCGCGCGACGGGCAGCTCGACGAGGTGGACCACACCTCGAACGCGCCGGAGTTCCTCGCCGGGGTACCCGGATACCGCGGAGCGGAGCGGTACCGCAGTGAGCGGGCGGTCTCCGACGGGGGCGTCATCACCGCGGGGGCGGTGTTCCCCGTGGACTTCGCGCGCGCCGTCTTCGACGCGGTGGGCGCCTTCCCGAAGGACGTGGCCGACGCCTGGTACGGCCTCTACACGACCGGAGAACGGCGGTACTACGACGCGCTCGCCGGCGCATGACTCGCAGCCGGGAGGGCGACGCCGTCACGGGGCTGGTGCTGCCCGTCTTCGAGCTGAACGGCGAGTTCCTGGCCGCGGCCGAGGACATCTGCCGACCGGCGGGTATCACTCCCGCACAGTGGAAGGTGCTCGGCGCCGTGCTCGACGAGGCCCTCCCGGTCGCCGAGATCGCGCGGCGCGTCGGCCTTCTCGCCCGGCAGAGCGTGCAACGCGTCGCGGACGACCTCGTCCGGCGCGGCTGGGCCGAGTATCAGGAGAACCCCCGGCACCGTCGGGCGAAGCTGGTGGCGCCGACCGCGGCGGGGAGGGCGGCGGTCGCGGGGCTGCGCGAGGCGCAGCACGCCTGGTCGAACGCGGTCGGCGAGGCGTTCAGCGCGGCCGAGCTGGAGGCGGCACAGGACCTGTTGCGACGCCTCGCAGAGGCATCGCGCGCGGTGCGCGGTCGCTGAGTCGGGCGCGGTGCGCGGCCGTGAGTCAGGGTGCGGGCTTGCGCAGCGTCACCGTCGCGACGCCGCCGTCGGGCGCGGGCTCGGGCGCGGAGGCGACGTAGCCGGCCCGCTCGTACGTCCGGATGTTGCGCTCGCTGCCGGCGCCGGTGAACATGACGAACTCCTCGGTGCCCTGCGGTGCGAGGGATTCCATCAGCGAGATCAGCTCCGTGCCGAGCCCGCGGCCCGCGAGGTCCGGCGCCACCATCACGCGCCCGATGTGCCAGCGGTGGTCCGCCTCGGCGCGGCCGCGGACCGCGCCGATCAGCCGACCGTCGAGGCGCATCACGAAGGTCGCCCACTGGGAGGCCCACAGCAGGATGTCGTCGTGGGTCTCGGTCAGCGGTGGGATGTCGAGGCTGTTGTTCGCGATCGCCTCCTGGACCCAGCAGCATCGCTGTAGGACGAGCAGTTCCGCCACGTCGCCCGGCTGGAACGGGGTGATCTCGAGCCCGTCGCTCACGGTGGCCCTTTCGTCGGAGATTTCTGTCGGGGAGCGGGTCGGGTCAGTCGCGCTTGCGCTTGCCCTGGCCCACCGCCCACGGCGAGATCGGGTTGCCCTGCCAGGTGGTGTTGGCGGGCACGGAGTCGCCGCGCATGACCAGGGATGCGGGGCCGACGGTGGCACCGTCGCCCACGGACGACGCGGGGAGCGCGACGCAGTGGGGGCCGAGCGTGGCGCCCTTGCCGAGGACGACGGTGTCCATCGCCATGATCCGGTCGTGGAAGAGGTGCGTCTGGACGACGCAGCCGCGGGAGACCGTGGCGGCGTCGCCGAGGGTGACGAGGTCCGCCTCGGGCAGCCAGTAGGTCTCGCACCAGACGCCCCGGCCGATCTTCGCGCCGAGCATCCGCAGCCACAGGTTGAGGATCGGCGTGCCGGTGGCGGCGTGCGCGAACCACGGAGCCGCGACGCACTCGACGAACGCGTCGGAGAGCTCGTTACGCCAGACGAACGAGGACCACAGCGGGTGCTCCTCGCGCCCGATCCGCCCGACTACCAGCCACTTCGCGGCGGCCGCGACGCAGCACGCGATCGCGCCGGCCACGAGCAGCGTGACGCCCGACAGGAGCGCGGCCAGCCACCAGCCCACGTTGATCGCGAAGTAGTTCAGCGCGACCAGAGTCGCCAGGCCCAGGCCGAAGCTGACGAAGACGGCCAGCAGGCGCGCCGTCTCCACGGAGCCGCGCGCCATGCGCAGCGCCGGCGAGGGGTTGTAGGTGAACGTGGAATCGGTGTTGCCGGCAGTGCGGCGCAGGCGCACCGGGGGAGAGCCGAGCCAGGAGCTGCCGCTCTTCGCCTTCGACGGGGTGGCGCTGAGCACCGCGACCAGACCGTCCTTCGGGACGCGACGGCCGGGCCCCGTCATCCCCGAGTTGCCGAGGAAGGCGCGCTTGCCGATCTTGGCCTCGTCGATCCGCATCCAGCCGCCACCGAGCTCGTAGCTGCCGACCATGGTGTCATCGGCGAGGAAGGAACCCTCGCCGATGGTCGTGAACGTGGGGATCACCATGGCCGTGGAGATCTCGGCGTCCTTGCCCACCTTGGTGCCGAGCAGGCGGAACCAGAGCGGCGTGAGCAGCGAGGCGTACAGGGGGAACAGGAAGGTGCGGGCGGCGTCCATCAGCCGCTCGGTGGCCCAGACCTGCCAGCCCACGCGGCTGCGGACGGCGTGGTAGCCGGGCCGCAGGCCGATCGAGAGCAACCGGACGGCGATGAGCGTGAGCAGCGCGTAGACGGTGAGCGAGACGATGACCGCGATCGGCAGGGCGGGCAGCGAGTGCAGCGCAGCCTCCTTGAGGTTCGAGTCGTCGCGCACGACCCAGCCGATCAGCGCCAGGCCCGCGGCGATCGCCACCATCGGCAGTCCCGCGAGCAGGATCGAACTCGCGCCGTAGATCCACACCCAGTACGGCTTGCGGGGCGGGCGCTCGGCGGGCCACGGGTGCTCGGCCTTGCCGATCTTCTCCGCGGGCGAACCCGCCCAGTGCTGCTTGGCCTTGACCTTGCCGAAGACCGCGGAGCCGGGGCCTATCTCGGCGCGCCGGCCGATCTTCGCGCCCGGCAGCAGCGTGGACCGCGCCCCGACGGAGGCCTCCTCGCCGATGCTGATCGCGCCGATGTGCAGTTCGTCGCCGTCGAGGTAGTGCCCGGCCAGGTCGACCTCGGGCTCGACGGAGGCGTGGTCGCCCAGCTCGAGCATGCCGGTCACCGGCGGCAGCGCGTGCAGGTCGACGCCGCGGCCGATCGTTGCTCCGAGGGCGCGCGCGTAGTAGATCATCCACGGCGCGCCGGAGAGGTTCTCGGCGCCGGACGCCGTGGTGAAGCGCTCGGCGATCCACAACCGCAGGTGCTCGGGGCCGCCGCGACGGTAGACGCCGGGCTTCAGCCCGCCGAGCAGGAGGCGGCACGCGATCACCGACAGCGCCATCCGGCCGATGGGCGTGATGAACACGAGGAACAGCGCGAGCACCACCCACCAGTTCAGGGTGGGCAGCAGGTCCGAGCCGGTGGCCCAGGCGAAGACGTTGTTCGCGATGGCCATCCAGGTGAGCCACTGCAGACCCGTCAGCGTGGTGAGCGGGACCGACAGCAGGACCTGCGCGATGCCCGTCGACCGCGGCGTGGGGCGGACCTCCCGCGGCTCGGCGACCTCCGCCGGCCGCAGGGAGTCGAGGTATGCGGCGAGCGAGCCGAGCCGGGGATGGTCGTAGAGATCGGCGACGGTGACCGACGGGTACTGCTCGCGCAGCGCCGTGACCAGCTGCGCCGCGCTCAGTGAGCCGCCGCCCTCGGCGAAGAAGTCCGCGTCCTCGCTGGTGATCGACGCGCCGAGGATGCCCGACCAGCGCTCGGCGACCCAGGCCGCGGTGCCGTCGAGGTCGCCGGTGTCGGTCTCGTCGGCGCCCGGGAGCGGCCAGGGGAGGGCGTTGCGGTCGACCTTGCCGGAGGTCCGGGTGGGCAGTTCGTCGAGCAGGGCGAGCCGGGGCACCAGCGCCGCCGGCAACTGTTCGGCGAGGAGATCGCGCGCGGCCTTGAGGTCGAAGTCGGGGTCCGTCGAGGCCAGGTAACCGACGAGCATCGACGTGCCCGCTGAGTTCTTCCGCACGGCCGCGGCCGCGCCGGAGACGCCGGGCAGGTTCTGCAGCGCGGTGTCGACCTCGCCCAGCTCGATGCGGCGGCCACCGACTTTGACCTGGTCGTCGGCGCGGCCCTCGAACAGCAGGCCCTCGAGCTCCAGCCGCACCAGATCGCCCGAGCGGTAGGCCCGCTCCCAGCCGAGGGTCTCCATCGGCGCGTACTTCTCGGCGTCCTTCGCCGGGTCGAGGTAGCGGGCCAGGCCCACGCCGCCGATCACCAGCTCGCCGGACTCGCCGACGGCCACCGGGAGCGACGTCGCGGGGTCCACGACGGCCAGGTCCCAGCCCTCGAGCGGCAGGCCGATCCGGACGGGGCCCTGCCCGTCGAGCGGCGCGGCGCAGGCGACGACGGTGGCCTCGGTGGGGCCGTAGGTGTTCCACACCTCGCGGCCGTCGACGGCGAGCCGCTGCGCCAGCTCCGGCGGGCAGGCCTCGCCGCCGAAGATCAGCAGGCGGACGGCTTCCAGGGCCTCGGCGGGCCACATGGCCGCGAGCGTCGGCACCGTCGACACCACGGAGATGTCCCGGGAGACGAGCCAGGGCCCGAGGTCCATGCCGGACCGCACGAGCGAGCGCGGCGCGGGGACGAGGCAGGCGCCGTGGCGCCAGGCGAGCCACATCTCCTCGCAAGAGGCGTCGAAGGCGACGGACAGTCCGGCGAGCACGCGGTCGCCGGGCCGCAGGGGCTCGGACTGCAGGAACAGGCGCGCCTCGGCGTCGACGAAGGCCGCCGAATTCCGGTTCGTCACGGCGACGCCCTTCGGCGTGCCCGTCGAGCCGGAGGTGAAGATGATCCAGGAGTCGTCGTCCGGGGTCGGCAGGCGGTGACCGGGCTCGGCGGTGCCGGCCTCGATCGCGGCCGCGTGCTCCTTCGTCGACGGAGCGCGCCACAGGCCGTCGCCGGTGAAGATCGCGGCGGCGTGCGCCTCGCCGAAGACGAGGTCGGCGCGTTCCTGCGGGTCGTCGGCGTCGACGGGGACGTACGCGCAGCCCGCGGCCAGCGTCGCGAGGATCGCGATGTAGAGCGAGCGGTGCCCGGAGGGCATGCGGATACCGACGCGGTCGCCGGCCCGTACGCCGCTGCGACCGAGGAAGTCGGCTCCCTCCAGCACTTCCTCCCACAGTTCGGAGTAGGTGAGGACCACGTCGCCGTCGTCGATGGCGGGCACCTCGGGATAGGCGTCGACGGTGGCCTTCAGGATGTCGATCAGGGTCCGGGGCGCCGGGGCCGACGTGGACAGCAGGTATTGCGGGGGGATCTTGTTCGGTACCACGGTGGCCGACTTCCTCCGGTGATGCAGATGGGCACGACAGAGAACACAAGACTTCGCGTTGATTGTGTCAGGTCACATTCATGCCGCCGAACCGACGGGGCGAGCTAAGCTGGAAGCATAGATTACTGGCCAGTAACAAGGAGTGTTCGTCATGGCCGTCATCGCCCATCGCGGCCGCAGCACGCGAGCCCTGATCGTGTTGTGGTTCGTTCGGGTCGTCATGAAGACGCTGTTCCGCGTCTTCCCGCTGAGCGATCGGACTCTGCCGCTGCTGCGCGTCGCGGAGCCCTACCTGAGCCGGGTGCCGCAGACCGTGCGGGGTGTCCGGATCGAGAAGATCACCCTCGGTGGGGTGCCGACGGAGCGGATCATCCCCGACGGTGACGCCGACCCGCACCCGCGCGCGGCCCTCGTCTACTACCACGGCGGCGCCTTCATCGGCTGCAACCTGGACACCCACCGCCGGATCGCGGTCCTGCTCGCGCGCGGCCTGCGCGTGCCCGTCTACAACGTCGAGTACCGGCAGTACCCCGACGGTGGCGTCGGGACCTCGGTGGCCGACGGTTTCGCCGCGTACCGGGAACTGCTCGAATCGGGCGACTTCGACCGGATCCTCGTGGCGGGTGACTCCGCCGGCGGCTTCGTGTGCGCCAAGGTGATCCAGTACGCCGCGGAGGCGGGCATCCAGGGGCCGACGGCGTTCGCCGGCTTCTCGCCCTTCCTCGACATCAGTGCCGGGCTGCCGCGATCCTCCCGGCACGACGCCATGCTGCCGCTCGGCAAGATCCGGCGGCTGCGCACTGTTCTCGGGCGCGGACCCGAGGCCCTGCGCGGGCCGGAGGACATGACCACCGACGCGACCGCGAAGTACTTCCCGCCGAGCATCCTGTTCGCCGCGAGTCGCGAAGCCCTCGAACTGGATTCGATGGAACTACACGCCTCGCTCGAGCGGGCGGGGATCGAGAACGAGGTCCATCTCTACGACGGCCAGGTGCACGCCTTCGTCGTCAGCGCCGGGCTCACGCCCGAGTCGTGGGCCGCGTACCAGACGGCCGTCGCCTTCCTCTCCGAGCATCTCGACGAGGTAGAGGAGGAGCCCTCGCGCAGCGACGCCGCCTGACCGGGGAACCGTCAGCGACGGCGGTCCAGCTCCGCGACCACGGCGGTCTGGCCGCGGCTGAGGGCGTGCTGCCGGGCGGTGACGCCCTGCCGGTCGGCGAGGTCGGGACGCGCTCCCGCGTCGAGAGCGAGTCGGACCGTCTCGACGTGGTTCGCGTCGCCGTTGCCCAGGATCACCGCCTCCAGTAGGCAGGTCCAGCCTGAGTTGTTGACGTGGTTCACGTCGACCCCGGCGGCGATCAGGAGTTTCACGTTCTCCACGTGCCCGTGCTCGCACGCGGGGATCAGGGCGGTCCCGCGGTAGCGGTTGAGGCTCCGCACGTCGGCGCCGTGCCGCAGCGTCGACGCCAGGATCTCGGTCAATCCTTCGGCGCCCGCATAGAGGTACGCGGAGTCCTGGATGTCGTCCTTGGTGTTCGGGTCCGCACCCGCCTCCAGCAGCGCCAGCGCGATCGGCGTGTGCCCGGCCTTGGTCGCCGCCACCACGGCGGTGCGGCCCCGGGTGATCCGGGCCTCCAGATCGGCACCGTCGGCGATGGCGGCGCGGGTCGCCCCGAGATCGCCGGCGGTCACGGCCCGGGCCAGCGCGCGGGTCGCCTCCGGACTCGGGGCGGGGCGCACCGTCAGCGACGGTGCCGGTGCGTGCGTACCGGGCGGTGTGCGACCGGGCGACGGTGTCGGGGCGGGCGATTCGGCCGCGCAGCCGACCAGCAGTGCCGCCGCGACGATCAGGGCGAACCGCTTCACGGTGCCGGCGGCCGGCCGGGCGTACGGCGCCGTACTGTTCGACCGTGATGGGGTTGAGGCGGTCATCGCTCGACCGTAGCCCGCCGGGCCGGACTTGACCCTCCCCTCGGGGGGAGACCCCATACTCGACCCGTGACCACACCGGGCCTGATGTCGATCGGGATGTTCTCGCGCGCGACCCTGCTCTCCGTCAAGCAGTTGCGGCGGTACCACGAGCAGGGCGTGCTGGTGCCCGCCGCGATCGACCCCGCGACCGGGTACCGGCACTACGACGCGGCGCAGGTGCACGACGCCGCGGTGCTCACCCGGCTGCGCGACCTCGACGTGCCGCTCGCGGCCGTGGCTCGGGTGCTGGAGGCGCGCGATCCCGACGTGACCCGGGAGATCCTCGCCGATCACGAGGCGACGCTGCGCGAGCGTCGCGCCGGCCTCGAGCGGGCCATCGTCGCGCTGCAGGACGCGACGGCCCCCGTCGTGCACACCCCGATCCATCTGCGCGAGTTCGACGCGACCGACGTCCTGGAGATCGCCGGGAAGGTCGAGCACGCGCGGCTCCCCGAGTTCCTCGATGCCGCCTACACCGAGTTGGAGGCGTGCGCGGCCGCCGCGGGCCTGACGGTGCCCGGCCCCTCGCTCGCCGAGTACCCGGCGCAGGTCGCGGAGGTCGAGCAGGTGGCCGCGCTGATCCCGGTCTCCGGACCCGGCGCCGTGACGGGGCGGGTGCGCAACCGGCGGCTGGGTCGCGCACTGTGCGCCGTCGCCGTGCACCAGGGCTCGTACGAGCGGTTCGACGAGACCTACGGCCAGCTCGGCGCGTGGGTGGCCCGCAACGCGATCGACGCGCGCGGGTCGATCATCGAGCGCTACCTGGTGGACCCCTGCGCCGCCGCGACTCCCGCGGACCTGCGCACCGAGATCTGGTGGCCCGTCCAGGCCGCCGCGACGAAGGAGAACTGACATGGCCCTCACGCTGCAGATGATCAACCTGGACTGCGCCGACGTCGCCGGGCAGGCGGCGTTCTGGTCGCAGGCGCTCGGCGTCCCCGTCGACGAGAACGACGGGAACGCGTTCATGCGCACCGTCGGCCACCGCAACGCGAGCCTGCCCCGGATGATGTTCCTCGCGGTGCCCGAGGGCAAGACGGTGAAGAACCGCATGCACCTGGACCTGCACGCGGACGACCGCGAAGCCGAGGTCGCCCGGCTCGTCGGGCTGGGCGCCGAGCGCCTGCGCGATCACGACGAGTGGGGTGTGCGGTGGACGGTGCTGCAGGACCCGGAGGGCAACGAGTTCTGCATCGCCCAGGACTGATCGGCTGCTACGCCGCCTGCTCGGCGAACTGGGTGCGGTAGAGCTCGGCGTACCGCCCGCCCTGCGCGAGCAGGCTCTCGTGCGTGCCGCGCTCGACGATCCGCCCGGCCTCGAGCACCAGGATCTGGTCCGCCGCGCGGATCGTGGAGAGCCGGTGCGCGATGACCAGCGAGGTCCGGTCGGCCAGGGCCTCGCCGAGCGCCGCCTGTACCGCGGCCTCGGAGGTCGAGTCCAGGTGCGCCGTGGCCTCGTCGAGAATCACGACCGAGGGCTGCGCGAGAAGCAGCCGCGCAATCGTCAGGCGCTGGCGCTCGCCGCCGGAGAGGCGGTAGCCGCGTTCGCCGACGACGGTGTCGAGCCCGTCGGGCAGGTGCTCGACCAGCTCGACGAGCCGGGCGCGGCGCAGCGCGTCGTGGACCTCCGCGTCCGTCGCCTCCGGGTTCGCGAGGAGCAGATTGGCGCGAATCGTGTCGTGGAACAGGTGGCCGTCCTGCGTCACCAGGCCGACGGTGCCGTGCAGGCTCCGGGCGGTGATGTCGCGCAGGTCGACGCCGTTCAGAGTGATCGCGCCCGCGTCGGGGTCGTAGAGCCGGGTGGCGAGCTGCGCGATCGTCGACTTGCCGGCGCCGGAGCTGCCGACCAGCGCGACCATCGAGCCGGGGGCGGCGGCGAAGTCGATTCCGTGCAGCACGGTCTCGCCGCCCCGGGTGTCGAGGTGCGCGACCTCCTCGAGCGAGGCGAGGGAGACCTTCTCCGCCGACGGGTAGGCGAAGTCGACGCCGGTGAACCGCAGCTCGGTGGGGCCCTTCGGGATGTCGCGTGCGTCGGGCGCGTCGCGCACCATCGGCTCCAGGTCGAGCACCTCGAAGACCCGCTCGAAGGAGACGAGTGCGGTCATGACCTCGACCCGCGCGTTCGCGAGCGCGGTGAGCGGCACGTAGAGCCGGGTCAGCAGCAGCGCCAGGGAGACGACGGCGCCGGCCTGCAGGTCTCCGCGGATCGCGTAGAAGCCGCCGAGGCCGTAGACCAGCGCCAGTGCCAGCGAGCTGACCAGCGTCAGCATGGTCACGAAGGTCATGCGGGCCATCGCGGTGCGGACCCCGATGTCGCGGACCGCACCCGCGCGCCAGGCGAATTCGTGCGATTCGATCTCGGGGCGGCCGTACAGCTTCACCAGGGTCGCGCCGGGGGCGGAGAAGCGTTCCGTCATCTGGTCGCTCATCGAGGCGTTGTGCCGAGCGGCACGCCGTGACATCGCGGCGATCTTCCGGCCCATGCTGCGCGACGGGATGATGAAGACGGGTAGCAGCACCAGCGCGAGCAGCGTGATCTGCCACGAAATGCTGAGCATGACGCCCAGCGTGAGCGCGAGCGTCACGACGTTGGTGACGACGCCGGCGAGCGTGTCGGAGAAGGCGCGCTGCGCCCCGAGCACGTCGTTGTTGAGTCGGCTGACCAGTGCGCCGGTCCGGGTACGGGTGAAGAAAGCCACCGGCATCGTCTGGACGTGGTCGAAGACGGCCGTGCGCAGCTGATAGATCAGGCCCTCGCCGATACGTGCGGAGAACCACCGGGAGAGCAGGTCGACCCCGGCGCCGAGGAGGGCGATCACGGCGATGAGGATTGCGAGCTCGACGACGGTGCTCGTCGGCCCACCGCCGACGATCCGGTCGACCACCTTGCCCGCCAGCAGGGGAGTCGCCACCGCGAGGAGCGCGGAGACGATCGAGAGCAGCAGGAACCAGGTCAGCCGCCAGCGGTGCGGCCGGGCGAACGGGCCCATCCGGCGCAGCGTCTCGCTGGGGCGACGTGACGGGGCGTCGAGAGACCGGTTCCCCTGGTACAGCGTGCTCCACGCCACCGATTCCATGCTCATGCATACAAGGCTAGGACCTCAAGTTACGTTGATGTCCAGTCGTTCGCCGAGGGCGAATACCCGCGGGCTCGGGAGTCGGTGGGCGGCCCGCGCTGTGATACCACCCGATTCGTCTCGTCCCCACCGATTCGCCGGTCGAACTGGTGGGGAGGGGGCGAAACGGGGGGAGGGTGTCGCGGGTTGGGAGGGGTGCAATGAATCGGGGGGAGGGGCCTGAAGGGTGGAGGCCGGCACGCGCTGGACCTGCGGGAGTGAGGCGCGGTGTTGACAAGTCTCAATCTTTACTTGAGTCTCAATAGTCACAACAGTCACGCCCGGACCGGGGTGGCGCGACGAAGGGGAGAACCTGGATGGCCCGGTGGATCGACGGCGGACCTCGACGATCGCGACGAACGCGGACGGCGCGGTTCGTGGCGGCCACCGTCGCCCCTGCCCTGCTGATCGGCGGAGCGCTGGCCGGCGCGGACGCCCTGCCGGAGACGGCGCTGGTCGACGCTCCCGGCGACGTGGCGCCCGGCGGTGCCGGCGGGCACGGGCGCGGGATGAGCCAGCTCGGCGCCCTGACCTACGCGAAACAGGGCTGGAGTGCGGAGCAGATCCTGGCGAAGTACTACCCCGGCACCACACTGGGCAGGGTGAACACCGGGCTGCCGGTCACCGTCCGGCTGACCAAGCAGAGCAGGCTCAACGTGGTCGCCCCCGCGGGCGGGATGATCGCGGGCAAGTCCCTGGCGCCCGGTCAGGCGGTCAGTATCAGCGGCACCACGGCGACGGTGCGGCAGGGCTGCGGCGGGCAGGTGCTCGGGACGCTCGAGGTGCCGGACGGCACCGTCAGCCCGATGACGAACGACCAGTCCGCGGCGCCGAATCAGGTGCTCCGGTTCTGCGGCAGCAACGCGGGGTACCGAGGCCGCCTGGTGGCCAGGCCCGACGGTGTCCTCAACATCGTCGGGCTCGAGGACTACGTGCGGAGCGTCGTACCGGTCGAGAACTCGCCGGGCTGGTTCGATCAGGGCGGGGTCGCCGCGTTGCAGGCGCAGGCGATCGCCGCGCGGTCGTACGCCCTGGTCCGCGGCGGGACCCGCGGTGAGCAGTTCGACGACACCCAGGGCTCGCAGGTCTACGGCGGGGTCGACAAGGAGGACCCGCGCACCGACGCCGCCGTCTCCAGCACCGCCGGCCTGGTCATGTCGCAGAACGGCCGCGTCTACGAGACCGAGTACGGTGCCTCGCGCGCCGACGATCCGGTGGCCGCGCCCGTCCGCTGACGCGCCGCGGCCGCCGATGTCCGGGCCGTGCCCGCCGCCGCGCGGCGGCCAGTAGTCTGAATCACATGGCGAAGTTGCAGCTGGGATACAAGGCGTCGGCGGAGCAGTTCGGGCCCCGTGAGTTGGTGGAGATCGCGGTCGCGGCGGAGGCCGCGGGCATGGACTCCGTGGCGGTGAGCGACCATTTCCAGCCCTGGCGCGTGAACGGTGGCCACGCCCCGTTCTCGCTCGCCTGGATGGCCGCGGTCGGCGAGCGCACCGAGCGCGTGAAGATCGGCACGTCGGTCATGACGCCCACCTTCCGCTACAACCCCGCGGTGATCGCGCAGGCCTTCGCGACCATGGCCTGCATGTACCCCGACCGCATCTTCCTCGGCGCGGGTACGGGCGAGGCGCTCAACGAGTACGCCACCGGCTTCCAGGGCGAGTGGCCCGAGTTCAAGGAGCGCTTCGCGCGGCTGCGCGAGTCCGTGCGCCTCATGCGCGAGCTGTGGTCCGGCGAGATCGTGAACTTCGAGGGCGACTACTACCACACCAAGGACGCCGTCCTGTTCGACATTCCGGAGAAGCCGGTGCCCGTGTACATCGCGGCGGGCGGCCCCGTCGTGGCCAAGTACGCCGGCCGGGTGGGCGACGGCATGATCTGCACGTCCGGCAAGGGCATGGAGCTCTACACCGACAAGCTCATCCCCGCCGCGGAGGAGGGCTCCGCTCTCGCGGGCCGCGACTTCAGCGCTCTGGACAAGATGATCGAGATCAAGATCAGCTACGACCCGGATCCCGAGCTGGCGCTGGAGAACACGCGCTTCTGGGCGCCGCTCTCGCTCACCGCGGAGCAGAAGCACTCGGTGAACTCGAGCGCGGAGATGGAGCGCCTCGCCGACGAGCTGCCGATCGAGCAGGTCGCCAAGCGGTGGATCGTCGCCTCCGATCCCGACGAGGCGGTCGCCGCGGTGAAGCAGTACGTCGACGCGGGGCTGAACCATCTGGTCTTCCACGCCCCGGGCCACGATCAGCGCCGCTTCCTGGACAACTTCCAGCGCGATCTCGAGCCCCGCCTGCGTGCGCTCGGCTGAGTCGCGGCTGCGATAGTACATCCATGGCCGCGGACCGAGCACCGAAGACGACCAGCATCTACATCGCCTCCCCGGAGGGGGACACGGGCAAGTCCACCATCGCGCTCGGCGCGATGAACCTGCTCACGTCCACCGGGTGGACGATCGGCGTGTTCCGGCCGATTCCGCGCTCGGTCGGCGATCAGCGGGACTACATCCTGGAACTGCTCATCGAGCAGGCGACGGCCGAGCTCGACTACGAGGAGTGCGTCGGCGTCGGCTACGAGCAGGTGCACGAGGACCCGGATGCGGCGATCGCCGAGATCGTGAACCGGTTCCACGCCGTGGCCGACAAGTGCGACTTCGTGCTGGTGCTCGGCTCCGACTACACCGACGTCACCACGCCGACGGAGCTGTCCTTCAACGCCCGGATCGCCGCCAACCTCGGCTCGTCGATCCTGCTCGCGGTCAAGGCGCTCGACAGGACGCCCGAGCAGGTCGTCGCCGTCGCCGAGCAGTCGATGGCGGAGATCCGCGCGAACCACGCCCACACCGCGTCGATCATCGCCAACCGGTGCGCGCCGGCGCAGCTGGACGCGGTCGGCGAGGCGCTGCGGGCCGACACCGGCCTCCCCGTCTGGGTGCTGCCGGAGGAGCCAGTGCTCACCGCACCGACCATCGGCGAGCTGATGGAGGCGATGGACGGCAGGCTGCTGTGGGGCGATCCCGAGCTGCTCTCCCGCGAGGCGATGTCGGTCCTGGTCGCGGGCATGACCGCCGAGCACAGCCTGGAGCGGATCACCGAGGGCGTGGCCGTGATCGCCGCGGGCGACCGCTCCGAGGTGCTGCTCGCGATGGTGACCGCGCACCGGGCGAGCGGCTTTCCGTCGCTGGCGGGGATCATCCTCAACGGCGGGTACATGCCGCACCCGATGACCGCGGCGCTGGTCGACGGCTTGCAGCCCAACGTGCCGATCATCTCCGTACCGCACGGGACGTACGAGACGGCGCGGCTCGCGGCCAAGACCCGCGGCCGGATGGGCCCCGGGTCCGAACGCAAAGTGGACCTCGCGCTCGCGCTCACCGAGAAGTACGTGGTCTCGGAAGGGCTGTTGGACGCCCTGCAGGTCTCCAATCCGGGCGTGGTGACTCCGCAGATGTTCGAGTACAACCTCATCGCCCGGGCCCGCGCCGACCGCAAGCGCATCGTGCTGCCCGAGGGCGGCGACGACCGCATCCTGCGGGCCGCCGGGCGGCTCGTGCAGCGCGAGGTGGCCGACCTGACCATCCTCGGCCAGGAGTCGCGCGTCCGGGCCCGCGCCGCCGAGCTCGGCGTCGATCTCGGCGACACCGACGTGATCGACCCCAAACGCGCGACCGACCTCGTCGAGACCTTCGCGAAGGCCTACTACGAGCTGCGCAAGCACAAGGGCATGACTCTGGAGCGCGCCGCCGAGGCCGTGGTGGACGTCAGCTACTTCGGCACGATGATGGTGCATCTCGGCATGGCGGACGGCATGGTCTCCGGGGCGGCGCACACCACCGCCCACACCATCCGGCCGTCCTTCGAGATCATCAAGACCAAGCCGGGGGTCTCGACGGTGTCGTCGATCTTCCTGATGTGCCTGGCCGACAAGGTGCTCGCCTACGGCGACTGCGCCGTGGTGCCCGACCCGTCGGAGACGCAGCTGGCGGACATCGCGATCTCCTCGGCGCAGACCGCCGCCCAGTTCGGGATCGACCCGCGGGTCGCGCTGCTCTCCTACTCGACCGGTGAATCCGGCACCGGCGCCGATGTCGACAAGGTCCGCGCCGCCACCGCGCTCGTCCGCGAGCGCGCGCCGGAACTGCTGGTGGAGGGGCCGATCCAGTACGACGCGGCCGTCGACCCCGGCGTCGCCGCGGCCAAGATGCCGGACTCGGCGGTCGCGGGGAAGGCGACCGTCCTGGTCTTCCCGGACCTCAACACGGGCAACAACACCTACAAGGCCGTGCAGCGCTCGGCCGGTGCCGTCGCGATCGGCCCGGTGCTGCAGGGACTGAACGCCCCGATCAACGACCTCTCGCGGGGCGCGCTGGTCGAGGACATCGTCAACACCGTCGCCATCACCGCGATCCAGGCCCAGGCCTTCGCGGCGGAGCGCGCCGCGGGAGAGGAGCGGGCATGAGCGCCGTCGCGGGTACCGTCCTGGTCCTCAACTCCGGCTCGTCGTCGCTGAAGTACCAACTGCTGCACCCGGACACGGGCGAGGTGGTGCACGGCGGCATCGTCGAGCGGATCGGTGAGGCGGAGGTGCCGGACCACGCCGCGGCGTTGCGGCGGGTCTTCGCCGAGTTCGCCGAGCGCGGCCTCGACCTCACCGACGGTGCCGGTACCCCCGCGGGGATCGTGGCCGTCGGACACCGGGTCGTCCACGGCGGGCGCACCTTCCACGCCCCCACGCTGATCGACGATCACGTGCTCGCCGAGATCCGTCGGCTCAGTTCGCTGGCGCCGCTGCACAACCCGGCGAACGCGCAGGGCATCGAGGTGGCGCGCGAGTTGCTGCCCGGCGTCAAGCAGGTCGCGGTCTTCGACACGGCCTTCTTCTTCGACCTCCCGCCCGCGGCGGCCACGTACGCCATCGATCGGGACCTGGCCGCCGAGCACGGCCTGCGCCGCTACGGCTTCCACGGCACCTCGCACGAGTACGTCTCGAAGCAGGCCGCGGAGTTCCTCGGCCGGCCGACCACCGAGGTGAACCAGATCGTGCTGCACCTGGGCAACGGGGCCTCGGCGTCCGCCGTGCGCGGCGGCCGCGCGATCGACACCTCGATGGGGTTGACCCCGCTCGAGGGGCTCGTCATGGGCACCCGCAGCGGCGACATCGACCCCGGCCTGGTGCTGCACCTGGGGCGCACGCTGGGAATGACGATCGATCAGATCGACGATCTGCTCAACCGTCGCTCGGGTCTCAAGGGAATCGCCGGCGAGAACGACTTCCGCGCGCTGGGCGCGCTCATCGAGCAGGGCGACGAGGACGCGAAGCTCGCCTACGACGTCTACATCCACCGTCTCCGCCGGTACATCGGCGCCTACCTCGTCGATCTCGGCAGGGTCGACGCCATCACGTTCACCGCCGGCGTCGGCGAGAACGCCGCGCAGGTCCGCGCCGACGCCCTCGCCGGGCTGGAGGGCTTCGGCATCGTCGTCGATCCCGAGCGCAATGCAGGCCGGATCGCCGTGCCCACCCCGATCTCGTCCGACGACCCGGCGGCGACCGTCGCCGTCCTCGTGGTCCCGACCAATGAGGAACTCGCGATCGCCCGCGAAGCCGCGGCACTCTGATGCCCCTCGGGCGTGGGGCGGGGATCGAGAACGACGGGACCGATTACGGCTCCGCGCTCCTCGGTACCCGCACCGACGGCGCCCGGCGGCGCAAGGTCCGCACCATCGTCCTGATCGCGGTGACCTCGTCCGTCGCGACCCTCCTCGGGGGCAGCTTCGCGGCGATGCTCATCGTGGTCGGGATCCCCGATCCGTCCGTGCAGCGGACCGAGCTGCACACCGTCAACACCGTGGCGGTGCCGCTCTACATCGCGATCGGCCTGGTGGTCGGGCACCTCTACACCTTCTGGCTCGTCCACCGGTCGCTGCGCTGGACCGGCGGCGACGACCCGCCGACGGCCGAGGAGGCGTCCGACGCGCTCGCGCTGCCGAGCCGGATCTACTGGTTCGAGCTGACCGCCTGGCTCTGCGCCGCCGCGCTCTTCGGCTGGCTGTACGGCCGGGTGGACCCGGAGCTCGTGCCCAAGGTCTCGCTGGTGGTGCTGGGCGCGGGCCTGATGACCTCGGGCGTGGTGCGGGTGCTGACGGAGTTCAGCCTGCGGCCCGTCACCGCGATCGCGCTGCGGGTCTCGCGGCCAGAGCCGCGGCACCAGAGCCTGCAGGGCCGGTCGTTGCGGCTGTGGCTGCTCGGCTCGGGCCTGCCCTTCATGGGTGTGTTCACGGTGGGGCTGTTCGCGCTCTTCGAGCCGGCCGCCACCGTGCGCGGCATCGCCGTCAGCATGTCCGTGCTGGCCGTGGGCGGCTTCCTCTCGGGGATGACCTTCAACCTGCTGTCCTCGTCGCGGGTGTCCGCGCCGGTCAAGAGCGTGACCACGGGCATGCGTCGCGTCTCCGAGGGCCGGTACGACACGGAGGTCGTGGTCTACGACGGGACCTCGCTGGGCGACCTGCAGTCGGGGTTCAACGAGATGGCGGCGGGGCTGCGCGAGCGGGAACGCGTGCGGGACCTCTACGCCCGGCAGGTGGGGGAGCAGGTCGCCCGCGCGACCATCGAGCGCGATCCCGAACTCGGCGGTGTCGAACAGACCGTTGCGGTCATCTTCATCGACCTGGTCGGTTCCACCGCCCTCGCCGCGCAGCGCCCCGCCACCGAGGTGGTGCAGATCCTCAACCGCTTCTGCGGCGTGGTCGTCGCCGAGGTCAACAACCGCGGCGGGCTGGTCAACAAGTTCGAGGGCGACGCCGTGCTCGCGATCTTCGGCGCGCCCGCCCCGCTGACCGACCCCGCGGGCGCCGCACTGTCGGCGTCGCGGGCGATGATGCGGCGCCTGACCCGCGAGGTCCCCGAAGTGCAGGCCGGCTGCGGGGTCACCTACGGCACGGTGGTGGCGGGGTACGTCGGCGCCGCCGACCGGTTCGAATACACGGTGATCGGCGACCCGGTCAACGAGGCGGCCCGGCTGTCGACGTACGCCAAGGCGGACCCGACGGTGCCGTGGGCCTCGGCCCCGGCGGTGGAGACCGCCGATCCCGCGGAGTCCTCGCGGTGGCGGACGGGCCCCGTCGACGTGCTACGGGGACGGACCCAGCCGACGCGGATGTACGTCGCGAAGCGCTGACGTCGATCCCCTCGCGAGGCGGTGCCGTCCGTCGGCGGCGGGTCAGGCGAAGGCGGGTAGGCGCGGCGGCAACTGCTGGAGCACCCAGTCGATGGTCACGGGGTTGGGCATCGACATGGCGTTGCCGAGGGTCCGGTCGATCGTGGTGACCCGGTGCTCGCGGCTCACGGCGAGGGAGCGGAAGGCGGTGTCCTCGCTCACCTTCGTGCCGTAGTCGAGGTAGACGAGGGCGTCGAGGTCCAGGAGGTTCACCCGCTCGGCGGGGATCTCGGCGAAGAACTTCCCGGCCGGGACCAGCGAGGAGATCGACTCGGGCAGTGTGAAGCCGAGCATCGAGAGGACCTGGCCGCGCCCGTCCGTGGTGGCGTACGCGTAGAAGCCGCCGTCGGACTTGGGGAGGACGGTGGCGGCGGTCCGGCCCCGGTACCGGGGGTGCTGCTCCTGCGTGCGGCTGATCGTCTTCTCGGTCTTGGTGATCAGCGCCTCGCCCTGCGCGGCGCGGCCGACGCCGCCGGCGATGGCGCGCACCTGGTCCTGCCAGGGCACGCCCCACGCGGCGAACTGCGCCGGACGCCGGACCACGGGTGCGATCGCCTCGAGTCGCGCGAAGGTGGCGTCGTCGAAGCCGGAGTTCACGGCGACGATCACGTCGGGTTTCGCGGCGGCCAGGGTCTCGACCACTTTGGTGTCCAGCTTGGTGCCGGTGCCCAGCAGCATCTGCGGGTTCTTTCCCTGCAGCAGTGGTTTCGCCCACTCGCCGACGGGCTCCTTGGCGTCCTGCGCCCACGGCGCGACCAGCACGGGAACGACGCCGAGCGCGAGCAGTGTGTCGACGTCGCCGAGGCCGAGCGAGGCCACCCGCTGCGGTGTCTGCGGGGCCCTGCTCGCCGTACCGGGCTCGGAGGCCGACCCGCACGCCGCGAGGGAGAGCGAGAGCAGTGCCACGAGGACTACCGAGACCAGACGACGCATACCGCCCCTTCCTTGGAATGAAGGGAAGCCTATCATTACGGCTGTGACCCTCTCTGTGACCGACGAGCACCCCTCGGGGGGCGCCCCGCCCGCCCGGCCGGCGGCGACCTCCGGAGCCGCGCGGCGCCGGCGCCGGGTGGCCGGGCTCGCGCTGCTGCTCGCGCTGCTGGTGGTGGCGGTGATAGCCTCCCTGGCGATCGGCTCCCGCAGCCTCGCGCCCGCGCTGGTGTGGGACGGACTGTGGCACAGCTACACGACCGGCCCGAACCCGGCGGACCCCGAGCTGAACCAGGCCGCGATTATCGTGCAGACGCTGCGCGTCCCGCGCACCCTCCTCGCCGTGATCGCCGGCGCCGCCCTGGCACTCGCCGGCGCGCTGATCCAGGGGCACACGCGCAACCCGGTCGCCGACCCGGGCTTCCTCGGGCTCACCCAGGGCGCCGCTTTCGCCGTCGTCTGCGCGACCTTCCTCGGCGGCCTCACCGCCCCCATCCAGTACGTCTGGTTCGCCTTCCTCGGCACGGCCCTCACCGCGATCCTCGTCTTCGGCCTCTCCAGCCTGGGGCGGGGCGTGGGCTCGCCGCTGACCCTGGTGCTCGCGGGCATGGGGGTCGCGATGTTCCTGAGCTCGATGACCTCCGCGATCGCGCTCAGCGACAACGCCTCGCTCGACATGCTGCGGTTCTGGAACGCGGGCGCGGTGGTCGGCCGCGGCTACGACGTCATCGCCGTCGTCGCTCCGTTCATCGCCGCCGGGGCGCTCCTCGCCCTGGCCAACGGGCCGGCGGTGAACCTCCTCAACATGGGCGACGACGTGGCCAAGGGCCTCGGGCTGAACATCAACCTCGCGCGGACTGTCGGCATCGCTGCGGTCACCCTGCTGGTCGGCGCCGCCACGGCGGCCTGCGGGAGCATCTCCTTCCTCGGACTCATGGTGCCGCACATCGTGCGGTACTTCACCGGTCCGGACTACCGCTGGCTGCTGCCCTATTCCGCGCTGATGGGGGCCGGTCTGCTACTCGTCGCCGACATCGTCGGCCGCGTGGTCGCGCGGCCCGGCGAACTCGAGGTCGGCATCGTCGTCGCCCTGTTCGGCGCGCCCTTCTTCGTGGCTCTCGTCTGGTGGCGGAAGGCGGTCAAGGTATGAGAACCCTCGACACCGTCGACGAGCGCAGGCCCCCGATCCGCCCCGGCCTGCGATTCGGCACCGTCGTCTCCTTCGTCTGGCGGCCGTGGCCCGTCGCCGTCACCGTCGGTCTCGCGCTGGTCGCCTTCGTGGCCTTCTGCGCGAGCATCCGCCTCGGCGCCTTCCCCATGACCTTCGGCGAGGTCCTGCAGGCCCTCGCCGGCACGGGCGATTCGACGACGCGCTTCGTGGTCATGGAACTACGGATGCCCCGCGCCCTCGTCGGGCTCGTGGTCGGCGCCGCGCTCGGCATGTCCGGTGCGATCGTCCAGTCGATCGCCCGTAACCCCCTCGCGAGTCCGGACATCCTGGGCGTCACGGCCGGAGCGGGCGTCGCGGCGGTCTTCCTGGTGACCTCCACCGGCACCCTCGCCGCGACGCTCAACTCCGGCGTCGGCCTGCCCGTGGTCGCGGTGACCGGGGGCCTCGTGACCGGCGGGCTGGTCTATCTCCTCGCCGTCCGCGGCGGGGTCGACGGGATGCGGCTGATTCTCGTCGGCATCGCCATCACGTTCCTCACGCGCGCCCTGGTCGACTGGATGCTGGTGCGCGCCGACATCCGCGACGTGGCGCGGGCGCAGACCTGGCTCGTGGGCTCGCTCGAGAGCCGCGACTGGTCGGACGTGTGGACCGCGATCGGCCTCGGCGCGCCGGCCGCGGTGATGGCATTGGCCGCGGCCTTCCCGCTGCGCGCCGTCCAGCTCGGCGACGACGTGGCGCTCGGGCTCGGTGTGCGCCTCGGCCGCAATCGGGCGGTGCTGCTCATCGCGTCGGTGGTGCTGGCCGCCGCGGGCGTCGCGGCCGCCGGACCGATCGGCTTCATCGCCTTCGTCTCACCCCAGCTCGCGATGCGCCTGACCCGGCTCCCCACGCCGCCGCTGATCCCGTCGGCGATCATGGGCGCCGCACTGCTCGCCTGTGCCGACCTCGTGGCCCGCACGCTGTTTGCCGTCGCACTCCCGGTGGGCATCATCACCGCAGCGGTGGGCGGTCCGTTCCTCGTCTATCTCCTCGTCCGCCAGAACCTCAAGGGGGCCAAGTGACCACGACCGAAACGGTGACGACCGCACCGTCGCGCCTGGGCGCCCGCAGGGTTTGCTCCGGGTACGGCCACAGGACCGTCCTCGACGAGCTCGATCTCGACATCCCGACCGGGGTGGTCACGACGATCATCGGGCCGAACGGCTGCGGCAAGTCGACGTTGCTGCGCACGCTGGCCCGGCTGCTCAAGCCCACGTCCGGGCACGTCGTGCTCGACGGCGCCGACATCGCCACGCTCAAGTCCAAGCAGATCGCGACCACGATGGGCCTGCTGCCGCAGAGTCCGCTCGCCCCTGAGGGGTTGACGGTGGGCGACCTGGTCGCGCGCGGCCGGCATCCGCACCAGTCGTGGCTGCGGCAGTGGAGTTCCGATGACGCGGAGGTCGTCGACGCCGCGCTCGAGCAGACCGGCGTGCGCGACCTGGCCGACCGCCCCATCGACTCGCTCTCCGGCGGCCAGCGGCAGCGCGTGTGGATCTCCATGACCCTCGCGCAGGGGACCGACCTGCTGCTCCTCGACGAGCCCACCACCTATCTCGATCTCTCGCACGCCCTGGACGTGCTCGACCTCGTGGACGAGTTGAGCACCCAGGGACGGACGGTGGTCATGGTGCTGCACGATCTCAACCTCGCCATCCGGTACAGCGATCACATCATCGCCCTGCGCGACGGTGCCGTGGTCGCCCAGGGCACGCCGGCGGAGGTGATCGACGAGGAGATGCTGCGTACGACCTTCGGGCTGCACTCGAAGGTGATCGACGATCCCGTCGCCCCCGGTCGGCCGCTGATCATCCCGATCGGTGAGCGCCGCGTCGGGCGTGCTCCCTAGCGGGGCGTGTGGCAGCGTCGGGCTGCTTCCCTAGCGGGGCGTCAATCACCATGGCGTGTCGTGCATTCCCCATGTCCATGGTCCTAGGGAGGTGGCCGCCCCGCTAGGGACGGCTCCGAGCGCAGCGAGGCGGGCGAGGCGGTCAGAACAGGGTGCGGGGGCGGATCGCGTTCGCGAGGTCGACGAGGGCGTGCCGCTGCCGCTTGCGCTCGGCGAGGGCGGCGATGTCGCGGAGGGACTTCTCCGTCGCCTTGCGCAGGCCGCGCTCGGTGAGCTCGTGATCGAGCAGGGTGCTGGAGCCGTCGAGCCGGCCGTGCTGGTTGCGGTGCTGCACCCAGCCCAGAGCCACGCCGAGTACCAGTGCGCGCAGTTGCAGCCGGCGGAACTCGGACTTGGGCAGGGTGCGCACGCGGCGGGCGGCCTCGTGCAGCTGCGCCTCGCTGACATCGGCGAGATCGCGGCCGTGTACCAGCGCGACCACCGACGAGCACAACGCGTTGTGGTAGTGCCGGCTGGTCGACGGCACCTGGTCGAGGATCTCGACGGTGCCCACGATGTCGCCCGCCGCGCGGCGCATGCGGGCGGCACCGAAGGCCGCGGAGATGATGCCGCGATCGGTGCGCCAGACGTTCTCGTAGCGTTGGCGCGCCCGATCGCGCCAGCCCTCGGGGTCGGGTTCGCCGGAGACGTAACAGAATTCGGCGGCGACGGCGGCGGCCAGCTTCGGCGCCGCCTCGCCGGGGGCCTGATCGGTCACCGTCTCGAAGTAGTCGTAGGCCGCGGCGTAGTCGCCCTGCATCAGCGCGGTCTCGGCCCGGTACCAGGTGACCTGCCAGCGGTGCGGCTCACGGGAGGCCAGCGAATCGAGCAGCGTCGTCGCCGCGTCCACCTCGCCGAGCTCGAGATGCGCCCGGGCCTCCGCCAGGTCGATCTCGACGGTGCCCGCCATCGCCTCGCGCAGCTCGGCGAGCGAGTCGAGGATCTGCGTCGGGTCGCTGCGCATCGTCAGCGCCAGCACGCCCGCCGCCGGATCGGAGGGATTCGCGATCGGGATCGGCAGGGCTGCAAGTACTTCCGGGGCGCGGAGGCGGTCGTCGTGGACCTCGGGGTCCGGGTCGACGGCGCGCAGCATCAGCTCCACACCGAAGGTGGAGCGCTGGGGGGTGAAGACCACCGACAGTCCGGGCCGCGGCTCGCCGGACTTGGTGGACAGGCACTCCCGGAGCACGCCGAGGAGTTGATCGGTGAGTTCCGCCGCCGAGGAGAAGCGCTCGGCCGGATCCTCCGCGGTGGCCTTCACCAGCAGCCGGTACAGCGAGTTGTACTTCGCGAGCGTGGCGTCCTCGGCGGGGGACGGCAGCCCGTCGACGTAGCGGCCCTTCTCCATCGGCACGTCGGCGACCAGCACCGCGAGCGTGCGCCCCACCGTGTAGACGTCGGAGGCCGTCGACGGGCCGGTCCGCGCGATCTCGGGCGCCTGGAATCCCGGTGTGCCGTAGATGTATCCGTACCCGCCGAGCGGGGCGACGGCGCCCAGGTCGATGAGCTTGACGTCCTCCTCGCTGATCATGATGTTGTCGGGCTTGAGATCGTTGTACGCCAGCCCGAGGCTGTGCAGGTAGCCGAGGGCGGGCAGCACCTCGAGGATGTAGGCGATGGCCTGCTCGACCTCCACCTTGGGGTCGGCGCCGTCGGCGGCCTCACCGAGGATGTCCTTGACCGTCTTGCCCGGCACGTACTCCATGACGATGTAGCCGATCTGCGTGCCGTCCGGATCGGGGTGCTCGACGAAGTTGTAGATCTTGACGATCGACGGGTGCGTCATCTCCGCGAGGAACCGCCGCTCCGAGACGGCGACGGCCTGCGCCTGCGCGTCGCCGGAGTTGAGCAGGCCCTTGAGCACGACGGGGCGATCCACGACGTTGAGGTCGGTGGCCAGGTAGATCCAGCCCATACCGCCGTGCGCGATGGCGCCCTTGATCTCGTACTGGTCGGCCACGATGTCGCCGGGCTCGAGCGCGGGCTCGAAGGAGAACCGGGCGCCGCAGTGCGGGCACGTCCCGATCAGCGCGCCGGGCTCGCCGTCGTGCGCACGGCCGACGGGCTTGCGGCAGTTCCAGCAGTACCGCTTGCCCTCGGCGATGATCGGGTTGGTCCGGATCGCTTCCGACGGGTCGACCTCGGTGATTCGCGGGATCTCGACGAGGCCGCCGCCGACGCGTCGGCGTGCCGCGACGCGCGTCGTGCCGGCGGCCCGGACCGGGCCGTTGCCGAACCGCGGCGTCGCCTCCGTCGCGACCGACGGCGCCGGCGGCGGCACCCTCGTCACCTGGGTGCCGACAGGCGGGGGCGCGGTGTCGTCGAACAGGTTCGTCATGGGCGCGCCGACGGTGCCCTGCTCGTCCTCGTCGTCGAACAGGTTCGTCATCGGCGTGCCGACGGTGCCCTGTTCGTCCTCGTCGGCACCGTCGAACGAGACCACCTGCGCCTGCGTGGACTCCTGCTCCTCGACGTCGTCAGTCATCGTGCATCACTACCCCTCGTACCTCGCGGCGGGCGCGGACCAGACCTGGCCGAGCGACGGGGCGAACCACTGGTTGTACAGGCGCATCCAGGTCCCGTCGAAGGCCATCCGGAGAAGCACCCCGTTGATGAAACGCACGAGGTCGGTCCGGTTCTTCCCGACGCCGACGGCGTAGTACTCGAGTCCCAGCGAGGGACCGGTGATCGTGAGGTTCGGATCCTGCTGCTCGAGGCCGGCGAGGATCGCATCGTCGGTGGAGACCGCCTCGACCTGGGACTGCTGCAGCATGACCAGGCAGTCCGACCACGAGTCGGTGGCGATGACGGTGGCGCTGGGCACCAGGCGGCGCACGCGGTCGAGCGAGGTGCTGCCGCGCACCTCGCACACCCGCCGGCTGGAGAGGTCGCCGACGGTGTTGATCGGCGCTCCCCGCGGCGCGAGGATGCGTTGCTGCGCGATGAAGTAGGTGGCGGAGAAGGCCACGGACTTCGCCCGCTCGCAGGTCGCCGACATCGTCTTGGTGACCACGTCGACGGTGCCTTCCTCCAGCGCCTTCTGCCGCTCCGCGGTCGAGAGGATCCGGAAGTGGATGCGGTCGGGGTCGCCGAAGATCGCGGCGGCGATCTGGTGCGCGATGTCGGCGTCGAAGCCCTTGATCTCGCCCGTGATCGGATCGCGGAAGGAGAGCAGGTTCGAGCCGATGTCGATGCCCACGACGAGGCGGCCGCGGTTGTAGATGTCCGCCATCGTCGTCCCCGGCACCATGTGCCCGGGCAGGGGCAGGCCCGACGGGGCCGGCGTGGCGGTGCACATCGACACCTCGGGCGGGATCGGGGTGTCCCGCGGGATGACGGCACCCGATCCGGGAACCGGCTGCGCGACCGCCGTGACGGCGTCGCCGGGAGCCTCGGGGGCCGAGACGACGCAGCCCGTCGACGCGAGCGCGACGGTCAGCGCGAGGGCGATACCACTGAGGGTGCGGCGCATCATCGGTACTCCCTGACCCGGGGGTAGAAGCCCGCGGCGACCCCGGCGGCGGCGAGCACGCACAGGACGAACGCGCCGGGGCCGGAGTAGGCGATCGCGAAGCGGGCGGTGTTGACGTTGTCTCGGTAGAGCGTCCGGGCGCGGTCGATCGCGGCGGTGAGGTGCGCGTCGAGCGAGCGGTAGGCGACGGCGGCGGAGCCCGGGTCGGTCCCGATGGCGATCCGGGTGGCCCCGAGATAGTCACCCGTGGCCTCGCGGGCCGCGATCTGCTGGTGCGCGGCGACCCAGCGCTGCGCGTCGGCGCGGGCCGCGTCGACCGCGGAGGTGATCTGCGGATCGGCATCGCCGAGGGACTGCATCGTCGTCTCCGCCCGCTGCAGGCTCTCCGCGAAGGCCGTGGGCGGCACACCGCGCCCGGCGCCGCGCTGCACGAGTCCCATCGTCTCGATCGAGCGGGCCTTCTGCGTGAGCGTGCGGGCCTGGGAGAGCGTGTCGACCGCGGCGGTGCCACGCTGTTCGGCGCGGAGCGAGTATGTGGAGGAGGCCAGCCCGGCGATGCCCACCCAGGTCATCGCGATGGTGAGCGCGGCGCCCGCGACCACGAGGCCGCGGTTCACCCTGCGCTGAGTCCGGCGGGCGAGGTACTGGTGCGTGACGACCAGCGAGCCGAGCACGACGCCGAGTGCGCCGTAGATCGCCCACGGCGGCGAGGCGAACCGGTCGTGCGTGCGGCGCAGGTTCTCGGTCTCCTCGCGGTAGAAGCTCTCGGCCGCGGGCAGCAGCGTGTCCTGCATGAGGGTGGACGCCGTGGCGAGGTACGCGGCGGCGACGGAGTTGTCGAGGCGGTTGTTCGTGCGCGCCGTCTCGACCAGCCCGGTGTAGACCGGCAGGCTCATCGCGATCGTGTCGAGGTTGGCGTGCGCGTGACCGTCGTCGGCGGGGAGGCTGGTCGCCGAGGTGATCAGCGCCTTTCCGGCAGTGGCCAGCGCGACGCTGTAGCTGCTCTGGATCTCGTCCGAGGGGAGGCCGCCGGCCACGAAGGCCGCGTTGGCGGATTCGTTCGCCGCGGAGAGGGAGCTGTAGAGCACCTGCGCCGCGTGCGCGCGCGGCTCGTAGTCCGAGAGGTTCTGCTGCAGCACCTCGGTCCGGGACAGCTGAGCCGCGGAGGTGAACCATCCGGCGAACAGGCACATCGTCATGAGCACCAGCGTCATCGAGACGAGCTTGCCGGGACTGGAGGTGAAGAACTCCCGCAGCTCCACGAAGACGGACGATTCGGGGAAGGATCGCAGGCGCAGGGAGGACAGCTGCCGGTTCTTCGACGTCTGGGCTGTCACCGTCTGCTCCTTCCCATCAGTCGCACCCTCTCGGCCGGGTAGGGCCACTGCGGACGTCCTTCTGACGACCCTATCGCGCGACCCCCGCCCACCGACGTGATGATGCGCATTGTGCGCGCCCCGGACGACGGTGCCGTCGGCTACGGTGGTCCCATGTTGGGTGACGGGAACGGCTGGGTCCGCGACCCGGACGGCGCCCGGTACTGGGGCAGGTTCGGGGCGGCGGGCCTATTGGCTCTGTCGCAGGACGAGACACGGGTGTTACTGCAGCACCGCGCCTGGTGGAGCCACCAGGGCGGCACGTGGGCGCTTCCCGGTGGGGCGCGCGACTCGCACGAATCGGCGGCCGCCGCCGCGCTCCGCGAGGCCTTCGAGGAGACGGGCCTGCCGCCCACCTCGCTCGAGGTCCTGGCCGAGGTGGTCACGGCCCGCTCGCCGGTCGGGTGGACCTATACGACGGTGCTGGCCCGGCTCGTCGAGCCGCGCGAGCTGGTGCCCAACGAGGAGTCGACCGCGCTGGAATGGGTGCCGCTCGACGCGGTGTCCGAGCGCAAACTGCACCCCGCTTTCGCCGCCGCCTGGCCGGATCTCCAGCTCCAGGTGCGTTCCCTCGCGCAGGGGTAGATCGCGCTGTGGGCGTTGCTGCTGGTCGTGCTTACCGCCGCTGACGTCGTCCCCCGCGTGGCGCTGAAAGGCGCCTCCGGCGTTTCGTCCCCCACCGCGCGCCGGTCGTCCGGCGTGGGTTCGGCCGCCCCCCGCGCGGCGCCGATTCCCCCACGAGACGCCAGTTCTCCCACGCCGCACGCCGAATCCCTCGTGGCGCGCCACGAGGGCTGAGTCGTCCCCCGCGCGGAGGAATTCGGGAGCCCGGCCTATCGCAGCGCCGACTTCAGGGCGCGGGCGGCGGTCTCGGGATCGTCGGCGGCGGTGATCGCGCGGACCACGACGATCGCGTCCGCGCCCGCGGAGGTCACCTCGGGGACGCGGGGCAGATCGATGCCACCGATCGCGAACCACTTCCGCGCGGGCGCCGCCGCAGCCGTCTCCCGCACCAGGGGGAGGCCGGGCGCCGAGCGGCCCGGCTTCGTCGGGGTCGGCCAGCACGGGCCGGTGCAGAAGTAGTCGACGCCCTCCTCCGCGGCGGCCGCGCGCGCCTGGGCACCGTCGTGCGTGGACCGGCCGATCACCACGTCGGGCCCGATGATCTCCCTGGCCACCGGCACCGGCAGATCGTCCTGCCCCAGATGCAGCACGTCCGCGCGGGCCGCGTACGCGATGTCGGCGCGGTCGTTCACTGCGACGAGTGCGCCGTGCTCGTGCGCGATCTCCCGCAACCGGGCGACGATCTCGATCTCCTGCGCGGCCTCGAGCGCCCCGAACTCCCGCTCGCCCGCCGAGCCCTTGTCGCGCAGCTGGACGATGTCGACGCCGCCGCGCAGCGCGGCGGCCACGAACTCGGCCAGGTCGCCGCGCTCGCGTCGAGCGTCGGTGCACAGGTACAGGGAGGCGGAGGCGAGCCGTTCGCGCGGGGAGATCATGGCCCCAGCGTAGGCCCGGCGGAGTAGGGTGGGTCACGTACACACACGGGAGCCCCCGCCGCGGGGCTGAGAGTGGGGCACGTGCGCCCCTGACCGTCAGACCTGATCCGGGTAATGCCGGCGAAGGAAGGATTTCTCGAACGTGAAGAGTGTGACTGTCGTGGGCGGCGGCACCGTCGGGCTCACCGTCGCCCGGTCCCTGGCGCTGCGCGGATGCGCGGTCACCGTCGTCGATCCCGAGCCCGGGTCGGGCGCCTCGTGGGTGGCGGGCGGCATGCTCGCACCGTACTCCGAGGCCTGGCCGGGGGAGGACGAGCTGTTCCGGCTCGGTGTCGAATCCCTGGGCCTGTGGGAGGAATTCGCGCGCGAGTTGCAGCCCTTCGCCGACGGTCCGTTGATCACGGCCCGGGGCACCGTCCACCTCGCTGTGGACGACGGTGACGCCGCCGAGCTGGACACCGTCGCCACCGCGGTGGGCGACGCGACCCTGTTCGGCCCGCTCCGGCCCTCCGCGGCGGCGCGCGCGATTCCCGGTGCGGCGCCGCGGATCCGGGCGGCGGCTCAGGCCCCGCGGGAGCTCGCCGTCGACAACCGGCTCGTGCACGGGGCGCTGTTCGCCGCGTGCCGAGCGGCGGGCGTGGCCTTCCGCGCGGAGTCGGTGGCCGCCGACGCGCTCGACGGACTCCCGGGGGACGCGGTGATCGTCTGCGCCGGTGTCGATTCCGCGGCGTTCGCGCCCGAGCTGGGGGTACGGCCCGTCAAGGGCGAGGTGGTGCGGCTGCGCCGCGGACCGGCCTGCCTGCCACCGCCGACGGTGACGGTGCGGGCGCGGGTCCGCGGCCGCCAGGTGTACGTGGTGCCCCGCGCCGACGGTGTCGTCGTGGGCGCGACCCAGTACGAGAACGACCGGGACCTCGGCGTGCGGATCGGCCCGGTCGTCGAGTTGCTCGACGACGCCTTCACCGTGCTGCCCTTCCTCCGCGAGTACGAGCTGATCGAGGTCCGGGCGGGACTGCGGCCCACCACGACGGGCAACGTCCCGGTGATCGCGCCGCTCGGCGGCCGGATCTTCGCTGCGACGGGGCACGGGCGCAACGGAATCCTGCTCGCCCCCGTCACCGGGGCGCGGGCGGCGGATATGGTGCTACAGCAGGAGGTACAGGCATGGAGCTGACGGTGAACGGCGACGACCGGCAGGTGCTCGACGGGACGTCCGCGCAGTCGCTGCTCGAGCAACTCGGGCTGCCGGACAAGGGGGTCGCGATCGCCGTGAACGGCGCGGTGCACCCGCGGTCGCGGTGGGACGAGGCGCTCCCCGCCTACGCGGACGTCGAGGTGCTCACGGCGGTGCAGGGTGGCTGACCGGGACGCCGACCCCCTGCTCATCGGGGGCCGGAGCTTCGCCTCGCGGCTCATCACGGGCACCGGCGGCAGCGCCAACCTCGAGCATCTGCGGGCGGCTCTCGTCGCGTCGGGCACCGAGCTGACCACGGTCTCCCTGCGCCGCACCAGCCTGGCGGAGGGCGGCGGCGTCCTCGAGACCATTCGCGAACTGGGCATCATGCCGCTCCCGAACACCGCCGGTTGCCTCGGCGCGGCCGAGGCGGTGCTCACGGCGCAGCTGGCGCGGGAGGCGTTGCACACCGACTGGATCAAGCTCGAGGTGATCGGCGACGAGAAGACTCTGCTCCCCGATGCGGTCGCCCTGGTCGAGGCCGCAGAGGAGCTGGTGGCCGACGGATTCACGGTGCTGCCGTACACCAACGACGACCCGATCCTCGCGCGGCGCCTCGCGGACGTGGGCTGCGCGGCCGTCATGCCCGCCGGGTCGCCGATCGGCACCGGGCTGGGAATCCTCAACCCGCACAACATCGAGATGATCGTGGCCCAGAGCCCCGTGCCGGTGATCCTCGATGCAGGGATCGGCACCGCGAGCGACGCCGCCCGCGCGATGGAGCTCGGATGCGACGCGGTGCTCCTCGCCTCCGCGGTGACCCGCGCCGAGGATCCCGAGGCGATGGCCACGGCGATGCGCCTGGCGGTGGAGGCGGGTCGCCTGGCCCGCGGCGCCGGCCGGATCCCGGAGCGGCGCTGGGCGGTTCCGTCGTCCCCGATGGACGGCCGGATGGCGGGAACGCGTGCCCGGACCTGACGCCGGACGACCGCCGGGCGGGGAATCGGCGGCACCGTCGGGACGGATCCGCCGCAGCGCGCGGATCGGCGGCGTGGCGGTGCGGCACGTCGCGCGGACCGCGGGCAACCGCGCCGCGGCACGGTTCCGGGACGACCAGGCCGCGCGCGACGCGCGGGACGCGGCGCTGCTGGCCCTCGCCGACGATCTGGTGACGGTGCTCGGCGGAATGCGCGGCGCGGCCATGAAAGTCGGGCAGCTGCTCGCGGTGATCGACATCGGGATCACCAGTGGTGCGGCACGGGAGGCCTTCGCGCAACGCCTCCAGCCGCTGTTCCGCGCGGCGCCGCGGTGGACCGATGCGGCCATGACGGCGCTGCTCGATCGGGAGCTGGGCGCGCGACGCGGGCGCATCGTCACGCTCGAGGGCCCGATCGCCGCGGCGTCGATCGGGCAGGTCTACCGGGGCGTGCTCGACGACGGACGTGTCGTGGCGGTGAAGGTCCAGTACCCGCGGATCGACGCGATGGTGCGGGCGGACCTGAAGAACATGCGCCTGCTGCTGAAGGTGCTCGGCAAATACCTCCCCGCCGCGAACGCCGCCGCGCTGTCCGAGGAGATCGCCCGCCAGGTGCTGGCGGAACTGGACTTCGCCGCCGAGCTCGGTCATCACCGCTACTTCGCGGACCTCTTCGACGGGCATCCGGGCATCGCCGTACCGCGGCCCGTCGACGAGCTGTGCACCGGCAGAGTGCTGGTGACCGAGTTCCTCGAGGGACGGCCCCTCTCCTCGGCCGCCGACCTCGACCAGGCCGCGCGGGACCGGATCGGCGAGGCCGTCTACCGCTTCTACTGCGGCGAGATGTACCGGACGGGTCGCTTCTGCGCGGACCCGCACCCCGGCAACGTGCTGATCCTGCCCGACGGGCGCGCCGGCTTCGTCGATTTCGGGATGACGGTGCATCTGACAGCGGAGGAGCACGCCTTCGAGCGGGAGCTGTTCTCCGCGTTGCTGCGCGGCGAATCCGAGCGGGTGCACGAGCTCGCGGTGCGGGCCGGGTTCATCGGCCGCCCGGACCTGATGAACGCCGACGACCTCGCCGCGTACATCGACGAGGTCGTCGGCTGGCATCTGAGAGAGGGCGAGGTCGCCGTGACGCCGGCGACGGCGCGGCGCGCGGTCATCGCGGCGACCCTTCCCGCGGGCGGCTTCTACGACAAGTTCGAGGGCCAGAAGCTCCAGGCCGAACACGCCCTGGGGCGGCGCACCGACATCTCGACGGTGGCGCTGCTGGGCGAGCTGCGGGCGCGCGGGCCGTGGCGGGCCATCGCCTGCGAGATCCTCGGCATGGGCGGGCCCGCCACGCCGATGGGCGCCCGGATCGCAGAGTGGCGGCCGGAGCGGAAGCCCGGCGCGCGATAGAATCTTCAACCATGTCGATACCGGAGCCCGCGGTCGAGAACAGGCCGCGCCGGGGCCGTCCTCCCTCCGCGGGCCTCGCCGAGCGCCGGCGCGAGGAGCTGACGGACGCCGCGTTCACCGTCTTCGCAGAACAGGGGTACGAGCACGCCTCCGTGGCCGACATCGCCCGGCGCGCGGGCATGGGGCAGGGCACCCTGTACCGCTACGTCGAGGGCAAGCGCGAGCTGCTCGACCTCGTCTTCGACCGGTGCGTCGACCAGCTCATGGCCGCGATCGCGCCCGACGAGATCCTCGAGGTGACCGCCGCCGGCGATCTGCAGGCCACCGAGGAGATGGTGGAGGGCGTGAGCGCCAGGCTCTTCGACCTGGTCGACTCGCGGCCCGACATCCTCAAGGTGGTGATGGTGCAGGCGGGCACCGTCGACGAGGAGCTCCGCTTCCGGATCCAGGGTCTCTACCAGACCTTCGACGCGATGATGGGGCGCGCGCTCGGGCACGCCCGTGAGCACGGATGGATCGTCACCCGCACGGCGCACCCGGAAACGGAGACGGTGCAACTCGGCCGGCTGTTGCCCGCGCTCGGTGTGCCGGGCCTGATGATGGCCCTCACCGACGGTGCCGACGCAGACCGGCGGCACGCCTACGTGCGCGCCGCGGTACGGATGTCGGTGAGCGGCATGCTCTCCGACGAGGTCCGGGCCGGACTGCCCGCTCTCACCGCCCCGGAGGACGACGGTGCCGTGGTGCCGCCCGGCACCGATCCGGGGCCGGAGGGGCGCGCCGCGGAACTCCTCGACGCGGCGATCACCGAGTTCGTCGAGAAGGGGTACGCCGCCGTCGGGGTCCGCGAGATCACCGAGCGCGCCGGGGTCAGCCACGGCACCTTCTACAACTACTTCGACAGCAAGCGGCACATGCTCTCGGTGCTCATCGAGCGCAACCGCGCGTTGATCCTGGGGCGGATCGACGAGGTGACCGCGATGCTGCCGGAGACCGTCTCGGTGCAGGACCTCCAGGCGGCGGTGCACGAGGTGAACCTGCGGGTACTGCTGGACGTGGAGGCCCGTCTGGAGGAGTTCCGCTTCCTCGCCCTGGAGGTGCCCGGCGTCGACGTCGAGGCCTTCGACACCTACCTCGGCCTCTACCGCGAGGTCGCCTCGCGCTGCGCCGCGATCCTCGAACGTGCCCGCGCTGCGGGGCTGGTGCACGGCAAACTCGCCCTCACCGCCGACATCGCCGAGGTCTGGCTGAGCTACCTGCTCGGCGTCGTCGCGGCGATGGTCAACGACGTGGACGTGACCGGGCCCGCGGAGAGCGCCCACCTGGTGACGAATCTGCTTCTCGGCGGCGCACGCCGGGAGTGATCGCTCAGCATTCCCCGGCGGGGAGGACACCGAGTTGCGCGCGGACCACGGCGCCGAGACCGGTGAGTGCGGTGCGGCCCGAGGCGAGGGAGCCGTCGTCCGGGCGCACCGTCATCATCAGTCCCGTGTAGCCGCGGGCCGTGCGGATCACGGCGAGCTGGCGCACCACGTACCGGCCGTCGTTCCCCGGGCCCCATCCGCCCTTGACGCCCACCCACTCCGCGCCCGGCACCGTCGATGCGCCCCACCGCTGATCCGCGTCGACCTCGCGCATGAGGTCGAGCACGGTCCGTCCTTCGGCCGAGCAGGGGATGTGCGAGGCGAAGGTGGCGGCGGGACCGTCGTTCCACTGGGTCTGGCCGAAGACGGAGTACTCCGCGCGGGTCTTCTTCGTCGGCACCACGGTGACTTTGTCCTCCCCGGCCCGGAGCACCTGCGTCATCGCGGCGGCGGCCTGGTCGGCGGTGCCGAGGGATGACCAGATCGATTCCGCCGCCGCGTTGTCCGAGTTGATGATCGCCGCGCGCATCGGCGCGGTCACACCCTGCCGCGGCGTCTTCGTCAGCGCGGCCATCACCAACGGAACCTTCGACGTGGACCACGCGGGGAGGCCCGCGCTGGTCCCCGCGACGACGACCCGTCCATTGCCCGCGACCGCGATGCTCGCCTGACCGGTCACGGCCTTCACCGCCTGCTCCAGGGCGACGCGGAGTCGTCCTTCCTGCGCGGGGTCGGGCCGGGAGACCGACGGGGAGGCGGAGGGGGACGACGATGCCGCCGCGGACGGGGCGGGCGCGGACGAGCCGGCGTCGCCGATCGTGCAGGCGGCGCTGCACGCCGCGGCCAGCGCCAGCGCGGCGACCCTAGTAGAGGTAGACGATCGCATTGTTGCCCCCTCGGCACGTGACGATGTTCGACGCTCCCGTGCACGCCATGGCGATCGCGCCGAGGTCGGGTGCGATCGGGCTGACCGCCGAGACGGATCCCGCTGCGGGCGCGGTGAACTGCGCCCGGTAGGCGGTGGCGACCGCGGTCGCGAACTCGCACGAGGTGTAGGGCGCGCCGGCGACACCGCTGCCCCGGTCCGCGGCGACGGAGGTGAACGCGTCCCCCGTGCCGGCCGTGCACAGCGCGGTGTTGGCGGGCTGGGCGGCCTTCGGCACCGGCGGGGTCGTCGACGGTGCGGTGATCGTCGGTGCCGTGGTGGCCGAGGTCGGCGCTGCGGAGGTCGTCGTGACCGCGACCGTCGAGGGGCGCCCGTTTCCGCTCAACAGCACGACCGCCACGACGATCGCGGCGATCACGAGCACCGCGCCGACCGCGAGTGCGGGGATCACCGCGGGATTCCTGCGCGGCGTGGTGGCGGCAGCCGGCGGATGCGCCACGGGCGGCGCATAGCTCGGCGTCACGTATCGGGGCTGCCCGCTCGAGGTCGGCATGCTGTGCGGGTGCGACATCAGGGTGGGCTGCGGCGCGGACGCCGGACCCGTCGGACGTGGTCCCGCCGGGCGGTGCGCGACGGGCACCGTCGTCGTGGCGCCCCAGGTCTGCTGCGGGGCCTGGAGCGCGGTGGACGCCGCCCGGGCGAGAGCTCCGCAGGTCGCGTAGCGATCCTCGGGCCGCTTCGCCATGCCCTTCGCGATGACCGCGTCCAGCGCCGGGGGAACGGGAAACGGGGCGGTCGCGGACGCCCGCGGCGGTGCCGAGAGCAGGTGCTGGCGCATCATGTCCGAGATCGATCCGGCGGTGAACGGGGGCCGTCCGGTGAGGAGCTCGTGGAGAACGCACGCCAGCGAGTAGACGTCACCGGCCGCAGTGGCGCCGCCGCCGTCGAAGCGCTCGGGCGCGGCGTAGGCCTGCGAGCCGACGAACAGCCCCGCGGAGGTGAGCCGGTCCGCGTCGCCCGTGACCACGAGCCCGAAGTCGAGGAGGTACGCGAAGCCCGACGGGGTGACCTGGATGTTGGCGGGCTTCACATCGCGGTGCACCAGCCCCTTGAGGTGTGCGGAGTCGAGTGCGGAGGCGACCTGCGTCACCAGATCGACCGCGCGGTCGGCGGGAAGCGCGCCCGCGGCGACCAGCTCGGCCAGGTTGCCGCCGTCGACGAGACGCATGTCCAAGTACAGCGTGCCGTCGATCTCCCCGTAGTCGTGGATCGGGATCACATGCGGATCGGAGAGGCGGGCCGCGGTCTGAGCCTCGTGGGCGAAGCGCTCGCGGAAGCCCGGATCCTGCGCGAACCCCGCGGGCAGCAGCTTCAACGCCACGTCGCGGTCCTTGACGGTGTCGTGCGCGAGATAGACCTCGCCCATGCCGCCACGGCCCAGCAGGCTGATCAACCGATACGGGCCGAAGGTCGTCCCCGTCCGGTCGTTCGCCGAGTCCCCACCCATCACACGCCCCCTCCGTGATCCCGGTCCGCCGTAGTCTATGTGCTCGCGCGGGTGACGGCGCCGACGCTCGGCAATTGCTAGCGTGCAGCCATGATCGAAGTCGCGGGCTTGACCAAGACCTACGGGGCGGTGCGGGCGGTGAACGACCTGTCCTTCACGGTGAGACCCGGCCGCGTCACCGGCTTCCTCGGCCCGAACGGTGCGGGGAAGTCCACGACGATGCGCTGCATCCTGGGGCTCGATCGTCCCACCGCGGGGCGCGCCACGATCGGAGGCAGCGAGTACCGCGCCCTCGACCGTCCGCTCACCCGGGTGGGCGCGCTGCTCGACGCGAAGTGGGTGCACCCCAACCGCACCGCCCGGGATCACCTGCGCTGGCTGGCCGCCGCGAGCGGTATCCTGGCCGGCCGGGCCGACGAGTGCCTCGCCGCCGTCGGGCTGTCCGACGCCGCTCGCAAGAAGGCCGGCGGTTTCTCGCTGGGCATGTCGCAGCGACTCGGCATCGCCGGGGCGCTCCTGGGCGACCCGGGAGTCCTGCTCTTCGACGAGCCGGTCAACGGGCTCGACCCCGAGGGCATCGTCTGGGTGCGCACCTTCATGAAGTCCCTCGCGGCGCAGGGCCGCACCGTCTTCGTCTCCAGCCACCTGCTCGCCGAGATGGCACTGACCGCCGACGACGTGGTGATCGTCGGCCGCGGACACCTGGTGTGGAACGGCACCATGGCCGACTTCATCGCCCGGAACTCGGAACACACCGTCCGCGTGCGCAGCCCGCGCGACCGCGAACTCGCCCAGGCGCTCACCTCCCGCGGGCTGGCGGTGGAGGTCGCAGCGGAGCCCGCGCCGGGCGGCGGCGGACGGACGGTGCTGACGGTGCGCGGTGCCACCAGCGATGCGGTCGGCGAGATCGCCGCGGCGGAGGGGCTGCCGCTGGCGGAGCTGGCCCCGCAGACCAGCTCACTGGAACAGGTCTTCATGCGGATGACCGGCGGCGCCGTGGAGTACCGCGGAACGGGAGGCATCGGATGATCACGCGCGCGATTCGGGCGGAACTCATCAAGATCGGGACCGTTCGGGCCACCAGCTGGTTGCTGATCGGCTCGTCCGGCGCGGCCCTCGCCATCACCGTGATCGTGGCCCTCGTCGTCCGCAACATCGGTGAGACCATCGACGACATCGGTGTGGTGGCGCTGGCCCCGCTCTCCGGCTTCAGCGGCCTTCCCGGCATCGGCATCACCTTCGCCGCCATCGTCGGCGTGCTGTCGGTGACCACCGAGATCCGGTACAACACACTGCGGTCCACCTTCCTCGCGGTGCCGAACCGGTGGATCGCGCTCCTCGCCAAGACCGTCGTGGTCGCGGCGCTGTGCGCCGTCGCGTACGCCGTGACGATGATCGTGGCCGTGCTGCTGTTCGGCGTGATCGTCGACGGCTCGCCGGTCGAGGTCTTCCGGACGGGCCTGGGATCGTTCCTGGCCTTCCCCTTGGGCGCCGCGGTCGCGGCGGTGCTGGGCGTGGCCGTCGGCTCCGCACTGCGCAACGGCGCGGGCGCCATCACCCTGCTTCTCGGCTACCTGTTCGTCGTCGACAACGTGATCACCTCGCTCCCGCAGACCCGCGGGGCCGGGCCGTATCTTCCTCTGTCGAACCTGCAGAACTTCATGGGCGTGCTGTTCGACTCGAGCTTTCCGTGGGGCGCGCCGGTCTCGTTCCTCTACCTCGTCGTGGTGATCGGCGCGCTCTGGGCGGGAGCGGTGACGCTGGTCTCGCGACGTGACGCCTGACTCACCCTGAGCCGGTAGAGGTGCAGGTCACGCGGCACGTGTAAGCGTTAGGTGAACGTTCGTCCGGGGGTCTAGCCCAGGATCGTTCGCACTGCTACACACATAGTGTGACAGCCAAGAGCGCCGCCCCGTCGACCTTCCCGGACGCTTCCGCGCGGGCGCGGGCGCCGGCGCGGGGGCGGCTCCGACGGATCCTCGGGGCCCGCGGCCCGCGGTACACCGCCGTCCTGGCCGGCGCGTGGCTGCTCGCCGAGGGCCTGCGGCGGCTCGGTATCCCCGCACCCGCGTTGCTCGCGGCGCTGGTGCTCGGCGCGGCCCTGCGGCTGATGATCGGACGCGAGATCGCTGTACCCGCGGAGGTCAGCCGGTGGACGCAGGCCTTCATCGGCGTCATGCTCGGCGGCTACCTGAACCTCGAGGCCGTGCGGGCCGTCGGACCGGTTCTGGCGCCCTTCCTCCTCATCTCGGTCCTGACCATCGTGCTCTCCCTGGCCGCGGCGTGGATCCTGAGCCGCTGCGTCTCCGGGCTCGATCAGCGCACCGCGACGCTCGGCCTGATGGCGGGCGGTTCGTCGGCGGTGGTCACCCTGTGCGACGAGCTCGGCGCGCGGAAGGACGTCGTCGGGGTGATGCAGTACACGCGCGTCCTCCTGGTCAGCCTGACAGCGCCGTTCGTCATGACCGGCCTCGCCGGCGGTGCGAGCTCGTCCGCGCAGTCGAAGACCTTCGACCTGCAGATCGTGGGTCGGGGCGACCAGGTGGCGGGCCTGTCCACCGCGTTCGTCTTCGCGTTGGCCGGGATGTGGCTCGGCCGTCGGCTGCACCTGCCGGGCGGAGGGCTGATCGGTCCCATGCTCCTGGCCGCAGTGATCGGCGGGGCGGAACTCACCCGCGGCTTCGCGCCGCAGGGTGCGTTCAAGGAACTGCTGCTCATCGTCGTGGGGCTGGAGGTCGGGCTCATGTTCGACCGCCGGCTGCTGCGCAGGCTCGCGCACCTGCTGCCTGTGATCACCGCCGGGATCGTGGTGCTCTGCGGCCTGGTCGCGCTCCTCGCGGCGGCCGCGGCGGCGATCACCGGAGTGCCGATGGCCGACGCCTACCTGGCGACCACGCCGGGCGGGATCAACGCGGTCGTCGCCAGCGCCGCCGGGAGCGCGGAGGCCGATATGGCGCTGATCGCGACGGTCCAGAGCCTGCGCCTCGTCATCATCGTGCTCACGTTGCCGCTGGTGGTGGCGGCCATCAACCGGTGGTGGAGGCTCAAGGCCTCTCGCGCAGGCGCCACGACGCGTTGACGGGGCCGTGCCCCGCCCCGACGGGGTAGGCGGCCGCGAGGGAGCGGGTCACCCACTCCTTCCCGAAGGAGACGGCCTCGGGCACGTCGAAGCCGTGCGCCAGGGCGCAGACGGTGGCGGCCCCCAGGGTGTCGCCGGCGCCGTGATCGTGCCGGGTGCGCAGGCGGGGCGCCTCGAACTCGAGGAACTCGGCACCGTCGTACAGCAGGTCCGTACTGGTGGCGGCCGAGCGCAGGTGACCGCCCTTGACGAGCGCCCAGCGCGGTCCGAGGGCGTGCAGCGCCCGAGCGGCCTCGCGCTGCGTGGCTTCGTCGATGACGTCGATCCCGGTGATGAGCCGCACCTCGTCGAGATTCGGGGTGACGAGGTGGGCGAGCGGGAAGAGCCTGCGCAGCAAGGTCTCCAGCGCGTCCGGCGTGAGGAGTGGATCGCCGTGCTGCGAGGCGCAGACCGGGTCGACGAGGAACGGGATCGTGGTCCCGATCCCCACCTCTTCCGCGGTGTCGGCGATCGCGTCGATGATCGCCGCGGTCGCGAGCATCCCCGTCTTCGCGGCCCCGATCCCGATGTCCTGCACCACCGCCCGGATCTGTCCCGCGACCGTCTCGGGCGGGATCGGGTGGAACCCGGTGACGCCGAGGCTGTTCTGCACCGTGACCGCGGTGACCGCACAGGTGCCGTGGACGCCGGCGAGCGCGAAGGTCCGCAGGTCGGATTGGAGCCCGGCGGCCCCGCCCGAATCGGACCCGGCGATCGTCATCACCCGTACCGGGGTCTCGCCGTTCGCGGGGAGGGGAAGATGCTGCATTCGACGAGGGTAGCGCCGGACCCCGACGGCGGGTGAGCGGCGGGGCGGGGAGGGTAGCGCCGGAGCTCCGGGCGGAACGACGGTGCCGTCCCGGGGCGTTCACGTGAGCGTGGACAGGGCCCCGCACGCCGTGGTCGCGGTGGTCACCGCCGCGACCACCGCGAGCAGTCGCGGCGCGGCAGGCGGAGCCGCGGCCCGCAGCCGGGGTGCGCGGACGAGGGCCGCCACCAGCAGGCATGCCGCACTCGCGGCGGCGAACCCGGCGGTGACGATCCCGGTGCCGCCCGCGTCCCGCGCGTGGTGCACCAGCAGGGCGAGGCAGACCATGGCGGCGAGTGCGGTGCGGCGCCACGCGAGGATGGTGCGCTCGGGCTGGGCGCCGGGGTCGCGGGCGATCACGTGAGCGCCAGCACTGCGATCGAGGCCGCGGTGATCACGCAGGTGCCCAGCGCCAGGAGCGGGATCATCCGCGATTCGGGCAGCGGCGCGTCCGAGCGCATCGCGGTCTGGATCTGCCGCCACCGCCGGTAGGCGTTCCCGGCGAGCACGGTGGCGAGCGCCAGCAGGAGGAACGAGATCGCGGTGCGCCACGCGGGGGTGCCGAACCGGGTGGCGAGTTCGTTGACCGCCACACCTCCGGCGAGGAGGCCGAACGACGTCCGGATCCAGGCCAGGAACGTGCGCTCGTTGGCGAGGGTGAACCGGTAGTCGGGCTCGTGGTCGGTGGGCTCGCTCACGCGCGGGTCAGGGGCGGGACGACGTACTGCCCGTCGAGCATCGACTGCTGCGGCAGGTAGCACCGTAGGGTCAGTTCGAAGGTCGCCGCCGGCGAGGGGAGCCAGTTCGCCGTCGATGCGGGGCGCTCGTGCGAGACGGTGATGCTCAGACCGCCGTCCTCGTCGTGGACGAGCCCGGGCGTCCGGTCGCCGATCGAGTATCGATCGATCGGGTTGGGGATGAGGAAGTCCTCGTCGTCGTACAGGGTGATCGACCAGAACGCGTCGACGGGTGGCAGCCGGTCGGGCGGGAACCGGAGGACGTAGGTGTTACGGCCGTCCAGGCGGTCGCCCGCACCGTCGTAACCGGTGGTCGAGTAGATCGCCTCCTCCGCGGTCACGGCTCCGAGTCCGCGCAGCGCGATCGCCGCGCGCAGCACGTGGTCGGTGCCGTAGGAGCCGATGTCGAGGCGGTACGGCCACACCGGGTTCTGCGGTCCGCGCCGGCCGCTGCGGGACGAGAGCCACTCGTGTGCGAACTCCACGGACTTCACCAGGGCGTCACGCGTCGCGCCGGGCCGCAGCTCCTTCGACGGGGTGCGCCCGGGTTCGATGCCGGCTGCGGCGAGGCGCTCGAGAAGCGCGGTGTCGGAGACGGGCGGCGGGTTCCCCTCCAGCGCGGCGGCGAGTTCGTCGAAGAAGCCCAGGCCGGACTCGCCGATCGTGTGCGGCGACGATGCCGGAGCCGGCTCCGCGTCGGTGGCGGCGGGCGGGGGACCGGTGAGTTCGTACGTGCGGATCAGCGCCGACGCGGTCGGCAGGTCCTCGGGACCGTCGAGCACGGTGCGCCCGATCATCCACGCCATCGACGTCGGCGAGCGCAGAACCCGGGTACCGGACGGCGCATCGCCCGTCCAGTCGGGACCCGCGATGAGGAAGGTGCCGGGACCGCTGCCGGTGGTGCGGGTACCGACATAGGTGACCGTGTTGGTGTAGGCGTCGAGCACCTGGAAGCTGTAGTACCGGGGCACCTCGGGGACCGTCAGCCGTACGGGTTCGCCGGACAGGTCCAGCCAGGCGATCGAGTACAGCGTGTCGTTGTTCGGCTTCACCACCGCGCGGTCGCGATGGTCCCACAGCCGGTCGCCGTGCTGGAGGACGTTCACGGGCACCGTTCCGTGGCGGGTGGGGTCGGTGAAGACGCCCTTCGTGCGGGCCATGAGGACGAGGGGATAGCCCCAGAGGTAGGCCTCGACGCCGAGTTCGAACGCCGCGGCGGCTTCTTTCGCGACGCCGGAGGCATTGGAGAGCGATATGTCGGGGGAGCCGTTCGTGATCGTCGTCGAATTGTCCGCCATGAAATGCGCCTGCTCTCGGGAGAATCGAAGGTCCGGGTCCGGGAATCGATTCTTCCGATCGCAGTAATGGCGTGCAATGAGCCCTGATCACACCGTTCGGCGCGTGCATTGTGATCTGTCACACGTGCTGGCCGGGCGGTGCGATCTCCGGGGCGCGGGGCGGGGTCACCGCGACGGCCAGCGTCATCAGGTCGGTGCACAGGTGCACGTCCAGGCCGGTGAGTTCCCGGACCTTCGCCAGCCGGTTGTCGACGGTGTTCGGGTGCACCACCAGCGCGGTCGCGGTTCGCCTGCGGTCGAAGTCCGAGGCGAGGAACTCGCGCACCGTCGTGGCGAGTTCGGGGTGCGCGAACATCGGCGCACAGCGGGCGCGGATCGCGTCGAGGGACCGGCCGGGGGTGGACAGTTGCATCTCCAGCGCGACGTCCTCGTGCTGCAGTGCCGTGCGCGTGCGGCCGCTCCCCGCACCGACGGCGAGCACTTCCACCGCGAGTCGGCTCGCGCGGGGCAGGTCCGCGAGGTCGGAGGCCGGCTCGGTCGCGAGGAGTACATCCACCTCGACCGCGTCCGCCAGTCGGGCAGCCAGCGCCGGGCCGCCGGGGAGGGGGCCCTCGAGGAGGAGATGCGCCGAATCGGGGCGCACGTCGGCGAGCCTCAGACCGGGGAGCAGCCGGGTCAGGTGGGTCCGCAGGTAGCGGACTTTGCGCAGCTGGGCGGCCGTCCGTGCCGCGAGGTCCGGGGTCTGTTCCGCGCCGAGCGGGCCGAAGGCGGCCGCGACCGCCACCGGGTTCTCCGGCAGGAGCGACGAGGCGGTCGCCAGCGCCGGCTCGCCGCGGAACAGGGCGGCCAGCTCCGCGGCCTCCCGGGTGTCCTCGGCCCGGCCGCGGGTGTGGGCCTCGAACGCGGTGACCGCCTCCCGCAGGAGGTGGTCGTGCATGCGGCGGCACCGCGTCAGCGCCACCCGGAGCGTGTCGGGCGCGTCCGCCAGCTGGTCCTGCAGGGCATCGCTGAGCACCTCGAAGCTCGCGTGCCACGCCCGGATGTACTCCCGGACGGGGAGCCCCTCGCGGATCCGGTCCTCGCCGCCCTCGTGCCACGCATCGCCCCACGGCCCAGGCGGATCGGGATCCTCGGTGGGCCCGGCGATCGCCCGCACGCACAGGTCCATCACCCGTCGCGTGTTGTGCAGGGTCTGCCGGTACACGTGCGGCGGGGAGTGTCGGCGGTCGTACAGCGGGGTCTGTTCGACGTAGCGGTCCACGGAGGCGCGGGCCAACTCGTGCAGGCTGCCGCGCAGCCGAGCGACGGTCGCCTGCAGTCGCTCGTCCGATGAGTCGATACCGCCGCCCCCGGGCTGTGGAGCGTCGTTGGACATGTCCCCACCCTAGTGTGATCCATCACACTGCTTTGCTGAAACGTTGTGATCGCCACCGATGGCCGTTGTCGATCGCCGATGGCAGCCTTTGAGGCGGACATCGGATGCCACCACGAAAAGAGCGGCTTCATGACACGGACCATCGATTTCCCCGTTGAACCGGATCTCCCACTCGCAGGAATGCGGGTGATCGATTCCGGGCAATTCCTCGACGGGCCCACGGAGGTGCGGACCGATGCTGCCGCTGCTGGGTAAGCGCCTGCTCCACCTGCTCCCGGTGATGTTCGGCGTCAGTCTGCTCACGTTCCTGTTGCTGAACCTGCTGCCGGGAGACCCCGCGGCCAGCGTCCTGGGCGACGGGGCGACGCCCGAGGCGGTCGCCGCGCTCCGCGATCAGCTGGGCCTCGACGATCCGATGCTGCTGCGCTACTGGCACTGGCTGACCGGCGCGCTCGGGGGCGACCTGGGGGCGTCGCTCACCTCCGGATCACCGGTCACCGACCTGCTGCTGCAACGGCTGCCCGCCTCGCTCGAGATCATGCTGCTCGCGCAGCTCTTCGCGCTCCTGGCCGCCGTCCCCGTCGCCGTCGTCTCCGCGCGCAACCCGGGGTCCCTCCTGGACCGGCTGACCGGCCTGACCTCGTTCGCCGGCGTCGCGATGCCGCCCTTCCTCGTCGGCATGATCCTGGTGCTGGTGGTGGCCATCCCGTTCGGTCTGCCCGCCACCGGGTGGATCCCGATCACCGACGATCCGCTGATGAACCTGCGCACGGCGCTGCTGCCCGCACTCACTCTCTCGGTGGGCCTGTACGCGGTCTACATGCGGGTGCTGCGCGCCGATCTGGTGACGCAGCTCGGGCAGGAGGAGTACGTGACCACCGCCCGCGCCAAGGGGCTCGCTCGCGGCACCGTCATCGTGCGGCACGTGCTGCGGAACTCGGTCTTCCCCCTGGTCACCGTCGTCGGACTGAACATGGGGGCGCTGCTCGGCGGCGCGGTGATCGTCGAGACCTTGTTCGCGGTGCCGGGCCTCGGCAAGCTCATGATCGACGCGATCTACCAGCGCGACGTGGTCGTGGTCCAGGGCGCGGTCGTCGTCATCGCCATCGCCTTCGTACTCATCAACTTCGCGGTGGACGTCCTGTACGCCGCGCTGGATCCGAGGATTCGTCATGGTCGCGCAGCACAGTGATCCCACCGCGGCCGTCGTCCCCGGGGCCGTGGACACCGCGCCGGGGCGGACCCGCCGCCCGTCGATCGAGGTCCTGGTCCCCGGTGTCCTCCTGGCCCTGATCGCGGTCGCGTGTCTGGCGGCGCCGGTCCTGCCCGGAGTGCTCGACCCCGACCTGGGGATCCTCAACGGTGGCGAGGGCGCCTCGCGCATGAGCCCGTTCTCGCCCGGGCACATCCTGGGCACCGACGCGCTGGGCCGGGACCTGCTGTCCCGCTCGCTCTACGGCGGACGGATCTCGATCGTCGTCGGGCTGGGATCCGTGGCGGTCGGCATCCTCGTCGGCGGCTCCCTCGGCATCGCGGCGGGCTACTCGGGTGGGCGCGTGGACACCGTCGTGATGCGGATCCTCGATGTCTTCCTCGCCTTCCCCTCGCTGGTCCTCGCGCTGGTGGTGGCCACCTACCTGGGCCCGAGCGTCCCGAACCTGATCATCGCCATCTCGTTCTTCGCGATCCCGTCCTACGCCCGGATCGCGCGGGCCGGCGCCCTCGCCGTCCGGGAACGGGACTTCGTCCTCGCCGCCCGGCTGGCCGGGGCATCTTCCTGGCACGTCATCACCAAGCACGTCGCGCCGCGGGTGATCGGCTCGCTGCTGACCTACGGCCTGCTGATCTGCGGTATCGCGATCATCACGGAGGCCTCGCTCAGCTTCCTCGGACTCGGGATCCCGCCACCCACGCCGAGCTGGGGCTCCATGATCGCCGACGGCAAGTCCGACCTCAGCCGTGCGCCGCAGATCGTCCTCGTCCCGGGCATGTTCCTGTTCCTCACCGTCATGTCGCTGAACCTGCTCGCCGACGGCATCCGCAACCGCATCGACACCGAGGGGAGCTCCCGATGAGCACCGCGACCACACCGCTGCTGGCGGTCGAGGACCTCCGGGTCGAGTTCGCCGGCCCGCGCGGTCCCGTCACCGCCGTCAGTGACGTCTCGCTGCAGGTCGACCGCGGGCAGACCATCGCGATCGTCGGCGAATCCGGATCCGGCAAGTCGGTGACCGCCCGCACGGTGATGGGGCTCTCGGCGCCGCCCGGCAGGGTGGCGGCGGGGTCGGTCCGGCTGGACGGACGGGAACTGGTCGGACTGTCCGAGCGGGAGTGGCGAGCGGTGCGGGGCGCCCGGATCTCCATGGTCTTCCAGGACCCCATGCGCTCGCTGAATCCGACGATGAAGATCGGACGGCAACTGACGGAGGCGATCCGGCTGCATTCGGACCTGGACCGCAAGCAGGCCCGGGCCCGCGCCGTCGAACTGCTCGACGCGGTGCGGATCGCGGCGCCGGCCCGCCGGGTGGACGAGTACCCGCACCAGCTGTCCGGCGGCATGCGACAGCGCGTCATGATCGCGCTCGCGCTCAGCTGCAACCCCGACCTGCTGATCGCCGACGAGCCGACCACCGCCCTGGACGTCACCACGCAGCAGCAGATCCTCGACCTGATCGGGGAGATGCGGGCGGAGCTGGGCATGGCCGTCATGCTGATCACGCACGACATCGGCATCGCGGCGGAGTACTCCGACACCGTCTTCGTCATGTACGCCGGCCGGATCGTCGAATCGGCCCCCACGCGCACGCTGTTCAGCGACCCGCGGATGCCCTACACACGGGCGCTCCTCGACTCGATACCCGCGCTCGACGCGGACCGGGATCGTCCGCTCCCCGCGATCGAGGGCTCCCCGCCGGACCTGGCGCGGCTCGGGCCCGGATGCAGCTTCCAGCCGCGCTGCACCCGCGCACAGGAACGCTGCCGGACGGCGCAACCGCTCCTCACCCCGCACCGCGGCGGGCGCTCGTGGGCGTGCTGGCACCCCGTCGGATCGGAGAGCTGATGACGAACATCCTTGCCGCCCAGGACCACGACGCCGAGTCCGCCGGCGACGTCCTGCTCGACGTGCGGAACCTGACGCAGCGGTTCACGGTCCCGGGCCGGGACGGCGGCGTCGTCAGCGCCGTCGACGACGTCTCCTTCCGGATCCACCGGGGCGAGACCCTCGGCCTGGTCGGGGAGAGCGGCTGCGGCAAGTCGACGACGGCGCGGGCCGTGCTGCAGGCGCCGCGCCCGACCTCCGGGCAGGTGCTGTTCGACGGTGCCGACCTCGTGGGGGCTTCGAAGGCCGAGCTGCGTGCGCTCCGGTCGCAGATGCAGATGGTCTTCCAGGACCCGTTCTCCTCGCTCAACCCGGGGTGGAAGGTCCGCGACATCGTCGCCGAGCCGCTGGTCGTCCACCGGGTCGGCGACGCCGCGAGCCGCGCCGCCCGGGTGGGGGAGCTCCTCGATCTCGTCGGCCTCGATCCCGACCGCTTCGCGGACCGCACGCCCCGCCAGCTGTCCGGCGGCCAGGCGCAGCGCGTGGGGATCGCCCGAGCACTGGCGCTGAATCCGAAGCTGGTGGTCTGCGACGAGTCGGTGTCCAGCCTGGACGTCTCCGTGCAGGCGCAGATCCTCAACCTGTTCCGCCGACTGGGCCGGGAGCTGGGACTGACCTACCTGTTCATCGCGCACGATCTGGCCGTGGTCAGCTACATCAGCGACCGGATCGGGGTCATGTACCTCGGCAGGCTGGTGGAGATCGGGCCGCGGGACGCGATCTACGGATCGCCCGCCCACCCGTACACGTCGGCACTTCTCGACGCGGTCCCGAAGGTGGAGCCGGACGGCACGAGGCCGCCGCCTCTGCGCGGCGAGATCCCGTCGCCGCTGGCGCCGCCGTCCGGCTGTCGATTCCGTACGCGGTGCCCCCGCGCGACCGAGCTCTGTGCCGAGGAGACCCCGCCGCTGCGCGAGCTCGATCCCGGCCGCCGGGTGGCGTGCCACTTCCCGCTGACCATCGCCTCCCGCGCCGGGAGCATGAAGGAGGACACCCGATGAAGACCGACCGGTACAACGGCGAGACGCTCGGCACCGTCGTCGCGCCCAACGGCGCCGTCGCCGCCGCCGACCTCCACGCCGGTGCGCGGCGGCACCGGACCGCCGGCCTGGTGACCATCGCCGACGGTATCCATTCGTACGTGGGCGGTTCGATCGTGAACCGGACGTTCGTGGAGGGACCCGAGGGAGTCGTCGTGTACGACACCGGGACCGATCTCGAGGACGGTGAGCGGGCGATGGCCGCGCTGCGCTCGATCACCGACAAGCCCGTCGCCGCGATCATCTACAGCCACAACCACTACGCACACGGCGCCCGTGCCTTCCTGCCCGCGTCGGGGCCGCGGCCGCCGGTGATCGGCCACCCGGCTGTGAACGGGAACCTCGAGCGCGGCGCCGACGCCATGGACTTCCCCGAGGCCGCCCCGGCCCTCACCGTGCGGTTCCGGCGACAGTTCGCCGCCTACCTGCCCACCGAGGGCCCGGACGCGCCCGTCGGCGCGACCTACCCGGCCGCGTCGCCGCAGGGGACCCTCCCGGTGGACCGCCCGGTGGCCGACGGCGAGGAGATGACGATCGCCGGTCTGCGGGTGCGGTTCTCCACCCGGTACCGCACCGACTCGGACGACACCCTCACCGCCTGGTTCCCCGACCTGGGACTCGCGCTGAACAACTTCCTGTGGCCGACCATCCCGAACTTCTACGCCCTGCGCGGCACCGGCTACCGCGACCCGCAGTCGTGGCGCGACGGCCTCCTGCACCTGCGGGACCTGCGGCCCGAGTACCTGGTGAACACGCACGGGGCGCACCTGACCGGCGCGGAGGTGATCGCGGAGACGCTCGAGTCGTACGCCGACGCGGTCGCGTACACCCTCGACCAATCGCTGCGCGGCATCCTGCACGGGCTCGGTCCGGACGAGCTGCGGTCCTTCGTCCGGCTGCCCGAGTACCTGCGGGAGCAGCCGAGGAACCGCGACGGCTACGGCGAGACCCAGTACCAGCCGCCGTACGTGTACGAGCGGGTGTTCGGCTGGTTCGACGGCCGGCCGGAGAGCATCAACCCGCCCCCGCGCGAACTCGAGGCGCAGCGGATCGTCGAGGGCTTCGGCGGCGTCGGCGCCGTGCGCACCGCGGTGGAGGCGGCCCTCGAGCGCGAGGAGCTGTCGTGGGCCGCGGTCCTCGCGGGGCACCTGCTGTGCACCGACCCGTCGAACCCCGGCCACCGGGAGCTCAAGGCCCGCACCGTCCGCGCGCTCGGGCAGCGTGCCGGCGGCTCCATCGCCCGGCACTTCTACCTCAGTTACGCCCGGGAACTCGAAGGCGCCGTGCGGATCCCGCCCGCGGTACCCGTCACCGCCGAGGCGGTGCTCCGCGCCCCCGCCGCCCTGTCCATCGACCACCTGCGCGTCCGGCTGGACCCGGAGCGCAGCGGCGATACGGTGCGGATGGTGGCGATCGAGCTCACCGATGCCGGGGTGACCGCGGCCCTGCACGTCCGGCGCGCCGTGTGCGAGTTCGTACCGGATCCGGCCGCGCACCCGTACCCGCCCGACGTCACGGTGAGCATGGACCGCGCTACCTGGGCCGCCCTGTACGCGGGCGACCGCGACTGGGCGGACGCCGTCGCCGACGGTTCCGTGACGGTGCGGGCGGGGGCGGGAACGGCGGGACACGACGACGCCGCCGTCGTGGAGTTCTTCGGCCTGTTCGATCCCCAGCCGGGGGCGTCCGATGCGCATGCGTGAGTACCTCGGGTGGGCCCGGGCGATCGTTCTCGGATTGGCCGGCCTTCTCCTGCTGTCCGCCTGCGGGCAGGCGGCGATCCCCGGCGGTGGCCGCACCGATCCGCAGTACGGGGGCACCCTGACCGTCGGCGTCGAGGGCAGCTGGGTGTCGCTGGATCCGCTGCGCGCCACCACCTACGTCAGCTCCAGCGTGCTGCAGACGGTCTACGAGCCGCTGTTCGATCTGGACGCGGACGGCGAGACGGTGCCCAATCTGGCCGTGGGGTACGAGGTGAGCCCCGACGGCCTGCACTACACGGTGCGGCTGCGGGACGGCGTCCGCTTCCAGGACGGCGTGCCGTTCGACGCGGACGCGGTGGTGGTGAACGTGAACCGGATGAGCAACCCGAAGAACGGGTGCTCGTGCCTCGGTGAGATCGCCATGCTCGCCGGCGTCCGGACGGTGGACCCGCTCACCGTGGAGTTCTCGCTGAAGTACCCGCACTCGGGATTCCCGACGATGGTCCTGGCCTCCGCCGCCGGGCTCATGGCCTCGCCCAAGGCCATCGCGGAATCGGGCGGCGACCTGGGCGCGCGCCCCGTGGGTACCGGGCCCTTCGTCTTCGCCGGACAGGTGCCCGACAACTCGGTCCGGTTCACCCGGTGGAAGGACTACCGCGATCCCCGCCGGCCCTACCTCGACGCGGTCGAGTTCCGGGTGATCGCCGATATCGACTCCCGGTACTCGAGCCTGACCTCCGGCGCTGTCGACGTCGCCGAGAACATCTCGCCCACCTGGCTCAACGACGCGAAGCTGAACCGCGCGCTGCAGATCCGGGAGCAGGGGGCCGTGGGATCGAACTTCGTCATGTTCCAGAGCGGGCCCGGCTCGCCGTTCCAGGACCGGCGCGCGCGGCGGGCCGCGTGCATGGCGCTCAGCCCCGAGCTGATCGACGAGGCGCTGTTCGGCGGCGTCCGGCTCACGGGCCAGCAGTCGCCGTTCCCCACCGGAAGTCCGTACGACCTCGGCCCCGTGGCGGGGTACCCGCGCTACGACCCGCAGGGCGCGGCGGCACTCGTGAAGGAGCTCGGCGGGCTTTCGTTCGAGCTGCAGCTGACGGCGTCGCCGGACAACACCCGGATCGCGCAGGCCCTCCTGGCGCAGTGGGGCGTGGCGGGCATCAAGGCGACCATCCGGCCGATCGACCAGCCGACGCTGGTGGACAATTCGTTCGCCCACCGGTTCGACGCGATGCTCTACCGGTGGCGCGGTTCGATGGATCCCGACGGGAACGTGAGCCGGTGGTTCAGCAGTGCGGCGGCGACGCCGGGCAAGAAGAGCTCCAACTTCGTGCTCCTCGACGAACCCGAACTCGATCCGCTGATGCGCGCGGCCACCGTGCCGTCGGACAAGGATCAGCGGAAGGCGCTGTACCGCACCGTCTCCGAACGCCTCGCGGACAGCATGCCCTACTGCTACCTGTGGGGTGCGGACTGGCGCCGGGTGATGCGGGTCAATGTGCACGGCATCCCCGACCGGCCCGACAACATCATGCGGCTCATCGACGCGTACATCGTGAACTGACCCCACCGCGATTGAACACCGTTATGGAGAATCCGACCTGCGATTTACTCTCCGTAACGGTGTTCAATCGGCGATGGACCAGAGCGGGTTGACGGGGCCGTGGCCCGCGCCGAGCGGGTAGGCCCAGCGCAGGCCCTCGGTCACCCAGGCCTTGCCGAACTCGACGGCGGCGGGCACTGTCCGGCCGTGCGCGAGGGCCGCGGTGATGGCGGCGGCGAGTGTGTCGCCGCCGCCGTGATCGTGCCCGGTCGGGACGCGGGGCGCGGTGAACTCGACGGACTCCGCCCCGTCGGTGAGCAGGTCGGGGCTGTCCGGGTGATCCCTGAGATGGCCGCCTTTGACCAGCGCCCACTGGGCTCCGAGCGCCAGCAGCGCTTCCGCGGCGGTGCGCTGAGTGGCGGCGTCCACCACCTCGACGCCGGTGATCAGTCGGACCTCGTCGAGGTTGGGAGTGACCAGCGTGGCGCGGGGGATCAGGACCGACCGCAGCGCGTCGAGAGCCTCGGTGGCGAGCAGGGGGTCGCCGTGCATCGACGCGGCCACCGGGTCGACCACCAGCGGCACGGCGCGGCCGTGTCCGATGCTCTCGGCGTCGGCCGCGGCCGCCACCGCCTCGATGATCTCCGTGGACGCCAGCATCCCCGTCTTCGCGGCCTCGACGCCGATATCACCCGCGACGGACCGGATCTGCGCCGCCACGATCGCCGGCTCGACGCCGCGGAAGTCCTGCACGCCCACGGTGTTCTGCACCGTGACCGCGGTAACTGCCACACAGGCGTGCAGTCCGAGCACGGCGAAGGTCCGCAGGTCCGCCTGGATGCCCGCGCCCCCACCGGAATCCGATCCGGCGATGGTCAGCACCCGGCGCGGGGCGGTGCCCCGCGGTGCGGTCGGCAGGCGCGACGGTCCGCCGACCTCGACCTCGACCCGGCGCGGACCGCTCACGCGCGCACGGTGTCGAGCGGGATATACACGCGCCCACCGGCCTCGGCGAACTCCTGCGACTTGGCAGCCATGTCCGCGGCCAGCTTGGCGTCGATGTCCTCCTGTGTCACCAGGTTGTGCTCCTGCGCGTAGGCGCGCACGTCTGCGCTGATCCGCATGGAGCAGAACTTCGGCCCGCACATCGAGCAGAAGTGCGCCGTCTTCGCCGGCTCGGCGGGCAGCGTCTCGTCATGGAACTCGCGCGCGGTGTCCGGGTCCAGCGACAGGTTGAACTGGTCCACCCAGCGGAACTCGAAGCGCGCCTTGGACAGCTCGTCGTCGCGGGCCTGTGCGCCGGGATGTCCCTTCGCGAGGTCCGCGGCGTGCGCCGCGATCTTGTAGGTGATCACGCCCGTCTTGACGTCGTCGCGGTTCGGCAGGCCCAGGTGCTCCTTCGGCGTGACGTAGCAGAGCATGGCGGTGCCGGCCTGCGCGATGATCGCCGCGCCGATCGCGGAGGTGATGTGGTCGTACGCCGGCGCGATATCGGTGGCGAGCGGGCCGAGCGTGTAGAACGGCGCCTCCTCGCACAGCTCCTCCTCGAGCCGCACGTTCTCCACGATCTTGTGCATCGGGACGTGCCCGGGTCCTTCGATCATGACCTGCACACCATAGGATTTCGCGATCTTCGTCAGCTCGCCCAGGGTGCGGAGCTCGGCGAACTGCGCCTCGTCGTTGGCGTCCGCGATGGAACCCGGGCGCAGTCCGTCGCCGAGGGAGAAGGTCACGTCGTACTCGCGGAGGATCTCGCACAGCTCGCGGAAGTGCGTGTACAGGAAGGACTCCTCGTGGTGGGCGAGGCACCAGGCGGCCATGATCGATCCGCCGCGGCTGACGATGCCCGTCACCCGGTTCGCGGCGAGCGGCACGTAGCGCAGCAGCACGCCGGCGTGCACCGTCATGTAGTCGACGCCCTGCTCGCACTGCTCGATCACCGTGTCCCGGAAGATCTCCCAGGTCAGCTTCGTCGGGTCACCCTTGACCTTCTCGAGCGCCTGGTAGATCGGGACCGTACCGACGGGGACCGGCGCGTTGCGCATGATCCACTCGCGGGTCTCGTGGATGTCCTTGCCGGTGGACAGGTCCATGATCGTGTCGCCGCCCCAGCGGGTGGCCCACACCATCTTCTCGACCTCCTCGGCGATCGAGCTGGTCACGGCCGAGTTGCCGATGTTCGCGTTGATCTTCACCGCGAAGGCCTTGCCGATGATCGCCGGCTCCAGCTCGGGGTGCTTGCGGTTGGCGGGGATCACGGCGCGCCCGGCGGCGACCTCCGCGCGCACCTGCTCCGGCTCGAAGCCCTCCCGAGCGGCGACGAAACGCATCTCGTCGGTGATGATTCCCGCACGCGCCCACGCGAGTTGAGTGCTCGCACCGTCGACCGGAGCGGGCCGGTGCCAGCTGTCGCGGGTCTTCGGCAGGCCCTCGGCGAGATCGTGCAGCTGGTCCTCGGCGGTGTACTGCGTGTACGGGCCGGAGGTGTCGTAGACGTCGTGGTGGTCGCCGTTGGTCAGGGCGATCCGCCGGAACGGGACGTGGAGGTCAGCTCCGCCTTCCGGGACACCGGAGACGGTGCGGTAGCGCTTCTCGGACCCCTCGATCGGGCCGACGGTGACGGTGGAGACGGGGGCTGAGACGGAAACAGACATACGGGACTCCTCTTCCCTACGCCGGCATTACCCGGACAGGTTCGTACGGTCGACGCCCGCTCTAGACGTCCTCTCAGCTCGCTGCGGCGAGCTCCCGATGGTGTGCGTCACCGAGCGTAACGCACACTTCGGCGGAGGTCACGGGTTCGGTGCTCACTCGATCCGTGTGATGCCTGCGCGGACCTGCGTTCGTGACCGGCGAACGCCGGGGCGGAATCGCCGTATCAGGGACGCTCCGGCCCGAGGAGTGTGGGGAACCGCCGGCAGAGCAGGAGCGCGATCTCGACGTCGAGGCGGCCGTCTTCGAGGGGGCGGCCGCGGCGTTCGATCGCTTTGCGGACGCGGTATTTCACGGTGTTGGTGTGCAGGTGGAGGATGGGTGCGGCGTTGGTGAAGCTGGAGCCGGCTTCGAGATAGACCTGGAGCGAGTGACGTAGGTGGGCATCGGATTCGGTGGGTTCGGCGAGGGGGCCGAGGACTTCGCGGATCCAGACGCCGGCGGTGGAGAGATCGCCGTCGAGCATGGCGGCGATCACCACGCCGGTGTCGTCGCTCGCCACCGTGACCCTGTCGTCGCCCGGTGCGCGGAGCGCCACCGCGCGGGCCTGCAGGGCGAGCTCGTGGGAGCGGACGAACCCCGCGACACCCCGACGCGGTGAGCCGATCGCCAGCGAGGGCGCACGATCCTCGGTCGCGCCGAGGTGGCGGAGGGCCTCGACCGCACCGTCGGCGGCCGCCGCAGGGAGCGGGATCCAGCCCCACGCGGTCTGCCGATCGTGCGCCATGAACAGCGGCGCCGCCGATGCGCCGAGCTGCGTGGCCGCGTGGCGGAGGAATCGTTCCATACCGGTGAGCTCGCCGCGTTCGAGCTCCGGCCGCGAATACCACATGATCACGGCGAGGCTGCGCTCGCGCAGCGGGTAGCGCAGGGTCCTCATCAGTTCGTCGATCGCGTGGGAGTCGGTGTTGCCGGCGAGGATTCGGCGCACCTGATCGTCCCGGATGCGGGCGCGGCTCTCGCGCCACCGGCCGAGTTCCTGGCGGTACTCCTCGATCACCTGCTCGGAGATCCAGTCGATGTACTGCGAGGTCGCCGTGAAGGTGGCCTCGAAGACTTCGAGTGCGGATTCGGGGTCGAGTCCGCCGGCCCGGATCTCGGCGAAGACGAGCCGGAGGAGTTCTTGTTGGCCGAGGCGGTAGGCGCGGACGAGGGCGTTGGGAGTGACGTCGTGCTGGGCGAGGCGTCGGGCGTATTCGACGGCCGCGACGGGGGCGGTGACGCCGGAGACGGTGATGCCGTGCCGGATGGCGGTGAGGATGGTCGCGATGTTGCCTTCGACGCTGGCGCGGAGGAGCTCGACGAGTTGGGTGTCGCCCCGCAGTTCGGGGATCTGGGCGACGATCACGTCCCGGACGGCATCGGTGATGCCGGCGAGCCGGGGCTCCATGCGCGCGGCTACCGCGCCCGCGGCGGAGTTCGGCTCGGACGGTGCGTCGGGGTGGTCCGGCATGGCTTCCGAGCGTAGCGATCGGGCGCTGTCCCGGGTGCTGATCCGCGGGAATCCGTTCGCGTTCGCTATCGGCTGGAGTTGTCGGTCGGCGACAAAGGGCACTGGAACGTTGGCGGTTACGGACGATGTGACTGCGGTCACGCCGCCATAGATTTCTCGGTGAGCCAGAACACGCATCCCACCTGAGAGGCCACCGATGCACTTCGCACTCCTCCCCGCACGCCGGGCCACTACGGCACCGTCGGAGCCGGCGGTCGCCGACGACGGCCGCGATCTCGACAACACCGCGTTCGACCAGTTCATCGACCGTGCCGCCGCCACGCTCGCCCAGCGTGGTGTCGGCCGGGGTGACGTCGTGGCCGTGCTCCTGCCCAACACCGTCGACCTGATCGTGACGCTCTTCGCGGCGTGGCGACTCGGCGCCGCGGTCACCCCGATCAATCCCGCGTTGACCGCCGACGAGATCCGTTATCAGGCGACGGACGCCGAGTCGAAGATGTTGGTCACCGATAACGACCGCTCCGAGGATCTGGGAGCACCGGTCCTGCTCACCGCCGATCTCTACGGTGTGACCGGAACCGATGCCCTCGCGCCTGCCGCCGAACCGCGCGATGACGATCTCGCGCTGCTCATCTACACCTCCGGCACCACGGGCCGGCCCAAGGGCGTGCATCTCGATCACGCGAACCTCACCGCGCAGTGCCAGTCGCTCGGGGAGGCCCTCGGCCTGACCGCGGAGGACCACAGCCTGCTGATCCTGCCGCTGTTCCACGCCAACGGGATCATCGTGGGCACGCTGTCGCCGCTGCTCGCGGGCGGCCGGGCGACGGTGGCGGGCAGGTTCAAGCCGGAGACCTTCTTCGACAGGGTCGAGCAGGCGCGGCCCACCTACTTCTCGGCCGTGCCGACGATCTATCAGATGCTGGTCGATCTGCCCGCCGAGGTCCGTCCGGACACCTCGTCGATCCGGTTCGGCATCTGCGGTGCCGCCCCGGCGAGCGTCGAACTGCTCACGAAGGTGGAGAAGCGCTTCGGCTTCCCCCTCGTCGAGGGCTACGGGCTCTCCGAGTGCACGTGCGTCGCCACGGTCAACCCGTACGACGGCGTCCGCAAGGTCGGCACCGTCGGTCCCGCCATTCCCGGCGTGACCGTCGCGGTCCTCGGCCCCGACGGTGCCGAGCGGCCGGCCGGAGAGCCGGGCGACGTGGTGATCGCCGGACCGAACGTGATGCGCGGCTACCTCAATCGTCCGGAGGACACCGCGAGCACGCTCGTCGACGGATGGCTGCGGACGGGCGACATCGGCTTTCTCGACGAGGACGGCTACCTCACCCTCGTCGACCGCGCGAAGGACCTCATCATCCGGGGCGGCGAGAACATCTACCCCAAGGAGATCGAGGCCGTGATCTACCAGCTGCCGCAGGTCGCCGAGGCGGCCGTGGTGGGACGGCCCGACCCGAAGTTCGGCGAGGTGCCGGTCCTGTTCGTCGCACTCAGCGACGGTGCGGTGCTCGGCGACGCCGAGATCCTCGCGCACGCCTCGGAGAAGCTCGCGAAGTACAAGTTGCCCGCACAGATCACCGTGCTACCGACCCTGCCGAAGAACGCCGTCGGCAAGCTCGACAAGCCCACCCTGCGCAAGCGCCTCACGTCGCCGACCGCGGCGTCGTAACACCAGTCACATCAATAGAACCGATCGATCAAGGAGAGTCATCATGGGATTCAAGGATCCGGTGTTCCCCGCGGTGGAACCCGAGGAATTCCTCCAGCGCCCCCTCATGGAGCGCATCCGCGTACTGAGCACCCAGTGGGCCGAATACGGTTTCGGCACCCCGTACATGGTGCACACCATCTACGTGCTCAAGCTGTTCGTCTTCTACGGTCTCGGCGGCGTCGCGATCGCCACGCTGACCTCGGGCATGCAGCCCTTCGCCCTGGACGAGTGGTGGAACCAGCCCATCGTCTACCAGAAGCTCGTGCTCTGGACGGTCATGCTCGAAGCCATCGGCATCGCCGGCTCCTGGGGGCCGCTCGCCGGTAAGGCCAAGCCGATGACCGGCGGAATCCTATTCTGGGCCAAGCCTGGCACGATCCGCCTGCGGCCGTGGAAGTGGGTCCCCGGCACGGCCGGTGATCGGCGCACCGTCTTCGACGTCGTCGTCTACCTGGCCATGCTGGTCTCGCTGCTGACCGGCATCGTGCTCCCCGGCGTCGGGGACCTGGGCGGATTCAGCGCCTCCATGGCCGCGCTCGGAATCGACGCCTCGCACGGCCTGATGCGCCCGGAGCTGCTGATCGCTCCGCTGGTTCTACTGATCCTGATCGGCCTGCGGGACAAGACGGTCTTCCTCGCGGCCCGCGGTGAGCAGTACCTGCCTCCGATGCTGGCCTTCGCGACCCTGCCGCTGCTCTTCGGCGAGCACGGCTTCGACAACATGATCATCGCGCTCAAGCTCGTGATCGGCGTGGTCTGGGTCGGCGCTGGACTGTCCAAGTGCAACCACCACTTCACCATGGTCATCCCGCCCATGGTCTCCAATAGCCCGCTCGTCCCGGGCAGCTGGTTCAAGAAGATGCAGTACAGGAGCTTCCCCGACGATATGCGCCCGTCCGGCTTCGCCCGGTTCCTCGCGCATGGCCCCGGCGTCGTCGTGGAGATCATCGCCCCGCTGATCCTGCTGTTCTCGACCAACCGCACCGTGACCGTCGTGGCGGCCGTCTTCATGTGCCTCTACCACCTGTTCATCATCTCCACCTTCCCGCTGGCCGTGCCACTGGAGTGGAACTTGCTGTTCGGCTACACCGCGATCACCCTGTTCATCGGCTTCCCCGCCGACAGCGGATATGCGCTGTGGGACATGAATCCCGCCTGGCTCGCGATCACCATCACCGCCGCCCTGGCATTCTTCCCGATCCTCGGCAACCTCCGGCCCGACAAGGTCTCCTTCCTGCCCTCGATGCGGCAGTACGCCGGCAACTGGGCCTCGGGCCTGTGGACCTTCACACCCGGCGCCGAGCAGAAGCTCAACCGCGTCACCCGCTCCGCCCCCAACCAGGTCGACCAGTTCATCGCCGCGGGCTACCCGCCGGACTGGGCGGAGATCACCCTGCAGATGACCATCGGCTGGCGTTCGCTGCACAGCCAGGGCCGCGGACTGTTCTCGGTGCTCCTGGCCACCCTGCCGGACATCGACAGCCGCACCGTCCGCGAAGCCGAGTTCCTGTGCAACTCGATCATCGGCTTCAATTTCGGTGACGGCCACCTGCACGGCATGGACATGATCAAGGCGGTCCAGGACGAGGCGCAGTTCGAGCCCGGCGAGTGCGTCATCGTCTGGGTCGAGTCACAGCCCGTGCACAAGAAGACCCAGTCGTACAGGGTGATCGACGCCGCCCTCGGCGTCCTCGAGGAGGGCACCTGGAACGTGCACGAGGTCACCGAGACCCAGCCCTGGTTGCCTGACGGCCCGGCGCCGCACACCCCCACCTGGTCGAAGATCCGCACCGGTCACAAGGCGGTTCAGGCATGACCACCGCCACCGTCGTCGGCGCCGGCCCCAACGGGCTCGCCGCCGCGATCACCCTGGCCCGAGCGGGGGTCGACGTCACGCTCCTCGAGGCGGCCGGCACCGTCGGCGGTGGCACCCGCTCCTTCGAGGGCATCGTCCCCGGACTGATCCACGACCACTGCGCCGCCATCCACCCGATGGCCGTCGGCTCCCCGTTCCTCCGCTCACTCGACTTGGAACGGCACGGGCTGCGTTGGTGCTCGGCGGAACTCGAGTGCGTGCATCCGCTCGACGACGGTTCCGCCGGGGTGCTGCACCGCTCGGTCGACGACACCGCGAACAGCATGGGGGTAGACGGTGGCGCGTGGCGCGCGCTGTTTGACCACTCCGTCCGGGACTTCGACCGGATCGGGCCCGCGATGCTCGGTCCGCTCCTGCGGATGCCGCAGCATCCCGTGGCGCTCGGCCGGTTCGGGATGCCGACGGCCCTGCCCGCGGCGGCTCTGGCCCGTGTGCTGCGGACCCCGCAGGCGCGCGGACTCTGGGGCGGCGTTGCCGCCCACGCCTTCCGGCCGCTGCACGAGCCGATGAGCTCCGCGATCGGCAAGGGCATGCTCACCGCTGGGCACGCGTTCGGCTGGAAGGTCGCGGAGGGCGGCTCCGGCGCGATCGCGGCCGCCCTCGCGGCGGAACTGGAGGAACTCGGCGGCGACATCGAGACTGGAGCGCGGGTCACCTCGCTCGCCGAGCTGCCGACGAGCGATATCGTGCTGTTCGACCTCGATCCCCACCAGGTGGCGCGGATCGTCGGCGACCGGATGCCCGCACGGATCGCCAAGGCGTTCCACCGGTTCCGGCGCGGCCCGGGCGCGTTCAAGGTGGACTTCGCGGTCCAGGACGGCGTGCCGTGGGCCAATCCCGACGCGCGCCGGTCCAGCACCGTCCACCTGGGCGGGGAGTTCGCGGAGGTCGCCGCGACCGAGCGCGCGATCGCCGCCGGGCAGATGCCGGACCGTCCGTTCGTGTTGGTCGGGCAGCAGTACCTCGCCGACCCGACCCGCTCCGCCGGCGATGTTCACCCCGTCTGGAGCTACGCGCACGTGCCGAACGGCTACACCGGCGACGCGACCGAGGCGATCATCGGCCAGATCGAACGGTTCGCACCCGGATTCCGCGAGCGCATCGTCGGCACCGCGGTGTGCTCGACGACGGAGATGTCGCGGTACAACGCCAATTTCGTCGGCGGTGACATCAACACCGGTTCCAAGGACCCGCTCCAGTTGGTGTTCGGGCCGCGGATTACGCTGCAGCCCTACGACCTCGGCGTCCCCGGCATGTACATCTGCTCGGCCGCCACTCCGCCGGGACCGGCCGCGCACGGGATGTGCGGCTTCCACGCCGCGACCCGCGCGCTCCACGATCTGGGCCGCCGCCGGCGGCCCTCCGTTTCCCATCCATCCGACACAAGGAGACTCGCATGACCGGACAACTCGAGAACAAGGTCGCCCTCGTCACGGGCGCCGCCACGGGCATCGGCGCAGCGATCGCCCGCGCCTTCGCCGCCGAGGGAGCGCGCGTCGCCGTGGCTGACATCGACGGCGACGCCGCAGCCGCCACTGCCGCCACGATCGACGGCGCGATCGGCCTGACCATGGACGTGACCGACGAGGCGCAGGTACGCGCCGGGATTGACGACGTGGTCGCCCAGCTCGGCTCCCTGAACGTGGTGGTACCGAACGCGGGTATCGGCATCACCGCACCGATCGTCGAGACCTCGTTCGAGGACTGGCGCAAAGTGATGGCCGTGAACCTCGACGGGGTCTTCCTCACCATCCGGCATTCGCTCCCCGCACTCCTGGCAGCCGGCGGCGGCTCGATCGTCACAGTCGGGTCGATCACCGGCACGGCAGGATCGGGTCTGATCGCCAGCTACGCGGCCGCGAAGGCGGCGGTGCGCAATCTGACCGAGACCGTATCCGCCGAGATGCGTTTCCACAACATCCGAGCCAACTGCCTCATGCCGGGGTTCATCGACACCGCGCTCGTGACGAGCAACCAGGCGAACTTCGAGGCCGCCCTCGGCCTGGAGCCCGGCGGATTCGACGGCCTCATTCAGAGCAAGCAGACGCGGTACGGCCGCGTCGAAGAGATCGCCGAGGCGGCGGTGTTCTTCGCGTCGGATCGATCCTCGTGGTGCAACGGCAGCAACCTGATCCTCGACGGCGGATTCCGGCAGTCACTGCTCTGACGATCACCGGGCGCCTTCCTGCTCGTCACACGCTAGCGGGCAGGGGCCACGAATCACCTTGCAGCTTTAGGACCTCGGCGTCCTCGGCATGTACATCTGCTCCGCAGCGACGCCCCTGCCCCTGGGTCCTAGGGGCGCACGGGATGTGTTAGGCCAAAAGGGGCCCAGCGCACTGAATGCGCTGCGCCACCCCGCCCGCCGCACCGGCGGCTCGCCGATCGAATGAGGAGAACAGTCATGTCCACCGTACCCAGCACCGATGAGCTGCGCGGCCGCGTCGCCTTCGTCACCGGAGGCACGCGCGGGATCGGGGCGGCCATCGCCCGCCACCTCGCGGCCCTCGGCGCGAGCGTAGCCGTCGGCCACAGCAAGGAGAGTCCTCAGGCGGACGCCTTCGTCGAAGAACTCGCCGCGATCACCGCGACGTCGGGGGCGCGAGCGTCGGGCCACGTCGGGAACGTCGGCAGCGCGGACGACTGTCGGCGCACCGTGGCGGAGGTCATCGCCGGTCACGGACGCCTCGACATCCTCGTCAACAACGCCGGAATCACCGCCGACAAGGTCTTCCTCGAGCTCACGGACGACGACTGGGAATCGGTGCTCCGGGTGAATCTCTCGGGAGCGTTCTACATCTCGCAGACCGCGCTCGCCCACATGGTGGAGCGGGGCACCGGACGCGTCATCAACCTCTCCTCCGTGGTGGGCGAGACCGGCAACGTCGGTCAGGCCAACTACGCGTCCTCCAAATCCGGTCTGTTCGGCCTGACGAAGACCCTTGCTCGCGAGGCGACGTTCGCACTCGGGCGGCAGGGCAAGCTCGAGGGCAACGCGATTGGCATCACCGTCAACACCGTCAGTCCGGGCATGGTCGCGACCGAGATGGTCGCCGCGATGCCGGACAAGGTCATCGACAAGCTCCGCAAGCAGATCCCCGTCGGGCGCATCGCGGATCCCTCCGAGATCGCCCGCGTCGTGAGCTTCCTCGCCTCGGACGCGTCCGGCTACATCACCGGCCAGATTTGGGGTGTCAACGGCGGCTACGACATGTAGGGGGCTTCCGTCGTCCTGCGCAACCCACAACGAAAGGTCACCATGGTCATCGCTCGATCAGTCGCTACCGCCGCACTCTGCGGAGCACTCGTCGCCGGGGGCGCCGGTATCGCCGGCGCGACTCCAGGGGTACCCACCTCGCCCAAGCCCCGCCCCGCCGCCTCGCACGCTCCCGCCCCGAAGGCTCCCGCGCCGAAGGCGCCGGCCCCGAAGGCGCCCGCTCCGAGCGCGGCACCCGATCCGCTGACCGGATTCATCTGTACCGTCATCAATGCGATCCCCGGCGGCGTGGGCACGGTCACGTCGGTGCTGCAGACCGTCGGAACCGCCGAGAAGCAGTTGGTCACGACGGCCCGCCAGATGGCGCCCGGCCCGGCGGACGCGTACTCGGCGTGGCGTGCACCCATCGATGCTCAGATCACCACGATTCTCACCACCTGCGCCTCGCATCCCTGAGTCGCACGGAACACATGTATCTCGATCACCAAGAAGAAAGTGAATCAATCATGCGCGCAGTAAAACTCACCGGTCCAGGCACTCTCGAACTGGAAGAGGTCGACAAGCCCGAGCCCGGACCGGGACAGGTCCGGATCAGGGTCGCGGGCGCCGGTCTGTGCCACTCCGACCTCCACGTCCTGCACCTCGGTGACGCGTGGCCGGCCTTCGGCGGCACCGTCGGCCACGAGGGCGGCGGATGGGTCGACGCGGTCGGCGACGACGTGACCGGGGTGACCGAGGGCGAGGCGGTCGTGGTCAACCTTATCTGGAGCTGCGGCACCTGCCGCGCCTGTGTCGAGGGCCGCGAGAACGCGTGCACCACAGCGGGAACCCGTACCGGGCTTCCGCTGACCCCGGGCCTGGGCCCGGACGGATCCATGGCCGAGTACATCGTGGTCCCGGCGCAGCACGCCGTGCCGATCGGAGATCTGGACCCCGCGACCGCGGCTCCGCTCACCGACGCCGGAGTCACGCCCATGCACGCGATCAACACCGTGCTCGACCGGCTGACCCCGGGAGCGACCGTCGTGGTCATCGGCCTCGGCGGCCTCGGCCACATCGCCGTGCAGATCCTCGCCGCGGTGAGCGCGTCCAGGATCATCGCGCTCGACACCGATGCCGCCAAGCGAGCCGCGGCCGCCGAGCACGGTGCCGACCTGGTCCTCGACAGCAACGAGCAGGCGATCGAGACGATCCTCGCTGAGACCGACGGTGTCGGAGCCGATGTGGTCCTCGATCTCGTCGGCATCGGGCCCACGATCGACCTCGCCCGGCGGGTCGTCGCGGCGGAGGGTGCCCTCCGGCTGGTGGGCCTCGGCGGCGGCTCGTTCCCGTTCAACGCAGGGGTCGAAGGGGGAATCGCTTCCGTGGGGCGTCACCGTCCAGCGCTCGTACGGCGGGACGAGGCGGGACCTGGTGGACGTCATCGGCCTGGCGCAGCGTGGTCGGATCTCCATCGACACCGTGAAGTACCCGCTCGAACGGTTCCAGCAGGCCGTCGACGATCTGGAAGCGGGTCGAGTCGCGGGCCGCGCCATCCTCGTGCCCTGATCGCCGGAGTAAGGGAGGGCGGTCGCGCCGGCACCGGTGCCCGGTCGCCCTCCCCACACGGCGTGATGCGGAGGCGTCGTCAGGCAATCCGAACACCGCGGGGCAGCCTCCCCGAGGGAACCCGCAGGCGGCGGGCTGCGATCGCCAGTCCGAGCCCGCCGAGGGCGAGGTTGGCCAGCAGGCCCCAGTACCAGGAGCGGCCGAGGTAGCGGTCGGTCCGCCGCGGCTCGTCGCCGGCGAAGGAGACGAAGTCGTCGCCGGTCCGGATTCCCGCCCGCCCGCAGGTGCGATCCTGATTCGCGGCGGGCCCGGTGCGCAGTTCCGAGACCCCGTCGGCGAGGGCGCCGAGGCCGGATTCGGAGGGGGCGCGCCGATCGTCCGAGGTGTAGCGCGATCGGTGCGCGCGGTCCCGGTCCGCGTCGCGTCCGTCGTCGCGCTGCGCCGCGGCGTCCGCGAGCACGACGGCCGGGTTCGGCGCGAGGATCCACCACACCCGTTCGGTGTGTTCGACGGTGACGGTTGTCCGCTCGATGCGGCACGTGCCGCTCGCGCCGCTGTCGGAGTACGTCCAGGTCGGCCGGTCCGCGGAGACCTCGGTCTTCGTGGCGGGGATCAGCAGGACGGTGATGATCGGAAGCCCGATGAGCAGGAACAGCATGGCCAGCTGGGTGATCGCGGCGGAGCCGATCGGCCGCGCCAGCAGCGCGGAGAAGCCGAGCCCGATGCCGCAGTAGGACAGGAAGAGCAGCGCCGTCACGACGATGCCGAGTATCGAGAAGACGACCGGGTACTCGGCGACGGCGATCGCCCAGATCAGGTACGGCGCCGAGACCACGAGCAGGGCGCAGGAGGCGATCCAGGCGCCGAGGAGCTTGCCGGTCGCGAGTTGTGCGCCGCTGGCGGGGGTCGCCTGGACGACCGCGAGGGTGGCGTCCTTGCGGTCGCCGTTGATCGACGTGGCGGTCATCGTCGGGGCGATGACCAGGCCGAGGAAGCCGATGAAGCCGAGGACGATGAAGTAGAGGTTCTCCTCGAAGGTCTGCCCGCCGGTGCCCGGCGACGTCGCCGTGATGAACCACAGGAGGCCGAAGACCACCGCCGAGACGACGACGAAGAAGACGCCCAGCAGGACGCGCCAGCGGGTGGCACGGGTGCGTTGGCGCAGTTCCAGGCCGACGAGCACGCCGACGGTGCGCCACCATCCGGTGCGGCGGTTCATGTGCGATCAGCCTCCAGTGCGAAGTAGGAGTCCTCGAGAGCGCTGGTGGCACGGGCGAACTCGACGACCTCGGCACCGTCGGCGATCTGCTGCGCGAGGTGCGCGGCGGCGTCGGACTCGGAGCCGAAGGTGAGATGCGTTCCGCCGCTCGGCGGCTCGCCGAGCAGGCGGATCCGCCACCGAGTCACCGCGGATTCGGGCGGTGCCTCGGTGCGGCCCTGCGACATCATCACCACATCGTCGACCATCTCGCCGAGCTCGGAGAGGATGTGCGAGGAGACGAGGACGGCGACGCCGTTGCCGGCGAGAGCGCGCAGGGAATCGCGGAGCTCGAACCGGGACCGCGGATCCATGCCCGACGCGGGTTCGTCGAGCAGCAGGATCGGTGGATGGTGCACCATCGCCCGCGCGAAACCGAGTCGCTGCTTCTGCCCGCGGGAGAGGACCTGCGCCGGCCGGTCGGCGAATTCGGTGAGGTGCACTCGCGCCAGCAGGTCCGTCGCCCGGGCGCGGGCCTCGCTCGAGGGGAGGCCGTACAGCTTGGCGAAGGTGCTCAGGATCTCGGTCGGGGTCAGGGAGTCCCAGGTGCCGAAGACGTCGGGCATCCACCCGACGCGGGACCGGAGCGCGTCCGCGGTGATGGGGGCGCCGTCGAGTTCGATGGTGCCCGACGACGGTCGGAGCAGGCCGGCGAGCATGAGCAGCAGCGTCGTCTTGCCCGCGCCGTTCGGCCCGACCAGCCCGGTGATGCGCCCGGGGGGTGAGCGTGAGCCTCGCATCGGCGACCGCGACATGCTGTTTGAAGGTCCGCGTGAGCCCGCGGGCGACCAGCGTCATGGATTTCACGGTAGCGGCGTTGCCGGGTTCACGATCGAGAAATGTGACGGATGTGAAAACACCGGTCGTGCATCCACCGGCTTGTCGGGGTTCCGGCGTACGGTGGGGTGATCCGCATCACAGGAGGTGTTCATGGCTGACAAGGTCGAGGTTCCCCCGCCCACGCTGGAACTGGGGGAGCCGTTGCGTCTCTTCGACAATCCGGTGCGCGACCGGTACGAGCTCTGGTCGGGCGACGAGCTCATCGGCGTCGAGGGGTACGAGGTCACCGAGCACGGTGACGTGATCCTGCTGCACACGGTGGTGATGGAGAAGTTCGGCAAGCAGGGCTTCGCCCGGGCCCTCGTGTCGGGAGTTCTCGACGACCTGCGCTCCCGCGGGCGCCGCGTCATCCCCGTCTGCAGCTACGTGCGCTCGTTCCTCACTCGCTTCCCGCAGTACCAGGACATCGTTACCTCCGCGGCACACACCTAGGAGCCGGGCCGGCGCAGCGCCCGGACGTACCGGGCGCGCGCCACCCGCTGCGCGGGTGTCGTCATCGGGGCTCGGTCCAGTAGTGGTAGCCGTGGTGACGGGTGAACCCCAGGCCGCGGTAGAGGGCCTGGGCGGCGGTGTTGTCCCGGACGACCTCGAGGAAGACGCGCTGAGCGCCCTCGTCCGCAGCCCGCGCGCGCAGTGCGCCGAGGAGGCGGGTGGCCAGGCCCCGTCGGCGCTGCTCGGGTGCGACGGCCATCGAGCCGATCCCGGCCCACACCGTTCCGGTGGCGTCGGCGGTGAGCGCGAGGCGGCCGGCGGCCGCGGGGGCACCGTCGGGCCCGGGGAGGGTGGCGAAGAGCACGGCACCCGTCGACGGAGGCGACGAGCGGCGCGGCCGCTCCCGTGAGGCAGAGCCACGCGGTATCGGGTGCGGCGGCGAACCGAACCGCGGGGTCGGCGGCGCCGAGGGCGGGCGCCGTGAGCACCTCCGTGGGCTGGGCGAGAGGCGCGAGCGCGGACGCGCCGGGCAGGAGCCGCTCGGACACCGTCAGGTGCAGTGGCAGGTCGCGGGCGGCGTACCAGGCGCGGACGCCGTCCAGCCGGTCGAGGGAGGCGTCGGGGTGCAGGGGCGCCGCCGCGTTCGCCCGATTCCCCGGCACGCCCGGGGCGGCCCGGCACAGCCAGCCGTCGATCCACTCCCGCTCCACCGACCACCAGGACCGGGCCCGCGCCAGGTCCAGCGACCGGATCTCGCCGGCCCGGACGGGGCGGGGCGGCACCGTCTTCCATCGGACGACCGCGTCCCGCGGCACGAGATGCTCCGCGCCGTCGCGGTCCGCCCGGACCCGCAGGGGGTCACCGTCGGCGAGCAGGGTCCCGATGACGTCCGAGGCCTGCCCGGACGGCAGCAGCCGCCGGATCACGACCCGGTCGCCGGGAACCGGCACGTCAGTGCCCGAAGGGGTCTTCGACGGTGCCGGGCACCCAGGTGAGGCCGGGGACGGTCCAGCCCTGCTTCTTGATGAGCTTCTTCGCCTGGCGCGCGTAGCGGCCGGTGAGGACATCGGTGTAGAGGAAGCCGTCGAGGTGGCCGGTCTCGTGCTGGAGCATCCGTGCGAAGAAACCGGTGCCCTCGATCTCGACCGGCTCGCCGTTGCGGTCGGTGCCGACGACCTTCGCCCAGGCGGCGCGGCCCGTCGGGAAGGACTCGCCGGGGACGGAGAGGCAGCCCTCCCAGTCGTCGTCGGGGTCCGGCATGGTCTCGGGGATCTCGGAGGTGGTGAGGACGGGGTTGATCACCTCGCCGCGGCGGCGCTCGCGGGTCTCCTCGTCCGGGCAGTCGTAGACGAACAGACGCAGGCCGCGGCCCACCTGGTTGCCGGCGAGCCCCACGCCGTTGGCGACGTCCATCGTCTCGTACATGTCGTCGAGCAGGGCCACGACCTCGGCGGAGGGCCGGCCGTCGGCGTCGAGCTCGACGGGCTTCGTGGGGGTGTGCAGCACGGGGTCGCCGACGATGACGATGGGGAGGACGGACATGCTTACACGGTAGTCCGGGGGCGGTGCGGGCCGCACAGGCGCACTCGGCCGGGCCGGACGGGGCGGCTCGCCCGGCGAGTTCGCGACACACGCGTCCAGAGCCTCGGGGCGCCGGCGCCGGCCGTGGTTAGATTGACGCGAACTACAGAAGTGTTATTTCGAATGCGAGGGGAACGCATGGAGGGCGCCGGTGCGGCCGCGCAGAAGACGGTCCGAACTGACGCGCACCCCGTCGACGAGCGCGGCGAGGACGGCCTGACCAGGCGCGAACACGACATCCTGGCCTTCGAACGCCAGTGGTGGAAGTACGCCGGCGCCAAGGAGGACGCGATCAAAGAGCTCTTCGGGCTCTCCGCGACCCGGTACTACCAGGTGCTCAACGCGCTGGTCGACACCCCCGAGGCGCTCGCCGCCGATCCCATGCTCGTCAAGCGTCTGCGTCGTGTCCGGGCGAGCAGGCAGAAGGCTCGGGCCGCTCGCAAGCTCGGCTTCGAGATCACGTGATCCGATACAGTCGGGTGTCGTGAGCACTCAGAACACCCGGGCCGTCCCGATCCGGACGATCATCATGATCCTGATCTCGGCCGCCATCATCCTCGCGGCGATCGGGGTCCACGGGCTCGTGACGCGCAACGACGACCCGCAGGCGGCGTTGAACGCCCAGGAGGAGAAGATCAAGGCCGCCGCCACGCAGACGGCGCAGCCCGCACCCGCCCAGCCGACGGCGTGCCTGATCTCCGTCGCGAAGGCGCCCGTCGTCGATGCCCGCGAGCGTCTCACCAAGGCCGGCATCACCGTGCAGGCGGGCGATCCCGCCGCATGGCCGAACCGTCCTGCGGCCCCGCGCGCCACCACCGTGTACTTCGCGGAGGGTGGCGAGGACGCGGCCAAGACCGTCGCCACCGCACTTCCGGGGGCCGCTACTGCGCTCCGGCCCGCCGGACTCGAGCCCTGTGCGGGCGCGCTCGCCGTCGCGGTCGTCAAAAAGTAGCCCGCGGACGCCGCACCGGGGACCTGCCCCTCGGCCCGGCATCGGCCCCGATATGATTTCGGGCAATACCAGCCACAGGGCGGCCCAGCCCCAGGTAGCCGTTCCATAAGGAGTCATCGATGACGAAGCGTCAGTTCCTCGCCCCGATCGCGATCCTTCCGGTGGCGGCACTCGCCCTGACGGGCTGCACTCCGGACGAGCCGCGGTCGGACAGCCCCGGCACGACGCCCGCGGTCGTCACGGGTGCGTCGGTGCCGGCCCAGGGCCCCGTCCGCAGCCTCGACCCGAACGCCGCGCACGGCGGGGAGAAGCCGGCCGCGAGCGCGCCGTCGTCCGGCTCCGCCGAGGCTTCGCTCGTCAAGCCCGACGGCAGCAGCGCGGGCAAGGCCACCTTCTCCGAGAAGGACGGTGTGGTCGTCATCGACGTGCGCGTGACCGGCCTGTCCGCCGGATTCCACGGCATGCACATCCACGAGGTGGGCAAGTGCGAGCCGAACTCGGTCGCGAAGAACGGTGCGCCCGGCTCCGCCACCAACTTCGGCTCGGCGGGTGGCCACTGGCAGAAGTCGGGCGCCACCGGCCACCCGATGACCGGCGACCTCGTCTCGGTCTTCGTCAACGCGAACGGCACCGGTCAGACCGTGACCAGCACGGGCGCCTTCACCCTCGCCGACATCAAGAAGAACACCGATGGGAACGCGCTCGTGATCCACGAGAAGCCCGACAACTTCGGCAACATCCCGTCCGCCCGCTACACCAACATCGTTCCGGGTCAGCCCGTGCCGGACGAGACCACCCTCAACACCGGCGATGCCGGCGGGCGCATCGCCTGCGGCGTGATCAAGGTCGGTTAGTCATCGAGACCGTCGCCTTCGAGGCGTCAGCGCGGCCGACGATCGGCGTCGAGTGGGAATTCGCACTCGTCGACCGGGAGACCGCGGACCTGGTCAGTAGGGCCGGGGAGCTGTTCGACGGTGTCCGCGCCGCGAACCCGGAGATCGCGCCGCAGGTGCATTCGGAGATGCTGCGCAACACCGTCGAGGTGGTGACGGGCGTCTGCGAGAACACGGCGGAGGCGATGGCGGATCTGGCCGCGGTCATCCGCGCCGTCCGCGAGACCTCGGACCCGATGGGCATGGACCTGTTCGGAGCGGGCACGCACCCGTTCGCGCAGTGGAACGCGCAGCAGCTCACCGAGAATCCGCGCTACGACGAGCTGATCGCCCGCACTCAGTGGTGGGGCCGGCAGATGCTCATCTGGGGCGTGCACGTGCACGTCGGCGTGAACCACCGGGACAAGGTGCTGCCGATCATCTCGGCGTTGCTCAACCACTACCCGCACCTGCTGGCGCTCTCCGCGAGCTCCCCGATGTGGGGCGGGCACGACACCGGCTACGCCAGTACCCGGGCGATGATGTTCCAGCAGTTGCCCACCGCGGGCCTGCCCTTCCAGTTCGAGCGGTGGAGTGAGTTCGAGCGCTTCGTGCACGACCAGAAGACCACCGGGATCATCGATCACCTCAACGAGATCCGCTGGGACATCCGGCCCGCGTGCCACCTCGGCACCATCGAGGTGCGGATCTGCGACGGTATGTCCTCGTTCGCGGAGCTCGAGGCCCTGGTCGCGCTGATCCACTGCCTCGTCGTGTGGCTCGACTCCCGGCTCGACGCGGGCGAGACCCTGCCGACCCTGCCGCCGTGGCACGTCCAGGAGAACAAGTGGCGCGCCGCCCGGTACGGACTCGACGCGATCATCATCCAGGACGCGGACAACAACGAGCGCCTGGTCACCGAAGATCTCGACGATCTGCTCGAGCAGTTGACCCCGATCGCGCGGCGGCTGGGCTGTTCCCGTGAGTTGGCCGCCGTGACCGAGATCCCCCGCCGCGGCGCGTCCTACCAGCGACAGCGGGCCACGGCCGGCGGCGTGTGCAGCACCGATGCCTACCGCGACGTCGTGCGCTCGGTGACGGGCGAACTCATCCTCCCGTGAGTCGCGGGGGTGTGGCGGGCATCCATAGACGCATGCATCTTTGTTAACAAAAGTAATCGTTACTAATCTTGCCGCGTGTTGTCCACCTCGGACCGGCGGTACGGCGTCGGTGCCCACCCCGTGCTGGTCGCCGGCGTCCTCGCCGCCCTCCTGGCCGCGTCCATGGCGATCGCGGTGTCCCAAGGCGCCGCGGCGGTTCCGCTGCGCGATACCGGACGCTTGCTGTGGGCCGCGCTGAGCGGCGGAACGGTTGCCCGCGAGGATTACTCGGCGTACTCGATCCTCTGGGACCTCCGTCTGCCCCGGGTTCTGCTCGCCGCCCTGGTCGGTGCCGGGCTTGCGCTGGCAGGCGTGGCGTGCCAGGCCCTCGTCCGTAATCCGCTCGCCGATCCGTTCATCCTCGGCATCTCCAGTGGTGCGTCGGTGGGTGCCAGCTTCGTGGTCACCACCGGTGCGGTCGCTGGCGTCGGCGTCGCCGGGACCGCCGGGGCGGCGTTCGTCACCGCGGTGCTCGCCTCGCTGCTGGTCTACCTGCTCAGCCGGACGCCCGACGGTGCCCTCAGCCCGGTCCGGCTGGTGCTCACGGGCGTCGTGCTGGCCTTCGCCTTCCAGGGACTGGCGGGCGCGATCGTCTTCTTCGACCCGGTCGGGGACGCCGCGCGGTCGGTGATGTTCTGGCTCCTCGGCGGGCTGGGCGGCGCGCAGTGGTCGGTGTTACCGCTGGTCGCGGTGACGGTGGCCGCGTGCGGCCTGATCACCGGGCGCCTCGCCGGGGTGCTCGACGTCCTCTCCCAGGGGGACGAGGCGGCGGCCGCCCTCGGCCTCGACCCGCACCGCACCCGCCGGGCGCTGTTCCTCGTCATCGTCGTGATGACCTCGGTGCTCGTCTCGGTCGCGGGCACGGTCGGATTCGTCGGACTGGTCGTCCCGCACGCAGTGCGGATGATGGTGGGGCCGGCGCATCGGAGGGTACTACTGCTCGCGCCACTCGTCGGCGCGCTGCTGCTGGTCTGGGTCGATCTCCTCAGCCGCGTGGCCGTCGCGCCTCGAGAACTTCCGCTCGGCATCGTCACGGCCCTGGTCGGGGTGCCGGTCTTCGTCGTACTGCTCCGCCGGCGCGGGGGACTGCTCGGAGGTGCGGCGTGAGGGTCGACCTGGACCGGATCACCGTCGAGCTCGGCGGCCGCAGGATCCTCGACGAGATCTCGCTCGCCATCGACGACGGGGAGCACGTCGGCCTGATCGGACCCAACGGCAGCGGGAAGTCGACCCTGCTGCGCTGCCTGTACCGCGCCCTCACGCCCACCAAGGGCACCGTCCGCGTGGGTGGGGAGGACCTCGGCGCTCTCGGCCGTCGCGATGGTGCGCGCCGCATCGCCGCCGTGACGCAGAGCGAGTCCGGGCACCTGGGATTCACCGTCGAGGAGACGGTCATGCTGGGGCGGTTCGCGCACGGCGACGCCGGGACCGACGGGGCGGTGCGCGCCTGTACGGCGGCCCTCGACGCGGTCGGCGCGGCGCACCTCCGCCGGCGCAGCGTCCTCGGGCTCTCCGGCGGTGAGCGCCAACGGATCCTGATCGCGCGCGCCCTCGCGCAGGCCACCCCGGTGCTCCTGCTCGACGAGCCCCTCAACCATCTCGACGTACGGCATCAACTCGACCTGCTGCGGCTGCTGCGCGCCACCCCGAAGACCACCGTCACCGCCATCCACGACATCGACCTCGCCGCGCAGAGCTGCGACCGGCTGGTGCTCCTGGCCGCGGGTCGGGTCGTCGTCTCCGGAACCCCGGCGGAGGTTCTCACGCCGGAGCGCATCGCGGAGGTCTACGGGGTCCGTCCCACCGTCGCGGCGTCCGGGACCGGCCCGCCGCGGGTCCGCTTCGAACTCTAGTACCGATCGATCGAAAGGATCGCCCTATGCATCACCGCTCCCTCCTCGCCGCGGCAGTCGCGGCGAGCGCCGTGCTCAGCCTCGCCGCCTGCGGCGCGCGCCCCGCGGACACCTCGACCGACCTCATCGAGGTGACCAACTGCGGTGTGCACCAGCAGTACCGGTCACCGACCGCGGCCGTCCCCTACGACGTGGCGGCGATCGAGAAGATGTTCGCCCTGGGCCTGACCGACCGGATCAAGGGCATCGTGCTCCCGAAGACGGTGCACGGCGTGATCGCGAAGTCCCCGTACCGCGATGAGTACGCCAAGGTTCCGATCCTCAGCGACGGCGTCCTCACTCAGGAACCGCTCGTCGCCGCCAAGGCCGACTGGGTCTTCGCCGGCTGGCAGGCGGGCTTCAGCCCGGCCCGTGGAGTGACGCCGGAATCGTTGGGAAAGCTGCACATCGACAGCTACATGCAGGAGGAGACCTGCTACAACTACGGCGATAAGCCGACCGCGGGCGAAGCGAACCCGTTGGCCGACACGTACACCGACTTCGCGAACCTCGGGACGATCTTCCGGGTCCAGGACCGCGCGGCGAAGCTGGTCGGCGACCTGCGCGCCCGCGAGCGCGTGCTCCGGGAGCGCGCCGACCGCAAGGCGGTGAAACCGTCGGTGTTCATCTACGACTCCGGGACGGCGGAGCCGTACACCGCGGGCCGTCGAGCCGCGGCCGATCAGGTGATCTCCCTGGCCGGTGGTCGCTCGGTGACCCACGATGTGGACGGACGGTGGACCTCGGTCGGCTGGGAGTCGGTCGTGCAGGCCCAGCCCGAGGTGATCGTGATCGTCGACTACGACAAGCAGCCCGCGCAGCAGAAGATCGACTACCTCCGGCAGTCGTCGCCGATCAAGGACTCGCCTGCGGTGCGCGAGAACCGCATCCGCGTGGTGGACTACGCCGAGATGATCGCGGGAGCCCGTAACCTCGACGCCGCGGCGGCGCTCGCGGACTACCTGGAGCAGAGCGGAGCCGCCCGATGACCGCGCCCGCCCCGGCTCCCGCATCCGTCGCCGACGTCGTCGAGCTCGCCCGCGAGGCCGCCGACGGTGCGGTGGCCCGCAGTGTCTTCTTCGTCGCGCACGGCACCCGCCTCGCGGGCAGCGACCAGCGCTACCGCAACCGCTACGTCCTGATCCGCGTCGGGGATTCGTTCGGCGCCTGCGCCTTCGAGGAGAGGGAGCTGGACCCGGATATCGCGGACCTGTCCGGCGAGCCCCTCACGACCCTCCTCGAACACCCCGCGCAGCCGCTCCGGATCGCCGCCGCCGACGCCGCATTGGGCGCAGCTGCGCCCCACCGCGACGACCCGCGCGCGGTACTGCGGACACTGCCCACCGGTACCCCCGATGTCCGCGCGGTGGCCCGGGACGCGGCCGTCGCGGAACTGCTGGACTTCGCGCCCGGCGCGCGGGTCGCGCTGATCGGCGTGGTGAACCCACTGGTGGCCGCGATCCGGGAGCGCGGTGGAGAGCCCCTGCTCGCGGACCGGAACCTGGAGCGCACGCACTGGGACGACCCCGTCGCGGGTGATCACCGTGCGGTCCTGGCCGAGGCCGACGCGGTGCTCGCGACCGGAATGAGCCTGGGCAACGGCAGTTTCGACGAGATCCTCACCGTCTGCAGGGAGCGCGACGTGCCGCTGGCGGTGTACGCACAGAGCGGCGCCGCCGTCGCCCGCGCCTTCCTCGGCGCCGGCCTCACCGCCCTCTCGGCCGAGCACTTCCCGTTCTCGCAGTTCTCCGCGGACGCCTCGCCGATGTACCTGTACCGGAGTGCCTCATGAGCACGGCCGCGGACCGCCCGGTACCCGACCGGATACTCGTGCGCGCGATCTGGCCGATGCTCGTCGCCGCCGCGCTGGGGCTGGTGCCGTTCACCGTGATGGCGAACTTCCTCGTCGCGATCGCCGCGGACGCGCACGCGGGCGTGGACCTGATCGGTGGTCTGCGCGGCCTCGGCGGGGTGGCGGCGCTGCTGGTCGGCGTCGCGGCCGCGCCGCTGCTCGACCGGCTCTCGCGGTCGGCGGTGGCGGCATCGGCCCTGCTCGTCTTCGCCGTGGGCTGTGGCCTTGCGCTGCAGGGCAGTACCGGTGCGTGGATCGTCTTCTGCCTCCTGATCGGGGCGGGCACGGCGGTCCTCAATCCCGCGCTCTCGGCGATGGCCGCCGACCGGTTCGACACACCCGCGGCGTCCGCGCGGGCGGCGACACTGATCTCGTCGACCATGACGCTCACCGCCGTCCTCGCCGCGCCGGTGCTGGCCGCCCCCGCGGTGCTGTGGGGATGGCGCGCGGACATGGCAGCCACCGCGGTCGTCCTGGTCCTGGTCGCGGTCCTGGTCGCGCGGAGGCGGGACACCAGCGGCGGGGACACGCGGCTGAGCTACCTCGAGGCCTTCCGCACCGTGCGGTCGATCCCCGGTGCGCTGGACGTCCTGGCGATCTCGTTGCTCCGCACGCTGGCATTCATGGGCTCGCTGGCCTACATCGCGGCCGCTTTCGCCGAGCGGTTCGGTATCGGGACGGGCTGGTTCTCCCTGGTCTGGGCGACATCGGGGCTCGCCTTCTTCCTCGGGAACTTCGTGGGCGGCAGGGTGATGCAGGACCAGGGCACGGACCGGCTGCTCCGTACGACGGGGATCGCGATCGTGGTCGCCGCGGCCGCGATGATCGCGCTGTACACCGTCCCGTACATCGCGGTGGCGTGGCCGTTGGTGGCGGTCGTCTCGGCCGCGCACGCCGTCATCGCCGCTGCGGTGACGACCACGCTCGTGCGCGGGGCCGGGGCGGTGCGCGGCACCGTCCTCTCGCTCAACGGCGCCGCGCAGAGCGTCGGGGTCTTCGCGGGCGCGACGGTCGGTGGAGCCGCACTCGCGACCGGCGGGTGGACCGGGGTGGGGCTCGCCCTCGGCGGCGCGACAGCGCTCGCCGCTGTCTTCGCCCTGCGGGCGCGGACCCGGCTGCGGACCGAGGAGCCGGTCACATGAGCGCGCGCCGCCCCGGAGCCCCCGGCGTGGGTGTGGGGCGCTGTACCGGCCATCACGGAGAACTGCTCCAGGGGCGCTTCCGCTGTCCCGTCTTCGACGAATGCCCAGGGCTGGTGACGGTGCCGATCGGTTCCGTGGGTTCCGTCGCGGTCTTCGTGCCCGACTCCACCGGCCAGGTGCGGGTCGGGTCCGGCTCCCGTGCACGGGATCTGGAGAAGGCGCGCCGCGCCGCCGAGGCGACGGTCGCCCATCTGTGTGCGCACGGTGCGCCCCGGTTCACCGGCGGTGAACTTCGCGTGACCCGGACCGCGGCGGTCGGACTCGGTCTCGGCTCCTCCACCGCGGACGTCCTCGCCGCCGTCCGCGCGGTCGCGGACTCCGGCGGCGTGGAGCTCGACACGGACACCGTCGCGCGCCTGGCGATCGGTGCCGAGGGAGCGTCCGATCCGCTCTGGTCGGACCAGCCGATCCTGTTCGCGCACAGGCACGGTCACGTCATCGAGACGCTCGGACCTCGGCTCCCGCGGATGCTCCTCGTGCGCTGCGTGCTGGGCGGCCCCGTCGACACGCTGTCCCTGGCGCACACGGGCGCCGGGCACGTGGCGGAGTACGAGGAGCTGCGGGCGCTGCTGCGCCGCGCGGTGACCGCGGGGGACGCCGCGGCCGTGGCCGCGGTCGCCACGCGCAGTGCGCAACTCAACCAGAGTCGGCACTACAAGCGCGATCTCGACGGACTCATCGCGGCGGCCGAGGGCGCCGGTGCGCTCGGCGTCCAGGTGGCGCACTCCGGCAACGTGGCGGGTCTGCTGTTCGCGGACACCCGGGCCACGGACGAGGTGCGGCGCGCCGCGCACCGGGTGCGAGCCGCCGGATTCCAGGTGGCAGCCGAGCCCATGCCGATCGGAGGAGCCGCATGAAGAGCTACGGTCATATCGCCGAGGCGCTGAGCCGGCCCGCCCTCATCCGGGCCGCCGAGACGCGATACCTCCTGCGGTTCGAGTCGATGAAGGTCGCCTCGGCCCGGGCCGCGCTGCGGCTCGCACTGGACGCGGGACGAATCCGGCCCGGAGGCACCGTCATCGACTCCTCGTCCGGCATCTACGCCTACGGTCTGGCGCTCGCCTGCCACGAGGCCGGCGTGCGCTGCCGCATCGTCGGATCCACCACGATCGACGAGTGCCTGCGGCTGCAACTGCTCGCTCTCGGTGTCGATCTGGAGCAGATGCCGCCGTCGGAGTCGCTGAGGCTCGACCAGGACCGCCGCGTCCGCCGGATCATCGAGCTGCTCGCCGAGGACCCGTCGTTGCACTGGATGCGGCAGTACCACGACCCGGTGCACTACCTGGGCTATCGGGACATCGCGCGGAGCGCTGCCGCGGTGCTCGCGGCCGACGGTGTGGCGTCGCTGCGGTTGGTCGCGCCGGTGGGATCCGGCGTCTCGAGCGGGGCGCTGCGGCTGGGCTTCGAGGAGGCCGGTCTCCGGGTGCACCTCGTCGGAGTGCAGCCCTTCGGCAGCGTCACCTTCGGCGCCGAGCACGTGGAGGACCCCGCCATGCTCATCGCGGGCATCGGCTCGTCGATCCCGTTCGAGAACGTCCGGCACCGGCTCTACGACGTCATCCACTGGGTGTCCTACGAGGTCGCCCGGCGCGGGGCCCACCGCCTGCTCGCCGATCACGCGGTGTTCGCGGGGCTCTCCTCGGGCGCGGGGCACGCCGTGGCGGAGTACGAGCAGAGGTGCGCCGAGCCGGTCGACGCCACCGTCCAGGTGCTTCCGGACACCGGGCAACGCTACGTGCGCGCGCTGGCGGAAGCTCCGCCCGCCGACGACGGGCCGGTGCGGCCTCGGCTGGTCGACGATCCGTCCGGCATCGCGCTGCCCTGGTCGCGGATGGCCTGGGCCCGGCGGCCCGGCACGTCCGACTGAGTGCTCCGACGGAGGCCGGCGCCGCTAATCCCGGCTGCCGGTCTCCATCTGGTCGGGCTCGATGGTCCGGTCCCGCAGGCGCTGCTCCTGGTAGGCCACGCGACCCACGCGGTGCGCGACCGCCGGCGCGGTGATCATCGTGAACAGGCCCACGAGAACCAGCATCCACACGTCGACGGAGTCGGTCATCCGCACGATCGCGCCCGCCAACAGCAGGAGCAGTCCCAGGGTCTGCGGCTTGGTGGCCGCATGCATGCGGGTCAGCGTGTCCGGGAAGCGGATGATGCCGATCGCGGCGGTCACGGCGAAGGCCGCGCCGGTCAGGAACAGGATCGACGAGACGATGTCGATGATCATCGGAGGCCTCCGTTCCGCGGCGCGATGTCCGGCGTCTCGTCGGGCGGCGCCGGGGCGGTCCCGGCATCGTCGGGCACCCGGAACCGCACCACCGAGAGCGAGCCGACGAAGCCGATGAGCGACAGCGCCACGATCCCGGGGATGACCGACGAGTTGCGGCTGTACGCCGCCCACACGGCCAGGCCGCCGACGGCGATGGCGACCAGCGCGTCCACGGCGACGACCCGGTCCAGCGTGTTCGGGCCGCGGAGCAGCCGGTAGGTGGTGAGGAAGGCGGCGGCCACGAGGACCGTGCCGGTGATCACGAAGACGATGGTCATGCCTTCTCCTCGTCCTCGGTCCGGCGTGCCTTGCGGTAGGCGATCTCGGGCGCGGCCATCCGCCGGGCGTCGCCCGCGAGGCTCCGTGCCGCCGGGGTGGCGTGGTGGTACTCGTCGTCGTCGATGCCGTGCAGGGGACTCGCGTGCCACTCGTTATCGCGCTCGAAGGCGTCGATGAACAGCCGCTCGAGACGCGCTGTGCTGCGGTAGAACTGGCGCACCGCCTTCTCGCTGCTCACGTCGACCACGTGCACGTAGAGGAGGCGCCGCTTGGTATCGATCTCCAGCACCATCGTGCCCGGGATCAGGTTCATCATGTCGACCAGCAGCGTGAGCACCAGATCGGACTTGATCGAGACCTTCGCCCGCAGGACCGCGCTGAGCGGCATCGCGCCGGGCCGGATCGCCAGCCACGCCACGTCGATCGACGACCGGAACATCTCGACCACGAAGACGGCGCCCAGTTTGAGCAGCGCCCCGAGGTGCACGCGTCCCTCGACGGGCACCGGGGGCAGCGGAAGCAGGAACAGGATCGCGAGCCCGACGAGCAGGCCGCCGGCGATGTTGCCCCAGGTGACGCCGCCCCACAGCATCACCCACACTGCGTCGAGCCAGAGCAGCTGTCCCACCTTGACGAGGACGGCGCGGCCGTCGCGCAGGTCGGGCAGGACGCGCGTCACGAGTCGCCTAGCCATGCGTGCCTCCCTCCCGGTTCTGCGGTTCGACGGTGCCGGGCGCCGTCGAGTGCGCCTGCCACCCGCCGTGACCGTCGGGCGATTTCAGCCTGGCGACGCCCTCCGGGCCGAGCACGGCCTCGACGTAGTCCGCGCGGCCGATCAACTGCTCCGCGGCGCGGTCGGTCACGGTGAACATCGGCCCCGCCAGGAGCGCGAGGATCAGCCCGACGCCGAGCAGCCCCGCGGTCGGGGCGACCATGCTCAGCGGCATCCGGCCAGGGTCCTCGCGGTCGGCGAAGTCGATGACGCCGGCATCGTCGAGCAGGGCCTCCGGATGCGCGACGGCCAGCTGCCCCTCCGGGGCGTCGGACCGGGGGCGCCAGAAGGCCTTCGTCCAGACGCGGACCACCGCGTACAGCGTGAGCAGGCTGGTGATCACGCTGCCCGCGACCAGCACCCACGCCAGCACCGAGCCCTGGCGCACGCCCGCCTCGAGGAGTCCCACCTTGCCGACGAAGCCGGAGAAGGGAGGGATGCCGCCGAGGTTCAGCGCGGGCAGGAAGAACAGGATCGCGAGCACCGGGCTGGCCGCGGCGAGCCCGCCGAGGCGGCGCAGCGAGGCGGCGCCCGCCTGTCGTTCGATGAGACCGACCACGAGGAACAACGTGGTCTGCACGAGGATGTGGTGCACCACGTAGTAGATGGTCGAGCTCAGGCCCAGCGGCGTCGAGAGCGCGATGCCGAAGATCATGTAGCCGATGTGGCTGACCAGCGTGAACGAGAGCAGACGCTTGATATCGGTCTGCGCGATCGCACCGAGGATGCCCACGATCATGGTCAGCAGGCCGGCGATCATGAGCACGTCGTCGAGGGAGCCGCCCGGGAAGAGCAGCGTGTGCGCGCGGATGATCGCGTAGACGCCGACCTTCGTGAGCAGGCCCGCGAAGACGGCGGTGACCGGGGCCGGGGCCGTCGGATAGGAGTCCGGCAGCCAGGTCGACAGCGGGAAGATCGCCGCCTTGATCCCGAAGGCCACCAGCAGGACCGCGAACAGCGTCGCCCGGGTGCCCGACGGCAGGTCCTGCAGCCTGATCGCCATGTCCGCGAGGTTGAGCGTGCCCGTGGCGAAGTAGGCGTACGCGATGCCCAGCAGGAAGATCACCGACGAGACCATCGAGACCATCACGTACGAGACGCCGGCCCGGATCCGGTCGGCGCTGCCGCCCACCGTCAGGAGGACGAAGCTCGCGGCGAGCAGCATCTCGAAGGAGACGAACAGGTTGAACAGGTCGCCCGCGAGGAAGGCGTTGCACACGCCCGCCGCGAGGATCAGATAGGTCGGGTAGAAGATCGAGACGGGCTGGTGCTCGTCACCGTCGCGAATACCCTGCCCGACCGAGTAGACGAGCACGCCCAGCAGCACGATCGCCGAGACCAGCACCATGAGCGCCGCGAGCTGATCGGCGACGAGGGTGATGCCGAGCGGGCTGCCCTTGTCGTCCCGGTCGCCCCAGCCGCCCACGTGCAGCGCGACGGTGCCGTGCCGGTCGGTGTAGTAGAGCATCAGCGCGGAGACCGCGACGATCGCCGTGAGCGAGAGCAGCGAGATCAGGCGCTGCAGCCGGGGGTGCCGGCCCATCACCATCGTGATCGCGGCCGCGACGATCGGCAGCACCGTCGGCAGCGGGATGAGGGCGAGCATCAACGATTCGGTCATCGCCGGTCCCCCTTCTCCGCGGCCGGGGGCAGCTGCTTCTCTCGCGGCACGCTGGGCAGCGGGAGCGCCCCGGTGTCCACGACGTCGACGCGGGCCTGCGCGAGCTGCTCGGGGGTGAGGGGCTCGCCGTCGGGGCCGAAGGCGTCGCCGAGGGCCGACGGTGCGCCCGTGATCGGATCGTCCGAGGCGTCGTAGTCGGGATCGTTCGCGGCGATGTCGACGTCGCGCTCGAGGACCTTCGTGTCCTCGGGGTCGTCGTCGACCTCGTCGTCGGTGTTGATGGTGAAGGACCGGTAGGCGAGCGCGAGGATGAACGCCGCCATGCCCATCGTGATGACGATGGCGGTGAGGATCATCGCCTGCGCGAGCGGATCCGCCTCGGTGAGCCGGCCGTCGGAGAAGTAGCCGACGATCGGCGGATTGCCCGGCGGGGAGGACAGCGCGAGGATCAGCAGGTTCACCGCGTTACCGGCCAGGATGATGCCCATGAGCATCCGGGTCAGACTGCGGTCGAGCAGCAGGTACACCCCGGTGGCCACCATGACGGCGATCGCGGTGAAGAGACCGATGTCGACGATCATCGTGCACCACCCCCGGTCTGGACGGGGATCGGTGAGGTCATGTCGGCGGGGGATCCCTCCAGGTCGAGTCGGGCACCGAGGCTGCGCAGGACGTCGAGGACGAGGCCCACGACGATGAGGTAGACGCCGGCGTCGAAGATCAGGGCCGTGACCACCTTGACATCGCCGAAGACCGGCAGGACGAACTCGAAGGCGACCGACGACATGGCCGGCGCGCCCAGCAGCAGGGAGACGATGCTGCCGCCCGCCGCGAGGATCAGGCCGGTGCCGAGGATGCGGCCCGCGTCGAGCGGCAGCGCCTCGCCGATCTCGTACCGGCCGCCCGCGAGGTAGCGCAGCACGAGGGCCAGGCCCGCGGTCAGGCCGCCGGCGAAGCCACCGCCCGGTGCGTTGTGGCCGGCGAAGAAGAAGTACACCGAGACCACCATGATCGTGGGGAAGGCCAGGCGCGAGGTGATCTCCAGGACCAGCGAACGGTGCCGCGGATCGCGGAGCGCGCTGCCCCGCAGCCAGGTGGTGCCCGGCGCGGCCGCCGCCGCGGCCGCCGCGGCGGCGCTGACCCGGGGCGCCGCCCCGAACCGGCGATTGCGGAAGACCAGCGAGGCGACGCCGGTCGCGGCGACGAGCAGCACGGAGATCTCGCCGAAGGTGTCCCAGGCGCGGATGTCCACCAGGATCACGTTCACCGTGTTGTGCCCGTAGCCGAACTTGTAGGCCTGTTCGGGCAGCCGGTCCGCGACGGGCGCGGTCACCCGCGCCGCGCGCGTGGCGATGGCCACCACGACCACCATCGCCGCGACCGCCACCCCGAGCAGGGCCCGAGCCGTGCGGGAGAGGCGATTGCCGGTGATCGGGGCCTCCGCGGGCAGCTTGCGCAGCACCAGAACGAAGATCACCAGGGTCAGCGTCTCCACCAGGAACTGCGTCAGCGCCAGGTCCGGCGCGCCGTAGACCGCGAAGATCACACCCGTGCCGTAGCCGGTCACGCCGACGACGAGCACCGTCGCCAACCGGTTCCGCAGCACGACGGCCGTGACGGCGGCGGCGCACATCAGCGCCGAGATCGCCAGGAACAGCGGCGAGACCTCGACCTGCAGGTCGGGTCGCGCGCGAGTCCCGAAGGCCAGTACCAGGACCGGCAACAGCACCAGCGTGAGCAGGATCGTGCCCTGGGTGAGCGGCAGCGAACCGCGCTGCGTGCTCTGCGTCATGCGCAGCGAGAGCACGTCGGCGCCGCGCAGCGTGGCGTCGTAGAGCCGGTCCGCGTTGCCGAGCAGCACGCTGTTCCGGCGGCGGAGCCGGGCGAACGGGCTGTGCGGCTGCGCGATGACGACGCCCGTCGCGATGATCAGCGCCGTCAGCAGCAGCGGCAGGGTGAAGCCGTGCCACAGGGCGAGGTGATACGGCTCCTCCGCGGGCGGGAAGGCCTGATCCGGGTACTCCGCCAGGACGGGGTCGAGCCACGGCGAGAGGGCACCGTCGATGAGGCTGAGCGCGGCGAGCAGTGCGGGGCCGGCCAGGAACAGCGGGCTGATCGCGTGCATGTTCTCGACGGCGCTCGTCGGCTTGGACTGGCCCTTTCGGCCGAACGCGCCCCAGAGGAAACGAATGCTGTAGGCCACCGTCAGCGCGGAACCCGCGGACAGGCCGACTAGCAGGACCACCGGGATCGGCGACGGCAGCGAGGCGTGCAGCATCGTCTCGAGGCCCGCCTCCTTGCCGACGAAGCCGTACAGCGGCGGGATACCGGCCATCGAGGCGGCCGCGAGCGCGGCGATGACGGCCAGGACCTTCTGCCGGTTGCCGAGGAGCGCCAGGCGCCGGATGTCGCGCGTGCCGGTGGCGTGGTCGATGATGCCGACCACCATGAACAGCGTCGCCTTGAACAGGGCGTGCGCGGTGAGCATCGTCATGCCCGCGAGGGCCACGTTCCGTTCGCCCGTGCCCACGAGCACCATGAGCATGCCGAGCTGGCTGACGGTGCCGAAGGCGAGGATCAGCTTGAGGTCGAACTCGCGCAGCGCGCGCCAGCCGGCCAGGATCATCGTCAGGATGCCCAGGCCCAGCACGATGACCCGCCACGAGGTGAGCTGCGCGAAGGCGGGCGCGAGCAGCGCGACCAGGAAGACTCCTGCCTTCACCATGGCCGCGGCGTGCAGGTAGCCGGAGACCGGCGTGGGCGCGGCCATGGCGCCGGGGAGCCAGAAGTGGAAGGGCACGATCGCGGACTTGCTGATCGCGCCGACCAGGATGAGCACGACGCCGACCTCGACACCGATCGAGATGGTCGACGGGTCGGCGACGGCGCGGGCGATGACCTCCGAGAACAGGTAGCTGCCGTAGTGCTCGCCGAGCTCGATGATGCCCACCAGCATCGCGAGGCCGCCGAGTGTGGTCACCAGCAGTGCCTGCGTCGCGGCGCGGCGGCTGGTGGCGCGTTCGGCGTAGTAGCCGACGAGCAGGAAGCTCAGCACCGAGGTGAGCTCCCAGAAGACGTACATCGCCAGCATGTTGTCGCTGACCACGAGGCCGAACATGACGGCCATGAAGGCGACCAGCTCGGCCGCGAAGGTGGGTAGCTTGCGGGTGTTGGTGACGCCGGTGAAGTAACCGGCGCAGTAGACCAGGATCACGGCGCCGATGCCGAGCACGAGGACAGACATGATCGCGGCGAGCGGCGTCAATCGCAGGTCGAGGTTCATGTTCAGGGCCGGAACCCACTGCAGGGACTCGGTGCGGTCGGCTTCGCCGCTCACCGGCCAGACGGAGACGACCCACGCGAGGGCGGCCGCGGGCACGACGGCGAGTCCGAGGAATCCGCGCGCGCCGAACCGGCCGACCACCAGGGGGGCGGCTAAGGTCGCCAATGACAAACAGACAAGGATGACTAGCAAGGGCACTCCGTCCTTCATGAGCGGGGTGTCGTTTCTTTGACAGATTCTACCGGTAGGGGTGTCGCAAGCTGCATGGACCAGTCGACGGATCGTCCGACCACTTCACGGCGCGTCGTCCGGGGCGTGTCGGCCCTCCTCGCGGCGGGCGCGCTCGTCCTCGGTGCCGCCGGCTGCGGTGACGACACCAAGGACGCTCCCGCCACGGCGGTCACCCTGCCCGCGGCGTTCCCCAAGAACGAGGTGCCGATCGTCGACGGCAATCTCATCGATGCGGGGGAGCGCTCGCAGGGCGGCGTCACCGTCTTCAACGTGACGGTGCAGGCCGGGGACGGCGGCTACGAGAAGGCCAAGCGCAAGCTCACCGACGCCGGCTACCTCGCTCTCGGGGCCGGCGTGGGCGGTCCGGAGAACGCCTCCCAGTCCGCCCAGTTCTCGGGCAAGGGCTACGTCGTCACCGTGAGCTCGGTCCAGGCCGCCGCCGTCCCCAACGCGGTGTTCTACTCCGTGAGCAAGGTGTAGCCGGGGCGCTCGCCGAATCCGCGCCCCGGTGCCGGAACGTGCCTACGTCGCCCGGCGATCCGCGTAGGCCTGCAGGTCCGCGACCTGGACGGGGTCGAGCGACGGGCGCACCGCGAGCCTGGCCGCTTCGACGTCGGCGGCGGTCACGGTGGCCGCATCCAGGTCGCGCCGCATCGCCGTGAGCGCGGCCTCCCGCAGCAGTGCGGTGCAGTCCGCGGCGGAGTAGCCGTCCAACTGCTCGGCGAGCGCCGCGAGGTCCACGTCGTCGGCCAGCGGGATCGACCGCGAGCTGGTCCTGAGGATCTCCGCCCGGGCTTCGGCGTCCGGCGGCGGCACGAAGATCAGCCGCTCCAGCCGCCCGGGTCGCAGCAGCGCGGGATCGACCAGGTCGGGACGGTTCGTCGCGCCGAGGACCACGACGTCGCGTAGCGGCTCGGCACCGTCGAGCTCGGTGAGCAGCGCGGCGACCACCTTGTCGCCGACCCCGGAATCGCTCGACTGTCCGCGCCGCGGGGCCAGCGCGTCGACCTCGTCGAGGAAGATCAGCGACGGTGCGCTGCCCCGGGCCCGGGCGAACAGGTCGCGGACGGCCTTCTCCGACTCGCCGACCCACTTGTTCATCAGCTCCGCGCCCTTGACCGCGTGCACCGACAGCTGCCCCGACGCGGCGAGTGCGCGGACCACGAAGGTCTTGCCGCAGCCGGGTGGGCCGTAGAGCAGCACGCCGCGGGGCGGCTCGACGCCGAGGCGGGCGAAGGTGTCCGGGTGGCGCAGCGGCCACAGCACCGTCTCGGTGAGGGCCTGCTTGGTCTCCACCATGTCGCCGACGTCGTCGAGGGTGATCGACCCGACCGAGACCTCCTCCGTCGCCGATCGGGAGACCGGCCGGATCACGCCGAGCGCCCCGAGCAGGTCGGGCTGCGTGATGGCGATTCGCTCGTCGGTGCCGACCACCCGCGCCGCCGCGCGCAGCGCTCCCTCCCGGCACAGCGCCGCGAGGTCCGCCGCCACGAAACCGGGTGCGCGCAGGGCGACCTCGTGCAGGTCCAGGTCCGACGTCGGCGCCTCCCGCAGCAGCAGGTCCAGGAGTTGTTCCCGCTGCTTCGCGTCCGGCAGGTCGACGGTGACCGTCCGCTCCGCCAGATCCGGCTCGCGCAGCCGCGAATCCAGCTCGCCCGGCGCGGACGTGGTGGCGAGCAGCGCGACCCGTGGCGTCGCCACGACGCGGCGCAGCTCGTCCAGGATCATCGTCGACACGGGTTCGCGGGTCGCCGGCAGCAGCGCCTCGACGTCCCGGATCAGCAGCGCCGACCCGGAGTCGCCGACCGCGGCGATCGCGCGCGCCGCGGCGTCCCGCACCCGCGCCAGCCGCGCCTGCGGCTCCAGCGCGCCGGTGAGGGCACCGTCGAGCTCGACGAGGGGACGCGGCGCCACGACGGCCCGCGCGACGGTGGCCTTGCCGCCGCCCGTGGGCCCGGTGATGAGCACCCCGAGCCGGGCGGGCGCGCCGAGTTTCGCCAGCAGCTCGGGCTCGTCGAGGGCCAGGGACAGCCACTCCGTGAGGCGGCGCACCGCGCTGTCCGCGCCCACCAGGTCGGCGACGGGTCGCACGGGCGGCGCCTCGGTGTCCGGCACCTCCGCGGTGACGGTCAGGACCTCGGCCGGGGGCGTGGCGGCGACGCCCTCGTCGTCGGCCCAGAGCACGGCCGAGTTCGGCTGTACCGACACCGGCCCCGGCGAGGGGTCCACGCCGACCACCGTGAGCAGCTCGTTCGTCCAGGTGATCCCCACGAGCCGCGACAGTTGCTGCACGGCGTCGGCGGTCGACGTGCCGGGCCCCAGGTCGCGCGGCAGCAGTGAGACGCTGTCGCCCGGCATCACCACCTTCCCCAGCAGCGCCTGCCGCAACGCGGCACCGTCGAGCGCCGACCGGGTCAGCGCGCTGCCGCGCAGCAGCACCCGCTTGGCGCCGTAGACGGTGGCGGGGGAGATCACGACGGTCGCGTCCTCGCGGAGGCCGCAGTTGGCGATCGTCAGCTCGTCCAGCAGCGCGATGCCCGGGGCGCTGCCCGACGGTGCCGCGGCGACGACCGCGGCGGTGCGGCGCGCGCCGAGCAGTTCGATCCCGTCCCACTCGCGCAGGCCGAGCGCCGCGAGCGCCTCGGGGTGGATCCGGACGATGCCCCGTCGTGCCTCGAGGGCCGAGGTCTGCAGGCGGATGGTGAGCGAGAGGGTCGACACGTCACCCACCCTAGTTGCGGAGGAGGTCCGTCAGTCCTCGCCGGTGGGACGGCGCAGGCCCAGGCGGGCGGAGGACCGTCGGCTCCCGCGCCCGACGAGCGCGGCCCGGCGGTTGGGCCGCACGGGGCGACGCTGCTCGCGCCGCATCGCGCGACGTTCCGCCGGCTTGCGATCCCAGGCCTCGGGCCGCGCGGTGACCCAGCGCTTGGACCGCCACGCGAACGGGATGTGCAGGAGGTAGACGGCGATCACCACGAGCAGCGCGATGTACGGGTAGGTGAGGATCAGCGCGGCGAGGCCGGCCACCAGGACGAGCACGCCGGCGGCCTTGGCGGGCTGCACCGTCATCGACTTGAAGCTCGAGGTGGGGATCCGCGAGACCGTCAGGGCCGCGACGAGCAGCGTCCAGACCGCGACCGTGGGGGTACTGACCCACCAGCCCTCGCCCCACTCCTGCCGCGCGGCGAGCGGCGCCAGCACCAGGAGCGCGCCGGCCGGCGCGGGCACCCCGACGAAGAAGTCCTTGGTATAGGCGGGCGCCGTCGGGTCGGCGGCGAGGGTGTTGAACCGTGCGAGTCGTAGGACCATCGCCACGACGTACAGCAGCGCGACGATCCACCCGGCGGGCGAGCCCGGGAAGCACACGAAGTAGAGGATGAACGCGGGCGTGACACCGAAGTTGATCGCGTCGGCGAGGGAGTCCAACTCGGCGCCGATTTTGGTCGAGGCGCCCAACAGGCGCGCCACGCGGCCGTCCAGCCCGTCGAGGATCGCGGCGATGACGACCAGCATGAGCGCCAGGTCGACCTTCCCGACCGCCGCGAAGCGGACGCCCGTCAGCCCCGCGCACAGCGCGGCCACCGTCAGCACGGACGGCAGGATCATGATGCCGACGGGGCGGGGCTGCCCGGTAGCGGAGCCGGTCACGGCAGGCGCGCGATCACGGTCTCGGCCGCCACCGCACGCTGGCCGCTGTGGACGGTCAGCTCGGTACCGGCGGGGAAGTAGGTGTCGACGCGGGAGCCGAACCGGATGATGCCGTAGGTCTCGCCCAGCTCGAGGGTGTCGCCGGGCGCGCAGTCGGTGCGGATGCGGCGCGCCACCAGGCCCGCAATCTGGACGACGCCGACGGGTCCGTGCTCGGTGGCGAGGCGCACCGTGGTGCGCTCGTTCCGGTCGCTGGCCTCGGGGAGGTCGGCGGAGAGGAAGGCGCCGTCGGTGTGCACCACGGAGTCGACGGTGCCGGACAGCGGCGCACGCTGCACGTGCGCGTCGAAGACCGAGAGGAAGATCGAGACGCGGGGCAGCGGGCGGTCGCCCAGGCCCAGCTCACGCGGGGGGACGTGCTCGTCGACGAGGGTCACCTCGCCGTCGGCGGGGGCCACGGCGATGCCCGTCCCCGTCGGCGGGACGCGCGGCGGGTGCCGGAAGAAGCCGGCGCACGCGGCCGCCGTGAGCAGGGCGGGAACCCGGACCCACTTCCTCCGGTAACCGACCGCCGCCACCCCGAGGGAGCCCGCGATGAACGGGGTGCCCGCGGGGTGCAGCGGCGGGACGGTGTGCCGGATCAGTTCGGCGATGTGCTCGATTCCGGTGGAGTGCTCGGTCAGATGCCCGTCGACCGGCGTGCGAGGTCGGCGCGCCACCTGACGTCCTCTCTGTTCGCTGTCATGTCGGGTGACATCATCGCACCCGACGGTGCGATCACTTGCGTCCGGTGACCAGCTTCACCAATCCGATCAGGACGCACGCGCCGACCAGCGCGGTGATGAAGGTCAGGATCCAGCCGAAGGCGCCGGTCTGGACGTCGAAGAGGCGCAGGACGTAGCCGCCGAGCCAGCCCCCGACGATGCCGGCCAGCACGTTCTTGACGATGCCCATGTCCTTGTCGGTGCCCATGATCTTGCTGGCGATCCAACCGGCGAGGCCACCGATGATGATCCAGGCGAACCAGCCGGCGCTGAAGTTCTTCGACGCGAGCATGACGGTGTCTGCGTACTGCGTGATCATGTGTGCCTCCTAGAGGGTGCCGTTCAGGTCGATCACGTCCACCGCCGCACCTTCGGCCAGTTTTTCGACCTCCGGCGGGACGTCCAGCAGACAGTTCGCCTGTGACAACCATCGTAAGTAGTGCGAACCCGGCCCGCCGAGGACCGAGACCGAATCGGTACCGTCGTCCAATGTCGTGACGTATCCGCGCAGGTACTGGCGCTTTCCCGGGATCGAGTCCAGCGCCCCGGCGAGCCGTGCGCGCCGCCGCGGACGGTCCGGCAGGCCCATGGCCGCGCGCAGCGCGGGGCGGAGGAAGACCTCGAACGAGACCAGCGCGCTCACCGGGTTGCCGGGGAAGGTCACGAACGGGACCCGGGCACCGTCGTCGAAGCCGACGGTGCCGCAGCCCTGCGGCATGCCGGGCTGCATGGCGACCTTGACGAAGCCGACGCCGCGGGACGCCAGCGCGTCCTTGACCACCTCGTACGCGCCGGCGCTGACGCCGCCGGTGGTGACGACGAGGTCGACGCCACCGGCCGCGACCCGCTCGGCGAGGCGCGCGAGGAGCGTCTCGGGCCGGTCCTCGACGAACCGCAGAACCTCGGCGGTCGCGCCGGCCTCGCGGATCGCGCTCGCGAGCATCGGCGCGTTCGACTCGTAGATCTGCCCGGGCCGCAGCGGCGTCCCCGGGGGGACCAGCTCGGACCCGGTGGACAGCACCGCCACGTGGAGCGGCGCGGTCACGCGGACCGTCGGGTGGCCGAGCGCCGCCAGGAGCCCGACGGCGGCGGGCCCGATCCGCTCGCCGCCGCGCAGTGCCACCTCGCCCGCCTCAATATCGCTGCCCGCGGCGCGGAAGAACCGGCCGGGCTCGGGCGCCTCGTCGATCCGCACCCGCTCGAGGCCGCCGTCGGTCCGCTCGACGGGGACGATGGCGTCGGCACCGTCGGGCACCGGGGCGCCGGTCATGATCCGGCACGCGGCCCCGAGTGGGAGCGGCGGCAGGTCGGTCCGGCCGGCGGGGACGTCGAAGGCGACGGGGAGCACGGCCCCCGCGGCGGCCTCGGCGGCGCGGACCGCGTAGCCGTCCATCGCGGAGTTGGTGAACGGCGGCAGCGCGAGCGGCGCGACGACATCGCGCGCGAGGGTGAGCCCGAGGGCCTCCTCGGGCGGCAGGTCGACGACCCGTCGTCGCGGGACCAGCGCGGCGACCGCGGCCCGGTGCTCGTCGACGGACCTCATGACCGTGCGGCCAGGCGGGTGAGCAGCAACGCCTCGGCGAGCGCGGTGCGCCGCAGTTCCTCAGGGTCGACCGACTCGTTCGGCGCGTGGATCCGGCACTGCGGCTCCTCGACGCCGAGCAGCGCGATCTCCGCGTGCGGGGCCGCCCTGCGCAGCTGCGTGCACAGCGGGATCGAGCCGCCCTGGCCGCTGAGGGCGACCTCGGCACCGTCGTACGCCTCGACCAGGGCGTCCTGAAGGACCCCGTAGGCGGGGCCGGTGGTCTCGGCGGCGAAGGGCTCGCCGACGGATTCGACCGCGGCGTCCACGTGCGCGCCCCACGGCGCGTGATTCCGCAGGTGCGCGACGAGGAGCTCGCCCGCCCGATGCGGGTCGGTGCCGGGCGGGACCCGCAGGTTCAGCAGAGCGGTGGCGCGGGGCTGGATCGCCGCGGCGGCGGTGGCCGTCGCGGGCGCGTCGAGGCCGATGACGGTGACCGCCGGCCGGGCCCACAGCTGATCGGCGATGGTCCCGGAGCCGAGGATCGTGGCACCGTCGTGGATCGCGGCGTCGGCGGCGAACTGCGCCGGATCGTAGGGCGCGCCGGACCAGACGCCGGAGCTGTCCAGCCCGTCGATCGTGGTGTCGCCGGCGTGGTCGCGCAGGGTCGCGAGCAGCGCGATGAGGGCGGCGAGCGCGTCGGGGGCGGCGCCGCCGAAGGCGCCGGAGTGGAGGTCGGACGTGCCCGTGCTGAGCGCGACGCGCACGCTCGCCACGCCGCGCAGGGAGGTGGTCAGCGTCGGCCGGCCGACGGCGACGTTGCCGGTGTCGCCGATGACGATGAGGTCCGCCTGCGCCAGCTCGGGTCGCTGCGCTACCAGGTCCTCGAGGCCGGCGCCGCCGCCCTCCTCGGATCCTTCGATCAGGATCCGCACGCCCACCGGGAAGGTCCCGTCGGCGGCGCGGACGGCCCGCAGCGCGGTCAGGTGGGCGACGAGGTTGCCCTTGCAGTCGGCGGCCCCGCGGCCGTACCAGCGCTCCGCACCGTCCGGCCCGGGCCGGACGGTCAGCGTGAACGGGTCCGAGTCCCAGGCCTCCCGCGGGCCGGGGGGCTGCACGTCGTGGTGGCTGTAGAGGAGCACCGTCGGAGCACCGGGCGGCGCGGGCGTGTGCCCGACGATCGCGATCGACCCGTCGACGGTGGTGACCTGTTCGACGCCGTCGACCCCCGCGTCGGCGAACGCCCGCGCGACCCACTGCGCCGAGGCCGCGTTCGGCCCGAGCCCGAACTCGGGCGAGCCGTGCACGGAGGGATGCGCGACCAGCTCCGCCAGGTCCGACTTCGCCTTGTCCATCAGGTTCTCGACGGTGTCCCGCAGGCTGCGCTCGGTCATCGGTCAACCCTAGCGCGACGTAAGTGCGCCGCAGGCCCGCCGTGGTTCACTTGTGTGAACCTGGAGGAGGAACCATGTTGCGCAAGTCGCTGGGAGTGGTGGCGACCGTGCTCGTACTCGCGGGCTGTTCGACGACGGTGCCGGGCTCGCCGCAGGCGGACCCGTCGGGCGTGCCGCGCCCGGATACGGGCTCGTACGCGACGGCGCCGCGCACCATCGGCCCGATGACGGAGAAGACGCGGGCCGCGGCGGAGGGCTTCCGGATGATGGCGATCATGCCGCTCGCCCCGGACATCGACCCGGCGATCCGCTACGGCCAGTCGCCGCACGTCGGCCAAATGGATTCCATCCTCAAGCTCCTGTACGGCGACAGCGTGGCAACGGCGCTCGCGGGCCACGAAGTGGGGGCGACCACCTCGGCCACGTCGAAGGTGCCCGGCTCCGACTCGACCGCGCCCAGCGTCGAGCTGCTCACGGGCCTGTTCCGGTTCAAGGACGAGGCGGGCGCCCGTGCGGCGGTGGCCAACCCGAAGCTGCTCGCGCCCGACGCGCCGCTCTACGGCGAGGCGTCCGCGCCGAAGACCCCGGTCGCCGTCCCCGGGTACGCGGATGCGAAGGCGTACACGAAGACCACCGGAACCACGAAGGTCACGGTCGGCCTGGTCGTGAGCGGCCGCTTCGTCATCGCCGTGTGGACGAGCGGGTCGGCCGACCTGATCAAGAAGTACGCCGACCAGCAGATCCCGGCCCTGAAGGACTTCGCCCCCACGCCGGTGGACAAGTTCTCCACCCTCACCCGCGACCATGACGATCTGCTGCGGTACACCCTCGCCGAGCAGTCCCCCACGGTCTTCGAGGCCACCCTGCCTGCGCGGGTCATCGCAGCCTTCTCGACGGATGTGACCGCCGCGGTGAAGGAGTTCGCCGACGGCGGCGTCGACTACGTCGCCAATGCAGGCAACACGGTCTACCGCGCCAAGGACGAGGCGGGGGCGAAGCTGCTCGCGGACCGGGCTCTGACCGACACGAAGAGCCTGCGCAAGGACGCCACCGAGGGGACGGTCCGCGGGGTCCCGGGCGGCCGCTGCCTGAAGTACGCGCAGTACACGGGGGCGAAGGACTTCAGGACCTACTGCGTGGTCCCCGTCGGCCGCTACCTCGCCGAGGTCACCGACGTGCAGGAGGCGAGGGCGCAGCAGGCCCTCGGCGCCTCGTACCTGATCCTGCAGCAGGCGAAATGAGATCCCGCGTCGCCGCCCTGGTCGTCTCGGCGGTCCTGCTCGCCTCCTGCTCGACGACGGTGGCCGGCACCCCCGTCGCCGACCCGTCCGGCGTGCCGAAGCCCGACATAGGCTCGTACGCCGACGCACCGCGCACACTCGGGGCGGTGACCCAGTCGTTCGGCCTGGAATTGGAGGGACTGCGGCTCGCGTCGACCATCCCGCTCATCTACGAGGTCGATCCCGCGATGCAGTACCGGGGCAAGCTGACCGCGGGCTCGCTGCAGCCCGCCGCCGGTGTCTCCGCCCTCGACGACGTCTCCATCAAGAGCGTCTTCGGCGATGTCGCACAGGCTCAGTTCGGCAGGACCGCCGAACTGGGCACCATGGCCGGCGCGAACGACGTCAGGCCCGGGTCCACGGCCTCCGGTCGGCCCGTCCGAGGGGTGACGGTGGCGGTGGTCCGCATGCCGTCACCCGAGGCCGCCGCGCGCGGTGTCTCGCCGGCGCTGTTGGCGGACGGCACGGACTACGCGGGAAAGCCGACTCCGAAGAAGGTGGCGACCTCCATTCCCGACTTCGCCTCCGCCGTCGCGTACACGACGGATTACGGCGGTACCACCGGCGCGTCGACCATCGCCTTCCTTGCCCACAAGCAGTACGTGATCGGCGTGTACGGAGGTTTCAGTGTGGAGCAGATCCGCACTTTCTTCGAGAAGCAGACGAAGAACCTCGACGGGTTCGCTCCCACTCCGCTCGACAGGGTGACGAGCCTGGCTCGGGACGAGTCGGGCGTGGCCAGGCTGACGCTGGCCCCCGCCCGCGGCGACGGCGGCTACTCGATCCCGGCCCGAGTCGCCGTCGTCGAGCAGTCCGATGTCGCCCGGTCGGTGAAGACCTTCGCCGACGCGGGCGTGGACGTGATCGGCCGAGGCGCGAACGCGGTGTATCGGGCCCGCGACGAGCAGGGCGCGAAGCACGTGCTCGACGAGTTCTCCAAGGAGACCCGCGAGTCGTACACCGGGGTGGTGGAGGAGCAGGTCACGGGCGCTCCGGCAGCCAGGTGCTTCACGTATCCGAGCTACGCCGGCTCGGATACCAAGGTCACGTCCTGTTTCGTGCAGGTCGGCCGATACCTGGCCGAGGTCGGCTCGACCCAGCGGATTCAGGCGTTCCAGGCGATCGGTGCCTCGTACCTCATCCTGCAGGGGCAGAAGTAGCGGCTACACCGCCTCGGCCTCGGTCTTGATGTGCGAGAGCGTCTGCTTCATGCCGACCAGCAGGCCGCGCTCGAAGTCCTCGTTGCCGCCGAGAAGGGCCGCGACCAGGGCGCTGCTCACCGCGGTGGTCTTGCCGCCGGCCGCCTCGCGCCGCTCGACGACGGTGGTCTTGTCCCCGTCCGGGACCAGTGTGAAGCTCCAGACGGTGTGGTTCTCGGCCACGCGGAAGGCGACGCGCTCGTTCGGCGTGAACTCGGTGACCTGCGTGTTGGTCGGCCAGACCTTCCAACCCTGCCGGTTGATGTTCAGCATGCGGGTGCCGACCTTGATCGGCCCGCCGAAGACGAAGACCTTCTTGCACTGCGGGCTGCGACGGCCCATCGCCTCGAGGTCGGACACGACGGCCCAGACCTTCTCCACGGGTGCGTCGATCACGACGCTCGATTCCAGAACGGGGGTTGCCATGACCGGATCCTACCCGCGGGTAGGAACGGCCGGAGCAGCGCACGACCGTACGCCGGCGCCGCCGTGCTGCCGGGCGCCGGCGGCAGGTGCTCGCGGCCGAGGCGATCGACCTTGCACTCGACCGTGCCGAGTGCTAGAAACGACTTAGCACTCGGATAACGTGAGTGCTAGGTCGAAGAGGTGAGACCGGGCCCTGCGCGCGACCCGCGCAGGTGACACGCCGGGTCGTCCGTCGCGGGCATCGAATCGACCTAGAGACGTGTCCAAAGTACGGGCCGACCAGGCCCCTATCTGGAGGAATCACTTCGCAATGGCCAAGATCATCGCGTTCGACGAAGAGGCCCGCCGCGGTCTTGAGCGGGGCCTGAACGCCCTCGCCGACGCCGTCAAGGTGACGCTCGGCCCCAAGGGCCGCAACGTCGTGCTGGAGAAGAAGTGGGGCGCCCCCACGATCACCAATGACGGTGTTTCCATCGCCAAGGAGATCGAGCTCGAGGATCCCTACGAGAAGATCGGCGCCGAGCTCGTCAAGGAGGTCGCCAAGAAGACCGACGACGTCGCGGGCGACGGCACCACCACCGCCACCGTTCTGGCCCAGGCGCTCGTGCGCGAGGGCCTGCGCAACGTGGCCGCGGGCGCGAACCCGCTGGGCCTCAAGCGGGGCATCGAGAAGGCCGTCGCGGCTGTCTCCGAGCACCTGCTGAAGGAGGCCAAGGAGGTCGAGACCAAGGAGCAGATCGCTGCTACCGCGGGCATCTCGGCCGGCGACCCGGCCATCGGTGAGCTCATCGCCGAGGCCATGGACAAGGTCGGCAAGGAAGGCGTCATCACCGTCGAGGAGAGCAACACCTTCGGTCTCCAGCTGGAGCTCACCGAGGGCATGCGCTTCGACAAGGGCTTCATCTCGGGCTACTTCGCCACCGACGCCGAGCGTCAGGAGGCCGTGCTCGAGGACGCCTACGTGCTGCTCGTCGCCGGCAAGATCTCGACGGTCAAGGACCTGCTGCCGCTGCTGGAGAAGGTCATTCAGGCCGGCAAGCCGCTCGCGATCATCGCCGAGGACGTCGAGGGCGAGGCCCTGTCGACACTGATCGTCAACAAGATCCGCGGCACCTTCAAGTCGGTCGCCATCAAGGCCCCCGGCTTCGGCGATCGCCGCAAGGCGATGCTGCAGGACATGGCGATCCTCACCGGTGGCCAGGTCATCTCCGAGGAGATCGGCCTGTCGCTCGACACCGCCGGCCTCGAGGTCCTGGGCCAGGCGCGCCAGGTCGTCGTCACCAAGGACGAGACCACCATCGTCGACGGTGCCGGTTCCAAGGAGCAGATCGAGGGCCGCGTTTCGCAGATCCGCGCCGAGATCGAGAACAGCGACTCGGATTACGACCGCGAGAAGCTGCAGGAGCGCCTCGCGAAGCTGGCCGGCGGCGTCGCCGTCATCAAGGCCGGTGCCGCGACCGAGGTCGAGCTCAAGGAGCGCAAGCACCGCATCGAGGATGCCGTGCGCAACGCCAAGGCCGCCGTCGAGGAGGGCATCGTCGCCGGTGGTGGCGCTGCTCTCGCCCAGTCGGGTTCCGTCTTCGACTCCCTCGCTCTCGAGGGTGACGAGGCCACCGGCGCGAACATCGTCAAGGTCGCGCTCGACGCCCCCGTCAAGCAGATCGCGGTCAACGCCGGCCTCGAGCCCGGCGTCGTCGCCGAGAAGGTCCGCAACTCGCCCGCCGGCACCGGCCTCAACGCCGCCACCGGCGTGTACGAGGACCTGCTGGCCGCCGGCATCAACGACCCGGTGAAGGTCACCCGCTCGGCGCTGCAGAACGCGGCCTCGATCGCGGCTCTGTTCCTCACCACCGAGGCCGTCGTCGCCGACAAGCCGGAGAAGGCCGGTGCCCCGGTCGACCCGACCGGCGGCATGGGCGGCATGGACTTCTGAGTCCTGCCTCCAGCTAGGGATTCCCGGGCCCGGCATCGTCGTTTCCGACGGTGCCGGGCCCGCCCTGTTCCGAGATTCGGGTCTTGCGGGGGTCCGTGACGGAAATCTTGCCGCGAAGCCCCGCAGAACCCGATTTTCGGAACGACTAGTTGTCAATCACTCCCTCGTCCGTGTTCAGAAAGGTGACGACGTGACCGCAGAGACCCTCCAGTTCCAGGCCGAGACCGATCAGCTGCTCTCGCTGATGATCCACTCCGTGTACTCGGAGAAGGACGTCTTCCTCCGCGAGTTGATCTCCAACGCCTCCGACGCCCTCGACAAGCTGCGGCTCGAGTCGTACCAGGACAAGGACCTCGGCGCCGACATCTCGGACCTGCACATCGAACTGCGCCCCGACTCCGAGGCCCGCACGCTGACCATCGCGGACAACGGCATCGGTATGAGCCGCGCCGAGGTGGTCGACCTGATCGGCACCCTCGCGAAGTCCGGCACCGGCGAGCTCAAGCGCAAGCTGGAGGCCGCGAAGCAGGCCAAGGAGCAGGGCGCCTCGGCGGAGCTCATCGGCCAGTTCGGCATCGGCTTCTACTCGGCGTTCATGGTCGCCGACCGCGTCGTGCTCACCACCCGCAAGGCGGGGGAGGACACCGCGACCCGCTGGGAGTCCGAGGGCCACGGCACCTACACGATCACCGATCTCACCGGCGAGGACGTCCCCGCGCAGCACGGCACGACGATCACCCTCCACCTGCGCGCCGCCGACGGCGATGAGAGCCTGCACGACTACACGTCCCCGCACGTCCTGCGCACCGTCGTACGGCGCTACAGCGACTTCATCGCCTTCCCGATCCGCCTCGTGCTTCCCGCATCCGAGGCCGCCGACGAGGCCGGCGAGGACGAGGCCGACGGTGCCGAGAAGGCCGGTCCCGAGACGCTGAACTCCATGCAGGCCCTGTGGGCCCGGCCGAAGGACGAGGTCTCCGCCGAGGAGTACGCGGACTTCTACCGGCACATCAGCCACGCCTTCGACGAGCCGCTCGAGACGATCGCGTTCCGCGCCGAGGGCACCTTCGAGTACCAGGCGCTGCTGTTCATCCCGACGATGCCGCCCTTCGACATGTTCTACCGCAACACGAAGCCGGGGCCGGCGCTGTACGTCAAGCGCGTCTTCATCATGGATCACTGCGAGGCGCTGCTCCCGCCGTACCTGCGGTTCGTGACCGGCGTCGTGGACGCGCAGGACCTCTCGCTCAACGTCTCCCGCGAGATCCTGCAGAACGATCGCCACCTGGTGATGATCCGCAAGCGGCTCGTCAAGCGGGTGCTGCAGACCATCACCGCGATGCGCGAGAACGAGCGGGAGAAGTACGAGACCTTCTGGACGGCCTTCGGCGCGGTCCTCAAGGAGGGCCTGCTCGACGACCACGACAACCGCGAAACCCTGCTCAAGGCATCGTCGTTCGCGTCGACCTTCAGCGAGGACGGCACCACCGGACTGCAGGAGTACGTCTCCCGCATGCCCGAGGGGCAGGACGTCATCTACTACGCGACCGGCGAGTCGCGGCGCCAGCTCGAATCCTCCCCGCACCTGGAGGCGTTCGCGGCCAAGGGCTTCGAGGTCCTGCTCCTCACCGACCAGGTCGACGAGCTGTGGACCACCGGCGCGGAGTTCGACGGTAAGCGGTTCGTCTCCGTCGCGAAGGGCGAGGCCGACCTCGGCGACGAGACGCCCGACGCCGAGGGCTTCGAGTCGCTCACCACGTGGCTCGCCGAGGTGCTGACCGACAAGGTCTCGGGCGTGCGCCTGACCTCCCGCCTGACCACCTCACCCGCGTGCCTCGTGGGCGGCGAGTTCGACCTGACGCCGCAGCTGGAGCAGATGTACCGCGCCAGCGGCCAGGAGGTGCCCCGCACCCGCCGCACGCTGGAACTGAACCCCGAGAACGATCTCGTCAAGGGCCTGCGCGACCGGATCGCGCAGGACGAGGACGCCCGTGACGACGAGGCGCTCAAGGACGCCGCCGAGATCCTGTACGGCACGGCGGTGCTCGCGGAGGGTGGCGCGCCGGCGGAGCCCGCCGAGTTCGCCGCGATCCTCGCCCGGCACCTGGCCCGCGGCCTGAGCTGAGTCCGCGACCCCGGCGGTAGGCGTACCGTCGGGGTCATGGACGACGCGACGGCTTCCCGGGACCTGCTGATCGACGCCTTCGCGCGTCTTCGCGAGCACGCGGAGGCGGTGACGGACGGGCTCACGGCGGAGATCGCGAATCGCCGGATCGTGCCGGACGCCAACACGATCGCGTGGCTCGTGTGGCACAGCGCTCGGGTGATCGACGCGCAGCTCGCGCCGATCGCGGGCGTGGAGGAGGCCTGGACCGCGAACGACTGGTACGGCCGGTTCGACCTCGATCTCCCGCCCGAGTCCACCGGCTACGGCCACAGCCGGGCCGAGGCGGCGAAGGTGCACGGCAGCGACGCGCTGCTCGTCGGCTACTACCGCGATGTCGACGCGCTGGCCACCCGCTACCTCGCGGAGGTCACTCCGGCCGAGCTGGCCCGCGTCGTCGACGAGGCGTGGGACCCGCCCGTGACCGTCGCCGTGCGGTTGGTGAGCATCGTCGACGACTGCGCGCAGCACCTCGGCGCGGCCGCGTACCTCAAGGGCGCCCTCGTCCCGTAGGCGGTTACAGCCCCGCGACCTGCGGCAGGACCTCGGACCCGATCCATTCGACGTGGTCGAGATCGCTCTGGTCGAGCACCTGCAGATACATCCGCGAGGCGCCCGCTTCGGCGAAGGTGCCCAGCTTGTCGACGATCTCCGCGGCCGACCCGGTGAGGCCGTTCTCGCGCAGCTCGGGCAGCTCGCGCCCGATGGTAGCCGCCCGCCGCGCGACGGTCGCGCTGTCCGGACCGCCGCACACGACCTGCGCGGCCGACTTGACGATCGACCGCGGATCCCGGCCCGCGGCGGCGGCTGCGGCGTCGATCCGGGCCCACACCCCCGCGGACTCCGCGACGGACACGAAGGGGGTGTTGTACTCGTCGGCGAAGCGCGCGGCCAGGGCGGCGCTCCGCTTCTTACCGGCGCCGCCGAGCACGATGGGCACGTGCGCCTGCGCGGGCTTCGGCAGCGCCGGGGAGTCGACCAGGGAGAAGTGCTCGCCGCGGAAGGTGTAGCGGTCCTGCGCCTCCCACAGGCCGGTGACGATCTCGAGGGTCTCCTCGAACCGGGCGAAGCGCTCCTTTACGTCCGGGAAGGGGATCGCGTACGCGGCGTGCTCCTCGGCGAACCAGCCCGCGCCGAGGCCCAGTTCCACGCGCCCGCCGGACATCTCGTCGACCTGCGCGACGGAGATCGCCAGCGGCCCGGGGAACCGGAAGGTGGCGGAGGTGACCAGTGTGCCGAGCCGGATGGTGGAGGTCTCGCGGCCGATCGCGCCCAGCGTGATCCACGAGTCGGTGGGACCGGGCGCGCCGTCGACGTTCATCGCCAGGTAGTGGTCCGACCGGAAGAAGGCGCCGAACCCGGCGGCCTCCGCGGTCCGGGCGACGGCCAGCTGGTCGGCGTAGGTGGCTCCCTGCTGCGGTTCGACGAAGATGCGTAGCTCCATGGAAGACCACTGTGCCATCCCCCGGGGCCGGACGAGGTGGCGCAGTCCCGCCCGGGGCTATGATTTGATGAGCCTGCCCTAAATCGTCGATGGAAAGGCTTGCCTCATGGCCACCCGCCTGCGCAACCTCGTCGCTGCCCTCTGCGCGGCCGTCCTCGCCGCAGGCCTTCTCGCCGGCTGCGGCGGCAGGACTGGTCCCGGCGCCGCGGCGTCTGCGACACGCACGGTCAGCACCGTGAAGGGGAGTATCGCCATTCCTGCCGCGCCGAAGCGCGTCGTGCTGCTGAACTACAATCTCGCGGGCTACCTCTACGACCTCGGCCTGCCGGTGGTCGCCATGGTCACCGAGTACACCGACCGCGATCCCGCGAAGGCCGAGCCCTTCGCCACGTGGAAGGACGACTTCACCAAGGCCGGCACGAAGTTCATGCATTGGCCCGCGGGCGGCTACGATATCGAGGCGATCGCCGCCGAGAAGCCCGACCTCATCGTCGGCGGCGGCCTCGGCTTCCCGTTCAAGCAGGCGGGCGACGCCTACGACCGGCTCACGGCTATCGCGCCCACGCTCGTGGTCGACAACAAGCTGGAGAGCAGGAACCAGCAGTTCGAGTTCCTCGCGAAGGCCTTCGACCAGCCGCGGGTGTACCAGGACGCCGTCAAGAAGTACGACGAGCGCGTCGCGCAGGTCAAGGCCGCGATCACCCCGCCTCCCGGCCCGGTGGCCTTCCTCTCCATGACCGCGCAGGGCAAGGCGTACGGCCTGATCGAGAACCGCGGCGTGCCGGCGGAGTTCGCGAAGCTGGGCATCGAGCCCGCGCCGATCTTCGCGAGCGGGAAGTTCAAGCCCTACACGGCCGGTGGCGACTCCTTCGAGGTCACGCCCGAGCAGCTGCCGAGCACGATCACGCAGCCCTCGGTGTTCATCGTCGGATTCAGCGGCCAGACCTTCGACGCGGCGTCGCTGCGCACCCAGCCCGTCTACGCCTCACTTCCGGCCTTCGCCGCGAACCGGGCCTTCGACCTGCCCTACTGGGTGCAACGCCCCGATTTCGACAAGGCCATGGCCACGCTGGACGTGGTGGAGCGGGCATTCCGGAAATAGCTCGAGCGAAGGAGCAGCGCATGCAGTGGAACGATTTCGTCCTCACCGTCGCCGGAACCTCCCGGGTCGCGGAGAACCTCCTCCGCGTGGAGTTCGACGTGGACCCCGACGCCGGGCTCGGCTACGACCCGATCGCGCCGGGAGACGAGGCGATCGCCTTCTACTTGTCCGCGGACGGCGAGGAACTGCGAACGCGGCCCTCCGATGCGGCGAACGCGCTGGGCGGCTGGGAGATCGCGGACCCGGAACGGAGCCGGGGGCATCGGAACTACACGGTCCGTAGCTTCGACGACGCTTCCCGCCGCATGGTCGTGGACGTCGCCGAGCACGGGCACGGTCCCGCGATGGAGTGGTTCCGCGCGGCGCGACCGGGCTGGCGGCTTCTCGCGGCGGGCCCGCGGTCCTGGTACGCGCCGCCCGCGGACGCGCTGCGGCACGTGCTGGCGGGCGACCTCGCCGCGCTCCCCGCGCTCGCCCGGATCCTCGAGAACACCCCCGTCGGGATCGACGTCACGGTCGTGGCGGAGGTCCTGCACCCCAGCGAGATCGCCTACCTTCCGCAGCGGCCCGGAACGGAGGTGATCGAGGTGATCGGTACCGGCAACGGTGCCGCGCCCAGCCGCCTCCCGGAGGTGCTGCGCACCGTCGACCTGCCCACGGATCACTACCTCTGGCTCGCCGGGGAGGCGGCGGACTCCCGCGCGGCGAAGAAGCACGTGCGCGGGCTCGGCTGGGACCGGCGGCGCGCGGACATCGTGGGCTACTGGCGGTTCGACGCCGAGGCGTGGAACCGCCGGTTCCAGGAGGCGGGCGAGGAGCGACTGCGCGCGGTCTTCGCCGACGCCCTCGCCGCGGGGATGTCCCGCGACGAGGCGACGGATCTCTACGAGCAGGCGCTCGAGGCGGCGGGCCTGTAGCCGCTCCATCCGGACGGTGTCACTGAAGGCGGGCGGTTCATCACGTCGCGCCGAGGACGGTCAACCAGTGCCCGAGCTCGGGCTGTTCGGCGAGATCGGGGAACTCGACCGTGGCCCCCGCGGCGCGCCATCGCTCGACGAGGGTCATCATCCGGATGGAGTCCAGGCCCAGGTCGAACAGGTTGTCGTCCAGGGGGATCGACGAGGCGTCCGTCTCCAGCAGTTCGGCGACCTCGGCCCGGACCCGCGACGCGGTGAGCGCGGCGCCCGTCATGCGTTCTGCGCCGCGGTGGCCAGGAGCGGCACGTACTTGTCGAGCAGCCACGGGAGGTTCAGCACGTTCGGGGAACTCACCGCGAAGACCAGCGTGGGATCGGTGAGCGGCACGTAGGCCTTGTGCTGCACGGCCGTCAGGCTCGCGAAGACCGGGTTCTCCTCGGTCGCCTTCTGCTTGGCGGCGTCGATGAACCAGGAGGTGAGCACCTGCGGGTTGTACTGCGCGACGTTCTCCCAGCTGACCGGTGCGGCGAACTTGCCGGGCGGCGTCGCCTCCCGCAGCGCGGCCAACGACGGCAGCGGGGTGAACCCGAAGCCCTGCAGCAGCTTCGTTCGGGGGTCGGTGTCGAAGTAGAGGTTCAGCCCGTCGGTGGTGGTGGCGCTGGCCGCGGCGATCGTCTTACCGGCGAACTCGGGGTGGGAGTTCTTCACGTCCCCGATCCTCTTCTCCGCCTCACTGATCAGCGTCGTGGCCGCGGCGTCCTTACCGAGTGCCTTGCCGACCAGCGAGGTCTGGTCCTGCCACGAGGTCTGCCAGGTGCGGCCCGGGTAGGCGACGGTCGGCGCGATCTTGCTCAGTTGCGTGTACTGGTCCGCGGTGAGCCCGGACTGCACGGCGAGGATCACATCGGGCTTGAGTGCGGCGATCTGCTCGAGCGGGATCGATTTGCTCGACTCGGCGAGCAGCGCCGGCTTGGCGTCGCCGAGCCGGTCCTGCACCCAGGGCAGGATCCCGCTGTCGCAACCGCAGTCGGACTTCATGTCCCGCATGCCCACGGGGACCACGCCGAGGGCGATCGCCGCCTCGGTGCTGCCCCACCCGAGCGTGACGACGCGCTCGGGCTTCTTCGCGATCTCGGCGGTGCCGAGGGCTGAGGTGATCGACACGGGGAAACCCGCCGCTGCGGACGAGGCCGACGGCTCGCCGGACGATCCGCCCGAACCACAGGCCGTGACCAGCATGGTCACGGCCGCAGTGGCGGCGAGGGCGAGACGTGCTCGACGGGGCCCACGGAGGAGGCTCACGGTCACGGGGTGTTCCTTTCTTCTGCCCGCAGGAGTGCGGAGTTCAGGTCGCGGCCGATCACGGCGATCGGCCCGGGCTGGGTCATGTCCTTGTGCTCGCAGTCCACGTCGTGGTTGTGGATCGTGCCGGTGAAGTACGGGCGCCACAGCGGGTACGTCGCAGACGTCGCGGGATCACGTGCGGCGGTGAAGAAGACGAGGTCCGCGTCGACGACCGCCTGGTACGGCTCGGCTTCGAGGTGCACGGCGTTCGCGAAGTTGTCGATCATCGCACCGGGGGTGACCTCGGTGATGCCCGCCAGCGCACTGCCCTCCGAGCGCAGGACGTCGATGACGGCCTGCCTGGTGATCCCCTTGTCCACCAGGGGCTGCGGGTCGTACCCGACCATGTACAGCAGCGCCGCGAGCGCATCCTCCTCGGTGGGGACCGACGGCCACGCATCGGAGGGGAAGGAGTCGAGCATCGCGACCACGCCCACCGGCTCCCCGGCGGCCTGCAGTTCCGCGGCGATCGCATGTGCGACGACGCCGCCGAGCGACCAGCCGACCAGATGGTACGGCCCGTGCGGGGCGACCTCGCGCATCCGCTCCAGGTACTCCAGCGCCATCTCGCGGAGGGTGCCCGGCGGGCGCGCGCCGGTGGCCAGGTTGGACGCCTGGATCCCGTACAGCGGGAAGCGCTCGTCGAGATGGCGCAGCAGTCCCGCATAGCCCCAGCTGATTCCGCCCGCGGGGTGGAAGCAGAAGACGGGGGCACCGTCGCCCGTGGTGCGGAACGGCAGTACCGATCCCAGCCCCGAGTCCTCCTCGCCCGCACCGGACTCCAGGCGCGCGACCAGCTCGCCGACGGTGGGCGCGGCGAACAGCGTGGCGACAGTGGCCTGGACCCCGAACTCCGCGCCGATCTCCGGCATCAGCCGGGCGGCGAGCAGCGAGTGGCCGCCGAGGTCGAAGAAGTTGTCGTCGATGCCCACCGCGTCCAGCCCGAGTGCCCGGGCGAACATGGCGCAGACCCGCTCCTCCCGTGGCGTGCGCGGCCCGCGTCCCGAGATCTTGTGCGCCGAAGCGGGTTCCGGTAGCGACTTCAGGTCGACCTTGCCGTTCGGCAGTCGCGGGAACTCCGTCAGCGGGACGAAGATCGCCGGCACCATGTACTGCGGCAGCCGCGAGCGCGCGCGCCGGGTCAACGCGTCGGCGTCGAGGGCCGCTCCGCCGACCGTGGTGGTGTACGCCACGATCCGCTCGCCGGCCACGGTGACGGCGACGTCGGCGACGGCCGGATCGGCGGCGATCACGGCCTCGATCTCGCCGAGTTCGATACGGAAGCCGCGCACTTTGACCTGCGAGTCGGCGCGCCCGGCGAAGTACAGCTGCCCGTCGTCGCCCCACCACACGAGATCGGACGTGCGGTACATCCGGCCACCGGGGACGAACGGATCGTCCAGGAACCGCTCCGCCGTCTGCTCCGGCCGGTTCCGGTAGCCCAGGGCCACCGACGGCCCGCCCAGGTACAGCTCCCCGACGGTGCCCGGCGGGACCAGCCGCAGGGCGTCGTCGAGCACGTGGGCCCGCATGCCCGGGTCGGGCGGACCGATCGGCACCGGCCCGGTGTGGTCCGGGGTGATCGACGCGAGCGTCGCGTTCACGGTGCACTCGGTGGGGCCGTAGGCGTTGAACAGGCGCCGGCCCGGAGCGAACCGTGCGATCAGCGACGGCGTCAGCTTCTCCGCCCCGAGCATCAGGTCGATCCCCGGGGCGAGGTCAGCGTCGGGCGGGAACGCCGCGGCGAACGACGGCGGGACGCCGACGAAGTTCACCCGTTCGGCCTCGATCACGTCGAGGAGGGGACGGCCGGGCAGCCGGTCCGTCTCGCGCGCGACCACGAGCGCGCCGCCCGAGCAGAGGCCCCACATCAGCTGCCAGAAGCCGAGGTCGAAGCTGATCGAGGAGAAGTGCAGCGCTCGGGTGTGCGGCCCCATGCCGATCACGTCCCGCTGCAGGACGAGCAGGTCGGCCATGCCGCGGTGCGCCACCTCCACGCCCTTCGGCCGGCCGGTGGATCCCGAGGTGTAGATCACGTAGGCGAGGTCGTCGGGCGACGGTGCCGCGCGCCGGACGTCCTCGACCGGCGGAGCGCCGGCGACGGCGAGGGCCCCGCCCGGGGCGAAGGCCGCGACGAAGGCGGGGTCGCGCAGGATCAGCCGGGGATCGGCATCCTCGATCATGTCGGCGAGCCGCTCGGGCGGGTAGCCGGGATCGAGCGGCACGTACGCGGCGCCCGTGCGCAGCACCGCGACGACGGCCGCGATCATCTCCGCCCCGCGCGGTAGCGCGATCCCCACCACGTCGCCCAGGCCGACGCCGAGCGAGCACAGGTGCGCGCCGAGCGCATCGGTCCACGCCACGAGTTCGCCGTAGGTGTACCGGTCGCGGCCGCAGACGAGGGCCTCTGCGCCGGGGGCGGTGCGCGCGACGGGCAGGAAGATCTCGGAGAACTCCCGGCGGGGCTCGGAATGCTCGGGCGCGGACCAGGCCCGCAGGTCCCGGCGCTCGGCGTCGGTGAGCAGGTCGATCGCCGTCAGGGGCGTCGACGGTGCCGCGGGCAGGGTCTGCAGGGCCAGGCGGAACCGCTCGAGCAGGCGCCGTGCGGTGGCCGGGGCGAAGATCTCGGTCGAGTACTCCAGGTCGACGGTGATCCCCGCGGCGCCGTTCGCGTCGGTGTGTTCCACGCACCGGAACGACAGGTCGAACTTCGCCGTCCCGGTCTCCACGAGTTCGGGGATCAGGACGTCGTCCGCGGTGCCGTCGGCCCAGTGCGACACCATCACCTGGAAGAGCGGATGCCGCCCGCTCGCACGCGGCGGGTTCACGGCGTCGACCACCGCGTCGAAGGGCGCTCCGGAATGTGCGAACGCCGCGAGGTCGCGGGTCCGTACCGCGGCGAGCACGTCGCCGAAGGTGGCGGCGTCCGTCAGGTCGGTGCGGAGGACCACGGTGTTGACGAAGCACCCGATGAGGGCGTCCGTGGCGGGGTGGTTCCGCCCTGCGACCGGCGTTCCGATGCAGAGGTCGGAGCCGGCGCCGAACCGGTTCAGGGTGATCGCGAGCGCCGCGTGCAGCGCCATGAAGACGCTCGCGTCGGCCGCCTCGGCGGCGGCTCGGAGGCGGCGGTGTTCCGGTGCACCGAGGGTCGTACTCGCCACCGCACCCGCCCCGCTGGGGAGCGCCGGACGCGGGAAGTCCGTGCGCCACAGCGGCTCCACCGGCGCGCCCGCCAGGGTGGAGCGCCAGAAGTCGAGGTCGCGCGCCGGGTCCGCGCCGCTCTCGCGCTGCCAGACGGTGACATCGCGGTAGCCGGGTGCGTCCGCGGGCCATTCCTCGACCCGGCCGCCCGCGAGCCGCGCCGCGTAGGCGCGCGCGAACTCCTCGGTGAAGCGCTGCCGGGAGGATTCGTCGCCGATCACGTGATGCATCGCGACGCCGATCGCCTCGCGTGAGGCGAAGGTCGCCACCGGCGGGGCGACCGCGAGGTCGAATCCCCGCTCCAGCGCGGAGGATACGGCCGCCCGGACGTCGGCCACGGCGGTGGGACGCGGAGACCAGGTCAGGACCTCCTGGACGGGCGCGCCGTCCCGGACGGGGAACCGCGTCCGCAGGCTCTCCTGGCGGCGCGCCACGTCCGTGAGGGCGGCGATCGCCGCGTCGGTGTCGAGCGGCTTCCCGTCCGACGGGGTCAGGATCAGGCCGAGTAGGTAGGCGTCGGCACCGTCGAGCCGCGAGAGCAGCCAGAGCCGTTCCTGGGCGGGGGACAGCGGTGTCGGACCGGGCCCGGCCGCCCCGGCGGTGGGCCCGGCGGCGTCGGGGAGCGGCGTCGCCGGCTCGCGGCCGAGCGCCGCGATCTCCCGCGGGGTGGGGCCGGCGAAGACGTCCGCCGCCCGGATCGCCTCGAGCCCGGGCAGTTCCGCGAGACGGCGGACCAGGGTCACCGCGAGCAGGGAGTGCCCGCCGAGGGCGAAGAAGCCCGCGTCGGGGTGCACGGCAGGGGCACCGGTCACGTCCGCGAAGACCTCGCAGACGGCGCCGAGCAGTCCCGTCGGAGCGGGCTCCCCGGCGGCCGCGGCACCGTCGAACGACGGTGCCGGGAGGGCGCGCCTGTCGACCTTGCCGTTGACCGTGAGCGGGAAGTCCGGCAGCGGTACGACGACCGCGGGAACCATGTAGCCCGGCAGTCGGGCCTGCAGGTGCGCGACGACATCGCGCTCGCACCCGGGCGGGGCCAGCACGTAGGTGACGAGCCCGTCGTCGCCGCTGGGCAGGGCGGTGAGCACGGTGACGGCACCGGCCACGTCGGGATGGTCGACCGCCGCGGCGTCGATCTCCGCGGGTTCGATGCGGTGGCCGCGGAGTTGGACCTGGTCGTCGGTGCGCCCGACGTACTCGAGGAGCCCGTCCGCGGTGATCCGCGCGCGGTCCCCCGTGCGGTACATCCGGCCCGGGCGGAAGGGATCGCCGACGAAGCGCTCGGCGGTCAGCTCGGGCCGCCCGAGGTAGCCCGGGGAGAGACCCGGTCCGGCCACGTACATCTCGCCGATGCGGCCCGGCGGTACCGGCTCCAGGTCCTCGTCGAGCACGTACGCGCGCAGGTCCGCGAGCGGGCGGCCGATGATCGACGCGGGGCCGTCGGTCGCGCGGAGGACGTGCTCGGTGACGTGCACCGTGGTCTCGGTGATGCCGTACATGTTCACCAGCGCGGGCCCGGTACCGGTGACGTGGTCGCCGAACCGGTCGAACCACGGACGCAGTCTGGCCGGCTCGAGCCGTTCTCCACCGAAGACGATGTACCGCAGGCGCTCCGCGGCGGCGGCAGAGAGCTCGTGCTGGAGGGCGTAGAACGCGGCGGGGGTCTGGTTCAGGACGGTGACGCCGTACCGCTCCACCAGCTCCGCCGTCCGCCCGGGATCGGTGACGTCGGACCGCGCCGGCACGACCACGGCGCCGCCGTGCAGCAGCGCGCCCCACAGCTCCCACACCGCGAAGTCGAAGGCGTAGGAGTGGAACATGATCCAGCGGTCGGCGGGCGTGAACTCCAGGGCGGTCGCGGTGAACAGGCGCAGCACGTTGGCGTGGGGGATCGGCACGCCCTTCGGGGCGCCGGTCGAGCCCGACGTGTAGATCACGTACGCCGTCCCGTGCGGTACCCGGGCCGCGCCCAGGCGGGGCTCGAGGGGTGCGACGGTGCCGCCCTCGCCGACCACGGCGACCGGTGCGGCGTCGTCGGCGATGAAATCGGCACGCGCGGAGGGCGTCCCCGGGTCGACGGGCAGGTACGCGGCGCCCGCCCGCAGGACGCCGAGGATCGCCGTGACCACCTCGATGCCGCGCGGCACGGAGATCCGCACCAGGTCGCCGGGTTCGACGCCGGCCTCGCGGAGCCGGCCGGCCAGAGCCTGCGACCGGAGACGGAGATCGGCGTAGGAGAGCGCGGTGCCGTCCGGCGCGAGAACGGCCGTCGCGCCGGGGTTCTCGGCGGCCCGCGCATCGAAGACGTCGATCAGGGTCTCCTCGCCCGTCGCGGTGCGCCACGCTCGGGTGTCGGCCGCCGTGAGCCACTCGAGCGTGCCCAGCGGTGCGTCCGGCCGGGTCAGGAAGGCGGTGACGAAGGCGGCGAGCCGCTCGGCGTGCGCGTCGATCTCGCCGGCGGAGTACACCGCCGGATTCGCGGCCAGGTCGAGCCGCAGCCGGGGTCCGTCCGCGGTGCGCACGGATTCGACGGAGACGGAGACGTCGGGGATCGGCCCCTCGGCGATCACCTCGGCCGCGGCCTCCTCGCCGCCCAGGAGCAGCGACGAGGGGAAGGGCTTGACGTTGACGAGCACGCCCGGCCCGGTCCGCCGATGCCCGCCCGCGGTCGCGTCGCGCAGCGCCGACTCCACGCCGGCGGCGAGCGCGGCGGGACTGCGGTCACGGTGCACCGTGAGGGGGAGCGGGGCGATCCGAGCCGCCGACAGCGGCGAGGTCATCGTCGACGGCGTGCGCCCGAGCACGGGAACACCGACCGTGACGTCCGCGGCGCCGGTGAGGCGGGCGGTGTACGCGGCGACGGCTCCGACGGCCCAGGACGCCCACGCCGGGGGAAGCGGGCCGGCATCGATCGTGCGACCGGCCCGGACCGGCGCGGGATTCGCGGGCGCGTCGGCCTCGGACCAGCGGCTCAACGGCGTCACCGGGCCGTCCTGGGTGACCGGGCCGCCGTGCGCGGGGAGCGCGCCGGGCCGGAGCAGGCGCGCCGGCGGGGCCTCGCCGCCGCCGGTCAGCGCCGTGTAGTGCTGGGCGATCCGCCGGCGCAGGAGCGCGTAGCCGTACCCGTCGAGCACGAGGTGGTGCGCCCAGAGGCACCAGGCCGTGCGCGTGCCGGAGGGATCGTCCGCGACCTCGGCGACCGTCGCGCCCACCAGCTCCTCGTCCTCGGGATCGACCACGGCGGTGGCGATCTCGCGGAACAGGGCCCGGGCCGCGTCCAGGTCGGGCACGTGTGCCCGGCGCACGCGGGGCGCGCCGGCGCCGGAGACGCGCAGGACCATCCCGTCCCGCTCGACGAACCGCACGCCCGCGAGCCCGGATTCGTCGAGCGCCGCCCGGGTCGCCTCCGCGAGTGCGTCGGCGTCGATCCGGTCACCGAGGTAGGCGGCCTCGGCCGTCGTGTACACGGCCGGGTGCGCCGCCGTCCGGTGCGCCAGCCACAGGTCGTAGGCGGCCGGGTCCAGGTCGCCGACCTGCGCGGATCCGAGTTCTGTGTCGATCCTGGAAATGGCATTCCCCTTGAGGTTCGCCGGTGCGCTTGCGCCGGCCCCGATGGATTTGGTTAGGCTAACCACTAGTGCGAGCGGCCGAGCAGGTGTCTGTGGTGATCGACACAGGAGGACTCCTCTCAGCCGATGGACGTCTTAGGTAGGTATGCCTATCCTATCTATATCGCGTTCGGAAGTGAATTGGAGACTCATGGCACAGCAAGAGACCACCGCCGACGTCGTCGGCATCGGCGCAGGGCCGTCGAACCTCGCGCTCGCGGCGGCGATCGATGAACGCAATCGCACCGGTGGTGCGCCGATCACCATGGAGATCCTGGAGCGCAAGCCCGCCTTCGCCTGGCACCCGGGGATGCTGCTCGACGGTGCCACGATGCAGGTGGCCTTCCTCAAAGATCTGGCCACGCTGCGGAATCCGCGCAGCCCGTTCAGCTTCCTGAGCTACCTCGAGGCCCGGGAACGCCTCGTGGACTTCGTCAACCACCAGACCTTCTTCCCCACCCGGGTGGAGTTCACGGACTACCTGCGGTGGGTCGCGGGCACCGTCGACGCCCGGATCGCCTACGGCACCGAGGTCGTGGCCGTCGAGCCAGCCGAGGCCGGCGCCGCCGACGGTGCCCGGTGGATCGTCGAGCACTCCGGGCCCGAGGGACGGTCGCGGTCGCGCGCCCGCTCCGTCGTGGTCGCGACGGGGCTCCGGGAGCGGCTGCCCGCCTGGGCGGTCGCGGGACCGCGGGTCTTCCACAATCACCGGCTGCTCGAGCACCTCGCCGCGCAGGACCTCGACGCGGACGCCGAACACCGCTTCCTCGTGGTCGGCGGAGGGCAGAGCGCGGCGGAGGTGGTGCAGCACCTGCACCGCGCATTCCCGAGCGCCTTTGTGGAATCCGTGTTCAACTCCTACGGCTTCCAGCCCGCCGACGACAGTCCGTTCGCCAACCGCGTCTTCGATCCCGACGCCGTCGACGACTTCTTCGGCGCCCCGGAGCCGGTGCGCACCGAGCTGATGGCCCGGCACGCCACCACGAACTACGGCTGCGTGGATCTCGACCTGATCAACGAGCTGTACGCGGTCGAGTACCAGGAGAAGGTCACCGGGCGGCGCAGACTGCGCTTCCGGCCCGCGACCACCGTCACCTCGGCGGTCCCGTCGGGCGTGGGCGTGCGGGTCACGCTGCACGACCGGATGTCGGGTGCGCGGACCGCGGCGGACTACACGGCGGTGGTGTGCGCCACCGGTTTCCGCTCCACCGGAGTGTCCGAGGTGCTCGCCGGGTGGGGGCTCACGCCGGACCGCACCTCCGTGGCCCGCGACTACCGCCTCGTCGTCGACGGCGAGCCGGTGCGGGGCCTGTACGTGCAGGGTGCGACCGAGGCCACGCACGGTCTCGGGTCCACGCTCCTGTCCAACGTCGCAGTCCGCGCCGGGGAGATCCTGGACGGGATCGAGCGCGAGAACGAGACGACCGCGGCCACCGTCGCCGTCGCGAAGGGGGCCTGATGCGCGTCGTCACCTTCGGTTTCCAGACCTGGGGGCACCGCACCCTGTCCGCCGTGCTGGACGCCGGGCACGAGGTCGCCCTGGCCGTGACCCACCCCGTCTCGAACAATCCCTACGAGATGATGTGGAACGACTCCGTCGAGGAGCTGGCCACCAGCCGCGGCGTGCCCGTCCACGTGGCCCGCAAGCCCGACGACGCACTCTACGAGGCGGTCTCGGCGGCGGACGCCGACATCATCGTCGCCAACAACTGGCGCACCTGGCTGCCGGAGTCGATCCACTCGATGCCCCGCCTGGGTACGCTCAACATCCACGATTCCCTCCTGCCCTCGTACGCGGGGTTCTCGCCCCTGATCTGGGCGCTCATCAACGGCGAGACGCACGTCGGCGTCACCGCCCACCTCATGGACTCCGGGCTCGACACCGGGCCGATCATCGCGCAGGAATCCATCGCCGTCGGCCCCCGGGACCGGACCGTCGACCTGTTCCACCGCACCGTCGACCTGATCGGACCGCTGGTGGCCCGCGCCCTCGGCGAGCTGGAAGCGGGGACGGCGCAACCGATCCCGCAGGACCCTGCCGCCGCGACCTACTTCCACAAGCGCTCCGACGCGGACAGCCGGATCGACTGGTCCTGGCCGGCCGACGCCATCGAACGCCTGGTGCGCGCGCAGTCGGACCCGTATCCGAACGCGCACACACTCTTCCGCGGCGAGCGGCTCGCGGTCACCGCGGCGTCGGTCTCGTCGAAGCGGTACGGCGGCACCCCCGGGCGGGTCTGCGTGCCCGACGGCGAGGGCATCGCCGTGGTCGCGGGCCCCGACGCCTGGCGCGGCGGGAATCCGGCTCTGATCGTCGAGCGCGTGCGCACCGCGGACGGGGACGAGCACCCGGCGGCCAAGATCCTGGGCGACTCCGGGGCGTACCTCGGCTGAGATGGATCACGACCCGAAGACCCTTCCCCCGCGCGCCGACGCGGTGCTCGGCGTTCCCGTTGTGGACGCGGACACGGGGCCGCGCACCCTCCTGTGGCGCAGCATGATCGCCCACCCCCGGTACATGGTGCCCGCGGTCGTGCTGTCCGCGCTGCACCAGCTCGGCGAGATGCTCGTGCCGGTGGTGGTCGGCCTCGCGATCGACCGGGGCGTCGCCACCGGCGACGGGGCCGCACTCCTGCGCTGGATCCTCGTGCTGGGGATCGTCTTCGCGGTCCTCTCGCTGAGCTTCCGGTTCTCCTCGCGCCTCGGCTGGATCGCGATGAACTTCGTCGACCACGCGCTGCGCATGCGGATCAGCGACCGCGTCCTCGACCCGCGCGGGCTCGGCGGCCCGCGCCGCATGCCCGGTGAGCTGCTCTCGATCTCCTCCGCCGACACGAACGCGGTGGCCCGCGCCAAGGGCGTGCTGATCTACCCGATCGGCAACCTCGTGGGCATCGTCTTCGCCGCGGCGGTCCTGCTGACCATCTCCTGGCCGCTCGGGGTGGCGACGTTGCTCGGCGCGGTCGCGGTGGTCGTGCTGTCGGACCGCATCGGCGGGCCGCTGTCCGCGCGCGTGGCGCGGCAGCAGGCGGAGGCCGCGGGCGCCGCGGGCGTCGCCACGGACCTGATGCACGGCGTGCGCGTGGTCAAGGGGCTGGGGGCGGAGGACGCCGCCGTCGAGCGGTACCGCGGACGGTCCCGGCGGGCCCTGGCGGCGACGCTGCACGCCAACCGCGCGTCGGCGACCCTCACGGCCGCGCTCACGATCTTCGGCGGCGTCTTCGTCGCCGCCATCGCGCTCGTCGCGGGCCTGCAGGCCGTGCACGGCGGCATCACCATCGGGCAATTGATCACGGTGATCGGCCTGGCACAGCTGCTCACCGAGCCGATGAACTTCATCGGCCGGGTCGCCAGCGTCATGTGGGCGTCGGGCAAGGCGTCCGCCGCACGCGTGCTCTCCGTTCTGCAGGCGCCTCCGCTCCTGCCCGATCAGGGCGACGCGGACGTGCCCGCCGGCCCGCTCACGCTGCGGGTCGAGGATGCCGACATCGTCGTCCGGCCCGGAGGCCTGACGGTGCTGGACCTGCCGCCGGCGACGGCCGCCGCCGTGACCTCCGCCCTTGCCCTGTCGGACGCGCCGCCCCCCGGCCTCGCGCGGATCGGCACCGTCGACGTGGGCGAGATCGCACCGGAGCGTCTGCGCGAGGCGGTGCTCGTCGCACCCCACCACGGCGACCTGTTCGACGGGACCGTGCTCGACAACGTCGAACTCGGGGCCCGCCCGGGCGGCGGCTCCGTCACGATCGACGCGGCCGTCCTGGCGGCGGGCCTCGACGACCTGATCGCCGACACCGCACCCGGTGCGGGGTTGCACGCCGAGGTGGGCGAGGGCGGCGCGGCGCTGTCCGGAGGGCAGCGGCAGCGCGTCGCGCTGGCCCGCGCGCTCTACGCCGATCCCGACGTCCTCGTCCTGGACGATCCGACGACGGCGATCGATTCCGTCACCGAGGCCACCGTCGTCGACCGCGTCGTGCGGTTGCGCGCGGGCAGGACCACCGTGGTCCTCACCGGCTCGCCGGCCTGGCACGCGGCGACGGCCCCGGACACCGCGCGGCGTCCCCGGGCCGCGACCGCGGGGATGCTCCCGTGAGCGCCCCCGTGCAGGCCGGACAGCTGTCCGTGGCAGACGGCACTCGGATCCGCGCCGTCGTCGGCGCGGCGCTCCGGCCCCACCGCGTCAGGATCGCCGCGGCCGTCGTCCTGCTGATCTGCGGAGCGGGAGCCGCGCTCGTGACGCCCCGCCTGATGGGTGCCGTGGTCGACCTCGCCCAGTCCGGGCGACCGCTCCTCGGCCGCACGGGCGCCCCGGCGGTCTGGCTCGCCGGCGGCGCGATGCTCGCGGCGACCGTCGTCTCGGCCGTGCTCACGGCGTCCGGCTTCGTCCTCATGGCCGGCGCGGTCGACCGCGTGATCGCGAGGCTGCGCGAGCGCGTGATCGACAGCGGCATGCACCTGCCCCTGGCGCGGCTCGAACGCGTGGGTGCGGGCGATCTCATCGCCCGCACCACCGACGACGTCACCGAACTCACCAGGACCGTCAACGAGACCCTCCCGGCGATCACCGGCGCGGGCTTCGCGGTGGTCGTGACTCTGGCCGGCATGGCCGCCCTGGACTGGCGCTTCCTCCTGGTCGCGGTGGTCCTCGCGCCGGTCTACATCTCCGCGATCCGCCGCTACCGGCGGCAGGCCCCGGAGAAGTACCTCGAGGAGCGGCGCCGACGGGGCCGCCGGGCCGCCGAGCTGTTGGCCTCGGTCCGGGGCCTGACGACGGTTCGTGCGTTCGGCCTGCAGGAGGACCGGCGCGCGCGGATCGGGGAGCACTCGTGGGCGGTGGTGCGGCTCGCGGTGGCGATCCGGATCGTGGGCAACCGCCTGTTCGGGCGGGTCAACGCTGCGGAGTGGCTGGGCATGTCCCTGCTGCTCGGCATCGGCTTCCTGCTCGTGGACCACGGGGCGGTCACCGTCGGCATGGTGACGACCGCGACCCTCTACTTCCTGCGCCTGTTCGGTCCCATCGGGCAGCTCATGCTGGTCGTGGATCCGATCTCCTCGGCCATGGCCTCGCTGCAGCGCATCGTCGGGGTGATCGCCGAGGCGGAGAGCGAGCCCCGGCCCGAGCCCCCGTCCGGGGTTCTGCGCGCCGGCGGCGTGCGGGGCGACCTCCGGCTCGAGGGGGTGCGGTTCTCCTACGGCGGGCGCGAGGTGCTGCGCGACATCGATCTGACGGTCCCGGCCGGGACGACGGTGGCCGTGGTCGGCGCTTCGGGAGCGGGCAAGTCCACGCTCGCGGCGGTCCTCGCGGGGGCCCGTCCCGCCGGCGGCGGATCCGTGCGCCTCGACGGTGCGGACATCGCCGGCATCGACCCCGCGCGGCGCGCGCGGTTGCTCTGCCTCGTGACCCAGGACGTGCACGTCTTCGCGGGACCGCTCCGGGACGACCTGCGGCTGGTAGCGCCGGAGGCGGACGACGCGGCGCTCACCGCGGCGCTCGAGACCGCGGGCGCCGCCTGGATCCACGACCTCGAGTCCGGGCTCGACACCGTCGTCGGGGCGCAGGGGATCGCCCTGACGCCGGTGCAGGCGCAGCAGGTCGCGCTCGCGCGCGTCGCCCTGCTCGACCCGCCGGTGGTGGTGCTCGACGAGGCGACCGCGGAGGCGGGGTCGTCCGGCGCCGCCGAGCTCGAGGACGCGGCGCAGCGGATCACCGCGGCGCGCACCGCGATCGTCGTGGCGCACCGCCTCGCCCAGGCGGCCCGGGCCGATGCGGTGGTCCTCCTGCGCGACGGCGGGATCGCGGAACGCGGCACGCACGCCGAACTCGTCGCGGCCGGCGGTGAGTACGCCCGGCTGTGGGCAGCGTGGGCGCGCGGGCGGCCGCCGCACCTGCAGTCGACATGCAGTCCCGATGAGGAGGAGTAGGACATGACGCGAACGGATCATCGCGCCCGGCATCACGAGCGGATCGCCGAGGTGCTCGGCGGCGCGACCGAGGGTGCCGAGCGGGTGCCCTACCCGATCGGCTTGCGCGAGTTGCAGGTCCGCGGCACGCGGCGGGTCGGGGCCGGCCTGCTCCGCGTGACCCTGGGCGGCCCCGAACTGGAGGGCTTCCAGACCCACGCCAGCGACGACCACGTCAAGATCGTCCTGCCGGGCGAGGACGGCGTGCCTGTCCTGCCGGAGAAGAACGGCCTGATGCTGCGCTGGCCGCGGGACCCGCGGCCGATCACCCGCGAGTACACCGTGCGCCGCTACGACGCCGCCGCGGGGGAGCTCGACATCGACATCGCGCTGCACCCGGGTGGAGTGGGCTCGGACTGGGCGGAGACCGTTCGCCCGGGCGCGACGATCCACGTCGCCGGGCCGCCCGGCGGCGTCCTGGTGCCGCCCCATTACGACCGCTACCTGCTGGTCGGCGACATCACCGCGCTGCCCGCGATCGACCGGTGGCTCGAGGAGCTCCCGCGCGACGCGCGGGGGTGGGCGCTTCTCGAGGTGGCCGACGCCGCCGAGGAGATCGCGCTCGACCCGCCGCCCGGCTTCCAGGTGCGGTGGCTGCACCGCGGCGCCGACGAGCCGGGCACCTCCGATGTCCTCCTGCGTGCCGTCGCGGCTCTCCCGCAGCGGATTCCCGACGGTGAGCGGTGGTACTGCTGGATGGCGGGCGAGGCCGGTGCGCTCAAGTCCCTGCGCCGCTGGATCGCCGACGCCTGGCGATCGCCGAAGCACGATCAGCACATCACCGGCTACTGGAAACTCGGCGTCGCCGACTTCGACGAGGACGAGCACTGATGCACTCCTTCATCACCGGCGCCGCGTCCGGCATCGGCGCGGCGACCGCGTTCCGGCTCGCCCGCCGCGGCCCCGTCGCCCTCGCCGATCGCGACGCCGACGGCCTGATCGCCACCGCGCGCGCCGTCGCGGCTACGGGCGGCACCGCCACCTCGCACGTCCTGGACGTGACCGAGCGCGCCGCGGTCGAGGCGGCCCTCGCCGCCGCCGAGAAGGCGAACGGGCCCGTCGACGCGCTCGCCCACTGCGCCGGAATCCTCGTGACGGGAGCCGTTCTCGACACCTCTCCCGAGGACTGGGCCGCGGCGCTGGCGGTCAACCTCACCGGCACCGTGCACGTTCTCACGGCGGCCGTCCGCCGGATGTCCGAGCGGGGCGCCGGCGCCGCCGTCGTCGTCGGGTCGAACGCGGGCAACGGCCCGCGGGTCGGGCTCGGTGCCTACGGTGCGTCGAAGGCCGCCGCGCACAACGCGACCCTCGCGCTCGCGCTGGAGGTGGCGGGCAGCGGCGTGCGGATCAACGTCGTCGCGCCCGGCTCCACGAACACGCCCATGCAGACCGCGTTCGGCGGCGCGGCCGCCGCCGAGGCCGCGATCGCGGGCGACCCGGCCCGGCACCGGCTCCCGATCCCGTTGGGCCGCATCGCCGATCCCGAGGACGTCGCCGGCGCGATCGACTACCTGCTCTCGCCCGACGCGCGGCACGTGACCGCGCAGGTACTGACCGTCGACGGAGGCGCGACCGCATGATCAGCACGCAGACCCGCTACTTCCCGGAGGAGTTCGCGGCGCGCTACCGCGCCGCCGGCTATTGGACCGGCGAGACCTTCGCCGGTTTCCTGCCCGAGGCCGCGGAACGCTTCGGCGATGCCGAGGCCCTCGTCGCCCAGGACGTCGCCGGCGGGGCCGTCCGGCTCAGCTACCGCGAGCTCGACGCCGCCGCCGCGGCGACCGCCGCCGGGCTGCGCGCCCGCGGCATCGCCGAGGGCGACCGCGTCGTCCTCCAGCTGCCGAACACCGCCGAGTTCGTCACGGTGCTGTTCGGGCTGTTCCGGATCGGCGCCGTCCCGGTCTTCGCGCTGCCCGCTCACCGCCGCAGCGAGCTCGTGCACTTCGTGCGGGCCTCCGGCGCGCGGGCGCTGATCACCGCTGCCACGATCAACCGCTTCGACCACCGCGGCATGGCGGCCGTGGTCGCCGCGGAGACGGGCGTGGAGGTGTTCGTCGTCGACGACGCGCCGGTCGACGACGCGCCGGTCGCCGGGAGCGTGGCGAGCGGGACTGATGTCACCGTCTCCGGGGGCGCGGACGGAGCACCCGCCACCGTCGATCCCGAGGGCCTGGCGTTCCTGCAGCTCTCCGGCGGCACCACGGGTGTGCCCAAACTGATCCCGCGTACCCACGCCGACTACCTGTACTCCGTCCGCGAGTCGGCGAGGATCTGCGGGCTCGGTCCCGCCACTCGTTTTCTCGTGGTTCTCCCTGTGGCGCACAACTTCCCGATGAGCAGCCCCGGTATTCTGGGCGTGCTGTGGGCCGGCGGCACCGTCGTACTCGGGACGGACCCGGCACCGTCGAAGGCCTTCCCGCTGATCGAGGCCGAGAGGGTGACCATGACCTCGCTCGTGCCGCCGCTCGCGATGCTCTGGCTGCAGGCCGCGCCCACCGCCGCAGCGGATCTGGGCAGCCTGGACGTCCTGCAGGTGGGCGGCGCGAGGTTCCCGCCCGAGGCGGCGCGGCGCGTGACGCCCGAGCTGGGGTGTCGTCTGCAGCAGGTCTTCGGGATGGCCGAGGGCATGGTCAACTACACGCGCGATGACGATCCCGAGAACCTGGTGCTCGGCACCCAGGGGCGCGCCATCTCGCCCGACGACGAGGTGCGCGTGCTCGACGACGACGGCGCGCCGGTCGCCGACGGGGAGCCCGGCCACCTCTGGACCCGCGGCCCGTACACGATCCGGGGCTACCTGGGCGGCGTCGACGCCGAGTCCTTCGACGCCGAGGGCTTCTACCGCACCGGCGACATCGTGCGCCGGCTGCCGAGCGGGCACCTCGTGGTCGAGGGGCGCGCCAAGGACCAGATCAATCGCGGCGGCGAGAAGATCGCCGCCGAGGAGGTGGAGAACCACCTCCTCGCCCACCCGCTGGTGATCGACGCGGCCGTGGTGGCGGTGGCCGACGACTTCCTGGGGGAGCGGACCTGCGCCGTCGTCCTCACCGGCGTGCAGCGCCCGACGGTGCCGGAGCTGAAGAGCTTCGTCCGGTCCCGCGGGGTAGCCGAGTACAAGGTGCCCGACCGGGTGGAGTTCGCCGAGGCGTTCCCCACCACGGGCGTCGGCAAGATCAGTCGCCGCGAGCTGCGGCGCGCCCTGGCGGACCTCGTCGGGCGTACGGAAGGGAAGACGTTGTGAGCCTGCCGAAGACGGTCGTCTACGACCTGCCGGAGTTCGAGTACGCCGACACCGTCGACTGGCGGGTCGAGCCCGCGCGGGCGGTCCTGTTGATCCACGACATGCAGGAGCACTTCGTCGGCCCGTTCGTCGCCGATGCGGAGCCGCTGCGCACCGTCGTGCCGAACATCGCGGCGGTGCGTGCCGCGGCCCGCGCCGCCGGCGTGCCCGTGGTCTACACGGCGCAGCCGGGCGATCAGGACCCGCAGGAGCGCGCGTTGCTCGCCGATTTCTGGGGGCCCGGTCTCACGGCCGCGAACGAGAGCATCATCGGCGAGCTGGCCCCGGCCGACGACGACGTGCTGCTCACCAAGTGGCGGTACAGCGCCTTCGCGAAGTCGGACCTGGCCGAGCGGATGCGGGCCTGGGGCCGCGATCAGCTGGTGATCGTGGGGATCTACGCCCACATCGGGGTCATGACCACCGCGCTCGACGCGTTCATGCGCGACGTGCAGTCCTACGTGGTGCGCGACGCCGTCGCGGACTTCTCCGCACAGGATCACGCCCACGCACTCACCTACGTGTCGGGCCGATGCGGCAGAGTGGAGAGTACGGCGAAGATTCTGGAGGCACTGCGATGACGGCACCGACGAGCGGGGAGGGCGAGCGCCCGCACTTCCTGCTGACCGCCGCCGGCCAGCGTCTGGCCGCCCGCGGCACCGTCGGGACCTTCACCGACCCGCGCTCCGCGGCCGCCGCGCTCCGCGCCGGGACCGTGCCCGCGGTGGTGGGCGCCGTGCCCTTCGACCTCGCCGACCCGGCGGCCTTAACGGTGCCCGAGCACTTCGGCGCCGTGCCGGCGGCCGCCGGGAGCGGAGTGAGCGGGGCCGCCGTGGAGCTGCCCACCCTGACCCAGATCGCGCAGCACCCGGCGCCGGCCGAGCACGTCGAGCGGGTGCGCCGAGCCCTCACCCTGATCGAGGGCTCGGAGCTGGAGAAGGTGGTCCTCGCGCGCGCCGTCGACTTCGAGGCGGCCGCGCCGCTCGACCCCTTCGCCCTGGCCGCCGCGCTCGAGCGGCGCGACCTGGAGGGCAATGCCTTCGCGGTGGACCTGGGCGCCGCGGGCGAGGGCCATCGCGGCCGCTGGCTGGTCGGCTCCAGCCCGGAGATCCTGGTCGGGCGGATGGGCGGCACCGTCCTCTGCCATCCCTTCGCCGGAACCGCGACCTCGCCCGAGGGCCTGCTGGACTCGGAGAAGGACCGCGAGGAGCACGCCTACGTCGTCGACGAGATCGCCGCCGCGCTCGCGCCCCTGTGCGCCGAGCTGGACGTACCCGCGGCACCGTCGGTCACCCGGGCCGGGCCCGTGTGGCACCTCGGCACCAGGATCGAGGGCCGCCTCGCCGATCCCGCGACCACGGCGCTCGACCTCGCGCTCGCGTTGCACCCCACGCCCGCCGTCTGCGGTTTCCCCCGGCGCACCGCCGCGCGCGCGATCGCCGAGATCGAGGGCGAGCGGGGCTTCTACGCCGGCGCCGTCGGCTGGACCGCCGCGAACGGCGACGGGCACTGGCGGGTCAGCATCCGCTGCGCCGAGCTCGACGGTGCGCGCCTGCGCGCCTACGCGGGCGGCGGCATCGTCGGCGCCTCCGATCCGCAGGCCGAGCTGGCCGAGACCCGCAACAAGCTGCGCACGGTCCTGGGCCCGTTCCGGCTCACCGAGACCGCGCGGAGCTGAGGCGGGGTCGTCAGGCTCCGTGGAAGGCGCGGTAGACGGCGGATCCGTAGAACCGGCCGATCCGCTCCGAATCGCCGCGCCACTGGGGCCCGGCGTCGTCCGGGCGACCGTCGAGCATCGAGCGGACGGCGGCCTCGCAGGCGGAGATGAACAACTCCATGAGCATCGGCAGCTTCTCGTCCAGGTCCTGCATGTCCCACCAGCGGATGAGGGCGGGGCGGATCCACTCCTCGGCCTGCCGGGCGAGGCTGGCGCGGGCGTCCCGGACGCGGTGCACGACCTCGGGGTCGGTGACGCCGGAGAACAGCAGCTGCCAGGTGTCGGCGCGCTCGTTGACCGCGTCGAGGAGGCCGCGCATCCCGATGATGAAGGCCGTCTCCGGGTCCTCGCCGTGCGCGTTGTGCAGCGAGGCGAGGACGTAGGTCATCATCGTCTCGGTCTCGCGGTCGAGCAGCTCGGTGATGAGCGCGACGCGGTCGGGGAAGCAGGAGTAGATCACGGGCCGGGTGACCTGCAGGCGGTCGGCGACGGTGCCGATGGTCACCGCGGCCAGGCCGTCGCGCGCCGCGATCTCCAGCGCGGCGTCGAGGACCTGGGGGCGGCGGCGCTCGGGCCCGAGGTGTTCGGCACGACGGCGCCCGCGGTTGGCGGTGGTAGGCATTCCGCACAGTTTACCGATCGGCCGGCCCCCACGCGTTCACGCGACGTTCACCGGCCGGTCCGCACGTGCCCGTAACCTTCCGCGCGTGATGGATCTCGACCTGCCCGTGGGCATCGATTTGAGCGCGGTCAGCGGCCGCGAGGCGCTGCAGAGGATCGTCGACCTCCGCGCGACGGAGGGCTTCTCCGTCAACGACGACGATGACGACGATCCGGTGCTGCTCACCCCCGAGCGGCACGTCGTCGACACCTGGCGCGAGGGCTACCCGTATTCGGAGCGGATGCCGCGCTCGGAGTACGAGCGTGACAAGCGGCTGCTGCAGATCGAGCTGCTCAAGCTGCAGCGCTGGGTCAAGGACACCGGCCAGCGGCTGGTCATCGTCTTCGAGGGGCGCGACGCCGCCGGCAAGGGCGGCACCATCAAGCGCTTCATGGAGCACCTCAATCCGCGCGGCGCGCGCGTGGTGGCGCTGGTCAAGCCCACCGAGCGCGAGGCCGGCGAGTGGTACTTCCAGCGGTACATCGACCACTTCCCGACCAAGGGCGAGATCGTGCTCTTCGACCGTTCCTGGTACAACCGCGGCGGCGTCGAGCGGGTGATGGGCTTCTGCTCCGAGGAACAGCACGAGCGCTGGACCCATCAGGTACCGCTGTTCGAGAAGATGCTGGTCGAGGACGGCATCGACGTGACCAAGTTCTGGTTCTCCGTGACGCAGCTCGAGCAGCGCACCCGCTTCGCGATCCGGCAGATCGACCCGGTGCGGCAGTGGAAGCTCTCGCCGATGGACCTCGCCTCGCTGGACAAGTGGGACGCCTACACCGCGGCGAAGGAGGAGGTCTTCGCGGCGACGGACACCGACGACGCGCCGTGGACCGTGGTCAAGAGCAACGACAAGAAGCGCGCCCGTCTCAACGCCATGCGCTACATCCTCGACAAGTTCGACTACGACAACAAGGACCTCGAGGTCCTCGCGACCGGACCCGACCCGCTCATCGTCGGGCGGGGCCGGGACCTGATCGGGGACTGACGGTGCGCGGCACGCACCGTCCGGAGGTGTGACGGTGCGCGGAGCGGACCGGGCCCGACGGCACCGTCGAGTACCGTTGTCGCCGTGCGTTCTCTGACGTCCTTCCTGCTCGTTCTGGTGGCGATCGCGGCCACCTTCGTGGCGGTGCCCGCGGTCTGGGCGAAGAGCACCGTGCTCGACCGCGCCCAGTTCATGCAGCTCATGGAGCCGCTCGGGCACGATCGGGGCGTCCAGGACGCGATGGCGCAGGAGATCGCGCAGCAGGTGCAGCGACTGCTCACCGAGCAGGGCGACGCCCGCCCGCCGTTGTCGGCGATCACGCCCTACGTCTCCACCTACGTGCACGGCCCGCAGTTCCCGCCCGCCTTCACCGAGGCCGTGGGGCAGGTGCACACGTGGCTCCTGGTACGGCCCACCGCGGAGCAGCGGCTGCGGGGTGCCACCACCGCCGAGATCGACCTGGCGCCGATGATCAAGTCGGTCGCCGAGGCGAACAACGTCAAGGTCACCGTTCCGGAGCGGGTCACGATCGACCTGTCCGGGACCGGTGCGAACCGGGACCTGTTCCGCGCCGGGCGGTACGCCGACGTGGCCGATCAGATGCGGCAGGTCGCGTGGATCGCACCCCTGGTCGCGGCCGTCGCGGCGCTGCTGGCACTACTCGCGGCGCACCGCCGCGGCTTCATGCTCTTCTACCTGGGGCTCGGTGTCTCGGTGGCCGCGGGCGTCACCTGGATGCTGTGCGTGGCGGCACCGTCGTACGTGACGGGCAGGGGCGGGACCGGCGGACTGAGCCCGACGGTGATCGACGCCGCGCTCGGCGAAGTGACGACCAGCCTGACCCCCTGGATCGTGACCGAGGCGGCGCTCGGCGGTGCGCTCGCGCTGCTGGGCCTGATCTTCGGCGGGCTCGGCGCCGTCGCCGCACGGCGGGCGGAACGGCGGAACTGGTGAGTTCCACGGCCCGGCCCACCGTCGCGACGCTGACGTACAAGGACGGGACCACGAACCCCGTCCGGATCTTCCGCGGGCCCGACCCGGCCGCACCGGTGCTGATGATCTGGCCCGGCGTGAACGTGCCCGCCGGCTACTTCGACGACTTCGGGCGCGCGCTGATCGACGCCGGGTTCAACGCGGTGGTCTCCGAGCTGCGGGGCCAGGGCGACTCCCGTCCCCGGGGCGCCGCGGGCACCCACGGCTTCCAGGACGTGGTGGTCGAGGACTACCCCGCCGTTTCGGCGCTGGCGCGGCAGAAGTTCCCGGACGCGCCGCGGATCCTCCTCGGGCACAGCCTGGGCGGGCTGATGGGCGCGATGTACGCCGCACGGGCCCGGCGGAACCTCGCCGGGGTCGTCCTGGTCGCCTGCGGCACGGGGTACTACAAGCTGGACGGGCTGTCGGGGGCCGCCCGCCGGATCGGGACGTCCGTCGCCGCGCGCGCGGCGGCCCGACGGGGCCACTGGTCCGGCCCGGACGGGCTCGGCGAGGTGCCGAAGGGCATCGTCCGCGACTTCGATCACCTGGTGCAGACGGGCGACTTCAATGTGGACGGCGCGGACGTGGACTACGAGGCGCGGATCGCGGGGACGCGCACCCCGGTACTGACGATGTCGATCGCCGGCGACGAGCTGGTCTCGGAGCGGCAGTCGCGGTTCGTGGGGGAGAAGTTCCCCTCGTCGACGCATCGGCGGATCGCGGATCCGCTCGGGCACAACCAGTGGATCCTGTCCCCCGGGGCCGTCGTTCCGGTGTTGTCGGGGTGGATCGCGCAGAAGGTCTAGCGCGCGAGGCCGGTGACCAGCACGGGGTTGTGTGCGGGCGCGAGCCATCTGAGCAGGGTGACCATGCCCTCACGACTGATCGCGACGCAGCCGAGCGTGGGCTTGCCGTCGGTGACGTGCAGGAACATGGCGCCGCCCTTGCCCGGGGTGTGGCTCGGGTTGTTGTCGAAGTGCACGGCGTAGTCGTAGACGGGGCCGATCTCGTAGAGGTTCTCGCTCTCGGGGCCGGGGCTCTGCGCCTGGACCACCATGCGGTCGTAGGTGGGGGAGGCGACGTTGCCGTCCCACCAGTGCTGTTTCGTCACCTTGGTGTACGGCATCGTGGTGCCGGGGTTGTCCTGTCGGCCGAAGGCCTGGTCGAGGCGGAAGACGCCGAACGGGGTGCGCGGGACACCGTCCTTGCCCTCGCCGATGCCCTGCTGCCCGACCTTCCCGGGCACCGGTCCGTAGACCTTGGTCCAGCCCTGGGCGAGGAGCGCCCACGCCGAGACCTGGGCGTCCGTCGAGGAGAACGACGGTGCCGCGACCGTGATGACCTCCCGGGCCGTCGGCACCGCGGCCACAGCCGCGTCGAGCAGTGCCCTGTCGGCGTCGGCGGCTGCGGCCTGCGGGACGGTCAGCGACGAGGCGACCGCGGCGGCCGGCAGCGCAGCGAGTCCCACCAGCACCTGACGCCTCTTGAGAAACATGCGTCACAGTATGGCATGTCCGACGGTGCTGCGCGATCGGGTGCCGGGAACCCGACGGTGCCTGCGGCGCCAGCCCCGCTCAGCCGCGGAGGTGCTGTTCGACGCGCTCGACCTTCGCGGTGAGCTCCCCGGTGCGGCCGGGGCGGATGTCGCACTTGACCACGAGGGAGACGCGGGGCGCGGACTCGGCGAGGCGGTCGACGCACGCCTTGATCACGGCCATCACCTCGTCCCACTCGCCCTCGATGGTGGTGAACATCGATGTGGTCTCGTTGGGCAGGCCGGAGGCGCGGACGATGGCCACGGCCTCCGCCACCGCCTCCGCCACGCCACCGTCAGCGGCGCCGCCGGTGCCGTCGAGGCTGCCCATCGGGCTGATCGAGAACGCTGCGAGCATGGTTTCCTCCTAGTCGGGTGTGCCGTCGGCCGGCGCGAGTTCGCGCCACAGGAATTCGTAGGCCAGGGCGGACTTGAACGCGGCCTGCTTGTTGTCGGCCGCGCCGCCGTGGCCGCCCTCGATGTTCTCGTAGTAGTCCACCGCGATGCCGCGGTCGCGCAGGGCCGCCACGAATTTGCGGGCGTGGCCGGGGTGGACGCGATCGTCGCGGGTCGACGTGGTGACCAGCAGCGCGGGCAGGTCCGCCTCCGGGGAGGGCAGGTTCTGGTACGGCGAGTACTCGCTGATGTACGCCCACTGCGCGGGATCGTCCGGATCGCCGTACTCGGCCATCCACGATGCCCCCGCGAGGAGTTGGTGGTAGCGCCGCATGTCGAGCAGCGGCACCTGACAGACGATGGCGCCGAACAGCTCCGGATAGCGGGTGTACATCACGCCCATGAGCAGTCCGCCGTTCGACCCGCCCTGCGCGCCCAGCTGCTCCCGCGTGGTGATCCCGCGGGCCACGAGATCCTTCGCGACCGCGGCGAAGTCCTCGTAGGCGCGCAGGCGGTTCTCCTTCAGGGCCGCCGTGTGCCAGTCGGGCCCGTATTCGCCGCCGCCTCGGATGTTCGCCAGCACGTAGACGCCACCACGCTCGATCCACGAAACCCCGGACACCGCAGTGTAATCCGGGGTCAGTGAGACCTCGAAGCCGCCGTAGCCGTAGAGCAGTGTGGGTTGCGGCCCGTCCGCGGGCTTGCGCACCACGAAGTAGGGGATCCGCGTGCCGTCGTCGCTGGTGGCGAAGAACTGCTCGGCGGTGACGCCCGTGGCGTCGTAGAAGGCGGGCGCCGACTTGAGCGGCTCGACGGACCCGCCGGCCGTGCCGTGCAGCAGCGTGGGCGGCAGCGTGAAACCACTGGCGGTGGCGAAGATCTCGTCGCCCTCGCGCGGATCGGTGTAGTACACGCCGATCTCGGCCAGCTCCGGAAAACCGCGCGTCTCCCGCTCCTCCCAGGTGCCGGGCTCGAGAGTGTGCAGCTCCGAGCGCACGTCCCGCATCGTCGAGAGCAGCAGGTAGTTCTTCGTCCACGAGTAACCCGCGAGCGCCGTGTGCGCGTCCGGGGTGAAGACGGTGCTGTACTCGCGCGAGCCCGCCCGGTAGGCGTCGAAATCGAAGGCCACCAACGCACCCGGCTCCACGCGCCCGCCGGGCAGGTCCCACGCGGACTTCGGGCGCACCAGCAGCCGCGACTCGTGCACGTCCGCGTCGGCGTCGGTCGGGACGTCGATCCGCTCCAGCGCCAGCGTGTCCGGCGCGAGCAGGTAGATCTCGCTGTTGTAGAAGTCGATGGCGCGCGAGACGAAATGCCGCTCGTAGCCGGGGGTGTCGTCGTACCCGGCGCCGATGGAGACGTCGGAGTGGTGGCCCTCGTAGACCAGGTCCGCGTGGCCGAGCGGCGTGTCGCGGCGCCACCGCTTCACCAGCCGCGGGTACCCCGAATCGGTGAGCGAGCCCGGACCGAAGTCGGTCCCCACGTACACGGTGTCCTTGTCGATCCACGAGATCCGGCTCTTCGCCTCCGGGAGGGAGAAGCCGTCGTCGACGAACTCCCGGCGGGAGATGGAGAACTCCCGCACCACCGTGGCGTCCGCACCGCCGCGGGAGAGGGAGACGAGCGCGCGGTCGTAGCGGGCACCGTCGGGCGAGGGCGAGCGGAGGACGGCCGCCCCGCCCCACACCCAGTTCTCACCCTCGGCCTCGCGGAGGGCGTCGACGTCGATCACGACGTCCCACTCCGGGCTCTCCGTGCGGAAGGACTCGAGCGTGGTGCGGCGCCACAGCCCGTACGGGTGGTCGGCGTCGCGCCAGAAGTTCCACAGGTACTCGCCGCGGCGCACGGGGTAGGGGATGCGCTGGTCGGTGTCGAGGATGGCGAGGACGTCCGATCGGATCTCCTCGAACCGTGGTCCGGTCAGGCGCGCGGTGCTCGCGGTGTTGCGCTCCCGCGCCCAATCGAGTGCGGTGGCGGATTCGACCTCTTCGAGCCATGCGTACTGGTCCATGAAGTCCACACTAGGGCTAGGCTGAACGCCGTGGCTGATCACTTTGACACTGTTGTTCTCGGCGCCGGCCCAGGAGGCTACGTCGCCGCAATTCGCGCCGCCCAACTCGGGCAGAAGGTCGCGGTCATCGAGGAGAAGTACTGGGGCGGTGTGTGCCTGAACGTGGGCTGCATCCCGTCGAAGGCGCTTCTGAAGAACGCCGAGCTGGCGCACACCTTCACGCACAAGGCGAAGCTGTTCGGCATCTCCGGCGATGTCTCCTTCGACTTCGGTGCGGCGTTCGACCGCAGCCGCAAGGTGTCGGAGGGGATCGTCAAGGGCGTTCACTTCCTGATGAAGAAGAACAAGATCACCGAGATCAACGGCTACGGCGTGTTCGTCGACGCGCACACCATCCAAGTGGGCGACCAGACGGTGACCGGCGACAACATCATCATCGACACGGGTTCGACGGTGCGCCTGCTGCCCGGCGTGACGCTGTCCGACAACGTGGTCACCTACGAGGAGCAGATCCTCACCCGCGACCTGCCCGAGTCGATCGCCATCGTCGGTGCCGGCGCGATCGGCATGGAGTTCGCGTACGTCCTCAAGAACTACGGCGTGGACGTCACCATCATCGAGTTCCTGGACCGCGCGCTGCCCAATGAGGACGCCGACGTCTCCAAGGAGATCGCCAAGCAGTACAAGAAGCTGGGCGTGAACATCCTGACCTCCACCAAGGTCGAATCGGTCGACGATCAGGGCTCGCAGGTCGTCGTGAAGTACACCGGCCCCAAGGGCCCGGGCGAGATCACCGTCTCCAAGGTGCTCATGTCGATCGGCTTCGCACCCCGCGTCGAGGGATTCGGCCTGGAGAAGACGGGCGTGGCGCTGACCGAGCGCGGCGCCATCGCGATCGACGACCACATGCGCACCAACGTCCCCGGCGTCTACGCCATCGGCGACGTCACCGCGAAGCTGCAGCTGGCGCACGTCGCCGAGGCGCAGGGCGTCGTGGCGGCGGAGACCATCGCCGGCGCCGAGACCCAGACGCTCGGCGACTACCGCATGATGCCGCGCGCCACCTTCTGCCAGCCGCAGGTCGCCTCGTTCGGCCTCACCGAGCAGCAGGCGCGCGACGAGGGCTACGACGTCAAGACCGCGACCTTCCCGTACTCGGCGAACGGCAAGGCCCAGGGCCTCGGCGACGCCGTCGGCTTCGTCAAGCTGGTCTCCGACGCGAAGTACGGCGAGCTGCTCGGCGGCCACCTCATCGGCCCCGACGTCTCCGAGCTGCTGCCCGAGCTCACGCTGGCCCAGAAGTGGGACCTCACGGTGAACGAGCTGGCGCGCAACGTGCACACCCACCCGACGCTGTCGGAGGCGCTGCAGGAGTCGATCCACGGCCTCGCCGGCCACATGATCAACCTGTAGGAACCGCTCCTCCCGCGGCCCGGCATCGTCGTGAAGACGGTGCCGGGCCGCGGTGCATCCTCCCCTCGAACCCAGGAGTCACGACGATGTTCCGCGCCACCCCCGGCCAGTTGCCCGCCCCCGACGCCGGTGCGGTGGGCGGCGTCACGTTGCCTCCAGGCAGGCTGGTCGAGGCGAGCGAGGGCGACGGTGCCGCCGTCGCCTGGATCAGTACGCAGATCCTGCCCGCCGACCGTCTGGACGAACTGATCCGCGCTCTGGCCGACGCCTTCCCGCGGACCGGACTCTGGCCGCTCCAGGCGAGAGGTCTCCAGGACGACGACCTCGACCGGCCCTGGGGCGACGGGGAGGTGGTGGGACCGTCGGGCGACGAGGTCCCCGACGCGCTGGCCGTGCTGACCCGCCTCGGCGCGGACCACGCCGCCGAGGATCCGGACGACACGGAGGACGAGCCGAGCGTGCCGCCGGTGACCGCCCTCGCCCCTGCGGTGCCGGGCGCGGACCTCGCAGCGGGATCCCTCGAGACCGGCGGTGACGGCGGCCTGCTGCTGGTGCCGGTCACGCGGCCCGCCGACGTGCCGGCCGCGCTCGGCTGGATGGGTGCGGTGAACCACGACCTGTCCGGCGAGGACCACGCCGCGGTGCTCCGGTCGTGGGAGGACCGGTTCGGTGCGGTGCTGGTGGGCATCGGATTCGACACGCTCCTCGTGCAGGTGGGGCACCGGCCGGAATCGGCCGAGCAGATCGACGCCCTGCTGCGGGAGCACTACGCGTACTGCCCGGACAACATCGATCAGGGCCTTGCCGCCGACGATTTCCGCGCCGGCCTGAGCGAGTGGACCCACTGGTCGTTCTGGTGGGACTGACCTGCCGAAGTGGACAAGTCGATCCGCTCCCTGGCATCGTCGGTGACGCGGCGTGGCAGTGCCACGGCGCCGGGTCGAGAAGGGGCATCGGTCACCGTCGTCACGTCCGCGCCGCGAGGCATGCAGTGGAAAGCGCACTGCCCGGACGGAAGGAATCGATGACCTACGCAGCGACCCTGACCGACCACTACCCGACTCGTATCGATGAGAGCGTGATCGGTGACCGACACGACCCCGTCGTCTGGCCCGGCAGGCCCGGCCCCTGGTCCGAGGACGCCGTCGACCGGTTCGCGGCCAACGGTTTCCGCAGTGTGGAGGGTGTGCTCAGCGCCGACGACATCCGCGATGTGCGCGCCGAGATCGACGCCGTGACCGCCCGGCTCGGCGACGACGAGCGCGTGATCCGCGAGCTGACCGACGGCAGCGTGCGATCGGTCTTCGCGGTGCACTCGCTCAGCGAGCGGATCGCGGCGATCATCGACCGTGAGGAGGTCGTGGGAGTCGCCCGGCAACTGCTGGGCGACGAGGTCTACGTGCACCAGAGCCGCGTGAATCTCAAGCCGGGCTTCGCCGGCGGGCCCTTCTACTGGCACAGCGACTTCGAGACCTGGCACGCCGAGGACGGCATGCCCGCGCCGCGCGCGGTGAGCGTCTCGCTGGCGCTGACGCCGAACACGCCTTTCAACGGCTCGCTGATGATCATGCCCGGCTCGCACCGTCGGTTCGTCTCCTGTGTCGGGCGGACGCCCGGCGAGTACCACCTGCAGTCGCTCAAGTCCTACCGGCCGCCGTTCGGGACGCCGGAGGAGAGCGACATCGCGGCGATGGCCGACGAGTACGGGATCGAGCAGGTCACCGGGGGCGCGGGCAGTGCGCTGTACTTCGATTGCAACTGCCTGCACGCCTCCGCCGGGAACATCTCGCCGTACCCGCGGTCGAACCTGTTCGTCGTGTTCAACGCCGTCTCCAACGGCCTGCAGGAGCCCTTCGCCGCCGACGCCCGTCGCCCGGAGTACCTGGCGGCGCGCTGATGCCGTTCGAAAGTCGAATCCAGGGGCGTGACGCGACGTATGACGCCTCCGTGCGCCGCTGGATTCGACTTTCGAGACGGTCAGTGGTGGCCGACGACGTTGACGACCGTGCCGTCCGGGGCGCGGACGAAGAACCGGCGCGGCCCCCACTCCTCGCTGGTCAGCGGGTGCACGATCTCGTAGCCGGACCGCTGCGCCTCGGCGTACGCGGCGTCCACGTCGTCGGTCATCACGGACAGGTCGGAGTCGACCTCGGCGGTGCGGTCGCCGGTGACCAGCTGGACGCTGGCGGTGTGCTCGGGGGAGGAGAGGCGTGCCACCCAGCCGAGATCGAACTCCACGTCGGAGAGTCCGAGGAAATCGGCGTAGAAGCCGCGGGCGGCGGCGATGTCGTCGACCGCGATGTTGGGGATCACCTTGTGCACGTGCATGATCAGCGCCGCTCCGGTTCGATGCCCAGGACGTCGATGGCGGTGGCCAGGCCGTCGTAGTTGGTGGCCAGCATGACGATCTCGACGAGCCTGCGCTCGTCGTAGAACGTCGCCAGCCGGGCCCAGGCCCCGTCGGAGACCGCCTTGTCCTCGACGAGTTGGGTGACCACGTCGAGCAGCGCCGCGCTGCGCTCGTCCCAGCCGGTGCCGTCGATGATGCGCTCGAACTGCGTCTGCGTCAGTCCGGCCTGCGCGCCGATCCGGCGGTGGTGTCCCAGCTCGTAGTCGTTTCCGCGCAGGTGGGCGACGCGGACGATGACCGTCTCCGATTCCGAGCGCTTGAGTGCACCGAAGGGCATGAGCATGCCGGAGTAGCCCAGCCAGCCGAGGAACAGTCGCTTGGTGCGGCCGAGGGTGGAGAACAGGTGCATGTCGTCGGCGCGGATGGCCGTCGCGCCGATCCGGGCGATGGCGTAGTTGATCGGGCCGAGCTGGCGGAGTCCGCCGGGTGTCACGCGCGGTGTCATGGTCCCGACGCTACCGCCACGCTACCGCCCGGCGGACGAGGTAAGGGGACACCGTGGAACGGCCGGCGGCGATGTCGGGGGCACGTCCCTACCGGACGAGGTAGGGGGACACCGTCGAACGGTGCTCGTCGATATCGAGCGCCTTGCCGATCGCGGGGAAGGCGCGCTGGGGGCAGCCGCCACGCTCGCAGACCCGGCAGCCGGCGCCGATGGGGGTGGGGTTGGGCTCGCCCAGGTCGAGGCCGCGGGCGTAGACGAGGCGGTGGGCGTGCCGCAGCTCGCAGCCGATGCCGATGGCGAAGGTCTTGCCGGGCTGGCCGTACCGCGCGGCCCGTCGTTCGACGGTGCGCGCCACCCAGAGGTAGTTGCGCCCGTCGGGCATCTCGACGATCTGCGTGATGATCTTGCCGGGCCACGCGAAGGTCTCGTAGACGTTCCACAGCGGGCACGTGCCGCCCGAGGCGGAGAAGTGGAAGCCGGTGGAACTCTGCCGCTTGCTCATGTTGCCGGCGCGATCGACGCGGACGAAGGACAGGGGCACGCCGCGCAGGTTGGGGCGCTGCAACGTGGAGAGCCGGTGCGCGATGGTCTCGTAGCTCACGGAGAAGAACGCGGACAGACGCTCGATGTCGTACTCGAACTCCTCCGCCGCGCCGTGGAACTGCGTGTACGGGAGCACGACGGCGGCCGCGTAGTAGTTGGCGAGCCCGAGCCGCGCGAGCCGGCGTGCCTCGTCGGAGCCGAAGGCGGCACCGTCGATGAGGGCGTCGATCTCCCGGCCGCACTCCAGGTAGGCGAGCTCGGCCGCCATCTTGAAGACCTGCTGTCCGGTGGAGAGGTGCCGGTTGATCTCGAGGACGCGGGTCCGTGGGTCGTACCGGTGCAGCATCGCCTCACCGAGGTCGACCCGGCGGCGGATCGAGACGTTGTGCACCGTCTCGAGGCGGGTCACGATCTCGGTGCGGACGTCGGCGTTGTGCATCCGCATCCGTGCGGTGAGTTCCTCGGCCGCGACGTCGAGCTCGTGGAAGTAGTTCTGCCGCTGGTAGAAGAAGTCCCGCACCTCCTCGTGCGGGTTGGGGATGGCGCCGCGGGCCCCGGGGTCGTTGCGGCCGTCGGTGACCTGGGCGAGCTGGTCGGCGACGCCGAGGTAGCGGCGGTGCAGGGCGACCATCGCGCGGGCGAACCCGGGATGATCGCGGGCCAGTTCGGACAGCTCGTCGGTGCTGGTCGGCGCGTCAACGTCCATGGTGACCTCGCGCAGCTCGGCGATGAGGCGCGTCTGGTCCTGGGTGTTGAAGAAGGAGGTGTCCACGCCGAAGACGTCGGTGATCTTCAGCAGCACCGGCACGCTGAGGGGGCGTACGTCGTGCTCGATCTGGTTCAGATACGACGGCGAGATCTCGAGCGCCTCCGCGAGCGACGCCTGCGAGAGCCCGCGCTCCTTGCGCAGGCCACGGAGACGCGCTCCAACGAAGGTCTTGGACATACAGCGAATTTTACCGGTGGAAGCCCAGCTACCGGCAGGTTCCGGGACCGAGTGGACGCCTTCGCAGTGAGGTGTGTCACATTCGAACCCCGACGGTGCCCGGCCGGGCCGCGGCGGAGCGTCGGAAAGCGGGCGGAAGGGCTCGGTGTCCGGCGCGCGCAAACTCCCAGTACGGGCGTACTTTTTCCGGCTGTGCGCGGCGTGGACCTTCGCAGACTTAGCAAGATCGCGGTGATTTCATGGCTTGATTTGGCATCAACGACCGTCTTGGCCTGCGTCTTTACGTGTGGCACAGTGGGTGAAGGCGCAACGCTGGGACTGCGAATCGGGTTAGCGATAACCCGCTCAGCTTCCGGCAGCCGATCAGATCGTTATCGACTAAAGCAGAAGAACGGGGAGCCAATGAGCACCGTCGGACAGCCGAGGACCGCCGCCGAGATCCAGCAGGATTGGGACACCAACCCGCGCTGGAAGGGCATCACGCGCGAGTACACCGCTGAGCAGGTCGCCGAGCTGCAGGGCAGCGTCGTCGAGGCCAACACGCTCGCGACCCGTGGCGCGGAGATCCTCTGGGAGGGCGTCACCAAGGGCGACGGCTCCTACATCAACGCGCTGGGCGCCCTCACCGGCAACATGGCCGTGCAGCAGGTGCGCGCCGGCCTCAAGGCCATCTACCTCTCCGGCTGGCAGGTCGCCGGCGATGCGAACCTCTCGGGCCACACCTACCCCGACCAGTCGCTGTACCCGGCCAACTCGGTGCCGGCCGTGGTGCGCCGCATCAACAACGCCATGCTCCGTGCCGACGAGATCGCCCGCATCGAGGGTGACAACTCGGTGGACAACTGGGTCGTGCCGATCGTCGCCGACGGCGAGGCCGGCTTCGGTGGCGCGCTCAACGTCTACGAGCTGCAGAAGGCCATGATCGCCGCGGGTGCCGCCGGTACCCACTGGGAGGATCAGCTCGCCTCGGAGAAGAAGTGCGGCCACCTCGGTGGCAAGGTGCTCATCCCCACCCAGCAGCACATCCGCACCCTGACCTCGGCCCGCCTGGCGGCCGACGTGGCGAACACGCCCACCGTCGTCATCGCGCGCACCGACGCCGAGGCCGCCACCCTGATCACCTCGGACGTCGACGATCGCGACAAGCCCTTCGTCACCGGTGAGCGCACCGCCGAGGGCTTCTACAACGTCAAGAACGGCATCGAGCCCTGCATCGCCCGCGCCAAGGCCTACGCGCCGTACGCGGACATGATCTGGATGGAGACCGGCGTTCCGGACCTCGAGGTCGCGAAGAAGTTCGCCGAGGGCGTCAAGGCCGAGTTCCCGGACCAGCTGCTGTCCTACAACTGCAGCCCGTCCTTCAACTGGAAGCAGGCTCTGGACGACGCGACCATCGCCAAGTTCCAGAAGGAGCTGGGCGCGATGGGCTTCACCTTCCAGTTCATCACGCTGGCCGGCTTCCACGCGCTCAACCACTCGATGTTCGACCTGGCCTACGGCTACGCCCGCGAGGGCATGACCGCCTACGTCGACCTGCAGGAGCGCGAGTTCGCGTCCGAGGCGCGTGGCTACACCGCCACCAAGCACCAGCGTGAGGTCGGCGCCGGCTACTTCGACCGCATCGCCACCACCGTCGACCCCAACACGTCCACCGCGGCGCTGAAGGGCTCGACCGAGGAAGGCCAGTTCCACTAGGAAATTGGTCTGGAGGTGCCCGGTCTCGCGTCGTGACGAGTGCGTGAGGTGAGACGAAGGTAACCCCACTGGGGTACGCCCAGAACGTGCTCCATATCTGACAGGCGGCCCGCAACGCGACGTTGCGGGCCGCCTGCATATCGGCAGAAGTTTCGGAGAGGCGGAAATGTCTGAAGTAGTTTCGCGGGTCGGTGTCGTCGGCGCCGGTCAGATGGGTGGCGGTATCGCGGAGGTCTCCGCGCGCGCCGGTGCCGACGTGCTGGTCTGGGAGGCCACCGAGGAGCTCGCGGCCGGCGGCCGTGCCCGCATCCTCAAGTCGCTGGACCGTGCCGTGTCCAGCGGCAAGATCACCGAGCGTGAGCGCGACCAGGCCGCCGAGCGCCTGACGTTCACCACCGATCTCGCCGACTTCGCCGACCGCCAGCTGGTGGTCGAGGCGATCGTCGAGAACGAGGCCGTCAAGGCCGAGATCTTCGGCAAGCTCGACGAGGTCGTCACCGACCCCGACGCCGTGCTCGCGTCCAACACCTCGTCGCTGCCGATCCAGCGCATCGCGACCGCCACGAAGAACCCCGGCCGCGTGCTGGGCCTGCACTTCTTCAACCCGGTACCGGTGCTGCCGCTGGTCGAGGTGATCAGCTCGCTCTCGACCTCGGAGACCGCCGCCGCTCGCGCCGAGCAGTTCGCCTCCGAGGTACTGGGCAAGCAGGTCGTGCGCGCCACGGACCGCTCCGGATTCATCGTCAACGCGCTGCTGGTGCCCTACCTGCTCTCGGCGATCCGCATGTACGAGTCGGGCTTCGCGACCGCCGAGGACATCGACAAGGGCATGATGCTCGGCTGCGCGCACCCCATGGGTCCGCTCAAGCTGGCCGACCTCGTGGGCCTGGACACCGTGAAGTTCATCGCCGACGCGATGTACGCGGAGTACAAGGAGCCCACCTACGCCGCGCCGCCGCTGCTGCTGCGCCTCGTGGAGGCCGGCTACGTCGGCAAGAAGTCCGGCCGCGGGATCTACGAGTACCCCGCGAAGTAGCCCCCGCTCCGACGTAACAGCGTTAGTCGCAGACGTTTCCCCAGGAAGCCGTCCGGACTAACGCTGTTACGTCAGGAGGAGGGGTCGACGGTGCCCGGTCCGGGCCCGGGGCGGCGCGGAGCGCGCTAGCGTGAGCCGCATGACCAGCGCGATGGACCGGGTCGAGGCGATGCTCGACCCCACCCGGATCGGCCGCGCGCCGGACCGCACCCACGGCTACCTCGACGTGCTCGCGCCGGACAGCGCCAGGCCGACGGGGCTGAGCAACGCCCTCATGCACAACCCCGCGCTGGCCGCCGTCTACGAGAAGGCGTGGCGGCCCGCGTTCACGCGCCTGTTCAGCCTGGGCGGTTCGGGCACGCTGAGCAGGCAGGACGTGCTCCTGGAGGAACTCGCCGGCCGCGGTGACCAGAAGATCCTCGACGTCGCCTGCGGCCCGGGGCTGTACACGAAGCCCCTGGCGCGCAAGCTCGGTCCCGAGGGCGTGGTGGTCGGGCTCGACGTCTCCGACGCGATGCTGCAGCGCGCCGTGCGCGACAACGCCGGCGACCGCGTCGTCTACGTCCGGGGCAGCGCGTTGGAGCTGCCCTTCCCCGACGGTGCCTTCGACACCGTCGTCTGCCTCGCCGCGCTCTACCTGATCCCCGCGCCGCGGCTCGCGGTCCGCGAGATCTGTCGGGTCGCCGCGCCCGGCGGCCGGGTCGCGCTGTTCACCTCGCTGCAGACCCCGCTCACCTCGGTGCTCGGTTCGTCGACCGCCGAGCGCGTCTCGGGTTTCCGGTGGTTCGGCCGGGAGGAGATCACCGGCTGGCTCCGCGAGGACGCGATGATCGACATCAAGCAGACCATCAGCGGGCAGGGCCAGTTCGTCACGGCCCGCAAGCCCGGCTGATCGGATCCGCCCGCCGGCCGAAGCCCCCCGCGGCGTTCATGCCGGGGGATAGGCGGCGAGCAGTGCGGCCCGCAGCGGGTCGGTCGTGTGCGGGAGCCACAGGGCCTGGACCGGGACCTGCGGGGCATCGTCGAGCTCGACGACGGTGACCCGTCCCCCGTAGCGCGCGCCCGTCGCGCCGGTGACGAAGGCCGCCGCGTGCGGCGTCGCGAGCACCGCCGTGGCCGGCGGGGTGCCCTGCACCCGGTTGACCACGAGGTCCGGTTCGAAGCCCGCTCGCCGGCACTGCGCCACCAGGAAGTCGGTGTAGAAGGAGGCGTGCGGCGGCGCCCACACCACGATCGGCATGCCCGCGAGGTCGGCCAGCGCGAGCACCGCGCGTCCGGCGAGGTCGTGGTCGCGGTGCAGCGCGACCCGCAGCGGGTGATAGGTCAGCGTGACCCCGGCGAGCTGGTCGGGAAGGGCGACGCCGCGCCGCAGCACGAGATCGACGGTGCCCGCCCGCAACTCGTCCACCATCGCGGACGGGAACAGCTCGCGCACGGTGACGGACGGCGGATCGTCGCGCGCGATCAGCGGCTCGAGGAGCTCGTAGGTCTCGTCGGCGGTCACGGCCGGGCTGCGGCCGACGACGAACGGCGGCCGTCGCGAGGCCCCGGCGTCCCGGGCGCGGGCGGCGAGGAGCCGGGCACCCGACAGGAGGGCGGGCGCACCGTCGTACAGCGTGCGGGCCGCGGCGGTCGGGGCGAGTCGCCGCCCGGATCGCGTGAACAGCGGCGTGCCGAGCTCGCGCTCGAGCTGGCGGAGCGCGGCCGAGAGCGCCTGCTGGCTCAGGTGCAGCCGGGCGGCCGCGGCGGCCAGCGAGGGCTCCTCCATCGCGGCGACGAACTGCTCCAGGCGACGGAGTTCGGGGGTGATCACCCGAGCAGCATATTCACAAATAGCATTGGTGAATAGTCCGAAAACATTCGATTGTAGGTTGTTCTTCTCGTCTCTACGTTGGGCCTTGCGCACATTTCGACCGCATACCGACGAAGGAGAAGACATGACGAAGCTCGCAGGGAAGACGGCCGTGGTGGCCGGCGGCGGCAAGAACCTCGGCGGCCTGGTCAGCCGGCACCTCGCCGGCCTCGGCGCCGACGTGGTGGTGCACTACAACAGCACGTCGTCGGAGGCCGAGGCGCGTGCGACGGCGAGCGCCGTCGAGGCCGCGGGCGGCAGGGCGCTGCTCTTCCAGGGCGACCTGACGGCACCGTCCAAGGTCGCCGAGCTGTTCGACGCGGCTGTCGCCGAGTTCGGCGGTGTGGACGTCGCCGTCAACACCGTCGGCAAAGTGCTGCGCAAGCCGATCCTCGAGACCACCGAGGCCGAGTACGACTCGATGCTGGACATCAACGCCAAGGTCGCCTACTTCTTCATCAAGGAGGCGGGCCGGACACTGAACGACGACGGCACGCTGATCACGATCGTGACGGCGCTGCTCGGCGCCTTCACCGACGGCTACTCCACCTATGCGGGCGGCAAATCGCCGGTCGAGCACTTCAACCGCGCCGCGGCCAAGGAGTTCGCCGGTCGCGGCATCACCGTCAACGCCATCGCCCCCGGACCGATGGACACGCCCTTCTTCTACGGCCAGGAGACGCCCGAGCGCGTGGAGTTCCACAAGTCGCAGGGCATGGGCGGCCGCCTGACGGACATCGAGGACATCGCGCCGATCGTCGACTTCCTCGCCACCGACGGGCACTGGATCACCGGACAGACCCTGTTCGCGAACGGCGGCTACACCACCCGCTGAGCTCCGCGTGCGAGTGCCCGCGTCCGGCCTACGATGAGCCCGACGTTTCTGCGGGTCGTGACTGAAGGAGTATCGAGTGAGCGAGGGATCGTCGGCGGTGCGCCGCCGCCTCACCCGGATGACCGGGCGCGACCCGCAGGAGGAGGGGCGCACGGCGACGACGCTGGAGCTGTTCTTCGACCTCACCTTCGTCGTGGTCTTCTCCCTCGCGGGGGTGCAGCTGGCCGACGCCGTGGCGGAGGCGCACTACCTGGCTGCCTTCCTCGGCTTCGGACTCTGTGCCTTCGCCGCGGTCTGGGCGTGGATCAACTTCACCTGGATGGCCTCAGCCTTCGATACCGACGACTGGCTCTTCCGTGCCGTCACGATGCTGCAGATGCTCGGCGTCTGCATCATGGCGCTCGGTGTCGAGCCCTTCTTCGCCTCGATCACCGCCCGCGAGCAGCCGAACAACACGGTGCTGGTGATCGGATACGTGGTGATGCGCGTCGCGCTGCTCGCGCAGTGGACGCGGGTGGCGCTCTCGTCGAGGCGGTACCGCGCGGCGGCGGTCACCTACATCCTCGCGATCACACTCGCCCAGGTCGGCTGGCTGGTCAGCGCCTTCGCCCCGCTGACACTGAGCCAATTCCTCGTTCTCGGCCTGGTCCTGTTCGTCATGGAGCTCGGCGGGCCCTACCTCGCCGGACGGCGCGAGCGCACCCCGTGGAACCCGCATCACATCGCCGAGCGGTACGGCCTGCTCACCATCATCACCCTCGGCGAGGGCGTGGTCGGCACCGTCGTCGCGCTGCAGGCGCTGCTCACGACACAGGGCTGGAGCGTGGACATCGCCGTGCTCGGCGGGGCGGCGATGGTGCTCAACCTGTCGATCTGGTGGATCTACTTCTCGATCCCCGTCGGGCACGCGCTGGTGCGCGACCCGGACAAGTGCTTCCCCTGGGGCTACGGGCACATCGTGATCTTCATGGCGGTCGCCGCCTTCGGTGCCGGGTTGCACGTCGAGGCGCTCGGCATCTCCCATCACGCGCACGTGAGCAACGTGGTCGTGGCCGCGGCCTTCGTCGTGCCGCTCGCCGTCGCGGTGCTGGGAATCGAGATCATGGACGCCTACCTCACCGGGGTCGACGGCCACCGTGCCGTCACCGTCGGCATCACCCTCGCCCTACTCGGCGCGGGCGTCGTGGCGGTCGCCGCCGGCGCCACTCCGCTGGCCGCGCTCGTGTGGAGCGCGATCGCCCTGCTGATCCAGGTCGTCGTCGAGGAGCTGTGGTCCGGCAAGCGCCGGGCCGAGCGCCTGGCATAGCGCTCCCTATAGGGGTGGCGCACTCCCTATGTCCATGGACATGGGGAGTGCACGACTCGCCGTGGCGCTGCACGTCCCGCTAGGGAGCGCCGACGGTGCCGGCGGCGCACCGTCGGACCTGAGGGGCGCGGGTGGTCAGGACTGCGCGAGGCGGGCCTTCTCGTGCTCGACGTCGAAGTCGGCGGGCGGCCAGTCGAGGTTCAGCGACTCCAGGGCCTCGATGAGCAGCTCGGTGATGGCGAGGCGGCTGAACCACTTGCGGTCGGCGGGGATGACGTGCCACGGGGCACCGTCGGTGCTGGTCCGGTCCAGCATGGCCTGGTAGGCCTCCTGGTACTTGGGCCAGTAGGCGCGCTCGTCGATGTCGGCGGGGTTGAACTTCCAGTACTTGTCGGGGCGGTCCAGCCGCTCGGCCAGTCGCTTCTTCTGCTCGTCGAGGGAGACGAACATCGCGCACTTGACGATCGTCGTGCCCGCGGCGATGAGGTCTGCCTCGAAGTCGTTGATGATGTCGTAGCGCGGCTCCCAGACGGCCGGCGGGACCAGGTCGTGCACGCGGACCACCAGCACGTCCTCGTAGTGCGAGCGGTCGAAGACGCCGATCTGGCCACCCTTCGGTGTCTGCTGGTGGATGCGCCAGAGGAAGTCGTGCGCCAGCTCCTCCTCGGTGGGCTTGCCGAACGAGGCGGTCTTGACGCCCTGCGGGTCGACCATGCCGAGCACGTGCCGGACGATGCCGCCCTTGCCCGCCGTGTCCATGCCCTGCAGGACCAGCAGCACCGAGCGGTGATCTCCGGAGCGGCCGTTGGCGTAGAGCAGCTCCTGCAGCTCCGAGAGCCGCTCACCGCGTTCGGCGAGGAGCCCGTTCCCGAGCGCCTTGTCACCGTCGAAGCCCGGCTTGCCGGAGGTGTCGATGTCCCGGACCAGGGAACCCGGCCGCCAGCGCAGGGCTGCGGATGCGGAACCGGACCAGCCGTTGTCGTTCGCCATGGAGTCACCCTATCCGGCGAGGGGTGGTGATCTTCGGGCAAGATCGACTCGTGACGGTGTCATCTTCCGCGGGAGCCCCGCAGCCGCCCAGGACGAGTCCGGCCTCCCATGCCCCGGCGAGCCCGTTCGGGGGCACGCCCGACGAGCAGAAGAAGCGCGACCTCCGCAGGATGAAGGCGCTCGCCCTCTCCTTCCTGGTCGGCGCCGCGATCGTCTACCTGTTCTGCGAGTACCTGGACACCAAGGGCTCGGGCCTGCCCATCGCCGGTGCGTGGGTGGGCTACGTCAAGGCCGCGGCCGAGGCGGGCATGGTCGGCGGCCTCGCGGACTGGTTCGCGGTCACGGCCCTGTTCCGGCACCCGCTGGGCCTGCCCATCCCGCACACGGCGATCATCAAGCGCAAGAAGGACCAGCTCGGCGACGCGCTCGGCGGCTTCGTGGAGAGCAACTTCCTCACCCCCGACGTGATCGCGGAGAAGGTGGGCTCGCTCGAGCTGAGCGGCCGCGTCGCGAACTGGATGGCCGATCCGGCCAACTCGAGCAAGCTCGGCGGCGAGGCCGCGAAGCTGGTCAAGGTGATGAGCGAGGTGCTGCGCGACGAGGACGTCGAGGCGGTGCTCAACTCCACCATCATCAAGCGGCTCGCCGAGCCGGAGTGGGGCCCGCCCATCGGGCGCCTCGTCGAGACGCTGCTGCAGGAGCAGCGCCAGCTGCCCCTGATCAATCTGCTCGCCGAGCGCGCCCACCACTGGGCCCTGGGCAGCCAGGGCGTGATCGACAAGATCGTCGACACCGACGGTCCGCAGTGGTCGCCCAAGTTCGTCAACTCGCTGCTGGGGGAGCGGATCTACCGCGAACTGGTCGAGTTCACGTGGAAGGTGCGCAGCGACCCCGACCACGAGGTGCGGCACGCGATGAGCACCTTCCTCTGGGACTTCGCCTCGGACTTGCAGCACGACCCCCGCACCATCGCCAAGGTCGAGGACGTCAAGGCCGAGCTGATGGGCCGCGAAGAGGTGCGCACCGCGGCGCAGGCCGCGTGGCGGGCGGCGAAGCGGATGATCGAGGCCTCCGTGGAGGATCCGGAGTCCACGCTGCGGGAGAAGTTCAGCGAGTCCGCCGCCCGGTTCGGGGTGCGGCTGCGCGACGACGAGGTGCTGCGCGGGAAGGTCGATTTCTGGGTCGATCGGTCCGTCCGGCACCTCGTGGAGAACTATGCGAGCCAGATCACATCGATCATCACGGACACCGTCGCGCGCTGGGACGCCGACGAGGCCTCGGCCAAGATCGAGCTCGCCGTGGGCCGTGACCTGCAGTTCATCCGGATCAACGGCACCGTCGTGGGCTCCATCGCCGGCCTGGTGATCTACTCGATCACTCAGATGTTCTTCTGAATTTCACTCAGCCTGCTAGCTAACTGCTTGCAGGAGCTAGCACTAGCTGTTAGCGTGGTGTCAGCCGCGCAGACGGGAGACCGGATATGACGAGCGACGAAGAGACCGTGCAGAATTCGGGCTCGGACATCGGAGCGTTCATTCGGGCGCAGCGTCTCGCGGCGGAGGTGTCCATCCGGCAGCTGGCCGAGCGGGCGGGGGTTTCCAACCCGTATCTCAGCCAGATCGAGCGGGGGCTCCGACGACCGTCGGCCGACGTGCTCGGGCAGATCGCCAAAGCACTGCGGCTCTCGGCCGAGGTGCTCTACGTGCAGGCCGGGATCCTCGAGGAGCGACCGGAATCCCCGGTGCGCGATGCGCTGATCGCGGACACGGCCATCAACGAGCGGCAGAAACAGGCTCTTCTCGACATCTACGAGAGCTTCTGCCGCGAGAACGAGACCGCATTGAAGGAGAACGTGCCATGACCGAGCAGAACACCCTCGAAGACCTGAAGACCCCCCTGTTCGCGGCCCTCGGCGCCGGTGACTACGCCTACGAGGCCGTCTCCGAGGTCGTGGAGAAGCTGCGTGCCGCCGCCACCGACGCGTCGAAGGACTTCCAGACCAAGGTTGAGGAGGCCCAGGCCAAGGTCGAGGAGGCCGCCGGCTCCGCGCAGGCGAAGCTGACCGAGGCCCGCGACGGCCTGCCCAAGGACGTCGACGAGCTGCGCGCCAAGTTCACCCCGGAGGAGCTGCGCAAGGTCGCCGCCGCCTACATCCAGGTCGCCACCGACATCTACGAGTCGCTCGCCGAGCGCGGCGAGAGCACCTTCGAGCGCATCAAGTCGGGCTCCGTGATCGAGGACGCGACCGAGCAGGCCACCAAGGCCTACAACCAGGCCGTCGAGCTGACCGAGTCCTCGCTGGGCCAGGTCGCGACCGCCACCAAGCAGGTCGGCGAGCGCGCCGCCAAGCTGGTCGGCCGCGCGAGCGACGAGGCCGAGGCCGCCGCCGAGAAGGCCGAGGCCACCGTCAAGGAGGCCACCGAGAAGGCGACCGCCGCCGTGAAGAAGGCCGCACCGAAGAAGGCCGACGCCTGATTCTCGCTGAGCTGTGATGTTCCACCCCGGACGCCCGGCGGCACTGCCGCCGGGCGTCCGGCCTTTAGGCTGGTGTCATGGACGTCCTCCTCTACGGATTCGGCACACTCAGCCTGGCCGCCTCGGTCGTGATCACGGTCGCACTGCTCGCGACGGGTGCGTTCTGCCTCATCCACGCCCTGCGCGCGCCGGCCGACGCCTTCACCGCGGCCGGGAAATGGCAGAAGAACTACTGGGTGATCGCGCTGGTCGCGTGTGAGCTGCTGGTGCTGGCAGGTTTGAACTACATGGGTACCGTGATCGGCGCGGTCGGCATCCTCGTCTACCTCCTCGACGCGAAGCCGAAGCTGGACGAGGTCCGGCGACCCCGCTATTGAGCTTTCGTTAGTAAGGTGTCGGCATGAAGATCTCCAGGAAGCTCGTCGTCGGCGCTGCGGGCGTGCTCGGCGCAGGCGCCGCCACGATCGCCGCGAGCATCGCGGCGTACGCGCTCTCGTCGCCGGCCGAGCCGGCGAACGCCAAGCTGATCGAGGACTACGACGGACCGCACGAGGACGGCACCGTCGTCTCCGGTGACGGCACCCGCCTGCACACCCGGGTCTGGGGCCCCGAGGACGGGCCGATCGCCGTGCTCATCCACGGCTGGAGCTGCAACCTCTCCACCTTCCCGCGGCAGGTCGAGCACCTCGTCGGCCGCGGCCACCGCGTGATCGCCTACGACCAGCGCGGCCACGGCGAGTCCGAGCCGGGCGCCTTCGCCTACTCGCCCGGCGTCCTCGCCGACGACCTGCACGCCGTCCTCGCGGCCCACGTCCCCGCCGGACGCACGGCGCTGCTTGTCGGGCACAGCATGGGCGCCATCACGATCATGGCCTGGGCCGACAAGTACACCGACGAGGTCGCCGAGCGCGCGCACCACGCGGTGCTCGTCTCCACCTACGCCCGGGACGCCGTCGCCGGGTTCGCCGGGGCGACGCCGCTGGCGGCCCTGCCGCGGCTCGCGCCCCGGCTCACGCAGAAGCTGGGCGACGGGGTCCTCGGCGCGAACGTCCCGGTGCGGCACAACCGCCTGCACACCGCCGTGATCCGGTACGCCGCGCTGTGCGGCTACGCCTCCTACGGCGCCGTCCGCTACACCGAGGAGATGGTCGCCTCGTGCCCGTCCGACGTGCGCGCCGAGTGGGGCCACGTCCTCGCGAGCGCCGACGTGACGGCCGGCCTGCGGAAGATCTCGATCCCCACCTCGGTCGTGGTCGGCCAGTTCGACCACCTCACCCCGCCCGCGGACGCCGACGTCATCGCCGGTGAACTCCGCGTGGCCGGAAAGCTGGACCGCTTCGCCGTGGTCCGCGACGCCGGCCACATGCTGCCGATCGAACAGCCGGAGAAGCTCAACACCCTCCTGGACTCGATCCTCGACGGCCGCCCCGTCGCCTCCGGCACGCCGGAGTAGCGCCCAGCGTCAGGAGAAGACGACGGTCTTGCGGCCGTGCACCAGCACCCGGTTCTCCAGGTGCCAGCGCAGGCCGCGGGCCAGCACGACCTTCTCGATGTCGCGGCCGCGCAGGACCATGTCGGCGGCGGCGTCGGCGTGGTCCACGCGCGCGACGTCCTGCTCGATGATCGGTCCCGCGTCGAGGTCCGCGGTGACGTAGTGGCAGGTCGCGCCGATCAGCTTCACACCCCGCGCGAAGGCCTGGTGGTAGGGCCGCGCGCCGACGAAGCTCGGCAGGAAGCTGTGGTGGATGTTGATCGCCCGGCCGGCCCACGCCGTGCACAGCTCGGCCGGCAGCACCTGCATGAACCGGGCGAGCACCACCGCATCGGGATCGAACTGATCGGTCAGGCGCGCGACCTCGGCGAAGGCCGCGGACTTGTCCTCGCCCGCCCCGGGGAAGGGCACGTGGTGGAACGGGATGTCCAGCCGCTCCACGAAATCGCGCAGGTCCTCGTGGTTGCCGATCACCGCGGCGATCCGCGCGTTCAGCTCGCCCGTCGCGACCCGGCCGACGAGGTCGTGCAGGCAGTGGCCCTCCTTGCTGACCAGGACGACGATGTCCTTGCGCTCCGCGGTGGAGGTCAGTCGCCACTCCGTCTCGGGGCCCAGCTCGGTCGCGACCTCGGCGGCGAACCGCTCCCGCAGCTCGTCGAGGGACAGCGCGACGCTGTCGGCCCGGACGGCCTGGCGCGTGAAGAACCAGCCGGAGTCCTGGTCGGAGTGGTAGCCGGCCTCGACGATCCATCCGCCCACGTCGGCGAGGAAGGTCGAGATGCGGGCGACGATCCCTGTGGTGTCGGGGCAGCCCAGAGTCAGAACGTAGCGCGTCACGACCGGTATCGTCTCAGACGTGCTCACCCGCTCTGACGTCGCCGCCCTCGTCGATCACACGCTGCTCAAGCCCGAGGCCTCCGAGGCCGCGGCCGCCGCGGCCTACGCCGAGGGCCTGGACCTCGGCGTTTACGCCGTCTGCCTGTCCCCGTCGATGCTGCCGCTGCGGGCGGCGATCGACGCGCAGCAGGCGGACCCGCGCGCGCCGAAGACCTGTGTCGTGGCGGGCTTCCCGTCCGGTAAGCACCACTCTCTGATCAAGGCCGCCGAGGCGCGGATGGCGGTCGAGGAGGGCGCGCACGAGGTCGACATGGTGATCGATGTCGGGCTCGCGCTCGCCGGCGAGCTGGACCGCGTCTTCTCCGATGTGATCACCGTCCGCGAGGCGATCGGCGCCGACCCGGTGCTCAAGGTGATCGTCGAGTCCGCGGCGCTCCTCGAGTTCGGCGATGCGGACCTCCTCGCCGAGGTGTGCCGGCGCTCCGTCAAGGGCGGCGCGACCTTCGTCAAGACCTCGACCGGATTCCATCCGTCCGGCGGCGCCTCCGCCGAGGCGGTCGCCATCATGCGCGCGGCCGTCGGACCCGACGTGGGCGTCAAGGCCTCCGGCGGCATCCGCACCGCGGAGGCAGCGCAGGAGATGATCGACGCCGGCGCGAACCGGCTGGGCCTGTCCGGCACCCGCGCCGTGCTCGCCGGCTTCCCGGAGTAGCCCCCCGGCACCGTCGGGCTACGCGAGCTTGGCGGGCAGGGACGCCCAGCCGTACAGCGTCGAGAGCCCGCGGTGGGTGCCGGGCCCGTCGAGTGCGAGCCCGGGGTAGCGCTCGAACAGCGCCGACAGGGCGACGACGCCCTCCATCCGCGCCAGCGCGGCGCCGATGCAGGCGTGGATGCCGTAGCCGAAGGAGACGTTCTTCTTCGCCTCGGGTCGCGCGACGTCGAAGTCGTGCGGCCGGTCGAAGACGGCCGGGTCGCGGTTCGCGCCCGCCAGCAGCAGCGAGATCACGGTGCCCTCGGCGAAGGCGAAGCCCTCGATCTCGCCGGCCTCCCGCGCCACGCGCGCGGTGCGCTGGACGGGGCTGGAGTAGCGCAGGATCTCCTCGACGGCGTTCGGCCACAGCTCGGGCTCGGCGCGCAGTCGATCCAGCTGGGCGGGGTGTTCGAGCAGCGCGACGATGCCGTTGCCGATGAGGTTCACCGTGGTCTCGAAGCCCGCGCCGATCAGCAGGGCGGCGTTCGTCACCAGCTCGCGGTCGGTGAGCTCGCCGCTCGCCGCGAGCAGGGCGAACGGGTCGTCGGCGCCGGGGTTGCTGCGGACCCGCGAGAAGTGCGCGGTGAGGTAGTCGTCGAGGCCGCGCAGCGCGTGCTGCGCCTGCCGGTAGACGGGCCAGTCGAGCCCGGGGTCGAGCAGCGGCGCGGCGGCCTCGCCCCACTCGAGCATGTACTCGTCGTCGGCCTCGGGGAGCCCCAGGAGCCGGCCGATCATCGCGACGGGCAGCCGCGCGGCGTAACCGGAGACCAGGTCCGGCCGGGGCGCGGCGGCGAGCTCGTCGAGCAGTTGCTCGCTCACCGTCCGGGCGCGGTCGGTGAGCATCGCGATCGCCTTCGGGGTGAAGGTCCGCGCGATCGGATGCCGGTACGCCGTGTGTGCCGGAGGCTCGGAGACCAGCATCGACGGTGGCTCGACGGGGTTGGGCAGGTGCGGATCGGTGCGCTCGATGACGGGGATCAGCGGGCGCGGGAAGCCGAAGTCCCTCGGCTGGATGGTCGCGAACCGCGGGTCCCGCAGGACCGCCCGGCACAGCGCGTGATCCGCCGTCGCCGCGCCGACCTCGCTGCCGACGATCCGGCCCTGCTCGCGGATCCGGTCGAGCCGGGCGTACTGGCCGCCCGGCTCGCCGCAGTACCCCAGGAGTAGTTCTGTCATGGTGTTTCCACGGGACGCGCGGCGGGGGAGGGCGTAGCGGGGCAGCCCGTGCAGCACCGCCCAGCGGACCCGCAACCGCAGGTCCGCGCGAGCGGCGCGCAGCGGGTTCACAGCACCGAGCAGTTGGTGGCGCCGACGTCGTTGCCGCTCTCGATGTCCTTGGGCAGTACGTTCTTGCCGGAGTAGCGCAGCGTGACGCCCTGGTCGGTCATCTTCAGGTCGCTCGCGGTCAACCCCTTCGGGGTGGGGACGCCGGCGACGGCGGTGATCAGCTGCTGCGCCAGGTCGTCGGGGACGCCGATGCCGAAGACCGACGCCTTGCTCGCCGTGAGCACCACCTTGTTGTCCTTGATGGTGGGCTTGAGGTTCACCGTGACCGGGAAGATCACGGCGGTGCCGCTGATCTCGATCTGGTTCTGGGCGGCGTTCAGCGTGACCTTGGGGTCGCTGAGGACCTGCACCTGCGCGACCTTGTTCTTGATGCCGTCGGCGGTCAGGGTGCCGAGGATGGTCACCTCGTCGATCCGATTCTCGCCGCTGGGCTCGACGCCCTTGAGCAGCAGGTGCGCGTCGAGCCCCGGGGTGCCCTCCAAGCCGTCGATCTGGATGTCGATCGACGGGATCTTGCCGCTCGCGTTCTGTAGCAGCATGGGGGTCTTCTCGAAGGCGACGTCGACGTTCTGCGCGCTGGTCCCCTTCCTGATGTTGTCCGCGAGGCAGTTCTGCACGTGATTGCGGATGTAGAGCTCGGAGCCGACGAGCACGATGACCAGCAGCGCGACGAGTCCTGCCGCGGTCAGTCCGATGAGCTTGCCCGTGGACCGCTTCTTGGCCGGCTTCCCGGGGCCGCCGGGGCCCGACGGTCCGGTGGGCGGGATCTGCGTCGGCGGGACCGGGGGCTGCTGGCCGGGTTCGGGCCGCTCGTGCGCGCCCGAGGGGCGCGCCGCGGACTCGATCGGCCGGGTCAGGCCGTCCTGCGGGCCCGAGTGCTGCGGGCCGGGGTTCTGCGGGAGATTCGGGTTCGTGTCCATCGGCGTTAGATTGTTCCTCATCCCTGGGACGGGACGGTGAAGTCCCTACGGTTGGCGAGCACGGGCAGCGCTGCCCGCACCTCGTCGACGCGCGCGAGCGGCAGGTCGACGACGAGAAGTTCCGGCGCCTGGCCGGCGGAGGCGAGCACCGCACCGTCGGGCCCGACCGCGAGCGAGCCGCCCACCCCGCGCGGCGCGGTGCCGGGTTCGGGATCGGACGGCCGCGCCTGGTCGACGGCCACCACGTAGGTCGTCGAGTCCAGCGCGCGGGCGCGGGCCAGCGTGGTGAACGCGTCGAGCTTGCCCGGACCGTCGCCCCACGACGCGGGCGTCACGATCACCTGCGCCCCCGCGTCCGCCAGCCCCTGGTAGAGCGCGGGGAAGCGCAGGTCGTAGCAGGTGCTCAGGCCGACGCGAACGCCGCCGACGTCCACCAGGACCGCCCGGTCGCCGGGTTCGACGGTGCGCGACTCGGCGAAGCCGAAGGCGTCGTAGAGGTGCACCTTGTCGTAGTGGTCCCGGTCCCCGCCGGGCGAGGCGTGCAGCAGCGTGTTGCGGACCCGACCGTCCGAGCCCGGCGTGAACATCCCGGCCACTACGTGCACGCCCGTCGCCCGCGCGGCCTCCGCGACGCGCTCGGCCCACGGCCCGTCGAGCGGCTCGGCGACCGGCTTCAGCGACACCCCGAACCGGCACATGGTGGCCTCCGGGAACACGGCGAGCGCGGCGCCCGCCTCCGCGGCGCGGCGCAGTCCGTCCTCGACCAGCGCGGCATTGGCCGCGGGATCCGTGGTGGCCTCGATCTGTGCCAGCGCGACGGTCAGCGATGTCATGCGCACCACCCTACTGACTCCGGTTCGATAGCGAGGCGCGGTCGTCGGCGTTCCGGTGGTTCACGATGTCGGGTTTCTGAGGGGCGGACGCGCGCCACGCCACCTCCAGCCCGCAGAAACCCGACATCGTGAGCCGCTACGGCGCGACGGAGGACCAGTCGACCGTGAGGACGTTGTCGCGCACCGGGCGGCGGGGCGGTCGGGCGGCGCCGTCGGTGCGTTCGGCCAGCAACGCGCCCGCGGCGCGCCAGCGCACCCGGTTGCCGTAGGGCGCGTAGCCCGCGGCCTCGTCCCAGCAGCGGTCCGCGAGCGTGAGCAGGTCGTGGATCCGTGTCCCGGGCACGTTGTGGTGGATCAGCGCCTTCGGCAGCCGTTCGGCCAGGTCCGACGGGTGCTCGGTGAAGCCCGGGTGCCAGGCCAGCGTCAGCGTGCGCGGCACCGGGGTCGTGCCGGGCGGCGCGGCGCCCAGGGTGAGCCAGCAGCACCGTCGGCCCAGCTCGTCGCACGTGCCCTCGACGAAGATCCCGCCCGGCTGCAGGCGGCCGGCCACCGTTGCCCACGCGCCGCGGACCTCGGATTCGTCGTACTGCCGCAGCACGTTGAACGCGCGCACCAGGTTCGGGCGCAGCCCCGCGAGCTCGAAGCCGCCGCGGGCGAAGTCGACGCCGTCGCGGCCGGGGACCACCCGCGCGGGGTCGATCTCCAGCCCCGTGACCCGCACGCCGGGGTTCACGCGGCGCAGCCAGGAGGCCCACTCGAGGGTCGTGTTCGGGCGGGCGCCGTAGCCCACGTCGACGGCCAGCGGCGACGGCCCGTCGAGCGCGGCCACCACCGCGGGGGAGTGCACCGACCAGCGATCGCTGCGCCGGAGGCGATTCAGCCCGGTGGTGCCGCGGGTGATGCGACCCTCAGGCGGCACGGGTCAGTTCTTGTCGACCCAGTACTTGAGGTACTCGGCCTCGGCGCGGAAGAGGTCCACGAGGTTGATCAGGATGAGCTGCTCGAGCTTGGTGCCGACGAAGGGCACGAAGACCTTCACCACGGTGGTGTAGCGCATGGTGCAACCGGTCTCGGTGTTGAACAGAGAGGCCTCACCCTTGAGCGAACCGGGACCCGCGGGGATCGACGCCTTGTAGTCGCCGATGGAGTTCTCGCCGTCCCACGCGCCGTAGAACTCCTCGCGCGTGATGATCATGTCCTTCTTCACCACGCCCTGCGCGATCGGCGGCAGGTACTCGTGCGGCAGGTTCTGCTTCTGGACGACCGTGATGCCCTCGTCGTCGACGTCGAACTCGGTGAGCTCCGACAGCGGGGTGAGGTTGCGGAAGTCGGTCATCTTCTCCGTCCAGTACTCCTTGTTCGAGTACGCGGCGTAGAAGGTCTCGGCGGGGAACGGGAAGCGCGCCGAGTAGCTGAGACGTCGTGCCATGTGGGGAGACCTTACCGGTCAGGGGTGCTCGGCGATCCACTGCAGGGTGAAGTCCCGCTCGCTCTCCATGAGCTCCTGGAGGTTCTCGACCACCAGCGACTCGACCTTCTTCGCGACGAACGGGATCGACACGCTGGCCTCGCCGTCGGCGGTGATGCGGGCCGCCGAGCCGTCGGAGCCGGGGTCCGCCTCCAGGACGGCCGTGCCGGACAGTTGTGCCGGGACGCCCTGGATGTCGGCGGCGAAACGCCCTGCGCAGCGGGTCCCGTCGAACGGGCCCCACTCCTCGACGCGGTGGATCTCCAGGCCGCCGGGCCGGACCGCGGTCACCACGGGCGGCAGCTTGTCCTCGCCGATCACGTGCACGACCACGACGCGCACGGAGCGTCCGGCGCCCTCGCCGGTGATGGTCAGCTCCGCCACGCGGGCGCCCTCGCCGCCGACCTCGGCCACACGGGCGGGCCAGTACGCGTCGTCGGTGAACGCGGCGTGCAGCGCGGCCGGACTGGTGGCGTAGTCGAGCGAGCGCTCGAGACGGGTGGTCATGAGGAGACACGTTACCGTTGCGGGGTGCCTGAACTGCTATCGGAGTTGACGACGCTCCGCCTGGGCGGCCCCGCCCGCAGCTACCAGCGGTGCGATTCCGCCGCGGCGGTCGCGGCGGCGGTCGCGCGGTGCGACGCCGCCGGCGAGCCGGTCCTGCTGGTCGGCGGCGGATCGAACCTGGTGATCGCCGACGAGGGCTTCGCCGGCACCGTCGTCCATCTGGCCCACGACGGGATCGATATCGACGGGACCGTCGTCACCGCCGACGCCGGCGCGGTCTGGGACGACGTCGTCGCGGCGTCGGTCGAGGCCGGACTCGGCGGGCTCGAATGCCTCTCCGGCATCCCGGGTTCCGCGGGCGCGACGCCGGTGCAGAACGTCGGCGCGTACGGCGTTGAGGTGTCCGCGTGGCTCGACGCCGTCGAGCTGTACCACCGCGCCACCGGCGAGACGGTCTGGGTCGCGCCGCAGACGCTGGGCCTGGGCTACCGCACGTCGCGCCTCAAGCAGCACGACGCGCCCGGCGCCGCCGGCTCCGGCCCGGCGGATGTGGTGCTGCGCGTGCGGTTCTCCCTCTCCGACGGTGCCTCCGCCCCGATCCGGTACGGCGAGCTCGCGCGGGTCCTCGGGGCCGAGCCCGGCGCCACCGTCGACCCCGCCCGCGCGCGGGAGCACGTGCTGGCGCTGCGCCGGGGCAAGGGCATGGTCCTCGACCCGGCCGACCACGACACCTGGAGCGTCGGCTCCTTCTTCACCAACCCGGTGGTGCCGGCGCGGGATGCGGCCGAGACGGTGCGGCGGATCGAGGAGGCGACGGGCGAGAGCACGCCGCAGTACCCCGCGCCGGACGGCGTGAAGCTCTCGGCGGGCTGGCTGATCGAGCGCGCCGGGTTCCACAAGGGCTACGACGGTGGCCGCACGGGCGTCTCGCTGTCGACGAAGCACACACTGGCGCTGACCAACCGCGGTACCGGCACGACGGCGGAGCTGCTCGCGCTCGCCGGCGAGGTCCGGGATGGGGTGTTCGCCCGGTTCGGTGTCGAGCTGTTCCCGGAGCCCGTGCTCGTGGGTGCGGAACTGCCTCGGCCGCGCCTCTAGAATTCATCAAATGCTCGATATGTTTCGCGCGCCGCTGGCTCGGCGTGCCTTCCTCGGCGGCGCCGCGGCGGCGGTGGCCGTCGTCGCGACCGCCTGCACCCGGGACGGCGGCACCGCCGAGACCAGGGCCGTTGCCCCCACGTTCGAGTACACGCCGGCGGGCGGGAAGAAGATCGGGCCGCGGGAGACCGTCTCCGTGCGGGTGAAGGGCGGCCGGTTCCGGCCCGGTGTCGCCCTGACCAACACCCAGACGGGCAAAAAGGTCGAACTGTCCGCGTCGCCCGACGGTGTGACCTACTCGGCCGCCGAGCCGCTCGGCTTCGGCGCGACCTACCGCTGGTCCGGCGCGGCCGACGGCGAGGGCGGCACCTGGTCGAGCCTCGACGGCGAGGTCTCCGTCGTCTCGCCGTCGGCGACGATGTCGGTGCAGATCAACATCGCCGACGACGCCGAGGTCGGGATCGCGGCGCCGCTCATCCTCAAGTTCGCCGGCACCGTCGAGGACAAGGCCGCGGTCGAGAAGGCGCTCGAGATCACCACGACCCCGCCCACCGAGGGGGCGTGGGCCTGGCTGCCCGAGGACAACGGATCCCGCGTCCACTGGCGCCCCCGGGAGTACTACAAGCCGGGGACGAAGGTCTCGATGAAGGGGAAGCTGTACGGGCTCGACCACGGCGACGGGAAGTTCGGCGCCAGCGACGTGAGCAGCTCGTTCGTCGTCGGGCGGTCGCAGATCGTCAAGGCCTCGGCACCGTCGCACCGGATCAAGGTGATGCGCGGCGACCAGGTGTACCTCGACCTCCCCTGCTCGTACGGCGAGGGCGACCTGCCGCGCAACGTCACGCGGTCCGGGATCCACGTCGTCAGCGAGAAGCACGAGGACTTCTACATGTCCAACCCCGCGGCGGGGTACTTCAACGTGCACGAGCGCTACGCGGTGCGGATCTCCAACAACGGCGAGTTCATCCACGCCAACCCGCAGACCGTCGGGAACCAGGGCAGCACCAATGTCACCAACGGCTGCATCAACCTCTCGCTCGCGGACGCGCAGCGCTACTTCGCCAGTGCCCTCTTCGGCGATCCGGTCGAGGTCACTGGCACGTCGATCCAGCTCTCGGCGGCCGACGGGGACATCTACGACTGGACCCTAGACTGGCCGACGTGGCTATCGATGTCGGCGCTACCGAAGAAGTAACGGCCCCGGGCGCGCGGAGCATGTCCGCGCGCGTGGCGTGCACCGTCCTCGCACCCACGGTGCTCGAGTACCAGGCCACCGTCGCCCGGGTGCCGGGCCTGCGGGTGCAGGAGAGGCTCGAGGTCACCCTTGACGGTGCGGCCCTGCCGGTCCGCGAGGTCGTCGGCCCGCACGGCGGCCGGATCCACCGGGTCGAGGCGGGGCCCGGTAGGGCGGTACTGGAGTACCGCGCCGAGGTCGCGGGGTTCGCCGCGCCGGAGCCCGTCGACGAGTACCTGCGGTCGCTGTACCTGCGCCCCTCGCGGTACTGCGAGGTGGACCGGTTCTACGGCTTCGCCGCCAAGCAGTTCGCCGGCGTGACCGGCGACGCGCAACGCGCCGTGGCGGTGCGGGATTTCGTGGCGGGCCGGCTCGACTACCTGCCGGGCGTCAGCCGCTCGGCCGACGGTGCCTCCGACACCCTGCTCGCCTCCGCGGGCGTGTGCCGCGACTACGCGCACCTGACCATCGCACTGCTCCGCGCCCTGAAACTGCCCGCGCGGATGACGGCGGTCTTCGCGCCCGGCTGCGATCCCATGGACTTCCACGCCGTGGCCGAGGTCATGATCGACGGCCGGTGGTGGGTGCTCGACGCGACCGGCCTCGCCCCGCGCGGTGCGATGGTGCGGATCGCCACCGGCCGCGACGCCGCCGACATCGCCTTCCTCGACAACCACGGCGGCTCCATCCGCTTCGAGCGCCTGACGGTGACCGCCGAGTCCGCCGCGCCCCTCCCCGCCGACGACCCCCACACCCTGGTCCCGATCGCCTGAGCGGGCGCGGCCCGGCGGGCGGAGGCGGGGGACTCAGTCGCGGCGCAGCGCGAGCAGATCCTCGAAGACCGCGCGGGCGTCCGCCGGGCCGTCGACGCGGAAGCGGGCGGCGGTGGCACCGTCGCCGACCTTGATCGAGACGTCCTCGGGTCCGGTGAGCACGACGAAGGCCGTCTCGTCCGTCACGTCGTCGCCGAGGTAGAGCACCCCGTCGGCGCCGGTCCGCTCCCGCAGCGTCTGCAGCGCGCGGCCCTTCGAGGCGTCGTGGACGGTCAGCTCCAGCACGGCCTTGCCGTCGGTGGCGTGCACGCCGGGCAGGGCGGCGGGGCCCCGTCGGGCCTCCTCGATCGCGTCGACGGCCGAGGCCCCGGCCGGTACGTTGCGCACGTGCAGCGCGCCGCCCAGCGGCTTCGGCTCGACGGCCGCGCCCGGGAACCGCTCGGCGATCGCGGTGAGGTCGGAGAGCACCGTCGACCGCAGTTCGACCTGGTCGGCGGAGAGCGCCGCTTCGAAGCCCTCGGCCCATTCCGCCCCGTGGCTCCCGACGGTGACGATCGGATCGCCCGTGCCGGAGAGCCGGACCAGCGTCGCGCGGTCGCGGCCCGAGACCAGCGCGACGCTCACGCCGGGCAGGACGGCCAGCGCCTCCAGCGCGGGAACGGTCCCGGGGAGAGGCACGGCGGCGGCGGGGTTCGCGACGATCGGGGAGACCACGCCGTCGTAGTCCGTCGCCACGAGCACGGTCCGGAGCGCGGCGAACCGCTCCAGCGCAGCGCGCAGGCTCATGCCCGCGTCTCGTCGACGGTGCCGGCCAGGGTCTGCAGGAAGGAGCGGGCCCAGCGGTCGACGTCGTACTGCAGCACCTGGCGGCGCATCGTGCGCACGCGGCGCTTGCCCTCCTCGGGGTCCTGGTGCACGGCCTCGTCGATGGCGTTCTTGACGCCCTCGAGGTCGTGCGGGTTGCATTGATAGGCCTGGCGGAGTTCGGCGGCGGCGCCGGTGAACTCGCTCAGCACGAGCGCGCCCGAGGAATCGTTGCGGCAGGCGATGTACTCCTTGGCCACCAGGTTCATGCCGTCGCGCAGCGGCGTGACCAGCATGACGTCGGCGGCGGCGAAGAAGGCCAGCAGCTCCCGCCGCGGCACCGGCCGGTGGATGTAGTGGATCACGGGGCGGCCGACGTTGCCGAAGTCGCCGTTGATGCGGCCGACCTGTCGCTCGATGTCGTCGCGCATCACCTTGTAGGACTCCACCCGCTCGCGCGACGGGGTGGCCAGCTGCACGAAGACGTGCCGCGCCGGATCGAGGCGGCCCTCCTGGTACAGCTCGCCGATCGCGCGCAGGCGCACGTCGATGCCCTTGGTGTAGTCCAGCCGGTCGACGCCGAGCAGGATCTTCTCGGGGTCGCCGAGCTGTTTGCGCAGGGTCCGCGCCCGCTTGCGCGTCTCGGGCAGTTTCGCGGTGGCCGCGAGCTCGGCGGACTCGATCGAGATCGGGAAGGCGCCCACCCGCACGGACCGGAAGCCGACGGTGACCACCCCGAACTTCGAGCGCACGCCGATCGAGCTCTTGCTGGTCGGGTAGCCCGCGAGCCGGCCGGCGAGGTAGAGGAAGTTCTGCGCGCCGCCCGGCAGGTGGAAGCCGACGAGGTCGGCCCCGAGGATGCCCTCGATGATCTCGCGCCGCCACGGCATCTGCATGAACAGCTCGACGGGTGGGAAGGGGATGTGCAGGAAGAAGCCGATCTTGACGTCCGGCCGCAGCATGCGCAGCATCTTCGGAACCAGCTGCAGCTGGTAGTCCTGCACCCAGACGGTGGCGCCCTCGGCGGCGACCTTGGCGGTCTCCTCCGCGAAGCGACGGTTCACCTCGACGTAGGTGTTCCACCACTCGCGGTGGTACTCGGGTTTGACGATGACGTCGTGGTAGAGCGGCCAGAGGCTCGCGTTCGAGAAGCCCTCGTAGTGCTCCTCGACCTCCTGGGCGCTGAGTTTGACCGGCATGAGGAGCATGTCCTCGCCGGGGATCGGCTCACCGCCGATGTCGGGAGCGCCGGGCCAGCCGACCCAGGCGCCGTTGCGGGCGCCGAGGATCGGCTTGAGCGCGGTGACGAGGCCGCCCGGGGACTCCTTCCAGGTCAGCGTCCCGTCGGGCGCCTTCTCGACGTCGACGGGCAGCCGGTTGGCCACGACGATGAAATCCGATGTTCCGAACGCCGCAGCGGCCATGGAGTCCTACGCCTCCTTGGGGCCGATGCCGAGCATCGACAGCAGCATCCGGCACTCGTCGGCGTCCTCGGCGTAGGCCGCGACGACCCGTTGCGCCTGGTAGGCGGTCTCGTCCGCAACCGGCTCGAGTTCGTCTTCGCTGATGTCCTGCGTGGTCTTCGGGGGCATGAACGCACCTTCGTTTCGGCAATGTCGTGCAGGGACAGTTTAGCCGCGAAACGTTTCAGTCGCGGACCCGGCGGAAGGTGATCCCGGTGATATGCGGGCGCAGGTTCGGCGGAAGGTGCGGGCGCCGGATGGTGCGCGCCACCCATTCGCCCAGCGTGACCCCCGCGGCGAGCGCGCAGCCGACGGTGAGCGCGGTGGCCATGTTGGCGACCGCGGAGGTCGTCTGCCCCTCCATCAGCTCCGAGAGGCCGCGGTAGACGGCCAGGCCGGGCGCGAGCGGGGTGATGCCCGCGACGGCCACGATCAGCGGGGGGACCACGGCCCGTCGGGCGAGGAGACCGCCGGCCAGGCCGACGCCGGTGGCGGCGATCACCGACGAGACGATGGGGCCGAGGCCCAGGCCCAGGGTGAACCCGGCGACCAGTGCACCGAAGCAGCCCGCGAGGAAGGACGCGGTGAGCGCGCGGATCTGCGCGTAGCCGGCGAGCGCGAAGGCGGCGGAGGCCACGCCGCCCGTCACCACGAGTACGGGCAGCGGCGCGTAGTCGAAGGGCTGCTGCTGCAGGGGCGGCAGGGTGGCCCCGAGTTCGCTGGCGACCCGCAGCGCGATGCCGACGCCGGCCACCACCCCGGCGGTGAACACGCCCACCTCGAAGAAGCGGGAGACGCCGGTGACCGGGGCGCCGGTGATGGCGTCCTGGACCGAGCCCACGAGCGAGAGCCCGGCCATGAGCACGATGATGCCGGCGACGATCACCCGGTAGGGCTGCACGTCCCAGCCGAACTCGATCGAGAGCCGGTAGATCAGCGCCGCCGGCAGGGTGGCGAGGAAGCCGCCGACCACCTGCTGGAAGAAGTAGGGCAGCCCCCAGCTGCTCAGCCGGACGTTCACCACGTAGATCACCGCGGTGGTCACGAACGCGACTGCGGCGAGGCTGAGCGCGCCGCCCAGCATGAGTGTCAGCGAGCCCGACATGAGCGCCCACCCGAAGGTCGCGACGGCGCGCGGGTAGGGATGTCCCGCGGTCATGATCGACTCGAGGGCGGCGAGGGCCTGGTCCGGCCGGATCCGCCCGCGCCCGATGCGGCGCACGAGGGTGTCGACCTGGGAGAGTCGCGTGTAGTCGAGCGAACGCTGCGCGACGGTCCGCGTGTAGGTCGACGGTGGCAGCCCGCGCCCGCGCTGCACGGAGACGGTGATCGCGTTGTAGGTGACCGTGACGGTCACGTCGTCGATGCCGTAGGTCGCGGCGACGTACCGCACCTGCGCCTCGGTGTCGACGGCGCCCGTGCCCGAGTCCAGCAGCACCTCGCCGACCTTCATCGCGACCTCGAGGACCTCGCCGACGGTCTCGTTGTCGCGCAGGTCGACGGGCTGCAGAGGCGTCAGGACGGGCATCCCCGCGGTGTCGACGGTCGCTGCGTTCCGGCCGGTCACGGCCTGGACTGCGCGCGCGAGGTGATCGCGGAACGCGGGCTTCATCGTGGGGGCACCTCCTCGTCGGTTTCTCCTGGCCGTCGTCGCACGGACCTCGTCCGTTACTGTGCCAGACCCCACCGACGCGTCGCCCGTGTACTCCAGGGTGCTACTCGCGCCCGAACAGGCGGTCCGCGAGCACGGCCGTGTAGAGCTCCGCGGCGGCCCGCGGGTCCGACCGGTCGAGACCGGTGAGCTGCTCGATGCGGCGCAGGCGGTGATTGATGGTGTTGCGGTGGTAGTGCAGCCGTTCCGCGGTCGCGGCGAGCGACCCGCCGCAGTCGAACCAGGCCCGGACGGTGTCGATGAGGGCGTCCCGGTCGGTCTCCGGGAGCTCGAGTACCGGGCCGAGCACCGCGTCCCGCAGCTCCCGGGCGGCGTCCGGCGAGTGCGCCAGCGCGAGGGGCAGCGCCGAGCGGCCGTAGGTCTCGGTGGTCGTCTCGCCGGGGAACAGGCTGCTCATGGCGAGTTCCGCCTGCCGCAGCGCATCGCGCGCGCCGAGCGGGACGGCGAAGGGTGCGCTGACCCCCACACGCCCGCGCGCCTCGCGCCGGAGCAGGTCGAGCACCTCCGGCAGGGAGTGTTCGGTGCTCAGGCTGAGCAGGCCGACGCGCGTGTGCACCTCGGACGTCCAGTACGAGGTCACGTACTTGTCGCGCAGGCGGTGCTCGACCCCGGCGAGCGGCTCGCGGTCTCCGCCCGCCTCGGCGCACACCACGAGGAACAGGCCCGACGCCGGCAGCTGCAGGGTCTGCGCCGCGGCGTGCAGCCGGCCGGGCTCGAGGACGCCGTCGAGGAGGGCGCGCAGCTCGACCCGCCGTAGTTCGGCGTGCCGGCTCGTGCGTTCGGCGACCGCGCGGCCGTACTCCTCGGTCGCGGCGGTCGAGTAGTCGTCGATGATCCGCCAGACGTCGGCGCCGATGTCCGGGAGCAGCTCCGGGTTCTCCCTGCAGGCGGCGCGCATGTGGTCCCAGACGAGCCGGCCCGCGAGCCGGTAGGCGTGCAGCAACGCGGCGAGCGGGAAACCGTACTCGGCCTTGAGCCGGCCCGTGGCCCGGGCGGCGTGCAGGTCGTGGTCGGGCTCGCCGCAGAGCTGCCGCAGCACCGAGTCGAGGTTCGCGTGCACAGCCTCGCGCAGTTCCGCCGGGCTGAGCAATGTGCTCTCCGCGTAGGCGTGCTCGCCCGTGAGGATGCGGCCCACCAGCTCATCGGTGAGCGGCTCCAGGTCCGCGACCAGCTGTCGGGCGAACGCTGCGGGGGAGAGGGCCGGCTGGTCTGTGATCATCACCACACATCGATGGTAGCCCGGCGGGGCGCCCCCGTCGTTGTGCGCCGGCACAACACTCGCGCTCCGCAGTCGAAGCTCGCGCACGATGCGCCGGCGGCGCGGCGGCAGTCAGACTCGATGGAGGTGAAGTGATCCGGCTCACACGGGCCGGGCGGAAGAGGACGGTTCGATATGTACGACTACGTCATCGTCGGTGCGGGATCGGCGGGTGCCGTGCTCGCGGCACGGCTGAGCGAGGACCCGGGGGTGTCGGTCGCCCTGATCGAGGCCGGGTCGCCCGACACCGCGCAGGAGATCCACATCCCGGCCGCGTTCCCCTCGCTGTTCAAGAGCGCCTGGGACTGGGACCTCGACTCCGAGCCCGAGCCCGGCCTCGGCGGCCGCCGCGCATACCTGCCGCGGGGCCGGATGCTCGGCGGCTGTTCCTCGATGAACGCGATGATCTACATCCGTGGCAACCGCGCCGACTACGACGAGTGGGCCGAGAACGGCGCGACCGGCTGGGGGTACGACGACGTCCTCGAGTACTTCCTCCGGTCCGAGGACAACGAGCGCGGCGCCGGCGAGTTCCACGGCGCCGGCGGTCCGCTGCGGGTCGCCGAGAGCCGCTCGATGAACCCGCTCGGCGAGGCCTTCGTGGCCGCAGGCGAGCAGGCCGGGTTCGAGCGCAACGACGACTTCAACGGCAAGGAGCAGCTCGGCGTCGGCCGGTACCAGCTGACCCAGCGCGACGGCATGCGGTGCAGCACCGCCGCCGCCTACCTGCATCCCGCGACGGAGCGTCCGAACCTCACCGTGATGACCGATGCGCTCGCGCAGCGCATCGTCTTCGACGGTGACCGCGCGACCGGCGTGGAGGTCCTCCGCGGTGGGCAGGTCGAGACGATCGAGGCCGGGCGGGAAGTGATCCTCTCGGCCGGCGCCTACGGCTCGCCGCACCTGCTGCTGCTCTCGGGCGTCGGCCCGGCCGCGCAGCTGGAGGCCTTCCAGCTCGAGGTCGTCGCCGATCTCCCCGTGGGCGAGGGCCTGCAGGACCACCTGATGACGCTGATCAACTACCGGACCGACCGCGAGTCCCTGATGACGGCGCTGTCGCCGGACAACGTCGCGCTGCTGCAGACCGAGGGACGCGGCCCGCTGACCTCGAACATCGGCGAGGCGGGTGGCTTCTTCGCCACGCGCGAGGGGGAGACGACGCCCGACGTCCAGTTCCACCTGGCTCCGGTCCTGTTCTACGACGAGGGCCTCGGCGCCGCGACCGAGCACGGCTTCGCCTTCGGGCCGTGCGTCGTGAAGCCGACGAGCCGCGGCACGCTCACGCTGCGGACCGCCGATCCCGCGACCGCACCGCGGATCACCCACGACTACCTCGGCACCGAGGAGGACCGGCGCAGCATCATCGAGGGCCTGCGGATCGCGGTGCGGATGGCCGAGCAGCCCGCGCTGCAGGAGGTCATCACCGGTGATTTCCGCGCTCCCGCGGATGATTCCGACGAGGCCTTGCTCGACTTCGCCCGGCGCTACGGGCAGACGCTCTACCACCCCACCTCGACGTGCGCGATCGGCACCGTCGTCGACCCCGACCTGCGGGTCAAGGGCCTGCGCGGCCTGCGGGTGGTCGACGCCTCCGTCATGCCGAGCGTCGTGCGCGGCAACACCAACGCGCCCACCATCATGATCGCCGAAAAGGCGGCCGACCTGATCCGCAAGGAGAACGCATGACCACCACAGAGAGCATCCTCGACGCCGCCGTCGCCGACCTGCAACAGGGCGAGCGGACATGGGCCGCGACCTCGCTCGCCGAGCGCCGCGCCCTGCTCGACGAGATCCGCACCGCCACCGCCGCCGTCGCCCGGCGCTGGGTCGACATCGCTGCCAGCATCAAGGGCCTGCCCGCCGACTCCACGCTGCTCGGGGAGGAGTGGCTCTCCGGCCCGTACTCCGTGATCACCGCCTGCGAGGCGCTGGCCGCCTCGCTGCAGGCGCTCGAGGAGGGGCGCAGCCCCGTCGACGGCTTCCGGATCGTGTCCGCGCCCGGCGGTCGCTCCGCCGTGGAGGTGCTACCGCACAGCGTGTTCGACCAGCTGCTGATGAGCGGCTTCTCGGCGCAGGTGTGGACAGTGCCGGGTGTTGACGCCTCGGCCGTCCGCGACCGCGCGGGCCTCGGCGAGCTGGACCCGACGATCACCCACGGCATCGCCGGCGTGCTCGGCGCGGGCAACATCTTCTCCATCCCGCCGCTCGACACGCTCTACCAGCTCTACGCCGACAACCGCGTCGTGCTGCTCAAGCTCAACCCCGTGACCGACCCGCTGCTCGACGTCTACCGCGCGGCCTTCGCGCCGCTCATCGAGCGCGGCCTGGTCCGGATCGTCACCGGCGGCGCGGACGTCGGCGGGGCGCTCGTCGACCACCCCGGCGTGACGACGGTGCACATCACCGGCAGCGCCCGCACGCACGACGCCATCGTCTTCGGCACGGGTGCCGAGGGGGCGCAGCGCAAGGCGGAGAACCGTCCGCTGATGGACAAGACGATCACCAGCGAGCTGGGCGGCGTCTCACCGACCATCGTCGTGCCCGGCGAGTGGTCCGCCGCCGACCTGAAGTTCCAGGCCGAGCACCTCGCCACGCAGCGCCTGCACAACAACGGGTACAACTGCGTCGCCTCCCAGGTGGCGGTCATCAGCGCCGAGTGGCCGCAGAAGCAGCAGTTCCTGCGCGAGCTGCGCGCGGCCTTCGACCGCGCACCGTCGCGCCGCGACTACTACCCGGGGTCGGCGGACCGCGTCGCCGCCGCCCGGGCCGGCTACGGCAACCAGGCGCACGCCGTCGGGCCCGACGGCGCCCGCACCCTCGTCTTCGGACTCGCCGCGGACGGCACCGAGGAGGCCCTGCGGACCGAGTACTTCGCGCCGGTCTACGGCGTGCTCGAGCTCCCGGGCGACGCCGCGACCTTCCTCGCCTCCGCGGTCCGGGTCGCGAACGAGGAGTTCGAGGGCACCCTGGGGGTGAATCTGGTCGCGGATCCGGCGACCATCAAGGCCCTCGGCGACCGCTTCGAGCAGGCCATCGCCGACCTGCGGTACGGCACCGTCGCCGTCAACGCCTGGACCGGCGTCGGCTACCTGACCGCCCGTGCCTCCTGGGGCGCCTTCCCCGGTCACACCGTCGACGACGTGCAGAGCGGGATCGGCGTCGTCCACAACGCCCTGCTCCTCGACGATGTGGAGCGCACCGTCGTGCGCGGCCCGTTCCGGCCGGCGCCGCGGTCGGTCGCCGGCGGCGAGCTGTCGATGTCGCCGAAGCCGCCGTGGTTCGTCACCAACCGGACCGGCGCGGTGACGGGCGAGCGGCTCACCGACTTCGCCGCGAACCCGTCCTGGCTGAAGCTGCCGGGCATCTTCGCGTCCGCCCTGCGCGGCTGACGGGCCACCCGGTCACCGCGTCGTCGCCCCGTCCGGTCCATCCGGGCGGGGCGTCAGCGGTCGAAGAACCGATCGCTGAGCCGCTCGGCGACATCGTCGATCTTCTTCTCGAGCTCGGTGCCCTTGAGCTTGTACTCCCACAGGTACACCAGGCCGAAGAGGACGGCGACGAGGCCGAAGATGAGCGCGGTGATCAGCAGGACCTGCATCGTCGTCGACATCGCCGCCCCTTTCGTGGAGCCCCCCGTCGGGATTGAACCGACGACCTTCGCTTTACAAGAGCGGTGCTCTACCACTGAGCTAGGGAGGCGTGGACCTCACGGTCAACGGTGCACAGCATATCGTGACCGGCATGAGCGATTCGTATCAGACCATCAGCTGGAGCATCGACGACGACGGCATCGCCACGCTGGTGCTGGACCGTCCGGACCAGCTCAACGCCTTCAGCGTCACGATGGCCCGCGAACTCACCGAGTTCTTCGAGGTGCACGCCCACAGCGACGAGATCCGCGCCGTGGTCGTCACCGGCGCCGGCCGCGCCTTCTGCGCCGGCATGGACCTCAGCGGCGAGGGCAACGTCTTCGGCCTCGACGAGTCCGTCCTGCCCACCCCCGAGGAGTTCGCCGCGCATTACGACGAGGCGCCCTACCAGGACGGCGTCCGCGACACCGGCGGGAAGCTGACGCTCGCGATCTACGCGCTCCCCAAGCCCGTGATCGCCGCGATCAACGGGCCCGCCGTCGGCATCGGCGCGACGATGACGCTGGCCATGGACACCCGCCTCGCCTCGACGAAGGCCCGCATCGGCTTCGTCTTCGGCCGCCTGGGCATCGTGATGGAGGCGTGCTCGAGCTGGTTCCTGCCCCGCATCGTCGGCCCCGCGCAGGCTCTGGAGTGGGTCTACTCCGCCGACATCCTCACCGCCGAGCAGGCGCGCGAGGGCCGGCTGGTCCGCAGCCTGCACGAGCCCGACGAGCTGGTCCCCGCGGCGCAGGAGCTCGCCCGCTCGTGGGTCAAGGGCCGCTCCGCCGCCGGGGTCGCGATCAACAAGCAGCTGATCTACCGCGGCCTCGGCGCCGCGAAGCCGCTGGACCAGCACCTCATGGACTCGCTCGGGATGTACTACACCTCGATCGGCGACGGTAAGGAGGGCGTGGCCGCCTTCCTCGGCAAGCGGGCGCCGGAGTTCACGTCGAAGGCCTCCGAGCTGCCGCGGATCGTCGCCGAATAGTCTTCGCGCGGCGCGCCGGGCGCGGGCCTACGCTGTGGCCATGGAGATCCGCGACGCCCAGCCGGCCGACCTTCCGGCCATCCTCGCCATTCACAACGATGCCGTGGAGAACTCGACCGCCATCTGGTCCGAGGAGAAGGCGGACCTCGCCGAGCGCGAGGCCTGGCTCGCCGAGCGCCAGGGCGCGGGCTTCCCCGTCCTCGTCGCCATCGTCGACGGTGACCTGGGCGGGTACGCCACGTACGGTCCGTTCCGCGCCAAGTCGGGCTACCGGTACACCGTCGAGAACTCGGTGTACGTCGCCGACGGCTACTACCGCCGTGGCATCGCCGAGGCCCTCATGAATGCGCTCATCGAGCGCGCGCAGCAGTCCGACGTGCACGTCGTGGTGGCCGCGATCGAGGAGTCGAACCACGCCTCGGTGGCGCTGCACCGCAAGCTCGGTTTCCGGGTGACCGGTCAGATGCCGCAGGTGGGCATCAAGTTCGGTCGCTGGCTGGACCTGGTGCTCATGCAGCGCATCCTCTAGTCACGCCCGCGCGGCGTTCGCGACGATCTCCGCCGCGAGCTGTTCGGGCCGTTCGTCGGGGATCCAGTGGCTCACGCCCTCGAGCACGACGAACCGGTACGGCCCGTCGACGTACTCGCCCGCGAGGTCGGCACCGGCCCGGGTCAGCGCGATGTCATCGGTGCTCCAGACGTAGGTCACCGGGCAGGCGACCCGGGCGCCCGTGCCGGGCCGGACCGCGGTGAAGGGCATGCCCCGGTAGTAGTTCAGCCCGCCGCCGAGCAGCCCGGGGGTCAGCACCTCGTCGACGACGGTGCGCACCGCACCGTCGGGCATCCCGCTCGCGCGGAGGAAGGCCTCGAAGCGCCCCGGGAACCGGCGGGCCAGGATCTCCGGCACGGCCGGGACCTGGAACAGGTACATGTAGTACGACTTCACGGCCTGGTCCGAGCGCAGGAACGCCCGCAGGAAGGCGAACGGGTGCGGCACCGAGACGGCGGTGAGCGTGCGCACGAGCTGCGGATGCTCGGCGGCGGTGAGCCACGCCGTCGAGGATCCCCAGTCGTGCCCCACCAGGTGCGCCGGACCGGTCCGCCGCAGCAGCGCTGCGACGTCGGCGACCAGCTCGGCACTGCGGTACTGCCACCGTCGTGCGGGGCTCGCCGTGCGCGCGTACCCGCGCTGCCAGGGAACGACGGTGCGGTACCCCGCCGCGTGCAGGTGCTCGGCCGTCGCCGCCCACGAGGTCGGCGTCTGCGGAAAGCCGTGCAGCAGGACGACGATCGGTCCGTCGATCGGTCCGCTGTCGACCACCGGGAAGGTCAGGCCCGCGCGGGTGAACTCCGTGATCCGTTCCGTCATGTCTGAAGACCCAACCACGTCATCGGCGCGGCGGCATCCGCCCAGGGGCGGAGTTCCCCCTGGGGAACCGGCGACGACGCTGATTCAGCGCAGTCGGTCGGAAGCGCAGGACCGGGTGCACCGCATGCGGCACGACATGCGTACCGAGTGGTGGCGTCGCTACCAGTGGGCGGCCGAACAGGTGAATCAGAGTGAGAACCTCGCGGCCCAGGAGTTCGGCACTGCTGTGATCAGCGCGCTCGCGGACGAAGCCCAGCTCACGGCGAGTGAGGATGCGATCCTTCACGCTGTGGCCGAACGGCAGCGCGTGAGCGATACTGGGACCGGAACGAACGGAGGCGTGGTGTGAGTGACTACAACAGCGCTGACGAACGCGCTAAGGCCACCTTCGAGTTGCGAGGCGATACCCCCGTGTCGCGGCGGCTGAGTGCTGAGATCCTGGTCAAGGTTGCCCGGCGGCGTGGTGAGGAGCCGATCAGGTGGGTCCTCGACGTCGCGGAGGGCCGCCTCCCCGCCTGAGCTGAGCGGCGGCGCACCGCGATCCTCCGCCCGCCCCGACCGTCCGGCCCCTGTTTCGGTATGCGGCCGGGCGGGTACCCGCCGGACGAATCGACAGCGGACGGAAGGAGTTCAGCATGGGTGCACTCGACGGCCGGACGGTGGCGTTCCTCGCGGCGCCGGAGGGAACCGAGCAGGTGGAGTTGACCGAGCCGTGGCGGGTGCTGCAGGAGGCGGGCGCCACCCCGCGGCTCGTCTCCACGGATTCCGGTGTGGTCCAGGCCTTCCACCGCCTCGACCGCGGTGACAGCTTCCCCGTCGACCAGACGGTGGCCGACGCCGACCCCGCCTCCTTCGACGGGCTGGTGCTGCCGGGTGGGGTCGCGAACCCGGACTTCCTGCGGACCGACGCGGCCGCGGTGCGCTTCGTCGGGGAGATCGCTCGGTCGGGCACACCGATCGGCGTGATCTGCCACGGGCCGTGGACGCTCGTCGAGGCCGGCGTGGTCGCCGGCCGGACCCTGACCTCGTATCCGAGTCTGCGGACGGACCTGACCAACGCGGGCGCGACCTGGGTGGACGAGGAGGTCGCGGTCTGCCGGAGCGGCCCGGGGTCGCTGATCTCGAGCCGCCGGCCCGACGACCTCCCCGCCTTCTGCGCGACGCTGGTGCAGGAGTTCGCATAGCGCGCGCGAGGCCCTGCACCGTCCTTCGCCGCACGCCCTCCGACGCGGCGCTCAGACGCGTCGCCGCACCTCGTAGCCGCTGATCACGGAGACGCGGTTGAAGGCGCCGATCGTCACCGCGGCCCAGATGAGCACGGACGTCTGCTCCTCGTCGAGCACGTCGGTGACGCGGTCGTAGGCGACATCGGCCGCGTGCTGCGGCGGCAGCGCGGTGACCAGCTCGGCGATCTCCAGCGCGGCGCGCTGCACGTCGTCGAACAGAGCGGGCGCCTCGCGCCAGGCGGCCAGGACGTCGAGCTGCTGCTCGGTGAGCCCGGCGGCGCGCCCGGCGCGCGCGTGCAGGTCCAGGCAGAACGCGCAGCCGTTGAGCTGGGAACACCGCAGGTTGACCAATTCGACGACGTCACGGCCGATCCCGGCGGCCGCGGCCGCCTCGGCCACCTCCGTAGAGACGGCGATGAGCTGCTTGTAGATCCGCGGGGAGGCCTTGTCGATCCGCACGCGCTGGGCTGGCATGGCACTAGGCTAGCGGCCATGAGCAACGTCGACCGCCAGCCCGACGAGGTCGAGTGCGGGGCCTCGGTGGACGGCCCGGCCCCCGGTGCCGGGATCGAGGTGATCGGGGCCCGGGAGGTGCCCCTCGGCGGCCCCCGCGCGATGACGGTGCGCCGCACCCTCCCCACGCACGAGCGCTCCATGATCGGGGCGTGGTGCTTCGCCGATCACTACGGCCCCGACGAGGTGGACCGCTCCGGCGGCATGAACGTGCCACCGCATCCGCACACCGGCCTGCAGACGGTGAGCTGGCTGTTCGAGGGTGAGATCGAGCATCGGGACAGCGCCGGCGTCGAGGCGCCGGTGCTGCCGGGGGAGATCAACCTGATGTCCGCGGGCTACGGGATCAGCCACTCGGAGGTCTCCACCCCGCAGACGCGCCGCCTGCACGGCGTCCAGCTCTGGCTGGCCCTGCCTGATCGGGCGCGCAACGCGCCCCACGGTTTCCAGCACTACGCGCCGCCCGCCGTCGACCTGCCCGACGTCCGCCCCGGCGGACCGGGCGGCACCGCCCGCGTCTTCATCGGCGAGTTCGCGGGCAGCGCGTCGCCGATCGTGACGGCGACCCCACTGCTGGGCGCGGAGCTGGTCCTGCGGCCCGGCGCCCGGGTCAGCCCCGCCGTCGACCCGGCCTTCGAGCACGGCGTCCTGCTCGACACGCAGCGTCTCAAGGTCGACGGTGTCTCCCTCACCCGGGGCGATCTCGGTTACGCCGGCCCGGGGCTCGGCGGGCTCCGCCTGCACAACCCCACCGAGGAGGACGCGCGAGTGGTCCTGCTCGGCGGCGTCCCGTTCGACGAGGACATCGTCATGTGGTGGAACTTCGTCGGTCGCAGCCACGACGAGATCGTCGAGTTCCGCGCGGAATGGCAGGCGCGTGCGGCGCGTTTCGGCAGGGTGAACGGATGGCGTGACGAGCAGTACCTGCCGGCGCCGCCGCTCCCCACGACCCGGCTCAAGCCCCGCAGGAGGAACCCGCAATGAGCGAGAACAGCGAGACCACCGAGAACGTCACCGTCGCCCGTAATGACGCGGAGGGCCGCTACGAGATCACCGTCGACGGTGCGCTCGCGGGCTTCACCCTCTTCCTCGACCGCGGCGAGCAGCGCATCTTCCCGCACACCGAGCTCGACGAGAGGTTCTCGGGCCGTGGACTCAGCGGCGTGCTCATCCGCGAGGCCCTCGCGGACACCCGCGCCGCCGGCCGGCGCGTCGTCCCCGTCTGCCCGCTGGTCAAGCGGTACATCATCAAGCACCCGGAGGTGCAGGACCTCGCCGACCCCGTGACCCCGGAGGTCCTCGCCGCCCTGCGCTGACCCCGCGGCGCCCGCAAGACCCGCCGCGACGGCGTTCACAGGGAACTGACAGCGAGTCGTCAGCGCCGCCGTCGTCCCGAGGTGCACTATGGCGTGGTGACCAGTGCGAATGATGAAGCCATGCCGCGGGTCCTCGTGGTCGACGACGAGCAGAGCATCCGGGAGCTGCTGCAGGTCAGCCTCAAGTTCCAGGGCTTCGAGGTGGCCGTCGCCCACGACGGCCCGGCGGCGCTCGACCGGGTCCGCACCTTCCGGCCCGACGTCATGGTGCTCGACATCATGATGCCGGGCATGGACGGGTTGGGCCTGCTCAAGCGGCTGCGGCAGGACGGCATCGAGGCGCCGGCGCTGTTCCTCACCGCGCGCGATTCGGTCGAGGACAAGGTCGCCGGCCTCACCCTCGGCGGCGACGACTACGTGACCAAGCCCTTCAGCCTCGAAGAGGTGGTGGCCAGGGTCAACGTGCTGTTGCGGCGCAGCGGCTTCGGCGACGAGGAGACGAGCACCCGGCTCACCTTCGCCGACCTGGAGCTCGACGACGAGACCCACGAGGTCTGGAAGGCGGGCGAGCTGGTCTCGCTCTCGCCCACCGAGTTCACGCTCCTGCGCTACTTCATGGTCAACGCCGGGGTGGTGCTGTCGAAGCCGCGGATCCTCGACCACGTCTGGCACTACGACTTCGGCGGCGATGTGAACGTGGTCGAGTCCTACGTCTCGTATCTGCGCCGCAAGGTCGACACCGGCGAGACCCGCCTGATCCATACCCTGCGCGGCGTGGGCTACGTGCTGCGCGAACCCCGGTAGGCGCGCAATGGCCTCGCGCCCCGGGCTCGCTGCGCGGATACCGCTGCGCTTCTCGCTGGTCGCCCTGGTGGTTGGCCTGGTCCTGCTCGGCCTGCTCGCGTCGGGCACGGCACTCACGGCGGCGATGCAGGACCGCCTCCTCTCCCGGGAGGACCAGACGCTGCGGCAGGCCGCCGACACCTGGGCCCGGCCCAAGCCGAACCTGCCCGAGCCGGTGCGCGGCAAGCCCCCGCCCACCCGCTTCTACCAGGCGGTCTTCCTCCCCGACGGCACCCAGCTGCGGATCAGCAACCCGGATTTCACCGAGCAGCCGGACCTGAGCGGCCTCGACGATCTCCACGGCGAGGCCGTGACCGTGCACTCCGTGGACAGGCGGGGCCCGCGATGGCGAGTGGTGCAGTCGACCTCGCAGTACGGTGTCGCCTACGTCGCCGTGACCCTCACCGACGTCGAGGCGACCCTGCGCGCGATGATCGCGCTGGAGCTGCTCATCGGCGGCGGCGTCCTCGTCGTCGCGGGCGGTCTCGGCTACCTGGTGGTCCGCCGATCGCTGCGCCCGCTGGAGGAGGTCGAGGCCACCGCGGAGGCTATCGCGGCGGGCGATCTGACCCGCCGGGTCCCGGAGGCGCCCGCGCACACGGAGGTCGGGCGGCTGTCCTCGTCGATCAACACGATGCTGCACCAGGTGCAGGACTCCTTCCACCGGGTCGCGGCGTCCGAGGAGCAGGCGCGGGCCGACGAGGAGCGGATGCGCCGGTTCGTCGGCGACGCCTCGCACGAGCTGCGCACCCCGCTCACCTCCATCCGCGGCTTCGCCGAGCTCTACCGCCAGGGCGCCACCGACGACGTCGGATTCGTCATGTCCCGCATCGAGGCCGAGGCGGAGCGAATGGGCCTGCTGGTCGAGGACCTCCTGCTGCTCGCGCGGCTCGACGCGCGGCGGCCCCTGGCGGAGGACACCGTCGACCTGGTCGCCGTGGCCGACGACGTCGTCCACGCCGCGCAGGCCCGCGAGCCGGAGCGCGACATCGAACTCGTCGCCGACGAGCCCGCGGAGGTGACCGGCGACCGGGACCGCCTGCACCAGGTGGTGACCAACCTGGTTTCGAACGCCTTGCGGCACACGCCCGACGACGCGTCGGTGCGGGTGCGGATCGCCACCGAGCCCGGTGCCGTGGTGCTCGCCGTCTCCGACACGGGGCCCGGGATGGAGCCCGACGAGGCCGCGCGCGTCTTCGAGCGCTTCTACCGCACGGACTCCTCGCGCAGCCGCGGCAGCGGGGGCGCGGGGCTCGGGCTGTCGATCGTGCACGGCATCGCGCTGCGGCACGGGGGCACCGTCACCGTCGACACCGCGCCCGGGGAGGGCGCGACCTTCACGGTCCGCCTGCCCCGGTAGCTCACTCGGCCGCGAGGGCCTCGACGATCCTCGTCTGCGCCTCGTCGAGCGACTCGGCCGACGGATTGGGATCCGCCTGGCCGAAGTCGAAATCGGTGAGCGCGTAGGCGGGGAAGACGTGCACGTGCAGGTGCGGCACCTCCAGTCCCGCGATGACGACGCCGGCGCGCGGCGCGTCGAAGGCCCGCTTGACCGCCCGGCCCACCTTCCGCGCGACGGTGCTGATGTGGTTCCACAGTTCGTCGTCGATCGACTCCCAGTGATCGACCTCCGCGCGCGGCACGACGAGCACGTGTCCCTGCGTGAGCGGGGCGATGGTCAGGAAGGCGACCACCGCGTCGTCCTGGTACACGAACCGCCCGGGGAGTTCACCGGCGATGATCTTCGAGAACACGGATGCCATGCCGCCAGGCTAGTGGAGGCCACCGGTAGTGTCATGGCGGTGCGAGTACTCGTCATCGGCACCGGCGGCCGCGAACACGCCCTCATCGACGCTCTGACCCGCGACCCCCAGGTCACCGAGTTGCACGCCGCCCCGGGCAACCCGGGCACCGCGGCGATCGCGACCAATCACCCGGTGGACGCCTCCTCCGGCGACGAGGTCGCGGCGCTGGCCGAGCGGCTCGGCGCCGATCTCGTGGTGATCGGCCCCGAGGTTCCGCTCGTCCTGGGTGTGGCCGATGCGGTGCGCGCCCGCGGCATCGCGGTCTTCGGGCCGTCCGCCGCCGCGGCGCGGATCGAGGGCTCCAAGGCCTTCGCCAAGGACGTCATGGACGCCGCCGGCGTGCGCACCGCGCGCAGCGAGATCGTCGACAGCCCGGCGCAGATCGACGCCGCACTCGACCGGTTCGGTCCCACCTGGGTGGTCAAGGACGACGGCCTGGCCGCGGGCAAGGGCGTCGTCGTCACCGCCGATCGCGCGGCGGCCCGGGCGCACGCCGCGGATCTCATCGAGTCGGGCCGTCCCGCGCTGCTCGAGTCCTTCCTCGACGGACCCGAGGTCTCGCTGTTCTGCCTCGTCGACGGGGAGGACGTGGTGCCGCTGCTGCCCGCGCAGGATCACAAGCGCGTCGGCGACGGCGACACCGGGCCGAACACCGGCGGCATGGGCGCCTACGCGCCGCTCCCGTGGCTCGCCGACGGTGCGGTTGACGAGATCGTCGAGACCGTGGTGCGGCCGGTCGCCCGCGAGATGGCGCGCCGCGGTGTGCCCTTCTCCGGGCTCCTCTACGCGGGCCTGGCGATGGGTGCCGAGGGGCCCGCCGTGGTCGAGTTCAACTGCCGCTTCGGCGACCCCGAGACGCAGGCCGTGCTGAGCCTGCTGGAGTCCCCGCTCGGCGAGGCGCTGCACGCGACCGCCACGGGCGGCCTGGGCGCGCTGGCGCCGCTCCGGTGGCGCGACGGTGCCGCCATCACCGTGGTCCTCGCCGCCGAGAACTACCCCGGCACGCCCCGCAAGGGCGACGTGATCACCGGCGCGGAGGGCGCGGGGATCTACCACGCCGGGACCGCCGTCGACGGTGACGGACGGCTCGTCTCGAACGGCGGCCGGGTTCTCAACGTGGTCGGTGTCGGCGACGACCTCGCCGCGGCCCGCGCGGACGCCTACGCCAAGCTCGAGCGGATCAAACTGCCGGGCAGTCACTTCCGGACGGACATCGGTCACCAGGCCTTGCAGTAGGGGTTATTTGCTGGAAACCCTCAGACCGAGCGGGGCGTGCTGGCAGCATGTCTCAGATGACAGCCGCGACCACGCCCAAGGGTGAGCGCCGGCGCGCGGCCCTCGTGGCGGCGGCCGGAGAGCTCCTCGTCGAGGGCGGATTCGAATCGGTGCGGCACCGGGCCGTCGCGCACCGCGCGCACATCCCTCTGGCCGCGACCACCTACTACTTCGAGTCGCTGGGCGACCTGCTCTCGAACGCCGTCGCCTACGCAGGCGAGCTGGACGTGGCCGCGGTCCGGGCCCGGGTGGACGCGGTGAGCCGGCGCAAGCGCGGCGACTCGGCCCTCGCGAAGCTCCTCGCCGCGGTCTTCTTCACCTGTGACACACCGGCGGAGCGCGGTGCCCTCGTCTCCCGCTACGAGCGGATGGTGCTGTGCGCCCGGGACCCCGAACTCACCCGCCTGCAGGCCGGGGTGCGCGCGGTCCTGGCGGAGCTGCACGCCGAGGTGCTCACCCGGTCGGGCCGCCGCGCGACGGCCTCGGACGTCGAGCGGCTGATGGCGATCGAGGACGGTGCTGCCCTCGCCGCCTTCACCACGCACGGGGCCGACATCTCCCGCGCGGTCCGCGAGGCGCTCGTCACCGTCGTCGACGATCTGGCGCCCGCCCTTCCGTGACGGGCCCCGCCCGCGCACATGAGAGAATCCGAGGGTGAGCACTCCCCGCATCCCCGATGTCCTCGCCAACCGCTACGCCAGCCCGCGCATGCGCGAGCTGTGGTCGCCCGAGTACAAGATCGTGCTGGAGCGGCAGCTGTGGATCGCCGTCCTCAAGGCGCAGCGCGACCTCGGGATCGACGTGCCCGACGGTGCCGTCGAGGCCTACGAGAAGGTCGTCGACCAGGTCGATCTCGCGTCGATCGCGGAGCGCGAGCGGATCACCCGGCACGACGTGAAGGCGCGGATCGAGGAGTTCAGCGACCTCGCCGGCTTCGAGCAGATCCACAAGGGCATGACCTCGCGCGACCTGACGGAGAACGTCGAGCAGCTGCAGGTGCTCCGGTCGCTGGAGTACGTCCGCGACCACGCCGTCGCCGTGGCGGCGCGGCTCGCGGAGCGGGCGGCGCAGTACTCGTCGGTCGTGATGGCGGGGCGCTCGCACAACGTCGCGGCGCAGGCCACCACGCTGGGCAAGCGCTTCGCGTCGGCCGCCAACGAGCTGCTGGTGGCGATCGCCCGGCTCGAGGACCTCATCGGCCGCTACCCGCTGCGCGGGATCAAGGGCCCGATGGGTACCTCCCAGGACATGCTCGACCTCCTCGGCGGCGACGCCGGCAAGCTCGCCGAGCTGGAGTCGCGCGTCGCCGAGCACCTGGGCTTCTCCGAGTCCTTCGTGTCGGTGGGCCAGGTGTACCCGCGCTCGCTCGATCACGACGTGGTGAGCGCGCTGGTCCAGGTGGCGGCGGGACCGTCGTCGATGGCCACGACGATCCGGCTCATGGCCGGGCACGAGCTGGTCACCGAGGGCTTCCAGCCGGGCCAGGTGGGCAGCTCCGCGATGCCGCACAAGATGAACACCCGCTCGTGCGAGCGGGTCAACGGCCTCACCGTGATCCTGCGCGGTTACGGCTCGATGGCCGCGGAGATGGCGGGCTCGCAGTGGAACGAGGGCGATGTCTTCTGCTCCGTCATCCGCCGCGTGGCCCTGCCCGACTCCTTCTTCGCGATCGACGGACTCTTCGAGACCTTCCTGACGGTGCTCGACGAGTTCGGCGCCTACCCGGCGGTGATCGAGAACGAGCTGAACCGCTACCTGCCCTTCCTCGCCACCACGCGCGTGCTCATGGCGGCGGTGCGCAAGGGTGTGGGCCGCGAGGTCGCGCACGAGGCGATCAAGGAGCACGCCGTCGCAGTGGCCCTGGCCATGCGGGAGGAGGGCCGCGAGCCCGATCTCCTCGACCGCCTCGCCGGCGATTCCCGGCTCGGCCTGTCCCGCGCGGAGCTGGACGAGGCGCTGGCGGACCGAGCCGCCTTCACCGGCGCCGCGGAGGCCCAGGTGGCCCAGGTCGTCGCCGACGTCGAGGCGCTCGTCGCCAAGCACCCCGACGCCGCCGGCTACACCCCCGCCCCCATCCTCTGACGGGGCGATAGGGTGGCGGAGTGCGTCCTGAACTGAGCGAATACACGCCGATCTACTCGGGCAAGGTCCGCGAGCTGTACGAGGTCGACGCCGAGCACCTGCTGCTCGTTGCGAGCGACCGGATCAGCGCCTACGACTACATCCTGGACACGCCGATCCCGGACAAGGGGCGCGTGCTCACGGCGATGTCGGTGTTCTACTTCGACGCGCTCGGCGTGCCGAACCACCTGGCCGGCCCCGCCGACGATCCGCGGATCCCCGAGTCGGTGCTCGGCCGCGCGCTGGTCACCCGCCGCCTCGACATGGTGCCGGTGGAGTGTGTGGCCCGCGGCTACCTCACGGGCTCCGGCCTCAAGGAGTACCGCGCGAACGGGCAGGTGTGCGGCGTGCCGCTGCCGCCCGGCCTGGTCGACGGCAGCCGGATCGACCCGCCGATCTTCACACCGGCCACCAAGGCGGCCGTCGGCGATCACGACGAGAACGTCTCCTTCGAGCGGGTCGCCGAGGAGCACGGCCTCGAGCTCGCGACGCGTCTGCGGGACCTCACCCTCGACGTCTACGCCCGCGGCGCCGACATCGCACGTGAGCGGGGGATCATCCTCGCGGACACCAAGTTCGAGTTCGGACGCAGCTCCGACGGTGACCTCCTCCTCGCCGACGAGGTGCTCACGCCCGACTCCTCCCGGTACTGGGACGGTGCGCTGTACGAGCCGGGGAAGGCGCTGCCCAGCTTCGACAAGCAGATCGTCCGGGACTGGCTCACCCGGGAATCCGGCTGGTCCACCGATGCCGGCACCCCGCCGCCGCCCCTCCCCGACGAGGTGGTGGCGCGTACCCGCGCCCGCTACATCGAGGCGTACGAACGCATCTCGGGCCTGAGCTTCGCGGACTGGCCGGGCGGGGCCGCATGACGGACGCCGTGCAACCCGTCGCGAAGAAGGTGCCGTCGGCGCGCACCTTCCACGGCGACACCGTGATCGACGACTACGCCTGGCTCGCCGACAAGGACGACGAGGAGGTCCTCGACTACCTGCGCGCCCACAACGCGTACACCGAGTCCGCCACCGCCGGCCACGAGCCCTTGCGCGAGGCGATCTTCGGCGAGATCAAGGCGCACACGCAGGAGACCGACATGTCGGTCCCGCAGCGCCGCGGCGAGTTCTGGTACTTCGCGCGCACCGTCGAGGGCAAGCAGTACGGGATCCACTGTCGCGCACCGATCGCAGGACCGGACGACTGGAGCCCGCCGGTCCTCTCCGACGAACCCCTGCCCGGTGAGCAGGTGCTGCTCGACCTCAATCAGGAGGCCGAGGGGCACGAGTACATCGCCGTCGGCGCCGCCGCCGTCTCGCCCGACGGTGCCCTGCTCGCCTTCTCCCTCGACACCACCGGCGACGAACGGTTCACGCTGCGGGTCAAGGACATCGCGACCGGTGAGCTGCTGTCCGACACCGTCGAGGGCGTCTTCTACGGTGCCACCTGGGCCCCGGACGGCCGGCACCTGTTCTACACCACCGTCGACGACGCCTGGCGCGCCGACAGCATCTGGCGGCACGAGATCGGCGCCGCCGCCGCGGACGTGCGCGTCTTCCACGAGACGGATCAACGCTTCGGCGTCGGCATCGGGCTCACGCGCAGCGAGAAGTACCTGATGATCGCCGCTTCGTCGACGCTGAGCTCCGAGACCTGGGTGCTCGACGCGACGGACCCGACGGGTGAGTTCCGCGTCCTGCGCCCGCGCGAGGAGGACGTCGAGTACTCCGTGGAGCACGCGGTGCTTGAGGGTGAGGACCGGTTCCTGTTCCTGCACAACCGCACCGGCATCAACTTCGAGCTCGCCTCGGCCCCCGTCGACGCGCCGGAGGACTGGACGGTGCTTGTCCCGCACAGCGACGACGTGCGCCTGGAGTACGTGGACGCCTACGCCCGACGGCTCGCCCTCGGGTACCGACGGGGCGGCCTTCCCCGGCTCGCGCTGGCCGAGGCCACGGCCGCACCGGAGTTCGCCGAGTGGGATCCGGGCGAGGAGCTCGTGAACCTGGGCCCCGCCGCCAACCCCGAGTGGGATGCGCCGCGGCTGCGCCTGGCGTACGAGTCCTTCGTGACGCCGGGCACCGTCCTCGAGCTCGACCCCGTCACGGGGGAGCAGACGGTGCTCAAGCGCGCGAACGTGCCCGGCTACGACGCCTCGCTGTACACCGCCGAGCGGATCTGGGTGACCGCCGGCGACGGGGCGGAGATCCCCGTGTCCGTGGTGCGCCGCAAGGGCATAGGGGAGGGCGCTGCCCCGACCCTGCTGTACGGCTACGGCTCCTACGAGGCGACCCTGGACCCGTGGTTCTCCGTCGCCCGGCTCTCGTTGCTGGACCGCGGCGTGGCCTTCGTCGTGGCGCACGTGCGCGGCGGCGGCGAGATGGGCCGCGCCTGGTACGACCACGGCAAGCAGCTGGAGAAGCGGAACACGTTCACCGACTTCGTCGACGTCGCACGGCATCTCGTGGCCACCGGGCGGGCGGAGCCGCAGCGGCTGGTCGCGATGGGCGGCAGCGCCGGCGGCCTGCTCGTCGGCGCGGTGGCGAACCTGGCGCCGGAGCTGTTCTCCGGCATCGTCGCCGACGTCCCTTTCGTGGACCCGCTCACCTCGATCCTCGATCCGAGCCTGCCGCTCACGGTGGGGGAGTGGGACGAGTGGGGGAACCCGCTGGAGAGCGCCGAGGTGTACCGCTACATGCGGGACTACTCGCCATACGAGAACGTCGCCGCGAAGCCGTACCCGGCGATCCTCGTGACCACCTCGCTCAACGACACCCGGGTGCTGCCCACCGAGCCGGCGAAGTGGGTCGCGAAGCTGTTGGAGCACACCACCACCGGCGAGCAGATCCTGCTCAAGACGGAGATGGTCGCCGGGCACGCCGGGGTCAGTGGGCGGTACGCGAAGTGGCGGGAGACCGCCTTCGAATACGCCTGGGTGCTGACCCACCTCGCCTGATCGGTCCCGGGCCCCCGACCGGCCCGCGCCCGGTCAGCCCAGGGCGCGGCGCGGCACCACGATCGCCGGGACGGGGGAGTTGCGGACCACCTTGGTCGCGTGCGAGCCGAGGAAGACCCGGGCGACGGGGGCGAGGGCCGACGAGCCGACCACCAGCACGTCCCGGTCCGCCCACGCGATCGCGGTGAGCGCCTCGGCCCAGGTATCGCCGATCCCCACCACGGTGTCCGTGATCCGCGGGCTGTCCGGCAGCGCCGCCACATCGGCGAGCACCGCCTCCGCGCGCGTGCGGATCTCCTGCGCCCATTCGGCGAGAACCGGATCCTCCGATCGTCCCCCGGCGCCGGAGCGGAGCGCGAAATCCGCGTCCGGGCGCACCGCGAAGGCGGCGATGCGCAGGGTGGCGCCGACCTGGGCGGTCACGGCCGCGGCCCCGACCACCAGGTCCGCACCGGCATCGGAACCGCCGTACGCCGCGGTGACCCGATCGACGGTGGCGTCGGGCGGGGCGGTGAAGCCGGCGGGCGCGATCGCGACCGGCACCGTCGACGCGTGCAAGAGGGCGTTCGAGACCGAGCCGAGCGAGGTCCGCGCGGCCGGTCCGTCGGCGGCGGATCCGATCACGATCAGTTCGCAGTCGTGCCGCTCGGCGAGCTCGGCGAGGCCGCGCCTGGTCGAGGTCGCCTCGTGCACCACGTAACTCGCGCGGGCACCGTCGCCGAGGACGGTGCGCGCGGATTCGAGCGCGGCGTCGGCGACGGCGCGGGTGTGGTCCTGCCATTCCTGATCGATCCTGGCCATCGACGGCAGCCACGAGCGGCCGATGATCACCGCGACCACCAGGTCGGTTCCGGCGGACCGGGCCAGCATGGCGGCCAGATGCAGCGCGGGGGCCGAGGACCGGCCGGGATCGACGCCGACGAGCAGCGGCATGTCAGTGCTCCTTCAGGGTCGGGGCGCCCTCCGCGAGGACCGGTCGGCCGGTCTCCAGGACCGAACGGCGGCGGCCGTACGCGATGTAGAAGGCCATGAACACCAGCGTCCAGACCAGGAAGACGCCGATGGTGATCGGCTTGAGTTCGAAGATGATCGCGCCGCACCCGAGCAGCGCGAGGATCGGGGTCACCGGGTAGAGGGGCACCCGGAAGCCCCGCTCCATGTCGGGGTTGCGGTGGCGCAGGATCATCACGCCCACGGCCACCACCGAGAAGGCGACCAGGGTGCCGACGCTGGTCAACTCCGCGAGGAAGTTGATCGGCACCACACCGGCCAGGATCCCGGTGACGACGCCGACGATCACGGTGTTGCGGACCGGGGTCATGGTGCGCGGGTCGACCTTCGCGAACACCGGGGAGATCATGCCGTCACGGGCCATCGCGAACAGGATCCGGGTCTGCCCGTACATCACCACCAGCGTCACGCTGAAGATCGACAGGAAGGCGCCGACGGCGACCACGGTGCCGGGCCACGACGAGCCGATGATGTCCTCCAGGATGGCCGACAGGCCCGCCTCCTGCCCTGCGAACCTGCTGGGCTCCTGCGCCCCGATCGCGACGGCCGCCGTGGCCACGTAGAGAGCGATCACGACGAACAGTGCGGCGATGATCGCCAGCGGCAGATTGCGTTTGGGATTCTTCGCCTCGTCGCCCGCCGTGGACACCGCGTCCAGGCCGATGAACGAGAAGAAGATGACGCCGGCCCCGCCGAACACCCCCACGATCCCCTCCGGCGCGAAGTTCGCGAAGTGGTCGGCGTTCCAGCCGGTGATGCCGACGCCGATGAAGAACAGCAGCACGGTGATCTTGATGCAGACCATGATCGCGTTCACCGTCACGGACTCGCTGGTGCCGCGGATCAGGAGAACGGCGCACAGCGCGATGAGGATGACGGCGGGCAGGTTGACGATGCCGCCCTCCTCGGGGGCGTTCGCGATGGCGGAGGGCAGCGTGACGTGGAACAGGTTGGTGAGCAGCTGGTTCACGTACTGCGACCAGCCGACCGCGACGGCGGCCGTGGACACGCCGTACTCCAGCAGCAGGCAGGCGGCGACCGCCATCGCCGTGCCCTCGCCCATCGTCACGTAGGCGTAGGAGTAGGTGGAGCCGGAGACGGGCACCGCGCCGGCGAGTTCCGCGTAACACAGCGCGGTGAGGCCGGCGACGATGCCCGCGATCACGAAGGAGATGATGACCGCCGGGCCGGCGATGGGCACCGCCTCGGACATGATGAAGAAGACGCCGGTGCCGACGGTGGCGCCGACGCCGATCAGGGTCAGCTGGAACAGGCCGATGGTGCGCTCCAGCGTCACCTCGCCTTCGGGGCGCGCGATCGGCTTCCGCCGGAGCAGCTGCTGAGAGAGAGTGGGCATGGCTGAAGTCCTTTATCTGACGCGCAGCAGTGTGCTCTTGCCGAAGAGCGACTCGAGCAGGTCGGTCGCGAGTTCCGCGGTGGTGTTCCGCACGTCCAGCGCCGGGTTCAGCTCCACCAGGTCGATGGAGGCGAGCAGCCCGGTGTCGGCCAGCAGCTCCATGCACAGTTGCGCCTCGCGGTAGGTGGGGCCGCCGCGGACGGGCGTGCCGACGCCGGGCGCGACCTCGGGGTCGACGAAGTCCAGGTCGAGCGACAGGTGCAGGTGGGTGTTCTCGTCGACCCCCGCCAGCGCACGCCGCACGGTCTCGCGGACGCCGAACTCGTCCAGGTAGCGCATGTCGAAGACCTCGACGCCCTGCTCGAACAGGAAGGTCTTCTCGCCCTCGTCGACGCTGCGCAGCCCGATCTGCTTGATCTCGTCCGGCGTGATCGCGGGGAAGTGCTCCCCGATCCGGGTCAGCGCGTCGGGCCCGTGGCCGGTCAGGCAGGCGACGGGCATGCCGTGGATGTTCCCGGAGGGGGTCAGCTCGGCGGTGTTGAAGTCGGCGTGCGCGTCGACCCAGATCACCCGCAGCTTCTTGCCGGTGCGCCGGCAGTGGTCGGCGACGGCGGTGATGGAGCCGATCGCCAGGCAGTGGTCTCCGCCCAGTACGAGGGGCAGGCGCCCGTCGGCGAGTTCCGCCGAGACCGCCTGAAAGAGCGTGCGGTTCCATTCGGCCACCTCGGGGAGGTGCCGGTAGCCGTCGACGGGGGCCTGCTGCGGGTTCTCGGGGCCCGCGAGGTCGCCGCAGTCGCGCACCGCGCAGCCGAAGTGCTCCAGCGTCGGCACCAGTCCCGCGATGCGCAGCGCCTGCGGTCCGAGCCGCGCACCGACGGTCGAGGCGCCGATGTCGGTGGGAGCGCCGATCAGACTCACCTGCTGCATGGGGTCATTCCTCTCGATGGGTTCGGTCAGGCCCGGGGCAGGCAGGTCGCGACGGTCTCGGCCAGCAGGTCGACGTCCGCGTCGTCGATCACCAGCGGCGGCGCCAGCCGGATCGTGGATCCGTGGGTCTCCTTGGCGAGCACGCCCGAACGGAGCAGCCGCTCGCACAGCTCACGCCCGGTCATCAGGCCGGGATCGACGTCGAGGCTGGCCCAGAGCCCGCGGCTGCGGACGCCGGTGAGGCCGGGCACCGTCGACAGGTGGCCGGCGAGACGCGCACCCAGCTCGGCGGCGCGGCGCTGGAACTCGCCGGTCGCGAGCAGGGCGACGACCTCCGTGCCGATCGCGCAGGCCAGGGGATTGCCGCCGAAGGTCGAGCCGTGGCTGCCGGGCGTGATGACGCCCATGACGTCGTCGTTCGCGGCGACCGCGGAGAGCGGCACGATGCCGCCGCCGAGCGCCTTGCCGAGGATCCAGACGTCCGGTGTCACGTCCTCGTGGTCGCAGGCGAAGGTGCGGCCCGTCCGGGCCAGGCCGGATTGGATCTCGTCGGCCAGCATCAGGATGCCGCGCGCGGTGCACAGCGCGCGCAGCTCGCGCAGGAAGCCGTCGGGCGGGATCAGCACACCCGCCTCGCCCTGGATCGGCTCGAAGAGCACCGCGACGGTCCGGTCCGTGATCGCCTCCTCGACCGCGGCGGCGGAGCCGAACTTCACCCGGACGAAGCCGGGCGTGTAGGGCCCGTAGTGGTCGTGCGCGACGGGGTCGTCGGAGAAGCTGATCACCGTGGTCGTGCGACCGTGGAAGTTGCCGTCCATCACGATGATCTCGGGCCGGTCGATGCCGCGGACCTCGGAACCCCAGCGGCGGGCCAGCTTGATCGCCGTCTCGACGGCCTCGGCCCCGGAGTTCATCGGCAGGATCTTGTCCTTGCGCGTCAGCCCGGCGAGCGACTGTGCGAAAGCGGCGTACCGGTCGTTGTGGAAGGCGCGGCTGGTCAGGGTGATCCTGCCCAGCTGTTCGGCGGCGGCCGCCACCAGGCGGGGGTGACGGTGCCCGAAGTTCAGCGCGGAGTATCCCGCGAGCGCGTCCAGGTAGCGGTTGCCGTCCACGTCCGTGACCCAGGCGCCCTCGCCCTCGGCGAGCACCACCGGGAGCGGGTGGTAGTTGTGCGCCGAGTAGGTCTCCGCCGTGCGGATGTGCTCGAGGGACGCCGGGTTCGCCATGGCAGTAAGAGTAGAACCCGGATCGCCGTCCTGGAGCGGTTGCGCGGCGTGCGGGCGGTGGCGGGATACGACGATCCGGCCCGGTCCTGGTGGGACCGGGCCGGATCTGTCATCGGGGACGGGGCATCAGTGCGGCATGACCATCTGGCGCTCCGCGGCCTCCGTGTCGGCGGCATGGGTGCGCGGCAGGAAGAACGCCGGGATGATGCACAGCGCCACCAGGATCGCGGCCACGAAGTAGGTGTTCCCGAAGGCCTCCGCCGCGAACGGCAGGTTCTCGTGCAGGAACTTGCCGAAGCCGCTCTCGCCCTGGAACATCGCGATGCCGCCCTCGCGCGCGGTCGGGCTCGAGTTGAGAGCGAAGGCCAGGGCACCGGTGTGGGCCTCGCCCTGCGGCGTCGGCATCGACGGGCCGGCGTTGGTCAGCCAGTTGGTGAACAGCACCGAGAAGATCGCGGTACCGATCGACGCGGAGATCTGCTGCACGATATTGGTCAGCGTCGAGCCCCGCGAGATCGATTCGGGCGCGAGGGTGCGGATCGCCGCGGACATGGTCGGCATCATCGTCATACCCATGCCCAGGCCCTGGACCAGCAGGGAGCCGAGCAGGATCCAGTACGGGGTGTCGGCGGTGAGCTGCGTGAACGCCACCATGCCCAGCGTGATCAGGCCGAGGCCGGTCATCACGAACTTGCCGGGACCCATCTTGTCGGTGAGCACACCGGCGATCGGCATCGTCATCATGGCGCCCAGGCCCTGCGGCGCGAGCAGTAGGCCGGCCATGAGGGTGGTCTCGCCGCGGATACCGATGAAGTACTGCGCGTACAGGATCGAGCTGCCGAAGAAGGCGATGGCGAACATGGCGAAGGTGATCATGGCGACCGTCATGTTCCGGTTCTTGAACAGTCGCAGATCCAGCAGCGGCAGCTTGGCGCGCAGCGCCCAGAACACGAACGCGACGATCAGCACGAGGCCCACGATGGTCGTCGGGATGACCCGCTGGCCGTACAGCGACGAATCGTGCTGCGCCTCGGGGATCGAGGAGACGCCGAACAGGAACAGCGCGAGGCCGGGCGAGAGCAGCAGGAAGCCGACGAGGTCGAAGGACTGGCCCGCGACGGGCTCGTCCTTGGGCAGGACGAACCAGGCGTAGACGATCGCGAGCACGCCGATGGGCAGGTTGATCAGGAAGATCCAGTGCCACGAGAACGACTCGATCAGCCAGCCACCGAGGATCGGGCCGCCGATGGGGCCGAGCAGCATCGGGATGCCGAGCACGGCCATGACGCGGCCGATCCGCTCGGGACCCGCTGCGCGCGTGAGGATCATCATGCCCAGCGGCATCAGCATGCCGCCGCCGAGACCCTGGAGGACGCGGAAGACGATCAGCTCGGTGACGCCGCCGGCCGTGGCGCACAGGACCGAGCCCAGCACGAACAGGCTGGTCGCGATCATGTACAGCCGCTTGGTGCCGAACCGGTCAGCGGCCCAGCCGGTCAGCGGGATCACGGCGGCCAGGGCCAGCGTGTACCCGGTGATCGTCCAGGCGACGGTGGCCGGCGTCGCGTTCCACTGCGACTGGAAGGTGTTCTGCGCCACGGCGACGATCGTCATGTCGAGGATCGACATGATCGCGCCCAGCACGACCACACCGGCGACCATCAGGACGCGGCGGTCGAGGCCCTCACCCGCGTGCGGGATCTCGCTCTTGTCGAGCGTGTTCTCGGTACTCATGCGTTCTCTTTCATTGCGGTGAAGAAGGGGTTCGGAGGGATCAGGCCCTCGTCGAGGATCTCGACCATCACGTCGTGCAGGCGGGTGCGGAGCTCGGTCGGCAGCCGTTCCGCGAACCCCAGCACCTCACGGTGCTTGTCGCTGACCGCGGACGCAACCGTTTTTCGCCCGAGGTCGGTGATCGTCAGGTTCTTGATCCGGCGGTCCGAGGCGTCCTCGCGGCGGTCCACCATCTCGAGCTGGACGAGTTTCTCCACGTTCCGTCCCGTGGCGGCGACGGAGAGTCCCAGGTCATCGGCGAGCCGGTTGATCGGGAGTGGCGCCTCGCTGGCCGCGAGCTGCAGCAGGATGTGGAACTGGTGCGCGGTGATGTCGGAGGACAGCATCGTGCCCAGGCTCTCCTGTGTGACATTGCACATGAGACGGCCCATGAACTCCCCGAAGACCTCGGTGAGGGCCTCGGGAGTCACGTCCCCGGGAGTTGCTTGCACCCCAAAACGGTAACTCTGACGCAACCATTGCGCAAACGAGAATGATGTGTCCTGCGTTACATCCCGGCGTAGGGTCGTGCCCATGACCGCTCTCGATGCCATCGCCCTCAGCACGCTCGACGGTGCCCCCACCTCCCTCGCCGACTACGCGGGACGCGCCGTCCTCGTCGTCAACGTCGCCAGCAAGTGCGGCCTGACCCCGCAGTACACGGGCCTGGAGGCCCTCGCGACCCGGTACGCCGACCGCGGTCTGACGGTGCTCGGCGTCCCGTGCAACCAGTTCAAGGGGCAGGAGCCCGGTACGGCGGAGGAGATCGCCGCCTTCTGCTCCACCAACTACGGCATCACCTTCCCGCTGCTGGAGAAGACGGAGGTCAACGGTGAGAACCGGCATCCGCTCTACGCCGAGCTGACCAAGACCGCCGACGCGGAGGGTGAGGCGGGGGACGTCCAGTGGAACTTCGAGAAGTTCCTCGTCGCCCCGGATCACGCCACGGTGCAGCGCTTCCGCCCCCGTACCGAGCCGGAGTCCGACGAGGTGGTCGGCGCGATCGAGGCGGTTCTCCCGGCCTGATCGCGGCGTTCAGCGACACGCAACCCGGCGTCCCCGCGCGGGACACCTCGGGCGCGCACACTGCGGACATGAGTTCGCCGCTGTACGTCTCCGTCTCCGCCCTCTCCGATGCCACGCGCGGGGCCGCCGAGCGGTTCACGGCCCAGATGGACGCGCGCGGCGTGCCGGTCTCGCTGCTGGTGGCGCCCCGGCTCAAGGGTGGGTACCGGCTGGTCGACGACCCGTCGACCCAGGCCTTTCTGCGGGAGCGCCGCGCCGGCGGCGACGCGATCGTGCTGCACGGCTACGACCAGGCCGCGACGAAGCGCCGCCGCGCCGAGTTCTCCACCCTCGGCGCGCACGAGGCGAAGCTGCGCCTCGCCGCCGCCGACCGGGTGCTGGAGAAGGCCGGGCTGCGCACCCGCGTCTTCGCCGCGCCGCACTGGAACGCCTCCACCGGCGCCGTGCTCGCGTTGCCCGCAGCGGGCTTCCGGGTCCACCTCGGCTACACCGCGATCACCGATCTCCGCACGGGCGCGGAGGAGAAGGCCCGCGTGCTCGGCATCGGCGACGGCTTCCTCAGCGAGCCCTGGTGGTGCCGGGCCCTGTTGGCGCAGGCCAATCGCATCGCCCGACGGGGCGGCACCCTCCGCCTGGCCGTCGACGCCCGGCGCCTCGAGTCCTCGACGGTCACCCGCACCCTGCTCGACGCGGTGGATCTGGCGCTGCTGCACGACGCGGTCCCGCGGGCGTACGGCCATCGCGCGAAGACGCTCGTCCCGGCGTAGCGCCGGACCGTCTCGGCGCGCCGTCTCAGCCGGTCGTCTCGCGGAGCCGGCGGGAGAGGAAGCGGCGTTCCGGCTCGGTGACCGCCAGCAGCAGCGCACGTTCGTACGCGGCCCGCGCCTCGGGGGTCCGGCCCAGCCTGCGAAGCAGTTCGGCGCGGGTGGAGTGCGTGTAGCGGTAGCCGTCGAGAGTCAGTGCGTCGACGATGCCGAGCGCCCGCTCGGTCTCCCCGCTCTCGGCGACGGCGACCGCGCGGTTGAGAGTCACCACGGGTGACCGGGTGATCTCTTCCAGGGCCCCGTACAGTGCCTCGACCTCGTGCCAGTCGATCCGCTCCTCCGCCTGCAGCGACGCGATCGCGGCCTGGAGGATGTAGGGCCCGCCCGCCGGGCGCAGAGTCATCGCCCGATCGAGCGCCGCGCGTCCTTCGGCGACCATCTGCCGGTCGTGCCGCCGCCGATCCTGCTCGGCCAGCGGTACCAGCTCACCGTCGACCACCCGGGCCGCACGCCGGGATTCCTGGAGCAGCATGAGCGCCAGCAGCCCGGACACCTCGGGCTCGTCGGGCATGAGCAGGGCGAGGAGACGACCGAGCCGGACGGCCTCGGCGGCCAGGTCCGCACGGTCGGAGTAGCCCTCGGTGAAGATCAGGTAGATCACCGACAGGACAGCGGCGAGCCGGCCGGGGAGCAGGTGGTCGGCGGGCACCGCGAAGGGGATCGCGGCCGCCCGGACCTTGGCCTTCGCCCGGCTGATCCGCCGCTTCATCGTCTCCTCCGCGACCAGGAACGCCCGGGCGATCTCCGCCGTGGTGAGGCCGCCGAGCGCGCGCAGCGTCAGCGCCACCTGCGCCTCGGTCGCGAGCGCGGGGTGGCAGCAGGTGAAGATCAGCTCCAGCCGCTCGTCGGCGATACCCCCGGCGTCCAGATCGACCTCGTCCATGTGCACCCCGGTCCGATCGTCGAGGAGGAGGCGCTGCTTGCCCGCCAGTGTCCGCTCGCGCCGCAGGCGGTCTATCGCACGATTGCGCCCGGTGGCCACGAGCCACGCGGTGGGGTTCGCGGGCGTCCCGTCGCGCGGCCAGCGCTCGGCTGCGATCGCGAAGGCGTCCTGTGCGGCCTCCTCGGCGAGGTCGAAGTCGCCGAGGAGGCCGATCAGGGAGGCGAGTACCCGGCCCCACTCGCGCCGGAAGACGTCCTCGATCAGAACGCGTCCTCGACGGGGGTGGCCACGAGAGGCCGGACCTCGACCGACCCGCCCAGCCCGATCGCGGGCACCCGCCCGGCGAACTCCAGCGCGTCGTCGAGATCGGCCGCCTCGATGACGTAGTACCCGCCGAGCACCTCGCGGGTGTCCGCGAACGGGCCGTCGGTGATCAGCGGCTCGGCCTGTCCGGGACGCAGCGTCGTCGCGGTCTCGGCCGGCTGCAGGTGGGCGCCGCCCAGGCAGCGCGGGTCGTCCCGGAGGGCGAGATAGGCCGCGTTCACGTGGCGGTACTCCTCGGCGGGCAGGGCCTGGTGGCTGCCGGGCTTCGGGTAGATGAGCACTGCGTATTTCATGGCGTTCCTTTTCAGTCCGGGGATGTTCTCGTCAAGAAGACGAACGGGGAACGCGGGAGGGGACAGGTGACGCCGGATCAGATCGCGACGGTGTCCTCGGCTCCCCACCGCACGAACTCGGCACCGTCGGGCCGCATGTCCGCGAGCCGGCCGAGATAGACCCCCGCGCCCTCCGGGGTGAGCAGGGCGTCGTGGATCGGGACCGCGTGAGCGGGCCGGACGGCCCGGAAGAAGTCGATCGTCTCGCTGATCCGGCACCAGGGGGCGTTCACCGGCAGGCCCAGCACGTCGACGGCGACGTCCGGGACGAAGAGGGCGTCGCCAGGGTGGAAGAAGCGGCCGATCCGCTCCTCGTCGCCGAGCAGGATCGAGGTGTTGTCGATGGTCGGGATGTCGGGGTGGATGACGGCGTGCTCCCCGCCGACCGCGCGGGCGATGAGGTTGCCGATGCCGTAGTCGTGGCCGGGGACCGCCGCGATCCATCGGCCGCCGCGCGCGGCCGCGGTGGTGGGGTCGGCGAAGAGCTGGGCCTCGGGATTCGCGTCGATCAGGGCGCCGATCCGGTCGGGATCGATGTGATCGGGATGCTGGTGGGTGACGACGATCGCGTCCAGCCCGGTCAGGCTCTCGAAGCCCCGGGAGAAGGTGCCCGGGTCGAACAGGACCCGGGTCTCGGACATCTCCACGAGGACGCAGGAATGGCGGTAGTGGGTGAGTCGCATGCCCCCAGTATCGCCCTTTTCCGGCGGGCCAGGGTGGTTGTTACGACGTGCTCGGCCGTCCGGTCGTGCGCGCACGTAAACTACCCGTGGAAGCGCGATCGACACCCGAGCGCGCGGTCGAATCGAGAGGGAGCCGCAACGTGGCACGGATTGTGGTGGACGTGATGCCGAAGGCCGAGATCCTGGACCCGCAGGGGAAGGCGATCGTCGGCGCGCTCGACCGCCTCGGCTTCGCGGGTGTCGCGGATGTGCGGCAGGGCAAGCGGTTCGAGCTCGAGGTCGAGGGCGATCTCAGCGACGAGCAGCTCGAGCAGATCGCGGCCGACGTGCTGACGAACACGGTCATCGAGGACTTCACCATCACGCGGGTGAACGCATGACGCGGGTCGGCGTCATCACCTTCCCCGGCACGCTCGACGACGTCGACGCGGCGCGCGCGGTGGAGCGGGCGGGCGGCGAAGCCGTCTCGCTCTGGCACAAGGACCACGACCTGCAGGGCGTCGACGCGGTGGTCGTGCCCGGCGGCTTCTCCTACGGCGACTACCTACGCGCCGGCGCCATCGCCTCCCTCGCGCCCGTGATGACCGAGGTCATCGAGGCCGCGGGCAGGGGCATGCCGGTGCTCGGCATCTGCAACGGCTTCCAGATCCTCTGCGAGGCGGGCCTGCTCCCCGGCGCGCTGGTGCGCAACGAGGGCCTGCACTTCATCTGCCGCGACGAGTGGCTGCGCGTCGAGGCCACGAACACCGCCTGGACCTCCCGCTACGAGCCGGGTGCCGAGATCCTGGTGCCCCTCAAGTCGGGCGAGGGCCGCTACGTCGCCGACGAGCGCACCCTCGACGAGCTCGAGGGCGAGGGCCGCGTGGCCTTCCGCTACGCCGCCGGCAACCCGAACGGCGCCATGCGCGGCATCGCGGGCATCGCCTCGGCCGACGGCCGCGTCGTCGGCCTCATGCCGCACCCGGAGCACGCCACCGAGGCGCTCACCGGGCCGTCGGACGACGGACTGGGCATCTTCTACTCCGCGCTGGACGCGGTGCTCTCGGCCTGATGGCGGGCCTGACGGGAGCGACGGCGGACGGACTCTGCGCCTTCGTCGACGCCTCGCCGTCGCCCTTCCACGTGGTGGCGACGGTCGCGGCCCGCCTGCGCGCCGCCGGGTACACCGAGCTCGCCGAGGGTGATCGCTGGCCGGCGGCGGGCACGCACTACGTGATCCGCGGCGGCTCGATCGTCGCCTTCGACACGGGTGGCTTCGGCACGAGCGGCGCCTTCCGCATCGTCGGCGGGCACACCGACAGCCCGAACCTGCGGGTCAAGCAGCACCCCGACCTCGAATCCGCCGGGCTCGCGCTGGTCGGGCTCGAGCCCTACGGCGGGGCCTGGCTCAACTCCTGGCTCGACCGGGACCTCGGGATCTCCGGCAGGCTCGCGGTCCGCGGCGCCGACGGTGCCGAGACCGTCCTGGTCCGCATCGACGAGCCGGTGCTCCGCGTGCCGCAGCTCGCCATCCACCTCTCCGAGAACCGCAAGGGCGTCGAACTGGATCCGCAGCGGCACGTCAACGCGGTCCGCGGCGTGGGCGCGAAGGAGCCCTTCCTGGACGACGTCGCCGCCGCGGCGGGCGTCGACCCGGCGCGGGTCCTCGGCTGGGAGCTGATGATCCACGACCTCGCGCCGAGCCGCGTCGTGGGCGTCGACGGCGACCTGCTCTCGGCGCCCCGGCTCGACAACCAGGGCACCTGCTACGCCGGCACCGAGGCGCTGCTCGCCGCGCCCGCGGTCGACGGGGTCACGCCGGTGCTCGCACTGTTCGATCACGAGGAGGTCGGCTCGGGCTCGGAGCGCGGCGCCGCCTCCGACCTGCTCCTGACGGTGCTCGAGCGGCTCGTGCTCGCCGCGGGCGGCGACCGCGACGACTTCCTCCGCGTCATGAGCCGCTCGGTGTGCGCGTCGGGCGACATGGCGCACGCGACCCACCCGAACTATCCGGACCGGCACGAGCCGGCGCACCGCATCGCGGTGAACGGCGGGCCGGTGCTCAAGGTCAACCAGAACCTGCGCTACGCCTCGGATGCGATGGGGGAGGCCGTCTTCGCGATCGCGGCCGAGCAGGCGGGGGTGCCGCTGCAGCGCTACGTGCACCGCGCGGACCTGCCCTGCGGTTCGACGATCGGCCCGATCACCGCCGCCCGTACGGGCCTGTCCACCGTGGATGTGGGCGCCCCGCAGCTCGCCATGCACAGCGCCCGCGAGCTCATGGGTTCCGCGGACGTCGGTTCCTACGCGGCGGCGCTGGCGGCCTTCCTCGCCCCTGCGCGGTAGCGCCTCGCACCGTCGCCCCGAGTGAATCGCGACTCACCGGAATCCGTTAGTGTCGCTTCTCATGACCACTTCGCCCACGGCACCGTCGAACCTGGAGGAGGGTGAGCACCTCACCCGCGCCCTGAGCAACCGGCACATCCAGCTCATCGCGATCGGCGGCGCCATCGGCACCGGTCTGTTCATGGGCTCCGGCAAGACGATCTCGGTCGCCGGACCGTCGGTGATCCTCGTGTACATGGTGATCGGCTTCATGCTGTACTTCGTGATGCGCGCGATGGGCGAGCTGCTGCTCAGCCGCACGGGCTACCGCAAATTTCTCGGACTTCGCCGGTGACCTCCTCGGTCCGTGGGCCGCGCACTTCACCGGGTGGACCTACTGGTTCTGCTGGGTGGTCACCGCCGTGGCGGACGTCGTCGTCATCGCCTCGGTCTACATCACCTTCTGGGCCGAGGACATTCCGCCGTGGATCCCCGCAGTCGCGGTGATCGTGCTGCTCATCGGCCTCAACCTGCCGACGGTCCGCGCCTTCGGCGAGACCGAGTTCTGGTTCGCGATGATCAAGATCGTCGCCATCGTCGCGCTGATCATCGTGGGTGCGGTCCTCATCATCACCGGCTTCGAGCACGACGGTGCCCGCGCCTCGCTGGCCAATCTCTGGGAGCACGGGGGCGTCTTCCCGCAGGGCTTCACCGGCTTCGTCGCGGGCTTCCAGATCGCGGTCTTCGCCTTCGTCGGCATCGAACTGGTGGGCACCGCGGCGGCGGAGACCAAGAACCCCGAGAAGAACCTGCCCCGCGCGATCAATGCGATCCCGATCCGGATCCTGCTCTTCTACGTCGGCTCGCTGGTGATCCTCATGTCCGTCGTGCCGTGGGATCGGTTCACCAAGGACGAGTCGCCCTTCGTCATGCTCTTCACCCTCGCCGGCCTCGGCGCCGCGGCGCATCTCGTCAACGCGGTCGTGCTCACCTCGGCCATGTCGTCGGCGAACTCGGGCATCTACTCCACCTCGCGCATGGTCTACGGCCTTGCCACCGAGGGGGACGCCCCGAAGATCTTCGCCCGGCTCTCCGGCCGCAAGGTGCCGCAGAACGCCCTCTTCCTCACGGCCGTGATGATGCTGTCCTCGGTGGTGCTGCTCGCCTTCGGCCTGGACAAGTCCGCGGGCTTCACCGTGGTCACCACCGTCTCCTCGCTGTGCTTCATGTTCGTCTGGACGATCATCCTCGCGAGTTACCTGGTCTACCGGTCGCGGCGCCCGCAGGCGCACGCGGAGAGCGCCTTCAGAATGCCGCTCGGCACCGTGATGCCGTGGATCGTCTTCGCCTTCTTCGTGTTCCTGCTCTGGGCCTTCACCCGCGAGACCGACACGCTGCAGGCCATGCTGGTGACGCCCATCTGGTTCCTCATCGTCGGCGCCGCCTACCTGGTGATTCGCCGCACGCCGGAGCACCGTCTCGCTCGCGAGGAGTTCGCGCGCAGGGCCGAGGCCGAGCGCGCCGAGGCCGCGAAGTGGCGGCTCGCCCGTTAGTCCTGCTCGGTGAGCATCGGCGCGTCCGGGCCCAGCGGGCGGTACAGGAGGGAGCCCCGCGTGACGGCCGCGCGGCCGAACCGGCTGCGCAGGGAGTCCATCGCGAGGTCGAGGTCGGCGTCGTGCTCACCGCCGTCGAAGGGCAGGGCCAACTGCACCGCGCCGTGGTTCTCCAGGTTCGCCAGCGAGAGCCCGATCAGCGTGCAGCCGCGCTCGCGGATCAGCGGCATCGCATCGTCGAGCAGGGCGCGCGCGGTGGCGAGCACGACCTCCGTGTGATCGGTGGGCTCGCGCAGCGAGCGGGACCGGGTGACGGAGGCGAAATCGTCGAAGCGCAGCCGTAGTTCGACGGTGCGCGTGACCCGCCCGGCCGCGCGCAGGCGTTCGCCCAGGCGGTCGACGATCGCGAGCGCGGTCGCCTCGATCTCGGCTTCCGACTTCGTCCGCCTGCCGAGGGCGCGCTGCGCTCCGATGGACTTGCGGCGCCTACCCGTGTCGATCCGGCGCGGATCGTGCGCCATCGACAGCGCGTACAGGTGTCGCGCGGTGCCCCTCCCGAGGAACGCGGCGAGCCGGTGCTCGCCCAGCTCCGCGATCTGCCCGACGGTGGCGATCCCCACCTCGTGCAGGCGCGCCTCGGTCTTCGGGCCCACACCCCACAGCCGGCGGACCGGCAGCGGGTGCAGGAACTGCAGTTCCCTGCCGGGCGGAACCTCCAGCAGGCCGTCGGGCTTGCCCACGGCACTGGCCACTTTGGCGAGGAACTTGCTGCGTGCCACCCCGACGGTGATCGGCAGGCCGACCTCGGCGCGCACCCGCTCGCGCAGCCGCGCGGCGATCTGCACCGGGGTGCCACTGATCGCGCGGAGGCCGCCCACGTCGAGGAAGGCCTCGTCGACCGACAGGCCCTCGACCAGTGGGGTGGTGTCCCGGAAGATCTCGAAGACGCGGCGACTGGCCTCCAGGTACGCCTCGAAGCGCGGCGGCTGGGTGATCGCGAACGGTGCGAGGGCGAGCGCTTCGCGGTGCGGCATGGGGGAGCGGACCCCCTTGGCCTTCGCCTCGTAGCTGGCGGCGAGGACCACGCCGGAGCCGACGAGCACGGGCCTGCCGCGCAGCCAGGGGTGGTCGCGCTGCTCCACAGAGGCGTAGAAGGAGTCGAGGTCGGCATGCAGGATCGACGCCTCGGCCCGCACGTCCATGCTCATGGCGGCAGTATCGCGCCGAGGTCCGACAAGTGACCTGACGCACATGCCGGGTTGAGGATAGGGCAACCGTGCTCCGTCACCGTCCGGAGAGGTAAAGCCGAAGCAAAACATCCAGTTCGAGCGCGGTGCGGCGGCGGCCGTCGCGGCGCTGCCGGGATGCCTTCCCGTGCCCGACCCGTTGACGCTCGTCGGCGGGCGGAGTTAGGTTCGCGCCGTTCCCGAATTCGAGCAGCGGAACGGGAGCGTTCACCCCACATCCGACGACGCCGCTCGGCGGCGGAGACGAAGGGATTTCTCATGACCGAGATGATTTCGAAGGTGAACCGCAGCGCTGTCCTGGCGGAGACCCCCGTGGACCTGGATCAGCCGGCGTACGTGGGCGCGACCGCCCCCGTGACCAGTGTGGGCTTCGCGGCCGGCGGTGGTGGCGGCGTCGACGTCGCGGGCATGGGCGGCGGTGCCAACTTCGCCGCGGCGGCCGGCGCGTTCTGAGCGCTGAGGGTCGCGCCCCGCGTCCTGCGGGGCGCGACCCCCCCCCCCACACTACACCTCCCCCCTCCCCAAACCCCCCCCAACTACTCTTTTCCGTCCGCTGTTCCCCCCCCCCCTCTCCCTCCCCCCCCCCACCCGGTCCGCGATATGACTTCTCGCTTGCCACGAAACCCACTGAGAAGACCGGTGATCGGACGCGACGGTGCGCTCGGCGGAGCCGAGCGGCTCGCGGCCCTGTGCCACGCGGTCGCGTCCGCCGAGTACCTCGCCCGCGACATCGACCGCCGCCCCGGCGGCCTCGCGGACTGGAGCATCGACCGCGAGGGCCTGCTCACCCGCGCCCCGCTGCTGGGCCGGCCGATCGACGCCGTCTCCGGGCCCGCCGCCACCACCGCTCTGCACGTGCTCCGGCTCGCGGCGTCGGCCGCCGTGCTCTCGCGCTCGCCCGGGCGGGTTCGCTGCGCGGCGGATGCCGCGCTGGCCCTCTCCTCCGCGGTCATGCAGCCGCGCAACCACTTCGGCGCGGACGGCGCCGATCACGTCTCCTTCCTCGTCTCCGCGACCTGTGCCCTGGCGCGCGTCCGCAGCCGGGATCCGCGGTGGGTGGATGCGTGTCTGTGGTACCTGGCGGCCCAGGCCACGCTCTCCTACGGCGCATCGGGATGGGTGAAACTGACCAGCCCGGTGTGGCGGTCCGGCCGGGCGGTGATCGAAGTGACACGCACCAAGACCTACGGGGATCCCCTGGCGTGGAGGATGTTTCACGACCATCCGCGAACGACGGCGCTACTGGAGCGCGGCGTTCTGGCCTGCGAGTGCCTCTTTCCCGCCGCGCATCTGTTCCGCGGGCGTCCCGCGCCCTTCTTCGCCCTGGCCATGGGAGTCTTCCACCTCGCCAACACCCGGGTGATGGGCCTGGGCCGGTTCCTCTGGGCCTTCACCTCGATGTACCCACCGCTCCTGTACGCCACCGACCGGCGGTTCGCGCCGGGCGGCGACCATGCGGGCGGATCACCGCGCAGCGATGCGTTTCCGCGGACCGTCGCCCTGGCCGCCGGGGCCGGGGCGGCAGTGCTCGCCGTCGAGAACCTCCGCCGGCGGCGCCGGGTCCGCGCGGGCCGTGGCGGTGAACGGACGCTGTCCACCCGCGGCGGAGCGGTGCGGTACCGGCTCGCCGGGGCGCCGACCGATTCCGGCGCGCCCGCTGTGATCCTGGTGCACGGTCTCGGTGCCGTTCCGGAGGGATGGGAGTGGGTGGTCGCCGATCTCGCCGTCGATCACCGCGTGGTCGTCGTCGATCGCGCCGCCCGGCCGCCCACCGGACCGGGTCTGACCGCGGAGGTGGAGCGCCTTGCGGACCTGGCGCGGGAGATCGGCGCCGGCCGGCCCGTGCACCTCGTCGGGCACTCGATCGGCGGCTACCTCGCGCTCCGGGCGGCCGCCCTGGCGGGGCCGGCCGTCGGCGGGGTCACCCTCCTCGACGCGAGCCATCCCGGCCAGCTGCGCCGATCGACGGTGCAGGCCACCGGCACCCGCCGGTTGGGCTCCGCGCTCGGCATCATCTTCGCGTCGATGCGCCTGGGGCTCGGTCCGCTCGCGCAGCGCCCCGCGGCGCTCGACCGCCTGCCGCGCGAGGTCCGCGCGCTCGCTCTGGACCGCTTCCGGGAGCCCGGACTATGGGTCACGGCGCGACGCGAATGGCGTGATCTGATAGCCGATTTCGAGGCATGCGGTGGCGCGCAGCCGACGACCGACGTCCCCCGGCTGGTGATCACCGCGAGGATCAGCGAGGCGAACGATCCCGTCCACCGCGAACTCCAGGACGAGTACGCCGCAGCCGGATCCCGGTGGCGCCGCGTCGTGATCGACGGAGCGGATCACGACGGCCTGCTCTACGACCGTGACCACGCGGTGCGCGTCGCGGGCGCGATCCGGGACTTCATCGCGGCGGAGACGACCGTGGGAGGTCGGCGTGCTCCGGCGTGACGGGGCAGGCGGACGGCGGGGCGCCGCGGCGCGGGCGGTCGAGTGGGGGCTCGCGGCGGCGCTGCTCGCGACCGCGTCGGCGCAGCATCCCAACAAGATGTTCGACCGGGCTCGGCGACTCGATCCGATCGGGATCCTCATCCCGAACTGGCGCTTCTTCGCGCCCGAGCCCGCGCGGCACGACTTCCACATCGTGCACCGCATCCGCGGGACCGACGGTGCTGTGACGGACTGGGTCGAGACCGTCCCGTCGCGGCCGAGGACCTGGCGACACGCCGTCTTCTTCCCCGAGCGCCGGCGCGACAAGGCCCTGTCCGATGCGTGCACCGAAGCGGGGGTGCTCGCCTCTCGCGGTGCCGGTGACGTGATGGTCTCGCCGGTCTATCGCCTGCTGCGAGAATTCGTGCGCGCACAGGTGCTCGCCGGTGGTGGGGAGAGCGGTGGGGCCGACGGGGTGGCGGGCTTTCAGTTCGCCGTGATCCGGTACTCGGGGTACGACGATTCCGAGGAGCCGCAGCACGTCCTGGTCTCCGAGTTCGTGGCGGTGGCGGACGGCTGAGGAGCAGGTGTTGCCTGTAACTGACTAGAGAGTAAGGTTACTTTCAAGTCAGTTGCTGAGAGCCTCCCCGAGGAGTCGCACGTGAACACCTATCTCATCACCGGCGCCACCGGATTCCTGGGCCGCCGGATCGTCCCCCTGCTGCTGGAGCGCGACTCCGGCGCCGTCGTGCACCTGCTGGTGCGGCCGTCGTCGGCGGGCAAACTCGACGAGTGGCGCGCCCGCTGGGGGGAGGCGAGGGTCCGGCCGCTCCTCGGCGACCTGGCCGCGCCGGGTCTCGGACTCGCCGCCGAGCCGCCGGGCGTCGACGCGGTCGTGCACCTCGGCGCCGTCTACGACATGGCGGCCGGCGTCGAGGCCAACGAACGCGTCAACGTCGAGGGCACGCGCGCCGTCATCGCGTTCGCGCGGCGCGCGGGCGCCGAGCTGCACCACGTCTCCTCGGTCGCCGTCGCCGGGGACCACCGCGGACGCTTCTCCGAGGACGATTTCGACCTCGGGCAGGGCTTTCCCTCGCCCTACCACCGGACCAAGTTCGAGTCCGAGAAGCTGGTCCGGGAGGCCGCCGATCTGCGGTGGCGCGTCTACCGGCCGGCGATCGTGGTCGGCGATGCGCGGACCGGCGAGATGGACAAGATCGACGGGCCGTATTACTTCTTCCCGCTCTTCGACAGGCTGCGGCGCGTGCCGTCGGTGATCCCGATGGTTCTGCCCGACACCGGCGATACCAACGTGGTGCCCGTGGACTACGTCGCCGAGGCACTCGTCGAACTGCTACTGCGCGAGGGCGGTGCCGGGCGCGTGTACCACCTGGTGAACCCGCGGCCGCAGAGCGTCCTCGACGTCTACCGCGCGATCGCCCGGCCCGCCGGCGCGCCGCCCGCCGTGGGCCGGATCCCGCACCGCGCCGTCGATTCCGTGATCCGGGCGAGCGGAACGGGCAGGTCGCGCGTCCTCCGTGACACCGTGCTCAAGCAGTGTGCCATCCCGCCGAGGGCCTTCGAGAACCTCGGCTTCACCGCGGTCTTCACCGCGGAGCGGACCCGAGAAGCCCTTGCGGGCACCGGGATCGAGGTTCCGGAACTGTGCGAGTACGGGCCCCGCCTGTTCGCCTACTGGCGCGAGCAGCTCGACCCCGCTCGGCTGCGGCGGCGGGACCCGATCGCCGGCAGGCACGTGGTGATCACCGGCGCCTCGGCGGGCATCGGCCGAGAGACCGCGCGCGTGCTCGCCGACCGCGGCGCCCGGGTGATCCTCCTGGCCCGCAACGCGGCTGAACTCGATGCCGCGGTCGAGGAGATCCGCGCCCGCGGCGGGGAGGCGGCGGCCTACGTCTGCGATGTGACCGACGGCGACGCCGTGGACGGCACCGTCGCCCGGATCCTCGACGAGCACGGCCACGTCGACTACCTCGTCAACAACGCGGGCCGGTCGATCCGCAGGTCGGTGCGAGCCTCCGTCGACCGGTTCCACGATTACGAGCGCACCATGGACGTCAACTACTTCGGTGCCGTCCGGATGACACTGGCGCTCCTCCCGCACATGCGATCCCGGGGTTTCGGCCACGTCGTCAACGTCTCGAGCATCGGCGTCTCCGCCCGCGGCCCGCGGTTCTCGGCGTACGTGGCGAGTAAGGCCGCGCTCGACGCCTTCGCCGATGTCGCCGCGACCGAGACCCTCAGCGAGCACGTCACGTTCACGAACGTTCACATGCCCTTGGTCCGGACCGCCATGATCGCTCCGACCGAGGCGTACGACGGTGCGCGGGCGATCAGCCCGGAGCGCGCCGCGCGGATCGTGGTGCGCGCCATCGAACGACGCCCCACACGTTGGGAGACTCCGCTCGGCGCCCTCGCGGCGTTGGGCCGCGGCTTCACGCCGCGACTGACGCGCCGCGTGCTGCACCAGGAGTACCTCGCCTCTGCCGACTCCGCAGCGGCGAAGGCCACCCACGCGGTGGGGGTGTGACGATGGCGGGCGTACACGGGCGGCGGATCGCCGTCACCGGCGGCGGCGCCGGGATCGGCGCGGCAACCTGCAGGCTGCTGGCGGCGCGGGGCGCGCAGGTCTGGATCGGCGACCGGGACGCGGACGCCGCAGCTGACGTCGCCGAGGAGATCCGTCGCGCCGGCGGTCGCGCCGAGGCGGTTGCGCTCGACGTGACCGACGAGGCCTTGTTCGAGGCCTTCCTCGCCGCCGCGGAGTCCGACGGTTCGCTCGACGTCCTGGTCAACAACGCCGGTGTGATGTGGGTGGGCTCGTTCGCGGACGAGGGTGCCCAGTCGGTGCGGCGGCAGGTCGCGGTGAACCTCGTGGGACCGATCCTGGGTACCCGGCTGGCCGCGCGGCGGATGCTCGGGCGCGGCCGCGGGCACATCGTGACGGTGGCGTCCGCCGCGTCGAAACTCAGTCCGGCGGGCGAGGCCACCTACAGCGCCACGAAGTACGGGATCTACGGCTACCTCCGCGCCGTGCGCCGCGAACTGCGCGGCACCGGTGTGGAACTGAGCGTGATCATGCCCGCCGTGGTCGACACCGCCCTGGCCGCCGGGACCACCACCGGGGCCGCAGCGATGCTCACGCCCGAGCGGATCGCCGAGGCCGTTGCGGACACCATCGCCCGACCGCGGTTCGAGGTGCACGTGCCGCGCACCGTCGGCCTGCTGCACCGCCTGCAGACCCTGGCACCGCAACCCGTGCGGGATCTGATGGACCGCCTCCTCGTGCCGGACCAGGTGCGCTCCGCCGACCGCGCCGCGCGCGCCGACTACGAGCGGGGCGTCGCTGGCGGGTCTCAGAGCCAGCGGTAGCGGACCTCGGGGCGCCCGCGGCCGCCGTACTCGGTGATCCGTTCGCACAGCCGGTCGTCCGCAAGGCGCTCGAGGTAGCGCCACGCGGTGACGCGCGAGACCCCGGTCCGGGTGGCCACCTCCGCGGCGCCGAGCGGACCGTCGGCGTGCCGCAGCGCACCCGTCACCGCCTCCAAGGTCGACGGTGCCAGCCCCTTCGGGGCGACGGTCTCCGCGGGCGCCTCGCGGAGCGCGGCGAAGGCGGCGTCGACCTCGCGCTGGCCCACGTCCCCGCCGCCGAGCGCCTCCCGGAAGGAGAGGTAGCGCCGCAGCCGGTCCGCGAAGGCGGCGAAGGTGAAGGGCTTGATCAGGTAGAGGATCGCACCGCTGGCCATCGCGCCGCGCACGGTCTCCATGTCGCGGGCCGAGGTGATCACCATGACGTCGGGCCGCGGATGCACGCCGGTCAGGTCGGCCGCGAGTTCGAGCCCGCTCCGGTCCGGCAGGCCCACGTCCGCGAGCACCAGGTCGACGGGCGGGCCGGCGACGGCGCACCGTCGAACCTCCTGCAGGGCGGCACCGGCCGTGCCCGCGACCCCGGCGACGGCGAAACCGTCCACCCGCCGGACGTATTCGGCGTGCGCGCGGGCGATCTGCGGTTCGTCGTCGACCACCAGCACCCGGATCGTCATCGTTCTCCTTCCGGCAGGCGCACCGTCACCGTCACCGTCGACGGCGCGCGGCTCGCCTCGATCGTGCCACCCGCCTGCCGCACCACCTGGTCGACCAGCGCGAGACCGAGCCCGCCGCCGTGGAGGCGGCCGCTGCGGTCCTTGGTGGAGTAACCCCGCTCCCTGGCCCGGGCGAACTCGCCGGCCGACATTCCCGGGCCGCTGTCGGCGATCTGCAGCTCCCACGCGTCGCCCGCGGACGCCGCGGTGACCTCCACCCAGCCACCGGGCCCGGCGGCGTCGATCGCGTTGTCCACCAGGTTCCCCAGGAGCGTCAGCAGCTGCACGTCGGCCAGCGGTGCCCGGTCGAGGTCGGTGCCCTCCGCCACGGTGAGCTCCACGTCGAGCGCGGATGCCGCCGCGGCCTTCGCCACCAGAAGTCCGACCGCCGACGGCGCGGGATCGCCGGCGAGCCGGTCGATCAGCCCCTGTGCGGCCGAACGATCGGCCACCGCCAGGTCGGCCGCGGCGTCCTGCTCGCCGAGCTCGATCAGGGTGACGACGGAGTGCAGCCGGTTGGCGTGCTCGTGCGCCTGCGCGCTCAGGGCGTCGGCGAGGGAGCGGGCCGTGTCGAGCTCGCCGAGCACCGTCTGCAGCTCGGTCCGGTCGCGCACGGTGAGGACGGTGCCGAGCGGCCCGGTGGGGCCGGTGACGGGGCGCCGGTTCACCAGGAGCACGCGGCTGCCGGTCACGTGCAATTCGTCCTCGAGGTCGGCGGCACCGCGGAGCGAGGTCGGGAGGTCGCGCTGGCGGATGTCACCGTCCGGCAGGTCCAGGAGGCGGCGGGCCTCGTCGTTGACCACCCGTGCCGGACCGTCGGGCGCGTCGGCGTCGAAGACGATCAGCCCCTCGGACAGGGTGTGCAGGACGGCGTCGTGGTGCTCGTACAGGCCGCGCAGGTCGTGCGCCGAGAGTCCGAGCGTCTGCCGGCGCAGCCGCCGCTGCGCCAGCGCGGACAGCGCCACGAGCAGCAGCAGCGCGGCCGCGACCACCGCGAGGATCCGGGGCAGGGCGGCGCGCACCTGGTCGCCGAGCCGGGCGCGGGTCACGCCGGCGGAGACGAGCCCGACGAGCGCACCGGAGGCGTCGTGCACCGGGGTGACGGTGCGGATCGACGGGCCGAGGCTGCCCGCGTAGGTCTCGGTGAAGGTCTCGCCGGCGAGCGCCCGGTCGATGGAGCCGGTGTACTTCCCGCCGATCCGGTCGCGATCCGCGTGGCTGAGTCTCGTGCGATCGGGCCGCATCACCACGACGAAGTCGAGCCCGCCCAGTGCCGCGACCCGCTCCGCGACCGGCTGCAGCACGGCGGAACCGTCCGGCGCGGCGAGCGCCGCCACCGTCGACGGCGACGCCGCGAGCGCGACCGCGGCGGCGCGGGTCTGCTCGCGCGCGGTGCGGTCACCGTCGTCCCGGGCCTGCGTGACGACCAGCCATGACGCGCCCACGGCGACCGTCAGCAGGATCGCCACCTGGGTCAGGAAGGACTGCGCGGCGACACTGCGGGTTCTTTTCCTCACAGTGAAGACGTTTACACAATGAACACAAGCTGTGCCGCAGGTCACAGTTCTCGCAGGATCGAATCAGCCTCACAGCCCATCGATCAAGGAGGACCCATGGCGGCGCAAGGCAAACGAGACAGAACCCACTGGCTGTACATCGCGGTGATCATCGCCGTGCTGGCGGGCATCGCCGTGGGCCTGGTGGCCCCCGAGTTCGGGAAGGGACTCAAACCGCTCGGCGATCTCTTCGTCAGCCTGATCAAGATGATGATCAGCCCGGTGATCTTCTGCACGATCGTGCTCGGCATCGGCTCGGTGCGCGCCGCGGCCAGCGTCGGCAGGATCGGCGGCCTGGCGCTCGGCTACTTCATCGGGATGTCGACCTTCGCGCTGGGCATCGGCATCGTCGTGGGCAACCTGCTCAAGCCCGGCACCGGCCTCGGCATCCACGCCGACCCGACCGTCGGCGCGAAGTACGCCGACCAGGCGCACGCCGCGGGCGGCACCTGGGGCTTCATCCAGGGCATCGTGCCCGAGACGCTGTTCTCCGCGCTCACCGCCGGCAGCGTGCTGCAGGCCCTGTTCGTCGCGCTGCTCGTCGGGTTCGCGCTGCAGGCCATGGGGCCCGCGGGTGAACCCGTGGTGCGTGCGGTCGGCGTGCTGCAGAAGCTGGTCTTCCGCGTGCTGGTGATGGTGCTGTGGCTGGCGCCCGTGGGCGCCTTCGGCGCGATGGCGGCGGTGGTCGGGGCGACGGGCTTCGACGCCGTCATCCAGCTGGGCTGGCTGATGCTCGCCTTCTACATCACCTGCGCGCTGTTCGTCTTCGTGGTGCTCGGGGCGCTGCTGCGCCTCGTCACGGGGCTGTCGGTCTTCAAGCTCGCCCGCTACCTGGGGCGCGAGTACCTGCTCATCGTCGCGACGTCGTCGAGCGAGTCGGCCCTGCCCCGGCTCATCGCCAAGATGGAGCACGCGGGGGTGGAGAAGACCACCGTCGGCATCGTCGTGCCCACCGGCTACTCCTTCAACCTGGACGGCACCGCGATCTACCTGACGATGGCGTCGCTGTTCATCGCCGACGCGATGGGCTCGCCGCTCGGCTACGCGGAGCAGTTCTCGCTGCTGCTGTTCATGATGATCGCCTCGAAGGGGGCCGCGGGCGTCACCGGTGCCGGCCTCGCGACGCTGGCCGGCGGGCTGCAGAGCCACCGCCCCGAGCTGCTCGGCGGGGTCAGCGTGATCGTGGGCATCGACCGGTTCATGTCCGAGGCCCGGGCGCTCACCAACTTCTCCGGCAACGCGATCGCCACGCTGCTCATCGGCACGTGGACCTCGACCGTCGACCTGGCGCAGACCCGGCGCGTGCTCGACCGGCAGGATCCGTTCGACGAGACGACGATGGTCGACGATCACGGTGCCGAGGGGCCCGCCGCCGAGGCGAAGGTGACCACCGTGCACTGATCGCCCCGCCCTGCGGAAGCCGTCCCGACCGCCCGCGGTCAGGACGGCTTCAGCTGTGCGGCGAGGTCGCGGGCCTGCTGTTCGGTGAAGTCGCCCGACATCTGGATCCATCCGCCCCCGATGCCGCTGCGGATCACCGGCGCGGACACGACGCGCGCCCCGACGACGATCGCGAGCTGTTTGTTGATGTTGCGGGTCGTCGCTTCCGCGACGGCGCGTCCGTCGGCGTCGTCGAGCTGGAAGGTGACCAGCCATCGTCCGGAGCGTTCGGCCGCGCCCGCCTCCGTTGCCGGCGATCGCGTCACCGACGGCTCCAGCCGGTAGAGCATCGGGCCGGTGCTTTCGCACAGCTCCGCCGGCGCCGACGGGGCCGGGGGCGCGGCGGGGCAGGTCCGCGAGCCGAGGGGCTCGGTCGAGGTGACCAGGCGCAGCTGCAGCGCCACCGCCTCGGGTGACGCACTGCTACTGGGACTCTCTCGTGCGTCCTGCCCGGCCTGGTCGCACGCGGTCGCGGTGAGGGCGGCCGCCATGACGGTCGCGGTAGTCGCGGTTCGGAGTCCTCCTCGATACGTCATACCCCGAGGGTAGGGGCTTCGGGCGTCAGCGGTGGAAGGCTGCGCGGACGGAGTCCTCCGTGAGGCCGTAGTCGGCGAGTGAGTAGGTGTGGTTGGGGCGGCGGGCGCCGGAGCGGCTGGTGTCGTGCATGGCCGACATCGCCTGTCGTGCACCGTCGGTCAGCTCCAGGCCGAAGGCGCCGTAGATGTTCCCGACGGTGCCGAGCGGGTCGGCCACCAGGTCGCGGTAGTCCACGTCCACGAACTGCCCGCCGCGGCCGGCGGCGGTGTGCCGGGCACGGGCCTCGTCGAAGGCGACGAGGCCACGGGACCACGTGTCGAGCTGATCGGTACCGATCGTCGCGCCCGTGAACGCCCTGGACCAGCCCCGCGTGGCGTGCTGCGCCAGGGAACAGACGGAGGCGATGATCGTCTCGGCCGGCCGGTGGCACTGCACGATCAGGGCGTCCGGGTACACCTCGAGGACGGCGTCGAGCGCGAACAGATGACTGGGGTTCTTGAGCACCCACCGCTTGCCCGGATCGTTCATGCCGATCAGCTGCAGGTTCCGCCGGTGCCGGCGGTACGCCGGCGTCCAGTCCTGTTCGGCGAGCCACCTCGCGTACGACGGGACGTGGGCGAGGCACTCGTACGAGACGGAGTGCACGGACTGGCGCAGCAACTGCCAGCACTCCTCGACCTCCGCCGCCGACATGAAGTGCAGCCCCATGAATTCGGGGTGCTCGGTGTGGTGTTGCGCGTACTGCTCGTCGAGGAGCCGGTAGACGGGGTTCTCGGCCCAGCTCGCGCGCGGCGGCCGCGGCTGCGGTACCTCGGCCAGCCACATCTGCAGGCCCTGATTGCCGGGGTCGGCGTCGAGCAGGCGGTGCAGCGCGGTGGTGCCCGAGCGGGGGAGGCCCGTGACGAACATCGGCCGCTCGATCGCGGTCTCCCGGTGGCCCGGGTTCGCCGCGAACGCCGCCTCGCTGATCAGGCGCGCCGAGAGCGCGCCGCGGAGGAAGACGCGGGAGAGCTTGGAACCGAGCTCGGTGAGGGCGGCCTCCTCCCGGTAGGAGTCGAGCAGCACCTGCAGCGCCTCGCGGTAGCCGTCCGACGGGTCGCCGAAGTCGCGCAGGCCGGTGCGGCGCATCGCCGACTCGTGCAGATCGTCGACCGTGCCGACGGAGGCGGTGATCTCAGACATGGAACTCTCCGCAGTTGACGTCGAGCGTCTGGCCGGTGATGCCGGACGCGCGGGGCGAGGCGAGGAACAGGACGGCCGAGGCCACCTCGTCCTCGGTGGGCAGGCGCCGCAGATCGGAGTTGCGCGCCGCCTCGGCGTAGCCCTCCTCGACGGTGACGCCCTTGGTGCTCGCGCGGTACTCCAAGTACGCCTTGAGGGTGTCGCCCCAGATCCAGCCGGGCACCACGGAATTGATCCGGATGCCCTCGGGGCCGAGCTCGGTGGCCAGCGACTGGGCGAGGGCGAGCTGCGCCGTCTTGCCCGCCTTGTAGCCGCCGTAGCGCAGCTCGGAGTGCCGGATCACCATCGAGTTCACGTTCACGACCGCACCCTGCCCGGCGGCCAGCTGCTCACGGAAGGCCAGCGTCGAGCGAAGCGCGCCCAGCGCCATCAGATTCACGCTCTGAAGGATGTGCGCGGGATCGGTCTTCGTCAGGCGCTGCATCGACGGATAGGTGAAGGCGTTGTTCACCAGCGCATCCGCGCCGCCGAACCGCTCCTGCACCTGCGCGGCGAGCGCGGCGAGCGAGGCCTCGTCGGTGATGTCCGCGGGAATCGCGACCGCGCCGTCGATCTCGGCGGCCAGGGCTTCCAGCCGCTCCGCGTTCCGCGCGACGAGGACGACGCGCGCCGCCTCGTCGGTGAACCGCCGGGCGAGGGTCGCGCCCAGGGCGGGCCCCGCCCCCGCGATGACGACGACCCTGCCGTCCAGGCCGAACCCGGCCGTGGGTCCGGGCATCAGCCGACCATCCGCTCGCCGACGAGGCGCTGCCGCTCGGCGATCCGCGTGCGCCAGGTGGCACCGTCGATGCGGTTCGACTCGTAGTGGGGCAGGTGCCGGGCGACCTCCGTGAACGGGACCACCTGCGCGGTCGGGCCGTCGGCGGCGGTGAGTGCGGAAGCGGTGCGTTGCCAGCGGAACTGGAGGTATCCCCGACGGTGCCCGAGCGTCTCGACCCAGTTGGTGACACCGGGGTCCCTCTCGCTCACCACGATCCGGATCATCCCGTCCGGATCCACCTGCGCCTGAGCGCCGTTGAGCGAGGTCTGGTGGTGGATGTAGTCCAGCGAGATGTACCAGAGGCTGCCCAGCTGGAAACCCAGATAGGGCGCCTCGCCACGGGGCACGGTGATCACCAGCGCCTGATCCGGTGCCAGCTCGTAGTGACCGACCGAGGAGAACTGCGTGGCGAGGCCGCCGGGCGTCAGGCGCGGGGCCGTCAGCGTGTTCACCGGCAGCGGATCGTAGAACCACTTCGGGAACTGCAGCCAGGTCTTCACCCGGTTGACCAGCTGCTTGCCCGCGGCGGCGTACCGCTTCGCCATGAGCTCGGCGGTCACCGGGGGCGGTGCGGTACCCGCGGTGTCGGCGCGGGCGATGGCGAAGGTGCTGCGCCGCGCAGACCAGTCGTCGAAGACCTCGCGGATCACCAACTGCGCCGTGCCCGGCGGAAGCCGGTAGTAGGCACCGGGAACCGGCTCGCCCGGACCGAAGCGCACCTCGAACCGTCCGTCGGCGCCGATGGCCAGCTCGCGGTCGTCGAAGGCGACGGTGCTGGCCGGCACGTTGTCGTCGGTGTACTCGCCGCCGCCGAGCACCTGGAAGCTGATGTCGGCGGTGGTGCCGCGGCGGCCCGTGACCACGTATTCGTGGGCACCGTCGACCCGCGCGCCGAAGTACAGCGTGTCGGGGTTGTCCAGGCCCATCTTGGTGAACGGCCCGGTGCCGCTGAGCAGGAACGGGTGGTCCCGGTCGAAGTGGAAGGCGGTGTGCACGCAGGCCGCCACGCCCTGGGCGAGGTACTGCAGCCCCTCCAGCAGGTCGGCCTCGGACTCGATGTGCGGGGCGGCGGCCACCAGGGCCTCCGCCTCCGCGATCGCGGCCGTGAGCGGGTCGGTGTGCATCGGCACCTCTCGTCGAGCGGAACGCGGTACAGATCTGTACCGGCGCGATACGGTCGACGCACGCTAGAACGTGTTCTCCTATGTTGTCCAGGGAACGGGGAAATCCATGCCGACCACGCGCACCTCGCCGCCCACCGAACGGGTGCTCGCCGTCCTCGACGTGTTCACGGCGCAGCCCGCCCGCGCCTTCGGGCTCTCCGAGCTGGCCCGCCGCGCGGAGGTGAGCAAGCCGACCTGCCTGGGCATCGTCACCGTGCTCGCCCAGCGCGGGCACGTGATGCGCGACGCCGACGGCGCCTACCGACTCGGTGCGGGCCTAGTCCCGGTCGGGCGAGCCGCCCGGCGTTCACTGCGCGCGGCGCCCGTCGGCGGTGCCGTCCTCGCCGCGCTCTCGCGCCGGTTCGCGGTCCCGGCGTCGGTGACGGCCGTGCTCGGCGGTCGCGTGACGGTGCTCGACGTGGCCGGCGTCGCGCCCGGCATGCGCCCGGGCGACGGCTTCGCGGCGGCCGACGGTGCCCTCATGTACCGGCTGTGGGATCCCGGGTTCACGAGCGCCGACCCGCTGATCGTGCAGGTCCGGGCCGACGGCTACCTCGTCGAGCGGCGCACCGCGACCGGGGAGAGGATGCGCCGGGTGGTCGCGGCCGGCGACGTCGCCACCAGGGGCGACCTCACGGAGGTGGTCGCCGCGCTCGGCGCGCGCCTGCTGCCCGCCGGCGCGGAGGAGGGGCCGCACCCCGTCTCCGTCCTGTCGGCCCCCGTCTTCGACGGTGCCGGCCGCCAGGTCATGGTGGCCAGCCTGCATCTCGACGCCGAGCACACCGGGGCCGAGCTGCGCGAGCGCGGGGCGGCGCTCGTCGGGGCGTGCCGGCGGCTGGCGCGGTGACGGACGCGTTGACAGGGGGTGAAACGCGTTCTATCTTCTCGGCGGCCGACGGGCGTCGGTACAGATATGGACCGGAGGAGGCGCGATGGCGCAGGTGGTGTGGCACTGTGCGGCGGTCACGCGGGACGAGCGGCCGACCCGGGGCGGCACCGTCTGGCTGACGGGGCTCTCGGCGTCGGGCAAGTCGACGGTGGCCTGCGAGCTCGAGCGGCTGCTGGTCGCCCGGGGCGTGCCCGCCTACCGGCTCGACGGTGACAACCTGCGGCACGGGCTCAACGCCGATCTCGGCTTCTCCGCCGCCGACCGGGAGGAGAACGTGCGCCGCGTGGGCGCCGTGGCGCAGCTCCTCGCGGACGCGGGCACCGTCGCGATCGCCTCGCTGATCAGCCCGTACCGGGCCGGCCGCGACCGGATCCGGGCCCAGCACGCCGACGCCGGCCTGCCGTTCTACGAGGTCTTCGTCGACACACCGGTCGAGCTGTGCGAGCGCCGCGATCCCAAGGGCATGTACGCCCGCGCCCGCGCCGGAGAGCTCGCCGACTTCACCGGCATCAGCGCGCCCTACGAGGCACCGTCGAACCCCGAAATCGTGCTCCGGCCCTCCGACGGCGAGCCCGCCGACCAGGCGCGGGTGGTGCTGGAGTACTGGCACTCTAAACTGGGCGGGTGCACGTAGACACGGTCTCCCACGCCGCCTCCACGCCCGACGTCGACCAGCCGTACCGCGAGCTCGGCCTCAAGGACGACGAGTACCAGCGGATCCGCGAGATCCTCGGCCGCCGTCCCACGGACGCCGAGCTCGCCATGTACTCGGTGATGTGGTCCGAGCACTGCTCCTACAAGAGCTCCAAGGTGCACCTGCGCTACTTCGGCGAGACGACCACGGACGAGATGCGCGCGACCATGCTCGCGGGTATCGGCGAGAACGCGGGCGTCGTCGACATCGGCGACGGCTGGGCCGTCACCTTCAAGGTCGAGTCGCACAACCACCCGTCCTACGTGGAGCCCTATCAGGGCGCGGCGACCGGTGTCGGCGGCATCGTCCGCGACATCATGGCCATGGGCGCCCGCCCCATCGCCGTCATGGACCAGCTGCGCTTCGGCCCCGCCGACGCGCCCGACACCCGCCGCGTGCTCGACGGCGTGGTGCGCGGCGTGGGCGGCTACGGCAACTCCCTCGGCCTGCCGAACGTGGGCGGCGAGACCGTCTTCGACGCCTCCTACGCGGGCAACCCGCTGGTCAACGCGCTGTGTGCGGGCGTCCTGCGCACCGAGGACCTGCACCTCGCCTTCGCCTCCGGCAAGGGCAACAAGATCATCCTGTTCGGCGCCCGCACAGGCCTCGACGGCATCGGCGGCGTCTCCGTGCTCGCGTCCGAGAGCTTCGACGCCGACGAGAAGCCCAAGAAGCTGCCGTCGGTGCAGGTGGGCGACCCATTCATGGAGAAGGTCCTCATCGAGTGCTGCCTGGACCTCTACCGCGAGAAGCTCGTCGTGGGCATCCAGGACCTCGGCGGCGCGGGCCTGTCCTGCGCGACCTCCGAGCTCGCGGCGGCCGGTGACGGCGGCATGTTCATCGATCTCGACCAGGTGGCGTGCCGTGCCCAGGGCATGAGCGCGGCCGAGATCCTCTCCTCCGAGTCGCAGGAGCGCATGTGCGCCGTCGTGACGCCGGAGAACGTGGACGCGTTCATGGCCGTCTGCGACAGGTGGGACGTGCTCGCGACCGTCATCGGTGAGGTCACCGACGGCGAGCACCTGGTCATCGCCTGGCACGGCGAGACCGTCGTCGACGCCCCCGCGCGCACCATCGCCCACGACGGGCCGGTGTACGAGCGCCCCGTCGAGCGCCCCGCGTTCATGGACGAGCTCATCGCCGCCACCTCCGCGAAGCTCGCCCGTCCGCAGACCGACGAGGAGCTGCGCGCCACCGCGCTGAAGCTGCTCGCCTCGCCCGCACTGTGCTCGCGCCGGTTCATCACCGAGCAGTACGACCGGTACGTGCGCGGCAACACCGTGCTCGCCGAGCACGCCGACGGTGGCGTCATCCGGATCGACGAGACCACCCAGCGCGGCATCGCCCTCTCGACCGACGCCTCGGGCCGCTACACCTACCTCGACCCGTACACCGGCGGCAAGCTCGCGCTCGCCGAGGCCTACCGCAACGTCGCCGTCACCGGCGCCACCCCGAAGGCCGTGACCGACTGCCTGAACTTCGGCTCGCCGGAGGATCCGGGCGTGATGTGGCAGTTCCAGCAGGCGGTGCACGGCATCGCCGACGGCTGCGTCGAGCTGGGCATCCCCGTGACCGGCGGCAACGTCAGCTTCTACAACCAGACCGGCTCGACCGCGATCCTCCCGACCCCGGTGATCGGCGTGCTCGGCGTCATCGATGACGTGCGCCGCCGCATCCCGACGGGGCTGGGCACCGAGCCCGGCGAGACCCTGTACCTGCTCGGCGACACGCACGACGAGTTCGACGGCTCCATCTGGGCGCAGGTCGAGCACGACCACCTCGGCGGCGTCCCGCCCCGCGTGGACCTGCAGCGCGAGAAGCTGCTCGCCGACGTGCTGACCGCCGCCTCGCGCGACGGCCTCGTCTCCGCCGCGCACGACCTGTCCGAGGGCGGCCTGTGGCAGGCCGTCGTCGAGGCCGCGCTCGCGGGCGAGACGGGCTGCCGCCTGATCCTGCCCGAGGGGGCCGATCCGTTCGTGCAGCTGTTCTCGGAGTCGACGGGCCGCGTGCTCGTCGCCGTGCCGCGCACCGAGGAGACCCGGTTCGCGGCCATGTGCAACGCCCGGGAACTCCCGGCCGTGCGGATCGGCGTGGTCGACCAGGGCAGCGACTCGGTCGAGGTCCAGGGCCGGTTCAGCGTGACGCTCGCCGATCTGCGCGCGACGCACGAGGGCACCCTGCCCGCGCTGTTCGCCTGATGGCGGCACCGTCGGGCGAACGGACGGACGCCGGCGGCCCGGCCGAACCGGGGCTGCACGCGGGGCTGCGCGCCCGGCACTTGATCATGATGAGCCTCGGCTCGGCGATCGGCGCCGGGCTCTTCGTCGGCTCGGGGAAGGGCATCGCCCTCGCCGGGCCCGCCGTACTCGTCGCGTACGCGGTGGCGGGCCTCGTGGTGATCGCCGTGATGCGGATGCTCGGCGAGATGGTGGCCGCGGATCCGAACCCCGGCGCGTTCTCCTACTACGCCGGGCGGGCGCTGGGGCCGGGCGCGGGCTTCGCCGTCGGTTGGCTGTGGTGGGTGCAGCTGTGTCTGGTGGTGGCCGCCGAGGCCGTCGCGGCCGCCGCGATCCTGAACGGGCTCCTTCCGGGCGGGCCGCCGGTGTGGGCCTGGGCGCTGGTCTTCATGGTCGGGCTGACCGCCCTGAACCTGGCCGGCGTCCGCGGCTTCGGCGAGTTCGAGTTCTGGTTCTCGCTGGTCAAGGTCGTCTTCGTGGCGCTCTTCCTGATCATCGGCGTGGGCTACCTGCTCGGCTGGACGAGCGCACCGTCGCCCGGGCTGGGCAACCTCACCGATCTCGCGCCGCACGGGATCGGCGGCGTCGTCGCCGCACTGCTGGTCGTGGCCTTCGCCTTCGGCGGCATCGAGATCGTGGCCGTCGCGGCGGCCGAGACCCGCGACCCGGAGCGGACGGTCGGGCGGGCGATCCGCGCCACCGTCTGGCGGATCCTGGTCTTCTACGTCGGCAGCGTCGCGGTGATCCTGCTCGCCTTGCCCTGGAACGAGCCGGCGGTCGCTGAGAAGCCCTTCGTCGCGGTCCTCGACGTCGCGGGCCTGCCGGCGGTCGGCACGACGCTCGGCGTGGTGATCGTGGTGGCGCTGCTCAGCTCGCTCAACGCGAACCTGTACGGCAGTTCCCGGATGCTGTACTCGCTCGCCGAGCGGGGCATGGCGCCCGCGGCCGCGGGTCGCGCGAACGCCTCCGGCGTGCCCGTCCGTGCGGTCCTGGCCAGCTCGGTGATCGGCTTCCTCGCCGTGCCCGCGACCTACCTGTGGGGCTCGGAGGTGCTCGACCGGCTGCTCGCCGTGGTCGGCTCCACGCTCATCGTCACCTGGCTGGCGACGATCGCCTCGCAGATCGTGCTGCGCCGCCGTGCCGAGCGCGATGGGACCCGCCTCCCGCTGAGGATGTGGGGCTACCCGTACCTCTCGTGGGCGGTCCTGGTGGTGCTGCTGGGCATCGTGGTGCTGGCCGTCGCCAACGACGGTGTCCGGGAGCAGGTGCTCTCGACCGCGGCGGTCGTGCTGCTGCTCTGGATCGCCGGGACGCTCCACGCCCGCCGGTCCGGCGGTGCGGCCGCGGCGCGCCGTTAGTCCGCGAGGCGCTCCCGGGCACGGGCGAGGGCGGCCTCGGCATCCGGGCGCGTGGCCCCGTTACCCACGGCGAGGGTCACCATGATCGCATCGGTGACCGCATCCCGGGTGCCGGCGAGCTGACCCGCCATGGTGAGCATCGCGATCCCGTGCACGGCGGCCCAGGCCTGGCCGGCGCCGACGAGCACGCGGTCGGGATCGTCGTCGTCCGTGGCCCGCTGCACCCTGCAGCGCATCGCGTCGAAGGCGCGCGCGCCCGCCGCGGTCTCGGCGGGGCCGCTGTGCTGGAGCAGTTCGGCGCGCTGGCCGGCCGCCCACTCGGGTGAGGTGTATTGGAACATCAGGCTGTACAGGTGCGGATGTTCGGCGGCGAAGCGCAGGTAGAGCAGGCCCTGCACGTCGAGGTCGGCCAGCGGATCCGAGGTCGCGTCCACCGATTCCATGAGATCGGCGAAGTCGTGGAAGCCGCGGTCGCGCACGGCCGCCGCGACCGCACCGACGCTGCCGAAGCGGGTGTACACCGCCATGGTGGAGACGCCGGCCTCGGCGGCGAGGCGGCGCACCGTCAGCTTGTCGACGCCCTCCTCATCGACGATGCGGTGGGCGATCGACAGCAGCTTCTCATGGAGAGCCGCGGGGCCGGCGGGGGGTTGCACGTCGTCCATAACGGCGTTATGGTCTCCCTATAACATCGTTATAGGCAAGTCTCGGAGGTTCTCATGACCACCATCACGCCGTCCACCAATCCCTTCCTCGCCGGGGAGTACGCTCCCGTCCGGTCCGAACTGACGGAGCGCGACCTCGAGATCACCGGCACGCTGCCCGACTGGCTCGACGGTCGGTACCTGCGCAACGGTCCCAACCCGATCGCCGACGTCGACCCCGACACCTACAACTGGTTCACCGGCGACGGCATGGTCCACGGCATCCGCCTCTCCGGCGGCAGGGCCCTCTGGTACCGCAACCGCTGGGTCGACTCCGCGCCCGTCGCCGCCCGGCTGGGGCGCCGCGCACCGTCGGAGGAGGGGCGCAGCTTCCTCCACGGAACCGGAGCCAACACCAACGTGATCGGCTGGCAGGGCCGGACCCTCGCGCTCGTCGAGGCCGGGCTCGCCTGCGCGGAGCTCTCGGAGGAGCTCGACACCCTGGACGTCTGCGATTTCGACGGCACCATCCGCGGCGGGTACACGGCCCACCCCATCGAGGACCCGGAAACCGGCGAGCTGCACGCGATCTCGTATCACTTCGGCCGCGGGAACACCGTGCAGTACTCCGTGATCGGCACGGACGGGCGGGCCCGGCGCACCGTCGACATCACGGTGGGCGGCAGCCCGATGATGCACGCCTTCTCGCTCACGCGCAGCTCGGTGATCGTCTACGACCTGCCCGTCACCTTCGACACCCGGGCCGCGACGGCCCGCTCCGTGCCGGGCCCGCTGCGGCCGCTCGTCTCGCTCGCCCTCGGGGCGATCGTGGGCCGCGTGCCGATGCCCGGGCCGATGGCGCACCGGCTGCCGCGCAGCGGATCCGGATCGCTGCCCTATCGCTGGAACACCGGGTACCGGCCGCGCGTGGGGATCATGCCGCGCGAGGGCGGCGACGCCGACGTCGTCTGGATCGACGTCGAGCCCTGTTACGTCTACCACCCGATGAACGCGCACGACGGCGCGGACGGCACCGTCGTCGTCGATCTCGTGGTGCACGAGCGCACCTTCGACGGCGATCGCCGCGGACCCACCGAGGGCGGGCAGCACCTGGAGCGATGGACGCTCGATCCCCGTGCGCGCGTGTGCAAGCGGGAGATGCTGTGGGATGCGAGCGTCGAGTTCCCGCGCATCGACGAGCGCTACCTGACCGCCGCGCACCGCGACGGCTGGGTCGTCGGCAGCGAGAGCACGGACCTGTTCGGCGGCATCCTCGGCCGCGTCCCGTCGTCCGGTGGGGAGCCCACGGTCCGGCGGTTCGGCGCCGACATCTCGCTCGGCGAGTTCGTCTTCGTCCCGCGCTCGGAGACCGCCCCGCAGTCCGACGGTGCCCTGCTCGGCCTGGTCACCGACCGCCGGGAGGCCACCACCAGGCTGGCCGTGCTCGACGCGCAGACCCTCGACGACATCGCCTCCGTCGCTCTGCCGCAGCAGGTTCCCGCCGGATTCCACGGGAACTGGCTTCCCACGGCCTGACCCGAGTGCGCCCGTCGCGGTCCGGGATCACCGCGCCGCGATCGGGAGCGTGGTCACGATCCGGTCCGACGGTGCCGCGGCACCGCCCGGCGGCTCGATCGAGATGCCGAACGACGTGGCACCGTCGATCGACGTCACCGCTGCCGTGGTCGTGGGCCGCACGTCCGCCTGCGTCATCGTGCCGCGCGAGCGGGCACCGCCGCCGGGATCCATCAGCCACATCTGGTAGACGGTCCCGTCCTTCGGCGGCGGTACGTCGTTCATGAGGACGACGCCGGCGTTGCGCTCCCGGGAGTAGATGAACGAGATCGTCGCGTCGCCGACCCGGGCCTGCGCGGTCCGGGCGTCCGGTGCCGCCAGCACGATCTGCGTCTCCGACGGTGCCGGGCCGGACCGGCCGGGGAGGACGGTGCGCCCGATCACGACGCCGGCGGCCACCGCGACGGCGACCACCGCGGCCGCGGCCGCGATGCGGGCGCCACGGCCCCATGCGCCGCGCAGGCTCCGCCGGGACACGCCGCGGGGGCGGCGGAGCGGGGTGACTCCGGGATCGTCGACGATCTGCGCGAGGACCCGGTCGAAGGCCTCGGCCGGCGGTTCGACCGCGTACCGGTCCGCCTGGACGGCCATGGTCTCCCGGACCGCGGCGACGCGGGAGTCGAAGTCCGCGCGCACATCCGGTGCGGCGGCGGCGCGCGCGGCCTCGACCTCCGCCCGCTCGGCGGGATCGAGGGCGTGCAACGCGTAGACCTCGGCGTCGTCGATCAGCTCGGCGTCGCTCCGGCCGGTCTCGTCGCTCACGACAGGCCTCCGAGCGGTTCGAGGCAGCGCCGCAGGCGGGCGATCCCGTCGCGGATACGGCTCTTCACCGTCGCCAGCGGCGCCTCCAGCCGTTCGGAGACCTCGCGATAGGTGTGTCCGCCGTAGTAGGCGAGGGTCAGCGCATCGCGCTGCGGCGCGGTCAGGGTGTCCAGGCAGTCCACCACCGCACCCGAATCCTCGCTGCGCTCGCCCGCCTCCGCGACCACGTCGTGCGGGCGCTGGAAACTCGCGTGCGCGAAGGTGTTCTCGCGGTCACCCCGCGACTGCTCGGCGCGGACCCGGTCGACCGACCTGCGGTGCGCCATCGTCACGAGCCACGCCTCCGCCGAGCCGCGCGCCGGATCGAACTCCGCCGCCTTCCGCCAGGCCTCGAGATACACCTCCTGGGTGACCTCCTCGCCGTAGCCGCGGTCGCCGATCACCCGCAGGGCCGTGCCGAAGACCAGCCGGCCGGTCCGCTCGTAGAGGTCTCGGAAGGCCCCCACGTCACCGGCGGCCGTCCGCACGAGCAGATCGTCGGCCTCGGTTCGAGCACGGGTCATCGACGTGCCTCCTTCGTCCTTTCGCACCGTACCGGTTCCGGGCCGTGACGACCGAGCGAGAACGGTGCGGTTCACCGGGATCCTCCGCGCGGTGGCCGGGGCACGAAGAAGGACGTGCGTGCGGCGTAGTCGTTCCAGCCGGGACGGTCGCTCAGGAAGCGCTCCAGGAGCCGGGCTCCCGTCGCATGCACGAGGAAGTAGGTCATCAGTGCGGGGGAGAGCAGCGTGAGCGCGCCGGGCCAGGCGCTCGCGGCGACCGACCACAGCCCCCACCAGGTGCAGGCGTCGCCGAAGTAGTTGGGATGCCGGGTCCACGCCCATAGGCCGCGATCCATGATCGCGCCCCGGTGCGCGGGATCGGCCTTGAACACGCGGAGCTGGTGATCCCCGACGGCCTCGATACCGATACCGGTCAGCGCCAGCACGACGCCCGCCGCCAGCACCACGGTCCAGGGGTGCGTGGTGGGCCCGGCGACCGCCGAGACCTGCAGCGGCAGCGAGACGAACCATTGGGCCGCGCCCTGCACGACGAAGACCTTGCGCACGACGGTGACGGTGCCTCCGCCCGCCCGCTCCAGCATCTCCGCGTACCGCGGATCCTCGCCCTTCCCGGCCGATTTCACGCCCATGTGCCAGGACAGGCGCAGCCCCCACACGGTGACGATCGCCGCGAGGATCCAGGCGCGCGGCCGGTCACCGTCGCCCAGCGCGATTCCGATCCAGGCGACGGCCACGATGCCGACACCCCAGGCGACATCGACCACGTTGTACCGGCCGATCCGATGGCCCACCGCGAAGGTGACGGCCTGCACCACGGCGAGGGCCGCGAGCGAGGCCGACGTGACGAGCAGGAAGTCGGTCACCGGGACACCTCCGGGGTGAGCAGGATCTGCTGGACGTCCAGGTAGCCCGACCGGAAACCGGCCTCGCTGTACGCGAGGTAGAACTCCCAGAGCCGCCGGAAGGTCGCCGAATCCGCCGGTGGTGGAAGCCGCTCGGGTTCGGCGAGGAAGCGCTCGCGCCACAGCCGGAGGGTCTCGGCGTAGTGCGGACCGAAGCGGTGCCGGGCCCGGACGGACAGGCCCGCACGGCCGGCCGAGGCGGTGATCGCCGCCGTGGACGGCAGCATGCCTCCGGGGAAGACGTACTTCTGGATCCACGTGTACGTGCCCAGACTCGCGAGCATGCGCTCGTGCGGCATGGTGATCGCTTGCACGGCGATCCGCCCGCCGGGCGCGACCAGTCGCGCCAGAGCGGCGAAGTACTCGTCCCAGTGCGCCGCGCCGACGGCCTCGATCATCTCCACCGAGACCACCGCGTCGTAGGTCCCGTCGACGGCGCGGTAGTCGAGCAGATCCACCCGGACCCGTTCGGACAGGTCGGCATCGGCGATCCGCCGCAGCGCCAGGTCGCGCTGCTCCACCGACAGGGTCACCGAGCGCACCGTCGCGCCGCGTTCCGCGGCCCGCAGGCACAGCTCGCCCCACCCGGTCCCGATCTCCAACAGGCGGGTGCCGGGACCGACCCCGGCGGCGTCGAGGAGCCGGTCGATCTTGGCGCGCTGGGCGGACGCGAGCGTCGACGCGCTCGCCCCCGCCGGTTCGGGGGCCCGGGTGACGCCGGGGTCACCGTCGGGGATCTCCCCCGCGCAGAACACCGCGCTCGAGTACGTGAGCGTCTCGTCGAGGAACCGGGCGAAGAGCTCGTTCGACAGGTCGTAGTGGTGGGAGACGTTGGCCTGCACGTGATCCGGGGTTCCGACCTCGGTGTCCGGCCGGGCGACGCCGGCGAGCCCGCGGAGGGACTGCAGCCATCGGGGCACCAGTACCGGCAGGCGCTCCGCCAGAGCGGTGAGCGTCCCGGCGAGGTCCGGGGAGTCCCACTCGCCGGTCACGTAGGACTCGCCGAAACCGATGAGCCGCGCCGTTCCCAGCCTGCGGCACAGGGCGTCCGGCGAGCGCACGACGATCGTCGGCCCCGCGGCCGGCACGCCGTCGGCAGGGATGAGGGCGACACCGCTGCGCGCGGCGGCGCGCCGCAGCAGGACGCGCGCACCGCGGCCGAGGAGGCAGGCGGACGGCCCCGTCGGGACCGGTACGGCGAGGTCGAGAGCGGGGGAGGGGAGGGCTTCGATGTCGGCGGTCACTTCAGTTCGCTTCCTGTGCGGCGGTGGCGGGACGGGGGACGAGCGGGAGGCCGGAGGCCCAGAGCCGGATCCCGTGCAGGCGGATCCGGGCGGCGACGACGAGCGGGGCGAGCGGAGCCCGCGCCTGCGCCAGCAGGATCCGGCGCGGCGTGACCGGGCGGCGGGTGCCGCGCCACTGCGCGCTGAACGGGGCGCTGCCCGGTCGTTCGAGCGCCACGTCGATGGACAGCCGGTCGGCCGGCTCGGGTATCCGCAGCCGGTACACCCCGTCGACCGGGTGGAACGGCGAGACGACGAAGTCCTTCGCGACGACCGTCCCCGTCTGCGCGGCGGGAGCGAGGACGTAGGCGTGCCGGCCGCCGTAGGTGTTGTGCACCTCGGCGACGATCGCGCGCACCGTGCCCGCCTCGTCGTGGCACCAGTAGACGGTGAGGGGATCGAAGACGTAGCCGAGGCACCGGGCGTTGAGCAGGGCGGTGATCGCGCCGCCCGGAACAGCGACACCGCGCTCGCGCAGGGCCTTCTCGACCCGGCCCCGCAGGGTGTCGGCGCCGTCGTCCACGGGCGCGAGGTGGTCCGCCGCCCGGAAGGCCGCGAGGGGCCGTAGCCATCGCGGAATCCGCGGCGGTGCGTCGACGTCGATGAACCAGCTCGTGCTGCGGTGCCGGAAACCGTACGTGAACGGGGAGCGACGCAGGTGCCCGATCTCGGTGTCGTACATCGCGGGTGCGCCGGTCACGGCCTGCCTCCCGCGATCCGGGCGGCGGCGCCCAGGCCCGAGGCCGCGCCGTCCTCGTGGAAGCCCCAGCCGTGGTAGGCGCCGGCGAAGGCGACCACGGGGCCGGAGATCTCGCCGAGCCGCTGCGCCGCGGCGACCGACTCCGTGCTGAACGCGGGATGCTCGTAGTCCAGTTCGGCGAGGACCCGGCGCGGATCGACGAGATCCGCGCCGCCCAGCGTGACCAGGGCCGTCTCGCCGCCGCGGGGCAGGCCCATGAGCAGGTTCAGGTCGTAGGTCACGCAGACCCTCCCCGGTTCCGGTGCGGCGAGGTGGTTCCACGAACCCCGGGCATGCCGGTTCCGCGGGAGCAGCGACGTGTCCGTGTGCAGCAGCGCCGGATTCGGGGTGTACCGGATGGCGCCCAGCAGCTCCCGTTCGAGGGGTGTCGGCGCGTCGAGCAGCGTCAGGGCCTGGTGCGGGTGGACGGCGACGACGGCACCGTCGAACTCCCGGGCGGCGCCCGCATCGTCGACGATCCGCACGCCCGTCCCGGTCCGGGACAGGGAGCGGACGCCGACGCCCCGGCGCACCTCCGCGATCCCGGCGGCGATCCGCTCGACGTACCGGGCGGATCCGCCGACGACGGTGCGCCACTGGAGGGAATGCCCCACCGAGAGCATGCCGTGGTTCGCCAGGAACCGGAACAGGTGGCGGGCCGGATAGTCGTCCACCTCGTCCGGCGGGCACGACCACACCGCCGCCACCAGGGGGCGGAGGAAGCTGTGGACGAGCCGTTCACTGAGGGCCTCGCGCCGCACGAACTCGCCGAGCGGTACGTCCGCGGTGGCGGCGTCGAGGTGGCGCCGGGCGCGGCGGTGGAACCGGGGCACCTCCGCCAGCAGGCGCAGGTGCCCGGCGTCGACGAGGTGCCGCGCCGTGGGGACCAGGCCCCGGAAGCCCTTGCCGCCGGCGAATTCGATGCCGCGCGCGTCGTCGCGGATGGACATGCTCATCTCCGCGTCGCGGGTCGCGACCCCGAGCTCGTCGAAGAGCCGGCACAGGACCGGGTACGTGCGGTCGTTGTGGACGAGGAAGCCGGAGTCCACCCGCACCGGCGCACCGAGCCCCAAGTCCACCTCGTGGGTGTGGGCGTGGCCACCCAGGCGTCGATCCCGCTCGTAGAGCGTGACGTTCCCGATCCTGCTCAACTCGTGCGCCGCGACCAGCCCGCTGACCCCGCTGCCGACGACGGCGAACCGCCTGCTTCCACTGTTCATGCCCGTCATTCGGAGCCGGCGCCCGGGCGGATGGGACGGGCTCGGGAGATTTTTCCCACCGTGTGCGCGACCGGATCCGGGGTTAGCGTGGGTCCATGGGAATTCGCGGATCGGCTGTCATCGACGCTCCTGTGGACGAGGTCTTCGCCTGGTTCTCCCGTCCCGGCGCCTTCGCCCGGCTGCAGGCGCCGTGGGTGCCGATGAAGCTCAGATCGCAGGCGGCGTCCCTGGAGGACGGCGTCACCCTGATCGACCTGCCCGGTGGGCTGCAGTGGCGCGCCGAGCACGACCCGTCGGGCTACGTCGCCGGTCGCCGGTTCGTGGACGAGGTGAAGGTGGACGGGCTCCGGTCCCTCCCCGCCGGCCTGTTCCCGTGGCGGCACGTCCACGGTTTCGAACCGGTGGACCCGTCCCGGACGCGGGTCACCGACGAGGTGATCACGCCCGTACCGGAGCGGTTGCTCTCCGAGGTCATCGACTTCCGGTACCGCCGCCTCGCCGGTGATCTCGCCGCGCACCGCCGGGCGGCGAACGCGGGCCTGACCCCGTCGACCTTCGCGGTCACCGGTGCCTCCGGGCTGGTCGGCTCGGACCTCGCCGCTTTCCTGAGCACCGGCGGACACCGGGTGCTCCGCCTGGTCCGCGGCGAGCCGAGGTCGGCCGACGAGCGGCGGTGGGACCCCGACGCCCCGGACCCCGCGGCGCTCGAGGGGGTCGACGCCGTCCTGCACCTCGCGGGCGCGAGCATCGCCGGCCGGTTCACCGACGCGCATAAGAGGGCGGTCGAGGAGAGCCGCATCGAGCCGACGCGCCTCCTCGCGCGGGCCGCGGCGCAGGCGGGCGTGCCCGTCTTCGTCAGCGCCTCCGCCGTCGGCTACTACGGGCGGGACCGCGGCGACGAGGTGCTCACCGAGACCTCGCCCGCGCCCGCCGAGCCGGACTTCCTCTCCGAGGTGGTCCGCCGGTGGGAGGCCGCCGCGCACGACGGTGCCGGGGAGGACACCCGCGTCGTGACGGTGCGGACGGGCATCGTCCAGGCGCCGCAGGGCGGGACGCTGGGGATGCTGCTGCCGCTGTTCCGCGCGGGCCTCGGTGGCCGCCTCGGCGACGGGCGGCAGTGGCAGCCATGGGTCAGCATCGACGACCTGGTCGACGTGTACCACCGGGCGCTGTGGGACACCGGGCTGTCGGGTCCGGTCAACGCGGTCGCGCCGGGCGTGGTGCGCAACGCCGTCTACACGCGCGCCCTCGGCCGGGCCGTGCACCGCCCCACCCTGTTCCCGGTGCCCGCCTTCGGTCCCGCGCTCCTCCTGGGGCGCGAGGGCGCCGACGACCTCGCCTTCGCCTCGCAGCGGGTGCGCCCGGCCGTGCTTGAGGAGCGCGGGCACCCGTTCCGGCACCCGACCGTCGAGCGCGCGCTCGCGCATCTGCTGGGCGGCTGATCCGGGACGCCGGCACCGTCCGGCCACGTCGACGACCGGGTGGCGTGCCGCGGGAGTGACGGTGCTACGTTTGCCGCAGTTCTCCAGAGATGAGGGATGAGATGGCGGATTCGTTGGCGTCTGTACTGACCGAGGTGATCCCGTTCGGATTGGTGGTGGCGTTGTCGCCGCTGTCGATCATTCCGGCGGTGATGATGTTCCACACGCCGAAGCCGCGGCCGACGTCCATCGGCTACCTGATCGGCTGGTTGTTCGGGCTCATCGCCCTGACCGTGATCTTCTACCGAGTGGCCGATCTCATCCCCGGGGTGGGGGCGCACCCGGCCTGGGCGTCGTACGTGCGGCTGGTGATCGGTGCGGTGCTGGTGGTCTTCGGCCTGTACAAGTGGTTCACCCGCTCGCACGACGAGCACACGCCGGCCTGGATGACCAAGCTCGGCACCGTCACCCCCGCCCGGGCCGCCGGTATCGCGGCCGCACTGACGGCGGTCAATCCGAAGGTGCTGTTCATGACGATCGCGGCCGGTGCACTGATCAGCACGGCCGGACTGACCGGCACGGACGCATGGACCGGCGGGCTGTGGTTCGTCCTGGTCTCCGCCTCCACCGTGATCGTTCCGGTGCTGGCCTACGCGGTGATGGGGGCCAAGCTGGACGGCCCGATGCTCGCGCTCAAGGAGTGGATGGAGCGCCAGCACGCCGCGCTGGTCGCCGGCATCCTGGTGGTCATCGGCGTGATGGTGCTCTACAAGGGCATTCACGGGCTCTGACTCCTGCAGGCGAGATCGGAGTCCGCTGAGCTGTCCTCGGCGATGACGGCGTACGCGATGAAGGCGAGGCCGACGGGCACGGTGCCTGCGAGGAGGAAGAGAAGCCGGACGACTCCGTGGTCGATGAACAGCCCCGTCACCACGGTGGAGACGGGCATCAGAGAGATGCTGCCGAACCAGTCGACGCTGGTCACTCGTCCCCGTAGCTCGTCGGGGACGCCCTGCTGCATCAGGGTCTGCCAGAGCACGTTTCCGTAGGCGTTGAAGAGGCCGACGAGGACCATCGCGATCGCAGCCACGGCCACTGTCGGGTGGAGGGCGATGGCGATGAGGGGGACGGACCCCAGGCTCCACGCGGCGAAGAGGGTTCCGAATCGGTTGTCGGGGCGGATCGCGAACGATGAGACGAGTGATCCCACGGCGCTCGCGATTCCGTAGCCGACCATGATCAGTGCGTACGCCCCCGCCGATTTCTCCCCGAAGACGACGGGTAGCGCGACGGATCGCGGCCCCGCCTGAAGGAGGAGCGCTAGTGCTGACCACAGCACTGCCGTCCAGATCCATTTCGTCTTGGCCACGTACCGGAAGCCGTCGCCGATGTCCAGGAACACCGATCCCCAGCCGGCCGATCGGTCGGGTGGGGCCGGTTCGTAGGCCGGCACGATGCGCCGGGAGAACGCCGCAGTGACCAGGAACAGGACGCCCACTACTGCAAGAGCAGGCGCGGGGCCGGCCAGCGCGACCGTCGCGCCTCCGATCGCCGGCCCGAAGGCCTTCAGCAGCAGGGACTCGACGACGGCCTGGAGGCTGTTGCCGACGTGGAGGTGTTCCTTCTCGACGATCTCGGGGAGCAAGGATTCGTTGGCCGGCCCGTACACGCCGTCGCAGGCGCCGACGATCGCCGCTGTCGCGGCCAGGGCGTACCACGGGATGGTGGCGGTCTCCGCCCACAGGCAGATGGCCAAGAGCACGATCCCGGGGATGAATGCCGACCAGGCGAGGATCGTTCGCTTGGGATGCCTGTCGAGGAGCGCGCCGCCGAAGAGCAGGCTCGCCAGAGTGCCGATGAGGCCGCAGCCGACGACGATGCCGACGGTCGTCGGTCCGTATCCGAGGTGGAGTGTGAACAGGGGTAGCGCGATGACCCATACGCCCGCTGCCAGCAGCGAGGATGAGAGTGCCAGCCAGAGGTATCGGAAGTCCCGATTACGGAGTGGGCTGCTCATGCCTTCCGGAGTGCCCTTTCCTTCGTGTTCCCGCCGGAGCCGGCCGGGTGCTGCGATCCGACCGCGACCTTCTTGCGGACCGCGACCTTGACCGGCCGGCCGTCGGGCCCGTCGATCATGAGGACTGCCGGCGTTCCGGTTGCGGGAGGTCGACTGACGAGTTCCCGCTGCAGTGCTGCGCGTTGCCGGTAGAACGTCTCGGACGCGGGCACTGTGAGGGGAGTCAGTACGGGGAAAGGTCGCTGGTCGAGCGGCCAGTCGATGACGTCGTTGCCGTCGATGGTGTCCACGCCGTCATTCTCGGCCCTGACGAAGGACGTGGGCTTGTTCACCGTGAAGACGCGCTCCAGCCCGTCGAACGCGTGCGCCACACCGGCGGGGATCGCGAGGTAGCGCCCCGCGGAGGGGGTGAAATCCACGGTGGCCGTTGCATGCAGTGTCGGTGAGCCCTCGCGTACGTCCACGAAGTGCGCGCGCACCGTGTGGTCAGCCGGACCGAGGAAGGTCAGCCGGTCCTCTTGGGTCAGGTGAATCCCGTAGGCGTCGTGCGTGTATCGGTCGGTGCCGTGGTCGATGAAGTACATCGGCGCCGCGTCGGTCAGCGGCACGAACCCTGAATTCGGGCCGCTCCACAGGATGGGGTGCGCCCGCCACTGAAGTCCCTCGATGCCGCCGATCGGCTCGACGGCAGGATGCGGGTTTCGCTTCTTCGAGTCGATCTTGCGGAGCTTGATCCTCCGGGACCGTCCGTCGTCGAAGGAGACGTCCATCGTCATGGGGTACTCCTCCGAGTTCGCGCTGATCGCGTTGTACTGCTGCTTCGCGAGCAAGCGGTACCACCGCTCGGATGCGGCCTTGCTGTTGGGCTGGAAGAGCTCGACCTCAAGGGGATCCGCGTCGATCGGGACGTTGATCACGTCGGAATCGGGATTCCACGAGGTCTTGTCGATCTGGTCCTCCGCAGGGAGGTAGCAGTCGTAGGTGTTCAGGGTGTGGATTCGTTCGAGCCCGTCGAAGGCGTGCGCGACGCCGGGCGGGATTCGCAGGTGACGAGCGGAGGAGGGTGACCACGTGTGGTGCTCGATCGTGTTCCGGGTGGGTGAGTCGATTCGGCAATCGATGAAATGCCCGGTGATGACCTGACTTTCGTCGCCGAGGAAGGTCAGCACGTCCGCCTGGCCGAGGTGGATCCCGTAGTGTCCGTAGGTGAATTCCTCCTCGCCGTGGAAGACGATCGTCGAAGGCCTCAGTGTGGGGAAGGGAACCACGTACGACTGGCCGCCGTTGGGCATCCGCCAGTTCTCGATCCAGGAGAGTCCGTCAATCACGAAGGACATCGGCATGACCTTTCATCAGTCGAGCTGGAGTCAGGGCGTCGGACGGGATGACGATGCCGTGCCGCGGAGCAGTTGCTCCGCGGCACGGCGACGCGTCAGCTGAGAACTTCGACCCCTTAAACAACCACCCCCACCGCCCCGCTAAGAG